>JBLWYG010000005.1:0-98670 GCA_048267045.1 Roseovarius sp. | reverse complement strand
GTGTTGATGGTCACGCATGATCCGGCCGAAGCGGCCCGGCTGAGTGACGCGATCCTCATCCTCGGCCCGGACGGCTTGCGCGCGCGGCCCGGACCCCCGGGCGCGCCGCCGCGCGCGGTGGACGATGCGCAAACACTTAGCGCCCAAGGCGCTCTGCTGGCAGAATTGCGGGCCGGGCCATGAGGCGCGCGGGCAGCATCATCGCCTCGGCGCTCGTGGCGCTGGCCGCCTGGCAGGCGCTTATCCTGCTGACGGGCGTGCCCCGCTTCATCCTTCCCGGCCCCGCACTGGTGGCAGAAACGCTCTGGACCAGCCGCGCGCTGATCGCGCATCATACGGTGATCACGGCGATCGAAGTGCTGGCCGGCCTCGCCCTTGGCGCCACCTTGGGCGGCGCGACAGCCATCGCGCTGGCCGCATCCCCCCTCGCGCGCCAACTGGTACGGCCCATGCTGATATTCAGCCAGGCGGTTCCGGTCTTTGCCCTCGCTCCGATCCTGACCCTTTGGTTCGGCTATGGCATCGGCTCCAAGGTGGTGATGACGCTGCTGGTGATCTACTTCCCCGTCACGTCCGCCTTCTTCGATGCCCTGATGCGCACGCCCCAGTCCTGGATCGACATGGCGCGCCTGATGGGCGCCAGCCCCGCGCGCATCATGCGGCATATCCGCATCCCCGCCGCCCTGCCCGGTTTTGCCTCGGGCCTGCGGCTGGCGGCGGTCTATGCGCCGATCGGCGCGATCATCGGCGAATGGGTCGGCGCGTCCAAGGGCCTTGGTTATCTCATGCTGCTCGCCAGTGGCCGGGCAAAGACGGACCTGATGTTTGCCGCCCTTATAGTGCTGGCGATTTTTACCGTTCTGCTGCACGCCGCCGTCGACCGGGCCTGCCGCGCCACGCTGGACAAGAATGGCTGAGGGCGCGCTTGGACAGGCGTCGGATTCGGGTATTTTCACCAAGAAAAAACGATAGCGCGCCTCGTGGTACCTCTTGGGCCAGATACCCGTCAGCGCGTTCGTCAGGACCGGCAGTCAATAATCGGTGGGCGCGCCGCCTTCGGATTTGCGGCGAGCGACAAACTCCGCCAACTCCTCGCGAATGGCCGCGTCCATCGGCGGCGACTCGAAACTGGCGAGGATGTCCTGCACCATCTGATGCGCGCGCTCTGCGGTCCAGATACCGCCCGCCGCCTCCCACGCCTCGAAATTGCGCCAGTCGCTAAGGAAGGGCTGATAGAAGGCTGTCGTGTAGCGGTCTTGCGTGTGCTGGATACCGAAGAAATGACCCTGATCGCCGACCTCGGCGATGGCGTCCAGCGCGATCTCGTCCGGGCCGGTGGCGGTCAGCATCGGGTCCATGTAGCGCTGGATATGTTGCAGGATCTCGCAGTCCATGACGAACTTCTCGGGGCTGGCGATCAGCCCGCCCTCCAGCCAGCCGGCCGCGTGATAGACCATATGGGTACCCGACTGCACCGCGGACCAGAGGCTGTTCGACGTCTCCCACGTCGCCTGCGCATCGGGCACGTTTGCCGCGCAGACGCCGCTGGCACGCATGGGCAGTTTGTAAAGCCGCGCCAGTTGCCCGGTCATTTGCGTTGCGCGCATGTATTCGGGCGTGCCGAAAGCGGGCGCGCCGGATTTCATGTCGACGTTGGAGGTAAAGGTACCGATGGCGCAGGGCGCGCCGGGGCGGATAAGCTGCGCCAGCACCACGGCGACCAAAGCCTCGGCCAAAGATTGGGCGACTGCGCCTGCCATCGTCACCGGCGCCATCGCGCCCGCCAACGTGAAGGGTGTCACGATCAGCCCCTGACCCCGCCGCGCAAGGCGCATCCAGCCGTCCAGCATAGGCGCGTCATGTTTCAGCGGCGAGGTCGAGTTTATGTTGGTGAACATGCGTGGGGTGGCATCGAATTCGCCGTGGCTCAGCCCGCCTGCGATGCGCACCATTTCCATCGCATCCTCGACACGCTCCTTACCGAGGCTGTAGGCATGTGCAACCTTGTCGGTCAGTGTCAGCTTGTCATAGAGCACGTCGAGGTGGCGGATTGAGGCGTGGATATCCTGCGGCTCCACCGGGTAGCCACCGATGAAGTGGATGCAGTTGAAATACTGGCTGAGCTTCAGCAGATTCGCGCACATCTCGCGCGTGCCAGTCACCTTGCAGCCCAGTTTCATGTCCCAGTAGCTGGGCGGTGAGGACACGTTGCCAAAGTTCATGTGGCGTCCACCCATGGTGATACGGCGGTCCGGATTGCGCGGGGTGATTGTCCACTGCTCGGGGGCCTTGGCCACCTCCTCCATCACAAAATCACGACCCATGCGCAGATTTGTGCCGGAAATGGTGCAGCCGGCGCTGGCGCGGAAAATCTCCAGCGCCTCGGTGTTCAGGATCTCGACACCGATCTCCTCCAGAATGCGCATGGCACCGTCATGGATCGCGGCGATGCCAGCATCGTCCAGCGGCTCGGTCGGGCGGTCGATGTTCAGCGGGGGATTCCACGGCATCTGCTCGATCACCGCCGTGCCGCGGCGGTCCGCATGTCCCGCGCGGCCACCGATCCGCTTGCGGCGCTTCAGATCATCGGTCATCGCCCATCCTTCCGCCGTGGCATGGCCCTATGATGCACGCCGCACGCCGGGGCGATATTCACTTAGCGGCAAGGTTTGTCGTTTTTGCCGTGTGCCGCCGCGACGATCGCCGTGCATGCAGCAGGTAGAGTGCGATGGCCCCGACCACGATGCCCCCGCCCAGCAGCATGGCAGGCGTCATCGCCTCGTCTATGACCAGCCATACCCAGACCGGGCCCAGCACCGTCTCAAGCAGCAAAAGCAGGCTGACATTGGACGCCGCCGTGTGCCTTGATGCGAACGACAGCGACATGAACGACACCGGAAGCACGATGCAGCCAGTGATGGCGATAGCCCAGACATTGCCGTCCGTCATCTGCGCCGGGCCGGTCACGGTTACGCCTGCCGCCCCGGCGCAGAGCGCGCCAAGCCCGATCAGCAGCGGAATGGGCAGATGCGGGTGCGCGCGCAGCACCACGAAGTTGAGCGCCAGCATTGCCGCGACGGCCAGCCCCGCCGCCGCGCCAAAGATCACGGCACCTGTCGGTGCGACCACACCGCCACCGCCCAGCACGGCAATCGCGATACCCACCGCCACCACGGCGATGGTGATCCAGGTCGCGCGCGCCGTCCGCTCGCCCAGTAGAGCGCGTGCAAAAAGGGCGGCAAAGATCGGCGTCGTCGCGACCCCGAACAGCACGATGGCGACAGGCGCGCCCGCGATCCCCAGCGCAAAGAATGTCGAATTGAAGAACTGGCATCCCACGATGGCAAGCCCTGCGCCACTGCCCAGCAGCGCCAGATCTCCGCGCCGCCTGCGCGATAGGAGAAGCCAGATCACCAGCAGCGATGTCCCCATGAACAGCCCGCGCCAGCCCAGCATCTGCGGCCCCGCCATGCCCGACAGGCGCAGCAGCATCGCGTCCGGCGTCAGCACCAGTGCGCCGAACGCAGCCAGCGCAAGGCCAAATGCCGGGTGCCGCGTCACGCGTCAAGCCAGCCGGGGATGTGGCCGATATCCGGCAGAACTTCATCGGCATAGGGCGCCAGATCGGCCGTTCTGGCGATGCCGGTCAGCACGCCCAGCGTGCGCATGCCCGCTGCCCGTCCGGGGATCAGATCCTGCGTGCTGTCGCCCACCATGACAACGCGCGACGGCGCCAGCCCCATCGCCTGCGCAAAGGCCAGCAGCGCGCCCGCCTCGGGCTTGGCGCCGTGGCCGGTGTCGTATCCGGCGATGAAATCAAAATGCGCCAAAACGCCCGCACTGGTCAGGTGGGCGCGCGCGCCGTATTCGGTGTCGTTCGTGACCAGCCCGATTTTCAGCCCGCGCGCGGCAAGCCCGGTCAGAAACGGCGCCAGCGGCACGGCGGCGGCCAGCGGCGCATTGGCAGACGTTATCCGGATCGTATCTTCGATCAGGCCCGCGTCTGCACCCGGTATCGCCCCGGCCAGCAATTCCGCGCCCTCCCGGCTTGTGGCGCCAATCAGCGGGCTATCGGGCAGGAACCGCCCTGCCACCAGATCGAAATCGACCGCGCGCGCCAATATCTGCGACGACGTGCCATGTTCCGCCGCGAGCGCGTCCAGCAGGCTGCGCGTCCAATCGGCCCAGGTAGTGTGAAAATCGAACAGGGTGCCGTCCTTGTCAAAGATGATGCCCCCGATATCGCGCCGATTGGTCAGTGCGGTCATGTCCAATGCTCCTGCTGGCCACCGGGCAACGCGCAGCGCGCCTGCATCGGCGCATCATTGGCGACACCCGCCAAGGCGCAGAATTCGATCACCCACTCATCGTTCATCATTAAGAAATCCAGCACCGCCCCCAGAAAGGCCGGATCATCCGCGCCGCGTCGCAGATCATCTTCGCCCGCGCCGGTCGCGCCCATGAAAACGGGCAAAAGCTCGTCATTCGCCAGCAGCCATCCCAGACATTGGAGCGCGAGCGTCTCGGCGGATTCCCGCGTAAGCGTCATGATGGTAAATATCCCGGAAAGGTTTTCTTAACTACTTGCATGGATAGTCGGACGTCAGAAAAGGGCAAGTCAGAAAGGGCACGGCCCATGTCAGGCAAAATCATGATCGTCGATGCGGTCGCGACCAACAGGATCGTTCTCAAGGTCAAGCTGTCTGCAGCCCATTTTGAGGTTTCGCAAGCCTCGTCGGGCGGCGATGCGCAGGCTTTGGCGCGCGCTGTACGGCCAGATCTGATCGTCGTCGGCGCGGCCCTGCCGGATATGGCGTGCACCGATCTGATCGCTGCCCTGCGCGCGGCGCCGGGCACTGCCGTCATCCCCATCGTCGCCCTCCTGCCGGAAGGCACTGCCGAGGCCCGCGTTCACGCGCTCCGAGCCGGAGCCGACGATGTGATAACGCAGCCCATCGACGAGCGGATCATGCTGGCACGCCTGCGCGGCCTGCTGCGGCAACACCACGCGCTTCAGGACATGCGCCTGAATGCCGGGTCCGACTGTTCCGCGGGTTTCGGCGAAACGCAGGGCGGCTTTGACCGGCCCGGCCGCATTACCCTGCTGGGTGTGAAAATGTGCGACGCCATGGCGCTACGGACGCGCCTGCGCAGCGCTTGCCGTCATCAGATCACGGCGCTGCCCGCAGGCGGTCCGGTCACGCACACCCCCGGCGCCCCCGCGGCGGACGTATTCGTCCTGCTGATACCCGGCCGGTCGGAGGATGCCACGACCGGCGAAAAGGGGCTTGAGCTGATGGCCGAACTGCGTGCCGCGCCCGAGGCACGGCACAGCCGGATCGTCGCGCTGGTTCCCGATGGCTGCCAGCCGCTGGCTGCCAGTCTGCTGGATATGGGCGCCAATGACGTCATCGTCGGCGACGCCGATCTGGGGGAATGGACCGTGCGGATGAGCCGCCAGATCCAGCGCAAACAGGCCATCGACCAACTACGCACACGCCTGCATGACGGGCTGCGCGCCGCGATGATCGACCCGCTGACGGGGTTGTATAACCGCCGCTTTGCCTTGCCGTTCCTGCGGGAACTGGTCACGGCACGCGCACCGGAGGCAAAGGGGTTTGCCGTCATGGTCGCCGATCTGGACCATTTCAAGCAAATCAACGATCACCACGGCCATGCAACGGGCGACCGGGTGCTATGCCATGTCGCCGATCTGCTGGGTGGCGGCGTGCGTGAGGGTGATCTGGTCGCCCGCATCGGCGGGGAGGAGTTTCTGGTCGTCATGCCGGGCACCGACGGGGACGAGGCTCGCCGCACCGCTGACCGCCTGTGCCGCCGGATCGCCGCGACTGCCATCATGCCCAAGGGCGAGGCCGGACCGGTGCACGTCACCATCAGCATCGGCATCGCGATGGGCCAGGGCACCCAAACGGACGATTCAGCCTCTGCATATGTCGATGCATTGCTGGAGCAGGCGGATCGCGCGCTCTATCGTGCCAAGGCGCGCGGGCGGAATACAGTAACCATCAGCGCCCGCCCCGCGGCGTGACTGCGGGTCCGGCGGCTGCTCGCATGAACCCTGCGGTTACGGGTTGTTCTGTTTGTATCAACGCTCATCCGGCATGACCCCGGCCAACACGCGGCGCGGCAAATCCGCGCGACATGGCGCTTGACCTTATGTTGCCTCTTTCTTTTTTGCGACTTCTGCATCAGATTGCGCGCAAATTGCTTTGAGGGCCACATGACCGACCAGATCACCGCCGCCACGGAAGAACGCGAGTTGTGGCCTGCCCTGCGCAGGGGTTTTCGCTGCAAATGCCCCAATTGCGGCTCGGGGCCGCTGCTGAAAAGCTATCTCAAGGTGCGCGACACCTGCACCGTCTGCCGCGAGGACCTGTCGCAGCACCGCGCAGATGATGGACCGGCTTATCTGACCATTCTGATCGTCGGGCACATCATGGCGCCTGCCCTGCATATCTCGTTCGTTCAGTTTCGCCCCGACCCGCTGGTTCTGTTCACGATCTTTGCCATTGGCTGCGTCGGGCTGTCACTGTATCTTCTGCCACGGCTCAAGGGCGCGGTTGTCGCATTCCAATGGGCGCGGCAGATGCACGGCTTTGGCACGGGCGCCTGAGAGATACCGGCCAGACGGAGGACCGCCATGTCGGATCGATCCACGCCGATCCGCGATGCGGCAACGGTCATCGTTCTGCGCCGGGATGGCGCGCAGCGGCAGGTGCTGATGGGCCAGCGGGGTGCGGCGGCGGCCTTCATGCCCAGCAAATTCGTCTTTCCCGGCGGCGCGGTCGATCCAGGCGACGCCGCTGTGCCGCTTGCCGCACCACTGCCTGCGCTGTGTGCCCGGCGGCTGTGCGAGGACTGCGCGCCGGGCCTGGCGCCCGCGCTGGCGGCGGCCGCCATTCGCGAATTGTGGGAGGAATCCGGCCTGATCGTCGGGCGCCCCGGCAGATGGCCCGGCATCGTGCCCCAGGACTGGGCGGGTTTCGCCGCGCGCGGCTTTGTTCCCGATGCTGCGGCGCTGCAATTCGTCTTTCGCGCGATCACACCGCCCGGCCGCCCCCGCCGGTTCGATGCGCGGTTCTTTTTGATCGTCGCAGGCCATGTCGCAGGCGATCCCGGCGATTTCAGTGCCGCCAGCGAAGAGCTGTCGCATCTGCAATGGGTGCCCTTGCCCGAAGCGCGCCGCTTTGATCTGCCCTTCATCACCGAGGTCGTGTTGGCGGAAATCGCCGCCCGTGGCGATGATCCAGGCCCGCCTGCCTCAATCCCTTTCTTCCGCAACGATGACGAAGAAAGCCTGTTCTTGCGGCTGGGCGGCGCAAGCCCGATGGGATCGGTCAGCTAGGCACGCGCGCGACGGCGCTCAGAGTGCAACATCACAGCCCGCGCCACAGCGGATGCGCCACCGTATCCTTGGCACGCAGAAAGTAGCGGCGAAAAATCTGCGCGTAATTGCGATACACGTAGCCGTCGTTCCGGTTGAGGTAATGCGCCTTGTTCTGTGCATAAAGACCCGGCAGGCGGTACCATGCGGCGCGCGGGTGCATATGGTGGACGACGTGGTAGTTGTTGTTCAGGAACAGCAGTGCCAGCGGCCCGCGATCCTCGATCACGACGGTGCGCCCGCTGGCGCGTTCATGGGCGCGATGCTCCAGAAACGTGCGGATCTTCAGCAGTGACATCGCACCGTAGGCGGCCAGCAAGTACGCCCACAGCGGCATCGGCGACACCCAGACCAACGCCAGGACGGGCGCAACGGCCGCCAATTGCCACAACCAGTCGCGCCGTATGGCGACGTCGCCCGCGCGAACCGCGCGCCAATCATCGCGCCAGAAGACGATCATGCCGATCGCCGGGCCGATCGTAACGCGCCCCAGAAGCGTGTTGTTGAACCGCAGCACCGCGCGGGCGGCGCGCGGCAGGCGCGCCCAGACAACCGGGTCCAGATAGTTGGATTCCGGGTCATCATAGGGGTCTGTCAGCAGCGCGTCGCGATGATGCGCCAGATGCGTGTCGCGAAACCTTGAATAGGGCACGAAAAGACCCAGACAGGGCCAGATCAGTGCGACGTTCAGGCGCTGGTTGCGAAAGGGGTGGCCGTGCAGCACCTCATGCGTCAGCGACGAGTGCTGCGCGATGGCCAGTGTTGCCAGCAAAATTCCCAGCGGCAGCCACAGCGCCGCTGCCCACGCCAACCCCAGCGCCCAGAGCGCATATGCCGCCAGCAGGACGGCAAGCGTGGGCCATTCAGCATCACGCATTTGCGCGACCCCAGGAAATGCGTGACCAGATCCGCTCATACAGGACATATAGGCTTAGCCCGATGGCCGTGTTCACCGCCGCCATCAGCCCGCCCGTCCCGGCCGAGCCCGTCATGGCGTAACCGACAAGGCTCATCACCAACAGACCGTTGATGTTCCAGATGATCGCCTTGACCAATGTGCGTCTGGGCCGTTCCATGACTCCTCCGTTTGGTTATTTTACAAGGACTTGGATACGCCTTGCGCACGGCCGTGCCCATTCTGTTTGCGGTTAACATTCTGCTACAACTGTGATAATTATCATCAATGATGGTAAAGATAGACAAACGCGCCCGAGCAACGCTGTTCCGTTCGCGGCTGCGCGAGGCGATGGGCAAAAAGCGCATGAGCCAGAGCGCGCTGGCCCGCGCCATCGGCGTGGATCGCTCGACCGTGTCGCAACTGCTGGGCGGGGTCGGGGCGCGGCTGCCCAACGCGCAGGTCGTGGGCGAGTGTGCGCGCAGCCTGGGGGTATCGGCCGATTGGCTGCTGGGCCTGACCGACCGGCCCGAGACGGCGGCGGATATCCTCGCCAATTCGCTATCGCTGACCGAGGCGCCGCGTGCGGCTGTCGATGCGCAGATTTTTGACTGGCACAGGCAAGCGGCGGGTTACAAGATCCGCCATGTACCCGCTGCCATGCCCGATATGCTGAAGACCCGGGCGATGCTGGAATGGGAATACGCCCCGCATCTGGGCCGCAGCACGGATCAGGTGATCGGAGCGTCCGAGGACCGGCTGGACTGGATGCGCGGCGCTCAGTCGGACTACGAGATCGCGATGCCGCTATACGAGCTGCACAGCTTTGTCCGGGGCGAGGGATATTATCACGGCCTGCCGCTGGATGTGCGGCGCGCACAGATCGCCCGGCTGATTGATGTGACGGGGCAGCTATACCCGCGCCTTCGGCTTTATCTGTTCGATGCGCGCCGGGTGTATTCGGCGCCTGTCACCATCTTTGGTCCGCTTCTGGCGGTGCTGTATATCGGGCGCAATTACATGGCCTTCCGCGACACCGAACGGGTACAGGCGCTGACCGAACATTTCGACCATCTGGTGCGCGAAGCGTCTGTATCAGACCGCGAGATGCCCGGTTACCTGGCCGATCTGGCAGGCGACATGCGGGGCTGAAATCGTTGGTCAGAAGGGCATGGCATGAGCGCGGTGGGCTGTGTCGATCTCGCCCAACACCTCATCGCTGAGCGTGATTTCCGCGGCGCCAATCGCCACATCCAGCTGGGCCATCGTCGTCGCGCCAAAAATGGACGAGGTCACGAAAGGCCGCGTCAGGGTCCAGGCCAGCGCCATCTGCGCCGGGTTCAGTCCATGGCGCGCAGCGATACTCAGGTAGGCCTGCACCGCCGCAAAGGCGCGGTCGGTCGTGCGCCCGCCCAGATCGCTGACGATCGACATGCGCGAGCCTTCGGGAATGACGCCCCGCTGATATTTGCCCGTCAAAAGCCCCGCCGCGAGCGGCGAAAAGGCCAGAAGCCCGACATTCTCATGCGTGGAGAGTTCGGCCAGATCGGTATCGAACAGGCGGCACAGCAGCGAGTATTCGTTCTGGATGCTGGCGACGCGCGGCCAGCCATTCGCGTTGGCCAGCGCCAGGAATTGCGCCGTGCCCCACGCAGTCTCGTTGGACAGGCCGACGTGGCGGATCGTGCCGCGCGCGACTTCGGCGGCGAGCGCCTCCAACGTGGCGGCGAGGTCGTCCAGCACGGCGGCGCTGTCCTGTCCGGAGGGATCATAAGCCCAGTTCTGTCGAAACATGTAGCTGCCGCGATTGGGCCAATGCAGCTGATAAAGGTCGATATGGTCGGTCTGCAACCGCCGCAGCGAGCCCTCTACCGCAGCACGAACCCCCTCCGCGGTGATCGGTCCGCCGCCGCGAATATAATCCATCCCCGGGCCGGTAATCTTGCTGGCAAGGACGATGTCATCGCGCCTTGCAGTGGCGGCCAGCCATGTGCCGATCACTTCTTCGCTGCGCCCTTGGGTTTCGGCAGTCTTGGGGTTGACCGGATACATCTCGGCGGTGTCGATGAAATTGATGCCGCGCTCCAGCGCGCGGTCGATCTGGGCATGGCCTTCGGCTTCGGTGTTCTGCGTGCCCCAGGTCATTGAGCCGAGGCATAGCTCGGACACCATCAAGCCGGTACGGCCAAGCGGGTTCATTTTCATCGAAAAAGTGTCCTTTTGTCTTTGCGGCGCAACCTAACCTCTTCTTCCGCCGCGTCACGTGCAAAATGGCAACCAAGGCTGTCGCCCCGCCCGGCCGCATCAGCGGTCCGTGATACAAATCGGGGCGGCGCGCGGGTGGCGGTCGCCGGAGCCTCCGGCGGGGATATTTTCAGCAAGAAGAATGGGCAGGCTTGGCTTTGTCAGGCGGGGTGTGCAATCTCGCGGCGGGCAGGGCCGTTGGGTCCGATGGCGCTTTCAGACGGAAAGACTGCTTGATGCGTATGATTATCTCTCTCGCCGCGCTTTTCCTGTCGGTGATACTGATGCAGCTGGCATCCGGCGGGTTGGGGCCGCTCGACGCGCTCAGCGGTCTGGCGCTGCAATTTACCACAGCCGAGGTCGGCCTGCTGGGGTCGGCGCATTTTTTCGGCTTCTTCATCGGGTGCTGGTGGGCGCCGCGCCTGATGGGCAGTGTCGGGCACAGCCGCGCCTTTGCCGCGTTCACGGCGGCCGGGACGCTATCGCTGATCTCGCATATGCTGGTGATCGACCCTTGGGCGTGGGCCGCCATGCGCGTGGCGATGGGGCTGTGCATCGCCGGGTGCTATACGGTGCTTGAGGCGTGGCTGCAGGCCAGGGTCACGAATGAGACGCGCGGTCGGGCGATGGGCACCTACCGGCTGGTCGACATGGGGGCGTCGCTGGTGGCGCAGATGCTGATCTCGGTTCTGGAGCCTGCATCCTATGTGTCCTACAACCTGCTGGCGATGCTGTGCTGTGCCGCCTTGCTGCCGATCACACTGACGCGGGCCGAGCAGCCGCAAACGCCGAGCGCGCCGCGACTGCGGCCCGGTCTGGCCATCGCCTGCTCGCCTCTGGCGGCTGCCGGCGTGGTTGTGGCGGCGCTGAGCAGCGCGACATTTCGCATGATCGGCCCGCTTTATGGCCAGCAGGTCGGTCTGGCGACGACACAGATCGCATGGTTTCTGGCCGCCTTCGTTCTGGGCGGTGCCATTGCACAATTTCCGGTGGGATGGCTGGCGGACAAGTTTGACCGGCGCCATGTGCTGATCTGGCTGTCCGTCGCGGCCATCATCAGCTGCGTCGTCACCGCATGGCTGGGCGCGCTGTCGGCGGAAGGGGTGCTGCTGACGGCGTTCTTTTTCGGGCTGACGTCGTTCCCGATCTACTCGGTCGCCGTTGCGCACGCCAATGATTTTGCCACCTCTGACCAGCGGGTCGAACTGTCGGCAGCACTGATGTTCTTCTATGCGCTGGGGGCCATTGCCGCACCATTGATCGCGTCTGGCCTGATTGAGGCGTTCGGGCCGTCCGCGATGTTCGTGATGATTGCCGCGGGCCATGTGATGCTGGTTCTTTTCGGCATCGTGAGGATGCGCATGCGTCCCGGCGCAGCCCCGCGCACACGATATGTCTGGAGCCCGCGCACCAGCTTTATCATCGGCCGGCTGACCAAGGGCAGCCGCGATCCCGAGTGACGTTCGGCAACCCACTGGCAACGCTGTGGCGCTTGGGTTAAAGCGGTGCCACGCGTTTGAACGAGGGGCAACATGGCACGGCATCTGATCACATCGGCGATACCTTATATCAACGGGATCAAGCATCTGGGAAATCTGGTGGGCAGTCAGTTGCCCGCCGATCTCTATGCGCGCTACCAGCGCGGGCGCGGCAATGAAGTGTTGTTTCTGTGTGCCACCGACGAGCATGGCACACCGGCCGAGCTGGCCGCCAAGAAGGCGGGCAAGCCCGTTGCAGACTATTGCGCCGAAATGCATCAGGTGCAGGCCGGGATTGCGCGCGGGTTCCGCCTTAGCTTTGACCACTTCGGACGCTCCTCCAGCCCGCAGAACCATGCGTTGACGCAACATTTTGCCGGCAAGCTGGCCGACAACGATCTGATCCGCGAGGTCAGCGAGCGACAGGTCTATTCCATCGCGGATGGCCGGTTTCTGCCCGACCGGTACATAGAGGGCACGTGCCCCAACTGCGGCTATGACAAGGCCCGCGGCGATCAGTGCGAGAACTGCACGAAACAACTGGACCCCACCGATCTGATCGACCCGCGCAGCGCCATTTCCGGCTCGACTGATCTGGAGGTGCGCGAGACCAAGCACCTCTATCTGATGCAGGCCGGGATGCGCGATCAGCTGAACGCGTGGATCGACAGCAAGGAGGACTGGCCGCTGCTGACCACCTCGATCGCGCGCAAGTGGCTGAACGACGGCGATGGGCTTCAGGATCGCGGCATCACCCGCGATCTGGACTGGGGCATTCCGGTCCGGCGCGGCGATGAGCCGTGGCCGGGAATGGAGGGCAAGGTGTTCTACGTCTGGTTCGACGCGCCCATCGAATACATCGCCTGCGCCGGCGAATGGGCCGAAGCGCACGGTCTGGATGATGCCGCATGGCAGCGCTGGTGGCGCACTGACAAGGGCGCCGATGATGTGCGCTATACCCAGTTCATGGGCAAGGATAACGTGCCTTTTCATACGCTTAGCTTTCCTGCGACAATCCTGGGATCGGGCGAGCCGTGGAAGCTGGTCGATTACATCAAGTCATTCAACTACCTCAATTATGATGGCGGCCAGTTCAGCACATCGCAGGGTCGCGGCGTCTTCATGGATCAGGCGCTGGACATCCTGCCGCCCGATTACTGGCGCTGGTGGCTGCTGAGCCACGCACCCGAAAGCTCGGATTCCGAATTCACATGGGAGAATTTCCAAACCTCGGTGAACAAGGATCTGGCCGATGTGCTGGGCAATTTCGTCAGCCGCGTGACCAAGTTCTGCCGCTCTAAATTCGGCGAGGCGGTGCCGGAAGCAGGCGAGTTCGGCCCGGAAGAGCAGGCATTGATCGACAGCATTACCACCCGCGTGCGCAACTATGAGCAGCATATGGAGGCGATGGACGTGCGCAAATCCGCCGCCGAGCTGCGCGGGATCTGGGTGGCAGGCAACGAGTATCTGCAATCGGTCGCGCCGTGGACGACGTTCAAGACAGACCCGGACAAGGCCGCCGCGCAGATCCGGCTGGCGCTGAATCTGGTGCGGCTCTACGCGGTGCTGAGCGCGCCGTTCGTGCCCGATGCCGCCGCCGATATGCTGGCGGCGATGCAAACGGACGATGACAGCTGGCCCGATGATGTGCCTGCCGCGCTAGAGGTGCTCAAGCCCGGCCATGCGTTCGCCGTGCCGGAGGTGGCTTTTGCCAAGATCACCGACGAACAGCGCGAAGACTGGCAGGCGCGGTTTTCGGGTGTGCGGGCGTAGCGGCGCCTGAGCCGGGCGCAAAGAACACTCAGCTATGAAAACGAAAAGAGCGGGCCAAACGGCCCGCTCTTTCCAATTTCACAAAGCGGACTGGCCTTATCAGGCCTCTTCGTCCAGCTTTTCGATTTCCTTTTCCAGTTCCGCCTTGGACACTTCCTTCTCGGTCACCTTCGCCTGCTCGGCGATGTAGTCGATGACCTTGTCCTCGAAGATCGGCGCGCGCATTTGCTGCTGCATCTGCTGGTTCTGCTGGATGAACTCAAAGAACTGACGCTCCTGACCCGGATACTGGCGGGCCTGCTCCATGATCGCCTGCGTCATTTCCTGATCGGTCACCTGAACCTCGGCGCGCTGGCCCAGTTCGGCCAGCAGAAGGCCCAGACGCACGCGGCGCTCGGCCAGCTTATTGTGCTCGTCCGTGGTCTCGATCTCGGGATGATCGTGGCCCTGAACCTCGGGGTTGTCGTCATGCCACAGCTGATGCGCGATCTGCTTGGCTTCCTGCTCGACCATCGAAGGGGGCAACTCGAAGCTGACCATCTTGTCCAGTTCGTCCAGCATCGCGCGCTTCATCACCGCGCGGGCGGCGCCGCCATACTCAGCCTCCAGCCGCTCGCGGATCTGGCCCTTCAGGCCGTCCAGATCTTCGGCGCCGAACTTCTTGGCCAGCTCGTCGTCGATCTCGGCATCCTTCGGGGCCTTGACGGCCTTGATAGTGCAGGAGAAGACGGCCTCTTTGCCGGCCAAATGCTCGGCCTGGTAATCCTCGGGGAAGTTGACGGTGACGTCCTTTTCTTCCTCGGCCTTCACGCCGACCAACTGCTCCTCGAAACCGGGGATGAAGCTGTTCGACCCCAGGACCAGCGGATAGTCCTCGGCCGAGCCCCCCTCGAACGCTTCGCCGTCAACCTTGCCGACGAAATCCATCGTGATCTGGTCGCCATCCTTGGCCTTGCTGCCCTTCTTGCGGTCCTCGAAATCTTGCGCGTTCGACGCAAGATTCGCCAGCGCCTCATTGACGGCGGCGTCGTCGGGGATAACCTTCAGACGCTCCAGCTTGATCTTGCTCAGGTCCAGTTCGGGGATCTCGGGCAGGGCCTCGTAGGACATTTCAACCTCGACGTCGTCGCCCTCTTTCCAATCCTCGTTGGTCATCTTCATCGCAGGCTCGGCGGCGGGGCGCACGCCCTTTTCCTCGAAATGGCCCTTCATGGCGTCATCGACGGCCTCTTGCATGGCCTCACCCATGACGCGCTGGCCAAAGTTTTTCTTCATCAGCGCCAGCGGCACCTTGCCCTTGCGAAAGCCCTTCATTTCGACGTCGGGCTGCGCTTCTTTCAGCTTTTCAATTACCTTCGCGTCCAGCTCCTGAGCGGTCAGAAGCATTTTATAGGCGCGCTTGAGGCCTTCGTTCTGGGTCTCGGTGACCTGCATTGTTCGTCCTTATCCATTGCAATCGGGCCGCGGAGGCGTCCGCAGCGGTCAAAATCAAGGGCTTTTTAGGGGTGCAGGCATCGGGGCGCAAGCGGAGTCTTGCAGTCTGCTCAGCCCCGCCGAAACGCTGCGCGCACCGCCTCGACCCCGACCAGCGCCAGCCCGGCGACCAACCCCCAGAACGCGGCGCCGATCCCCATCAGGCTGAGGCCGGAGGCGGTGACGACAAAGGTGACGGCGGCGGGCGCGGCATGCGCGCCGCTGGCCAGCGCCCCGCCCAGCGATCCGATGAACGGGCCCAGCAGCGCAACACCTGCGACAACCGCGATCAGCGCGGGCGGAAAGCTGGCGAAAAGCAGCACCAGCGGCATCGCCACCAGCGCGATCGCACCATAGCCCAACGCATAGACCGGCCCGCACAGCCAGCGTTTGGCTGGGTCCGGATGCGCGTCGGGGCCTGTGCAGATCGAGGCAGTGATCGCCGCCAGATTGGTGCTATGAGCGCCCCATGGCGCGCTGAGCAGCGATGCGATGCCGGTCACGGTCAGGATCGACCGGCCCGGCACCGGATAGCCCGCCGCACGTAATACGGCAAAGCCTGGCAGGTTCTGCGAGGCCATCGTCACCAGATAGAGCGGCAGCGCCACGCCCAGCAGCGCGCCTGTGGTGAACTCAGGACCGATCAGTGCCATCGGCGGCAGACCGCCCTGCCAGACGGGGTGCGCCAGCCCCAGCGCAATGGCCAGCGGCACACCCGCCGCCAGCACTGCCAGCACCGCCCAGATCGGCGAGAAGGCGCGGACCACGAAGAACAGCGCTAGCAGAGGCAGCACCAGCGCTTCGGCGCCCGGTATCACCAGCGCCGCCTGTGCGACGAAGCTGAAGAGGACCCCCGCCAGCATGGCAGACGCCACTTCGCCGGGTATCCGCGCCACGGCGCGCTCCAGCGCGGGAATGAGGCCCGTCGCGATCAGCATGATCGCCGCGAGGATGAACGCGCCGGTCGCCACCTCCATCGACGTCGCTGTGACCCCCGCCAGCACGGCGGCGCCGGGCGTGGACCATGCGGTGACGATAGGCAGGCGGTGCCGAATACTGAGGATCGCCGTGGTCGCCAGCATCGACAGGCACAGCACCGTGATCCATGTCGCCTTCTGCCCCTCGCTGGCGCCCAGCGCATCGGCAGCCGAGAGGATGATCGCGACCGATCCGCCAAAGCCGACAAGAACAGCAACGAGGGCCGAGATGATAACCGAAACGCGCATGGAGCCGTGTCCTGACTGATGCAATCGGCCCCCGCTTAGCGCAGGATCGGGCGGAGCGTCAGGGATTGGCGGTGAATTTTCGCGGAAACTTCGATATTGGTGCGGACGGTGGGACTCGAACCCACACGGGGACACGCCCCAACAGATTTTAAGTCTGGTATGTCTACCATTCCATCACGCCCGCATGACGCGGACAATAGACGCCCCGGCGCGAGTGTAAAGCGTCACAGCGCGTCCTCCTGCGCCTCGAACAGCGGCAGCAGGCTGCGCTCAGCCAGCCACGGGTTCATCCGCAGCGCGGCGCGCAGGGCCAGCGCCGCCTCGCCCTGCCGGTCCAGCGCGTGCAGCGTCAGTGCCTTGCCGGCCTGCGCCGCCACATGGCGCGGCTGGCGTGCCAGCGCCGCGTCCAGATCGGGCAGCGCGGCTGTATAGTCCCCGCGCAGGAAATGGACAAAAGCGCGCTGGTTGTAGCCCTCGGCGTAGTCGGGGCAATACGCGACCAATGCCTGGAATGCCTCCATTGCGGCGGGGTAGTCATAGGCCTCGCGCCGGGCCATCCCTTCGTCCAAAAACTCTTGTGCGCGGGCATCGGGTGCGTCGGCCCACAGCGCCCACATGTCCGCCGACGCCGCCATCCCGGCGGCGCGGTCCGGGGCCGATTGGGCGCGCGCCACCAAATCGCCCAAAGCCTGTGCATGATCGGGTGCGGGAGGACAGGTATCCGCAAGGGCGGGACTGGCCAGAAGCAGGGCAACAACGGCATGTTTCATTCCACCAATTAAGCCCGGCGCAGATGCATCGGTCAAATCACAACCGCCCTACAGGGCATCTTCGGGCGCGTTTTCCTTGACCGCCTGCATTGCGACATAGGTGCTGGTGCCTGCCACATGCGGCAGGGTGCTGATCCGGTCGGCCAGCATCTGGCGGTAATCATTCATGTTGCGGGTGCGGATTTTCATCAGGTAATCGAAGTTGCCGGCGATCAGATGCACCTGTTCAATCTCTGGAATCCGCCGCACAGCCGCGTTGAATTCGGCCAATGCGGCCTCGCGCGTATCGGTCAGGCGCACCTCGACAAAACTGACATGGTCCATCCCCAGCCTTATGGGGTCAATCATCGCGCGATAGCCGGTGATGACCTTGGCCGCCTCCAGCCGCCGCAGGCGCGCCTGCGTGGGCGATTTGGACAGGCCGATCCGCTGAGCCAGATCTGTGACGCTGATGCGCCCGTCGGTGGCCAGAACACGCAGAATCGCCCTGTCGAACTTATCCAAGTCATTTTGCATCGAAATTTCTCACATTTCCGCTCATATGGCCTGAAAGTTGACGTTGAACAGGAGAAATACCTTAACAACCCGTGCTAACATCGGTCAATCGAAGCGTTTCGCAGAACGCTCGCCAACGCCTTCGGCCCAGCCCACCAAAGGATGCCCATATGCCATACGACACCGAATCGCGCCGCGCCGTCGACCTGCAGACCTATGCGGACGAGGCCACCACCGTCGCCCGTCTCAGGACCGAGGCGAACCTGTCCGAGGGCGATCGCAAGAGCATCTGCAAGCGTGGCGCCGACCTGGTCCGCGACATTCGCGGGCAGTCCGATCCCGGCCTGATGGAAGTGTTTCTGGCCGAATACGGCCTGTCCACCGATGAGGGCATCGCGCTGATGTGTCTGGCCGAGGCGCTGCTGCGCGTGCCTGACGCGGAAACCATCGACGCGCTGATCGAGGACAAGATCGCTCCCAGCGACTGGGGCAAGCATATGGGTCATTCGACGTCGCCGCTGGTGAACGCCTCGACATGGGCTTTGATGCTGACCGGTAAGGTGCTGAAGGAGGACCGCAAAGGCCCCGTCGGCCATCTGCGCAGCGCCATGAAGCGTCTGGGCGAGCCTGTGATCCGCACCGCCGTCGCGCGCGCAATGAAGGAAATGGGCCGCCAGTTCGTGCTGGGCGAGAACATCAATTCCGCCATGACCCGCGCCGCCAAGATGGAGAAGAAGGGCTACACCTATTCCTACGACATGCTGGGCGAGGCCGCGCGCACCGATAAGGACGCGACGCGCTATCACCTCAGCTATTCGCGCGCCATCAGCGCCATCGCGCAGGCCTGCACCCATGACGAGATCGCCAAGAACCCCGGCATCTCGGTCAAGCTCTCGGCGCTGCATCCGCGCTATGAGGTCGCCCAGCGCGAACAGGTGATGGAGACACTGGTGCCGCGCCTGCGCAGCCTTGCCCTGCTGGCGAAATCCGCCGGCATGGGCCTGAACATCGACGCGGAGGAGGCCGACCGCCTGGCCTTGTCGCTGGACGTGATCGAAACCGTGCTGAGCGAGCCTGCATTGGCGGGCTGGGACGGCTTCGGCGTGGTGGTGCAGGCTTACGGCCAGCGCGCCGGGCATGTGCTGGACTTCCTCTACGATCTGGCCCAGCGCCTTGACCGCCGCATCATGGTGCGCCTCGTCAAGGGCGCCTATTGGGACACCGAGATCAAGCGCGCTCAGGTCGAGGGCGTCGATGGCTTCCCGGTTTTCACGTCCAAGCCCGCGACCGATGTCAGCTACATCGCCAACGCGCGCAAGCTGCTGTCGATGACCGACCGCATCTATCCGCAGTTCGCCACCCATAACGCGCACACCGTCGCCGCCGTGCTGGAGATGGCGACCGACAAGCAGGCGTTCGAGTTCCAGCGCCTGCACGGCATGGGGGAGGCTCTGCATAGCATCGTCATGGCCAAGGAAGGCACCCGCTGCCGCATCTACGCCCCCGTCGGCGCGCACCGCGATCTGCTGGCCTATCTGGTTCGACGCCTGCTGGAAAACGGCGCCAATTCCAGCTTTGTCAACCAGATCGTCGATGAGGAGGTCGCCCCCGAGGTCGTTGCCGCCGATCCCTTCGATCTGGTCGACGAGGATGGCCCGGAGTTGCCCACCGGCCCCGAACTGTTTCTGCCCGAGCGGGTGAACTCCAAGGGGTTCGATCTGAATCATCAACCGACGCTGGACGCGGTCGAGGCCGCCCGCGCGCCCTTTGCCACCCGGAAATGGGAGGCCGCACCGATCCTTGCAGCAAAGGCCGCGCCCCAGGATGCGACCCCCGTCATCAACCCCGCCGATCCCGCAGGCAGCCCCGGCACCGTCGCCCATGCCAGTAAGGATGACATCGAAACCGCGCTCAGCCATGCCAAGATGTGGGACGCCCCAGCCGCCGAGCGTGGCAACGTTCTGGGCAGGATCGCGGACCTCTACGAGGAAAACTATGGCGAAATCTTCGCCATTCTCGCTCGCGAGGCCGGAAAATCCCAGGCCGACTCCGTGGCCGAACTGCGCGAGGCCGTCGATTTCCTGCGCTATTACGGCGCCAATGCGCCCGATACCGGCGCGGTCGGCACGTTCACCTGCATCAGCCCGTGGAATTTTCCGCTGGCCATCTTCTCGGGTCAGATCGCGGCTGCGCTTGCGGCCGGCAACGCCGTGCTATCCAAACCCGCCGAGCAGACGCCACTGATCGCGCATCTGGCCGTGCGCCTCATGCATGAGGCCGGCGTGCCGAAAACGGCGCTGCAAATGCTGCCCGGCGGCGGTGACGTGGGCGCGGCGCTGACGTCGGATGCACGCGTCGGCGGCGTGGCCTTTACCGGCTCGACCGCGACGGCGATGAAGATCCGCAGCGCCATGGCCGAACACCTCGCCCCCGGCGCGCCTCTGATCGCGGAAACCGGCGGCCTGAACGCGATGATCGTGGACAGTACCGCCCTGCCCGAGCAGGCCGTGCAGGCGATTATCGAGTCGGCGTTCCAATCCGCAGGCCAGCGCTGCTCGGCCCTGCGCTGCCTTTACGTGCAGGAGGACATTGCCGAGGAATTCACCAGGATGCTGACCGGCGCGATGGACGCGGTGGTGATCGGCATGCCATGGGATCTCAGCACCGATTGCGGCCCCGTCATCGACGAGACCGCCCGTGCCGGCATCGCCGAGCATATCCAGACCGCCCGCGCCGAGGGTCGTCTGATCCACGAATTGAAGACGCCCAATGCGGGCACCTACGTCGCCCCTACCCTGATCCGCGTGGACGGCATCGGCGACATGCAGCGCGAGATTTTCGGCCCCGTGCTGCACATGGCGACCTTCGGCGCGACCGAACTGGACAAGGTGATCGACGCGATCAACGCTACCGGCTATGGCCTGACCTTCGGTCTGATGACGCGCATCGACGACCGCGTGCAATACGTGACCGAACGGGTCAAGGCGGGCAACATCTATGTCAACCGCAACCAGATCGGCGCGATCGTCGGCTCGCAGCCGTTCGGCGGCGAGGGGCTGTCGGGCACCGGACCCAAGGCAGGCGGGCCGCATTATCTGGCGCGCTTTACTACGCATCCCGCGCCGGTGGCCGGACATGACTTTGAAGGTATCATGGCGGCCAAGGACATCCAGGCCGCGCTGAACAAGGCGCAAAGCGTGGAAATGCAGCCGCGCGAGGATCAGCTGATGCCGGGGCCGACGGGCGAATCCAATCGCCTGACCAGCCACGCGCGCCCGCCGCTTCTGTGCATGGGGCCGGGCCGGGAAGCCGCAAAAGCGCAGGCACGCAGCGTGATGGCCCTGGGCGGCATGGCGGTCGAGGCGACCGGCACCGTCCCGCCGGAGGCGCTGACCTCGTTGACGGGGTTCAGCGGCGCGCTCTACTGGGGGGACGACGCGAAGGCACGGCCCTATGCGCAGGCGCTGGCCGCACGCAGCGGGCCAATCCTGCCGCTGATCACCGGCCTGCCGGATTCGGGCCATGTCCTGATCGAGCGGCACGTCTGCGTCGATACCACGGCAGCGGGCGGCAACGCCGCGCTGCTGGGCGGCACGTCCTAGCTTGACCACGCCTGAACATGGGGCCAGTTTGGCCCCATGTTCCCCATCCGCGATCATAACCCTTCGGGCCGTACGCCCTATGTGACCTACGCACTGATCGCGGCGAATGTTCTCATCTTCATCAGCTATTGGCCCCTGATGAGCGATCCTCGCGCGTTGTACGCATTCTACCTCGACTGGGCGATGATCCCGGCCAAGGTGACACATGCGGGCGCCTACCCATCGCTGGTCAGTTCGATGTTCCTGCATGGCGGCGTGATGCATCTGGCTGGAAACATGCTGTTCTTGTGGGTTTTTGGCGACAATCTGGAGGATGAGATGGGCCACGTGCCGTTTGGTGTCTTCTACCTCGCCTGCGGCGTCGGCTCGGCGCTGGCGCAATGGGTGTCCGAGCCGTATTCGCTGGTCCCGATGGTTGGCGCATCCGGCGCGATCGCCGGGGTGATGGGCGGGTATCTGTTGATGTTTCCCAAGGCGAAGGTGGATATCCTGATCATCTTCATCGTATTTTTCCGCATCCTGCCTGTCCCGGCATGGATCATGCTGGGGCTATGGTTCGGCTTTCAGATCTTTGGCGGCATATCGACGCCCACAGCGGGCGGCGGCGTGGCGTATTGGGCACATGCGGGCGGGTTTCTGATCGGGGTGGTGTTGACCGTGCCACTGCTGCTGCGCCGTGGCGGCAGGCGGTTCTGGAACCGCACGGGCGGCGCGCCGCCACACCCGCAGGCGCGCTACGTCACCGGGCGCACCCGTATTCCGACAGTCAGGCGAAAATCAGTGAGGCGAAAATGAAGGCGACATGCCATTGCGGCGCCGTTGAACTGCGGGTGACCCTGCCGGGCGGGCTGGCCACCGCGCGCCGCTGTGATTGCAGCTTTTGCGCCAGACGGGGTGCAGCGGCAGTGACCGCGCCGCTGGACGGGCTCGAGGTGATCCGCGGCGCCGACAAGCTGACGCTTTATAAGTGGGGGACCGACACGGCACAGCACTACTTCTGCTCGGTCTGCGGCATCTACACGCATCATCGGCGCCGGTCGAACCCCAATGAATATGGCGTGAACCTGGGCACTTTGGAGGGCGTGAACCCGCGCGATCTGGGCGAAATCGGCTGGGTCGACGGGATCAATCACCCGTCAGACCGCCGAGATGTCACTGATTGCGGATAATCCGGGCAAACTTGTCAAAGATCGGCGCGTTCGCGCAGATGATCGCGCCTTCGTCCAGAATGCCGCATCCTTCGGTCATCGGCTCGACCAACGCGCCTGCCTCGCGCGCGATCAGCAGGCCCGCAGCCAGATCCCAAGGCTTCAGCCGCCGCTCCCAGAACCCGTCGTAGCGGCCAGCCGCCACATAGGCCAGATCGAGCGAGGCCGCACCAAAGCGGCGCACGCCGGCGCAGGCGGGCAAGAGGCGCGCCAGATCCTGCAGGCTCTGAGGCAGATCGCTGCGCCCGCCAAAGGGCAGCCCGGTGGCAAAGATGCTCTCGATCAGCTTGTCGCGGACCGACACGCGCATGCGAGATTCGTTCATCCACGCGCCTTCCCCCTTTTCGGCAAAGAACAGTTCGTCCTTTGAGGGGTCATAGACAACACCGGCCACGACCTGCCCCTTGTGCTCCAGCGCAATGGAAACGGCCCAATGCGCCAGCCCGTGCAGGTAGTTCGTGGTGCCGTCGAGCGGGTCGACGATCCAGCGGCGGGTAGGGTCCGTGCCCGGCTCCTCGCCGCCCTCTTCGGCCATCCAGCCATAGGTCGGGCGCGCATTCATCAGTTCGGATTTGATGATCTGCTCGGCCTGAATATCGGCGCGGCTGACGAAATCCCCGGCGCCCTTCATCGACACCTGAAGGTTCTCGACCTCGCGAAAGTCCTTGGCCAGCGCGCGCCCAGCCTTGCGGGCCGCCTTCATCATCACGTTCAGATTTGCGCTGAGTGCCATGGGCCATCGTCCTTGGATATGTCAAGCCGCGCGTATAGGACGGGCGTGGCTTGGCCGCAAGGGGTGGGGCGTGCCCGCGGCTGCCCGCATACGGCACGCAGCATTGCAGCGGCGTGGCTTACTTCGGAGCCATGAAAAACTCTTCGCGAACGATCTTGTTGTTCTGGACGGAATAAATGGCGATCTCGCGCAGCGTCATCTGCCGACCGGTGGCCTTCTGCGTGACCTCGACTTCGAAGCGCACTCCGAATCTGTGGGGCGGATGGACATAGGGCCCGTCAGCTTCGAGCTTGTGAATATCGTGCGTCGCGGCCCAATCCTCGCGTTTGGCCTTGATCGCGCCGCGTCCCTTGGCGATGCGCACGCCGCGACCGGGCGGAACAACCGCCTCGATCGACTCTGCGTTTTCGGCATAGACCTCGTCCACATGTTCGATGCCGCGTCCGCTCCGCATTGCCTGAACGAATTCCTGTCCGAGTTTGATCAGATCTTCCATGCGATCCCTCCTTGTGCTGCCTTCGACCGTGCCACAGTTTCGCGGCGCATATCTTGACAGGGATCAAGAAGCTCCGGGGAATCCTCAGAGGGTCTCCCGCCGCTGCAGCCGCACCGGGATCTCCCGAGCCAGTTTCAGCAAATGCGCCATGAAGGGTTTCGCCGCGTCATCATCTCGGATCGCCGCATAAAGCCGCTTGGTCAGCCCGTTCTGGGTGATGGGCCGTACCACATAATCGTCGCTGGTGCGCAATTCGCGCACCACCCAGTCGGGTAGCACGGCGACGCCGCGATTTGAGGCGACCAGCAGCAGGATCACCGCCGTCAATTCGACCTGCCGGATGCCGGCAGGTTCGACCTTGGCGGGGGTCAGCAATTCGGTGAACACATCCAGCCGCGAGCGGTCGACCGGATAGGTGATCAGCGTTTCGCCGCGAAAATCCTCGGCCTCGATATATTCCTTCTGCGCCAGCGGGTGCAGGGCCGAGGCCAGAAAGACCGGCTCGTAATCAAAGAGCGGCTTGAACCCGATGCCGCGCAGCGCTTCGGGATCGGAGGAGACGACCAGATCCACCTCTTCCTTTTGCAATGCCGGCAGCGCATCGAATGCAAGGCCGGGGCGGATGTCGACATCGACCTCGGGCCAGTTGTGGCGAAACGCCTCCAGCACCGGGAACAGCCATTCGAAACAGGCATGACATTCGATGGCGATATGCAGACGCCCGGAGCTACCGGCGCGCACGCCGGAAAATTCGGCCTCCAGCGCCTCGATTTCGGGCAGCACCTTGTTGGCAACGCGCAGCAGACGCATCCCTGCAGCCGACAGCGTCATGGGTTTGGACCGGCGCACGAACAGTTCGACCCCCGCCTGATCCTCGAGCCCCTTGACCTGATGGCTCAGGGCGGACTGCGTGATGTTCAACTGATCGGCGGCCTTGGCCAGACCGCCAGCGGCGTGAATCGCACGGATCGTGCGCAAATGCCGGAACTCGATATGCATTATATTAGCGCGCCTCATGTAGATCGTGAAAATTATGAATTTGCGTAATCTATGCTGCATTGCGACAAAGGGCTCAAGCCCCACACAGGAAATCAGATCATGACAACGCCGAATATCTCCTTCGAATTCTTCCCGCCCAAGGATCTTGAGGCATCTTTCCGCCTGTGGGACACGGTTCACACGCTGGCGCCCCTACAGCCGCGCTTTGTCTCCGTCACCTACGGCGCGGGCGGCACCACCCGCACCTTGACGCGAGAAGCGGTCGGCGCGCTGCATGGCTCGGCCGGGCTGAACGTCGCGGCGCATCTGACATGCGTGAATGCGACCCGCGAAGAAACGCTGGCGATCGCGGACGAATTCCACGCCGCCGGCGTGCGCGAGATCGTCGCCCTGCGCGGCGATGCGCCCAAGGGCACCGGCGGCTTCAAGCCGCACGCCGACGGCTTCAAGGACAGCTGCGAGCTGATCGCGGCGTTGAAGGAACGCGGCGATTTCACCATCCGCGTCGGTGCCTACCCCGAGCGGCACCCCGACGCCGCCGATGACAATGCCGATATCGAGTGGCTCAAACGCAAGTTTGACGCCGGTGCAGACGAGGCAATCACGCAGTTCTTCTTCAACGCCGAAACGTTCCTGCGCTTCCGCGACCGCTGCGCCGCAGCGGGCATAGACAAGCCGATCATTCCCGGCATCTTCCCGATCGAGAACTGGGCCGGCGCGCGCCGCTTCGCCGAAGCCTGCGGCACATCTGTCCCCGCCAAGCTGAGCGCGACATTCGAGACGGCCGAGCGTGACGGGCGCAGCGATTTGCTGGCCATTGCCGTCGCAACGGACCTGTGCAGCAAGCTGATGGATGAGGGTGTGCAGGATCTGCATTTCTATACCCTGAACCGGCCCGAACTGACGCGCGACATCTGTCACGCGCTGGGCGTCACCCCCAAGGTCGAGCTGCGGGACGTCGCCTGAGCAGATCAAGCCGCCCCGATTCAACCGACGCCGCCCTTAACGGGCGGCGCTTCACATTTCTGCAGCGCCGTTTCATGGACCCACTCCGAAGGGTCTTGCCCCGTCGTTCGGTTCGCGCGGACCAGAAAAATCTTGCCCCAGCGGCGCCACGTTCCTACTGACGGCGCGCAGGCATCGCACGGAAATCGCGTGCGCCAGTTCTCGGGCAGCGGCAGACCTGCTTCCTCTGACTTCTCCAGCATCCAGACTAGCGGGACATTGGCAAGCGGGCGCGCGGCCTCGAACCCGTCAAGATGCCCGCCTATATCGGGATGGCAACCGCGGAACCAGACCTGTTGCACGTCGACATTGGTGATCCCGTTGGTCTGCCACAGAACCGGCGTATAGACGACGCGCGTCTCGTCCAGCGCCAGCGCGTGATAGCCGCGCTGCACGCAGGAACCCAGCTTGGCAGAATGAAAAGCGTGCGATTTCTCGGTCCAGCGCCACAGAACCGGCAGCCGCAGGCCCAGCGCCTTGACCGTGTCCCAGACGCCGACCATCTGGATGGGCACGCTGTCATGGCAATAGGCACGGTAAAAATCCCGCGCGGCTGGTCTGTCCGGGCCTGTCTGATAATGGCGCCATGCCAGCCGAACGTTGCGCTCCGTTGCGTGTTCGGCGCGCAACAGGCCAATCATGTCGATCGCACCGGCCAGCGACCGGACCGCATAGGCGCCGCGCGAATAGCCCAGCAGATAGATGCTGTCACCGGGCCTGTAGCGACTGGCCAGATACCCATAGGCCCGCCGGATCTGGCGGTTGATCCCATGCCCCATCATCACACCGATTGTCCCGCGCCAGTCCTGCCATTGCAGCCCGGCCTCGTAATACAGCGCCATCCGCGCGCCGCGCACATCGCCCAGCAGTTTGTAGGTGAGGCCTGCGTTGCTTTCGTCTCCCGGCATGAGCGATGACATTGTTCCGTCCAGGATCAGAACGTGCGTAACCGGACCGCGATGGTCGATTCCGCCCATGTGGCCGCGCCGCAGATCGCGCCCGAACCCCGGCAGCGCCAGTGTATATATTCGCTTGACCCACTTGCGCCACGACATGGTCGGCTTTGTCCTTTCTCATGCAATACCGATGGCCTTTGCCACGATATATCTCACGATTCGTCGAATGACAGACATTCCACAGGCAGTGCGGCCTTGCCAATGCCGCACGCGACGCTGTTGAATTGCACCGTCACGTCAACACAAGGAGCCAGCCATGGACAGCGTCAGCTTTACCCGGATGAAGGACGGCACGAAGGAGGAATATGAATTCCTCACCCGGCACGAGATCGACCATACGCGCCACACGGCAGACAGGCTGTTAACCGCGCTGGTCGAACTGGACAAGGGTCTGTCAGGTTACCAGATCACGCGGCTGGGCCATTCGCTGCAATCGGCAACGCGGGCATGGCGCGACGGGGCCGATATCGACTGGATCGTCTCGGCCTTGCTGCACGACATCGGTGATATCTACGCGCCCTATAATCACGACGAGTACGCCGCCACCATCCTGAAGCCCTTCGTTCGCGAGCAATGCACATGGTGCGTCGCCACGCATGGCGATTTCCAGATGCTCTATTACGGCCCCCACCTGGAGGGCGCCGACCCGAACAAGCGCGAACGCCACGCAGGCCATCCCTATTTCGAGGATTGCGCCGAATTCTGCGAGCGATGGGACCAGGCCAGCTTTGATCCCGGATACGACACTCTGCCGCTGGAATTCTTCGCGCCCATGGTCAACAAGGTGTTCGCCCGCGCCCCCTACGATCCGGCATTCATCCGCCCCGGCGCCCGCGAGGCGCTGACCGGCCCGCCGCGCGCCTGACGCAGACTGAGGGATTTGGGTATTTGACCCCAAGAAAAACCAGAATCGCGCTTGGTTTTTTCTTGGGGTCAAATACCCATGGCGCAGCCGTCGCAATCATCGCCGCATCAGCCACCCCAAGCGCCGGAACAGCGCCAGCAGCAGCGCGCCAAGCGCCAGGAGAATGGCGCAGACGATCCAGAAGGCATGGGGCGATGCCGTCCCGGGAAGACCGCCGACATTGATGCCCAACAGGCCGGCAATCAGGCCCAAGGGCAGAAAAATGGCGGTGACGACCGATAGCAGCAGCATCTGGCGGTTCATAGCTTCGGCGCGTGCGTCCATGATGTGATCATGCACCACCTGCGCGCGGTCGCGGATCGCGTCCAGTTCTTCGGCCAGCCGCGTGACACGCTCGGTCGCCTCGCGCAGGGCGCTGCGCTGGGCAGGGCCGATCCACGCCAGCGGCTCGATCTCCAGGGTGCTGAGCGCGTCGCGCTGAGGAAACATGTAACGCCGCAGCTGGATCGAGACGCGCCGGATTTCGGCCAGCTCGCGGCGGGGCGGCGCCATGTCGCCCGCCTCCACCTCATCCTCCAGATCATCGATCCGTTCGTTGAGGTCCGCCACGACCGGTTCTGCTCGGTCGGCAAGGCGCAGGGCCAACTGCGCAATCAGTTCGGACGTGGCGGCGGGGCCGGAGCCGCCCTCACAGTGGGCGATCAGATCGTCCACCGCATGCACCGGGCGGCGGCTCAGCGTGACGACGCGCTTCGGGCCCGCCCAGATGCGCAGACTGACCATATCCTCGGGGTCCTCGCCGGGAGCCACGTTGACGCCGCGCAGGTTCATCAGCACACCGCCCTGATAAAGCGTGCAGCGCGGGCGCGTTTCATCGGCCATGAGCGCGCCGGCCACGATTTCGTCGCCTCCGAACGCATCCAGCCACTCACCGCCCTCGCCCGGTGACTGGCGCACATGCACCCACAAGACGCCTTGGAGCACATCCTGCGCCAGTGCCGCCTCGGGCGCGATCCGGCGGGCGCCACCCTGCCCGTCCAGCAGGATCGTCGTCATTTCGTGCATTCCATCCTCCGGCGCTATGCGGTGTCATTGAACGCCAGCGCAGCAGATAGGGCCAGCCCCGATTTACGCAGAGGCGATTTCCATCGGGCTTTCCCTCGGGCGCCGAATTGGCTAAGCCGAAGCTCAGGACAAGGAGCGATCCCATGGCAATGGAAAAGACATTCGATGCGGCCGAGGCCGAGCAGCGGCTCTATGAGGCGTGGGAGACGTCCGGCGCGTTCAAGGCAGGCGCCAATGCAGATGCTGGCGCCGCGCCGTTCAGCATCATGATCCCGCCGCCGAATGTCACCGGCAGCCTGCATATGGGGCACGCCTTCAACAATACGCTTCAGGATATTCTGGTGCGCTGGCACCGGATGCGGGGCTTTGACACGCTCTGGCAGCCCGGTACGGATCACGCCGGCATTGCCACACAGATGGTGACCGAGCGCGACATGGCCGCCAATGGCGAGCCGAGCCGCGTGGAAATGGGGCGCGAAGCGTTCATCGCGCGTGTCTGGGAGCAGAAGGTCAAGTCGCGCGGCACCATCATTGGCCAGCTCAAGCGCCTTGGCGCCTCCGCCGACTGGTCGCGCGAGGCGTTCACCATGGGCGGCGCGGCGGGCGATCCCGAGAAGGGCAAGGGCCCGAATTTCCACGATGCGGTCATCAAGGTCTTTGTCGACATGTACGACAAGGGGCTGATCTATCGCGGCAAGCGTCTGGTCAACTGGGACCCGCATTTCGAGACCGCGATTTCCGATCTGGAGGTCGAGAATATCGACGTTGCCGGGCATATGTGGCACTTCAAATACCCGCTGGCTGGTGGCGAGACCTACGAGTATGTCGAGAAGGACGAGGACGGCAACATCACCTTCCGCGAGACGCGCGATTACATCGCCATCGCCACGACGCGGCCCGAAACCATGCTGGGCGATGGCGCGGTGGCGGTGCATCCGTCGGATGCGCGCTATGCCGCAATTGTCGGCAAGCTGTGCGAGATTCCGGTCGGCCCCAAGCAGCATCGCCGCCTGATCCCGATCATCACGGATGAATACCCCGATCCGGCCTTTGGCTCGGGCGCGGTCAAGATCACCGGCGCGCATGATTTCAACGATTATGCCGTGGCCAGGCGCGGCGGTATCCCCTGCTATCGCCTGCTGGATACAAGCGCGCAGATGCGCGACGACGGCGCGCCCTATGCCGAGGCAGCTGCGATTGCGATGGCCGTCGCACGCGGCGAGCGCGAATTGGGCGAGGCAGAAGTGGACACGATCAACCTTGTTCCGGACGACCTGCGCGGGCTGGACCGGTTTGAAGCGCGCCAGCGTGTGGTTGAGCAGATCACCGCAGATGATCTGGCGGTCATGGTCCCGGGCGATCCGGACGAGTCCGAGGGCAATGTCTGCATGGACCCCGGCATGGTGCCGCTGGTGGAGGCCAAGCAGATCACGCAACCTTTCGGCGACCGCTCCAAAGTGGTGATCGAGCCGATGCTGACCGATCAGTGGTTCGTCGATACCGCGCAGATCGTGCAGCCCGCGATTGATGCCGTCCGCTCGGGCGAGGTAACGATCATGCCCGAGAGCGACCGCAAGGTGTATTTCCACTGGCTGGAGAATATCGAGCCGTGGTGCATTTCGCGCCAGCTGTGGTGGGGGCACCAGATTCCGGTCTGGTATGGCCTCGATCTGGAGCGCGGCGCATTCCGCGATGACGAGAGTGACGGCGCGCTGGACATGGTCGAGATGCAGCGCCTCTTGTGGGATCAATCGCTGGCGCCGGGCACAGACCGCTACCATGCGGCGCCAGATTTCGACGCGCTGCATGACAAGTTCGACGACGTTCTGGCCGGTCTACCGACGCCGCTGAATCATGCGCGGCTGGTTGAAGTGGCAGATCGCGGTGAGGCGATGCACGTTCTGGCGGAAAGTCTGGCCGATTATGTGATCAGTCAGGACCCGACGCATCTGCTCTATCCGGTGTGGCGCGATGCCGATGTTCTGGACACGTGGTTCTCGTCCGGGCTTTGGCCCATCGGCACGCTGGGCTGGCCCGAGGATACGCCGGAACTGCAGAAGTATTTCCCGACCACGACGCTGATCACGGGCTTTGACATCATATTTTTTTGGGTCGCCCGGATGATGATGATGCAATACGCGGTTGTCGGGCAAAAGCCGTTCAGCCATGTCTATGTACATGCCCTTGTCCGTGACGAGAAGGGCAAGAAGATGTCCAAGAGCTTGGGCAACGTGCTGGACCCGCTGGAACTGATTGACGAATACGGCACCGATGCCGTGCGCTTTACCCTGACGGCGATGGCCGCGATGGGGCGCGATCTGAGACTGTCAACGGGCCGCATCGCGGGCTATCGCAACTTTGGCACGAAGCTGTGGAATGCCGCCCGCTTTGCCGAGATGAACGGGGCAACGCCCGCCGCGCTGGGCAAAGGTTATTCTGCGGATACCCCCCCTGCCCCGAACGAGACGGTGAACAGGTGGATCATCGGCGAGACGGCCAAGGTACGCGCCGAGGTCGACGCGGCGCTGGGCAATTACCGCTTCAACGATGCGGCGAGTGCGCTCTATGTCTTTGTCTGGGGCAAGGTCTGCGACTGGTATGTCGAATTCTCCAAACCGCTGCTGATGGACGGCACGGAGGACGTGAAGGCGGAGAGCTGCGCCACGATGGCTTGGGTCATCGACCAGTGCCTGATCCTGCTGCACCCCATCATGCCCTTCATCACCGAAGAGCTGTGGGGCAACCTTGGCGAGCGGCAAAAGATGCTGATCCACGCCGACTGGCCCGAATACGGCACCGAACTGGTCGACGCGGCGGCCGACCGCGAGATGAACTGGGTCATCTCCCTGATTGAATCGGTGCGCAGCGCACGGGCGCAGATGCATGTTCCAGCCGGTCTTCAGGTGCCGATGCTGGTGACGTCGCTGGACGCGGCAGGCAAGGCGGCGTGGGATCGCAACGAGGCGATGATCAAGCGGCTGGCGCGCATTGAAAACCTAGCCCATGTCGAGGCGTTTCCCAAGGGCTGCGTTACCGTGGCCGTCGAGGGAGGTGTTTTTGGCCTGCCGCTGGCGGATATCATCGACGTAGAGGCCGAAAAGGCGCGTTTGGACAAGACGCTGGGCAAACTGGAAAAGGAAATCGGCGGGCTGAAAGGCCGCGTGAACAACCCCAAATTCGTAGCCTCCGCACCTGATGATGTGGTCGAGGAAGCGCGCGAAAATCTGGCCGCGCGCGAAGGAGAAGCAGAAACGCTGCGGGCCGCGCGCGCGCGATTGGCCGAACTGGGCTAGGGCACAGCGCCCTTGGGCGGGGGCGTTCGCCGCGGGCAGAGGAAGCCTCCGGCGGGAGTATTTTTGGAACGATGAAAGCAGGGGCGCGCAATGGCGACAGGCACTAATATCCGGACGTATTTTGAGGGTGCCTGGCATGAGGGCGACGTGCCCCTCATGCGGGCCGCCGATCATGGGATGTGGCTGGGCAGTGCCGTGTTTGATGGCGCGCGGCTGGCGCATGGGCTGGTGCCGGATCTGGACCTGCACTGCGCGCGGGTCAACCGCTCGGCCGAGGCGCTGATGCTGGAGCCGACCGTGGCGACCAATGACATGGTGCAGATCATCCGCGAGGGGCTGCGCGCCTACGCGCCGGGGGCGGCCGTCTATGTCCGCCCGATGTATTGGGGGCAGGATACCGGCTATATGGCGATCGTGCCGAATGGGGCCTCGACCGGATTCGCCATCTGCCTTGAGGAAATTCCGATGCCTCCTGCGGGGGCCTCAACCACGCTGACACGCACGCGGTTTCGCCGTCCAGTGATGGAGGATGCGGTGGTCAACGCCAAGGCCGCCTGCCTTTACCCCAACAACGCGCGCATGCTGGCCGAGGCGCGGGCCAAGGGGTTTGGCAATGTCCTGTGCGCCGATGCGCTGGGGAATGTTGCCGAAAGCGCGACGGCAAATGCGTTCATGGTCAAGGATGGCGAGGTGTTCACGCCGGCGCCAAACGGCACGTTCCTGGCAGGGATCACGCGGGCGCGGCATATCGCGAATATGCGGGACGCAGGCATGAGCGTGCATGAGATCACGCTGAGTTTTGAAGATTTCCACGGCGCTGACGAGGTGTTCCTGACCGGTAACATGGCCAAGGTGACGCCGGTGACAGCATTCGACGACACGTCCTATCAGGTCGGCCCCGTCACAGCCCGCGTGCGGGATATGTATTGGGATTGGGCAACCTCCAGCCCGCTATAAGCGCTGGTATGAAGGCGCAGCGGCGCCGGGCCTGATGGCCCGGCATCCTGCATTTCATAGCGCGTTCCGCTCTACCGGAGTCATCCGCAGCATCGGCAGCTGGCGCAGGACAACCGGCGAGATCAGGGCAAGGCCGACGAGCGTTGCATAAAGATTCGGCGCGACGAGCAGGATCGCCGCGACCGCAAGGAGCGCGCGCTCATAGGCGCGCATCGGACCGATCAGCCAGTCGGCGAATGCGGCCGAGAGCATCCAGATACCCGCCATCGCGCCCGACACGCCGATGATGAACTGCGTCCAGGTGAACCCGTCCACCACCAGCAGCAGCGACGGCGAGAAGACAAAGACGAACGGCACCAGCGCCTTGCCCATGCCAAGGCGGAAGGCCGTATTGCCCGTCTTGAACGCATTGGAATCCGCGATGCCTGCCGCCGCATAGGCGGCCAGCGCGACGGGCGGCGTGATATCGGCCATGACGCCGTAATAGAAGACAAAGAAATGCGCGACCAGCGGCTGCACCCCGAGCATGCCCAGAATCGGCGCAGCCACGGCGATCATGATCAGGTAGTTGGCCGTGGTCGGGATGCCGCAGCCCATCAGGATGCAGACGACCGCCGTCATGATCAGCGTGAACATCAGCGTCAGCGAGGGCACCGACATGACTTCGAATGGTAGGAACGACAGAAAACCCCACACGTTTTCAGCCCAACCGGCCGCCACCGATGTGACCATGTAAGCGATCTTGAATCCCACCCCGGTCAGCGTGACAACGCCGATGATGACGCCGACCAGCGCGGCAGCGGCGGTGACCGCAAGCGAGAATTTTGCCCCGGTGACGAAGCTGTCCCACAGTTCGGAAATGGTCTGTCTGGCGAACCCCGGTATATCGGCGCGGTGGCGCAACAGGTTCTGGATCACCAGCACGAGGATGCAGGACAGGATGCCGTAGAAGGCCGCGAGGTAAGGCGTTTTGCCCGACAGCAGCGTTGCGATCAGCACGAACAGCGGCAGCGTTGTCAGCCAGCCGGCCTTGAACACGGTCCATGCGACGGGCAATTCGTCCTTGGTCATGCCGCGCAATCCGCGGCGGCGCGCCTCAAGGTGGACCTGCACCAACACGCCGAAGAAGTGCATGAAGGCCGGGACCAGCGCCGCCGTCAGGATCGTGGTCAGTGGCACGCCGAGGTATTCGATCATCAGGAACGCGACCGCGCCCATGACGGGGGGCGTGATCTGCCCGCCGGTGGATGATGCCGCCTCGACCGCTGCGGCGAAATGGCGGGGGTATCCGATGCGGATCATCGCCGGGATGGTCAACGATCCGGTCGTGACCGTGTTGGCAATGGACGAGCCGGAAATCGAGCCCAGCATGGCCGAGGACACCACCGACACCTTGGCCGGGCCGCCCGCAAACCGGCCCGCGAGGGCCGAGGCGAGGTCGATGAACAACTGCCCCAGGCCGATACGCGTTGCCATCACGCCGAACAGCACGAAATGGAACACATAGGTCGCAATTACGCCCAGCGCGGTGCCGTAGATGCCCTGCGAGGTCAGATAAAGATGGTTGACGATATTGGTCCAGCTGGCGCCGGGATGGGTCAGCACGCCGGGCATCGAGCGACCGAAATACGCGTAGGCCATGAAGAGGATCGCGATCACCGGCAGGGGCCAGCCCATGGCGCGGCGCGTTGCCTCCATCAGCACAACGATCAGGATGGTGCCCATGACAACGTCGATGGTCAGCGGGTTGCCGACACGAAACGCCAGATCGTTGAACACCCACGGCACATAGAGCGCGGCGGTAACGCCGGCGATGGCGAGGGTCCAATCAGCCAACGAGATACCGAATGGTGTCAGCAGGGTATTGCGCGGCTTTTCGGTATGGCCGAAAACCGTGAACGAAAAAAAGATCAGCCCCAGCGTGAACGCCAGATGCACCCCCCGATGCAGTGTGGCCTGCGGAATGCCGTAACCGGCGGTGTAGAAGTGATAGCACGACAACGTAAACAGGGCGCCGCCGACGATCCATTCCATGCCGGGCAAGAGGGGCCTGAACCGAACCTCTGGATCATATTTCTCTTCCAGGGCCCTCATTTCCGCGTCGGTCATCGCCTTGACCCGTTCGCGTTCGGTTGTCTCGGACATTGCCGCCTCGCTGCCGTTCTGTGCAGGGATAGAAAAGAAACCGGCCCGCGCTGAGCGGGCCGGCCCGGGGCTGATTACTCGATCAGGCCCTGTTCACGATAGAACTTTTCCGCGCCGGGGTGCAGCGGGATACCAATACCATCGAGGGCGGTTTCGGCGGTGATGTCCTTGCCCTTCTGGTGCCCGGAATCCAGCAGCTTGCGGGTGTTCTCATTCCACAGGGCGGCGGTGATGCCATATATCAGGTCGTCGGGCTGATCGGCGCTGGTCACCCACTGGGCACCGACGGACAGCGTCGTGACATCGGCGTCAACGCCCTCATAGGTGCCTGCGGGCACGGTGTTTTCGGCAAAGAAGGTATAGTCGCCCGTCACGGCCTCAGCTTCGGCACCGGTGATCGGAACGAGGGTGATCGCCTCCTGGCTCGCCAGTTCGGCGATCGCGCCAGCGGGGAACCCACCGACGAAAAAGAACGCATCCATCGCGCCATCGCGCATCCGGTCTGCGGCTTGATCGGGCTTGAGGAACGCGGCGTCGATGTCATCCTCGGTCAGGCCGTAAGCGCCAAGGATGATGCGGGCGTCCACCAATGTTCCCGACCCCGGCTCGTCCAGCGACACGGTCTTGCCCTTGAGGTCCGCAACGGACGTGATGCCCGACGATGCGGCGGCGACAAGATGGATCGTCTCGGGGTAAAGGTTCGCGATGGCGCGCAGCTTTTCGACCGGTTCGCGGCCTTCCCAGATGCCGGTGCCGGTCTGAGCCCAGGTGGCAACGTCTGACTGCGAGAAGCCAGATTCCAGCGTGCCGCCAGCGATGGCGTTGATGTTGGCAACCGACCCGTTGGCCGACAGCGCCGTCGCGATCAGGCCGGGATAGCCGCAGGATCCGCCCTCGTCACAGGCACGCGAGCCGGGAGGCGCCGAGATGGCGTTCGCGATCAGACCGCCGATGGGATAGTAGGTGCCAGCGGTGCCGCCGGTGCCGATACGGAAAAACTGCGGCTCCTGGGCGGCGGCGGCCGTACCTAGGGTCATGACTGCGACGCCGACGGTCGCGGCACGAATGAGACGTGCAAATTTCGTGTGCATCAGGGTTCCTCCTTGAACTCTTCGGTGATGTGAAACGCAACTAGACATCACAGGAAGTGATGATGCAATGCAGAAGGCAACGCCGCACTTTGCGTTGGTTTCATTTGACTAAACGGTAATGGCGCAGCGCGTCCGCGCCGCGGCGCCAGAAAGATCAGCGCATCCATCCTGCGCGGCGGCACGTCGCAGCACGATCCCGGCAACCGCGCCCTCCAACCTCGCCGACACGTCAGTCGAGGATGGTTGCGCGGCCGCGATCAGGCGCGGCAGATCCTTCGCCCTGCGCGGCAAGTTCTCTGGCGGCGATCAGACGGGCGTCGTCCAATTGCTCGGACAATGCAAGCAGGTGATGATCCTGCGCAAAAGTCCGCAGGTCGTCCAGCACATCGAGTATCCATCCGTTTTTCATGCCAGCCTCGCCCGCGCCCATTTCAAGGAAGTTGAAATACAACCTAAAGCGTTTCGCGAAAAACCTGATTCACAGCTTTTCGCGGAACGCTTGCACCATACCAGCGTTGCGCGCGTTTCGCCCTTGTCTGATGTCTCAGGTTAAAGGCGATACGCTTTAAGCATGTAAACAAACATCCTGGAATTGGCGGAATCCACCCCATTTGGTGCGGAACGATGGACGCCTGGGAGACACCGTTAGGCTACGTTCCTGAACGAAAAGCCCCGCGACCCGATCTGACGGCGCGCGGGGCAATCCTGCCAGGATCGAGAGATGCTGCAATCAGCCGCGCGCGGCCAGCGCATCCTCGAGTGTGCGCAGTCCGGTGCGGGGCGATTGCACCAGCACGGCCATGTTGCCTGGCTTGTGCTGGTTCCGCAGCATTTTCGTATGTGCAGAGGGGATTTCGGCCCACGGGAACACCTCGGACATGCACGGGTCCAGACGACGCTCGACCATCAGGTTGTTGGCGGCACTGGCCTGTTTCAGATGCGCGAAATGCGAGCCTTGCAGGCGCTTCTGATGCATCCACATGTAGCGCACGTCAAAGGTGCAGTTGAACCCGGTGGTGCCGGCGCAGATCACGACCATTCCGCCCTTCTTGCAGACCAGCGATGAGACCGGGAATGTCGCCTCGCCCGGATGCTCGAACACCATATCGACGCTGACGCCCTTGCCGGTGATCTCCCAGATCGCCTTGCCGAACCTGCGCGCCTCTTTCAACCAGGTGTTGTATTCCGGCGTATTGACGGTGGGCAACTGGCCCCAGCAGGTGAAATCCTTGCGGTTGATCGCGCCCTTGGCGCCCAGATCCATGACGAACTGGCGCTTGTCCTCTTCGGAGATGACAGCGATCGCGTTTGCCCCGGCGGTATTGATCAGCTGGATCGCGTAGGAGCCAAGGCCCCCCGACGCGCCCCAGACCAGCACGTTCTGGCCCGGCTTCAGATCATGCGGCTCATGGCCGAACAGCATGCGGTAAGCGGTGGCCAGCGTCAGGGTGTAGCAGGCCGATTCTTCCCAAGTCAGATGCTTGGGCCGTGGCATCAGCTGCTGGGCCTGCACATTGGTGAACTGCGCGAAAGAGCCGTCCGGCGTCTCGTAGCCCCAGATCCGCTGCGAGGTCGAGAACATCGGATCGCCGCCGTTGCATTCCTCGTCGTCGCCATCGTCCTGATTGCAGTGGATGACCACCTCGTCGCCCACCTTCCAGCGGCGCACCTTGTCCCCCACGGCCCAGACGATGCCGGCGGCATCCGAGCCTGCGATATGGTATTCGGCCTTGTGCACGTCGAACGGGCTGATCGGCTGGCCAAGACCCGCCCAGACGCCGTTGTAATTGACGCCGGCGGCCATGACCAAGACCAGCACCTCGTTGCTGTCCAGCACCGGCACGTCGACGATTTCCTGCTGAAACGCCTGCTCGGGCTCGCCATGCCGCTCGCGGCGGATCGCCCACGCATACATCTGTTTGGGAACGAACCCCATCGGGGGCATTTCGCCCACCTCGTAGAGGTCCTTTTCCGGCGCATCGTAACTGGCGATGCCTGTTTCTGTGTCCAGAGCCATGCGTGGCCTCCTTTAGCATAACGTTGCCGCGATGCAGAATCGCGAATGTCCAACCCTGAAATACGCAAGCAAACGCAACAATGCAATGCCAGGAAGTCATATTTTGTAACTTTATGACCCAGCGGGCGCAGAAATTTCGTTTGCAGACGCAGCATCATCAGCGACGGTATCGGCGCTGGAGAAGAAATGGGCAATGGAGTTGGCGTAATATTTCAACAGTGGCGCGCCATCGGGCGCCATTTGCCAACCGCCAGCAACCTCGATGATCGCATGACGCTTGGCCAGCGCGGCGCAGGCCTGCGCGATTCTGCCCGCCATATCGCCCGGCGGCGCGGCGTCCCCTTTGACGGTTTGCACGATCTGCGCAACTTGAGTCTGCAGCGCAGCGTCATCCAGCGGGCCGCCGCTGTGCAGCAGGAGGCGCGCCACCATCGGCACGTAAAGAACCGGCATCGTGTCCTGAATCCGGCCCATCAGGTCGCGGCCCAGATCACCCAGCCGCGGCGCATCGCCATAATCGCTCAGCCGGATCGGCTGTGCAAAGACCACCGATGCGGTGCCTAGTTTCACGAACTGTCCGCGCAGGCGCTGCCACATCATCTGCAAGAACGACCGCACGATCACCGACGCGCGCGCGTGAAACCTGCGATCGCCGCGCGCGCCTGCCGCGATCAGTACGCGGTCCTCCAGTATCCGGTCATAGTTGATGGCGATGGGCACGAAGACCACATCGCGCCCGCCCGGCTTCCAGCCCTCGACCAGATAGGACAGCAGCCCGAGCTTGGCCGGTTTCACGATGCCATCGACGGTCAGCCCGCCTTCGGGGAATATCGCCTGCGTCACGCCGCCCGTCGTCGCCATCTGCACATACCGCGCCAGCACGGTGCGATAGAGGCCCCCGCGCGCCCGGCGGCGGATAAAATAGGCGCCCATCGCCTTGATCAGGCGGCTCAGCGGCCAGACGCGCGCCCATTCCCCCACCGCATAGCTGAGCGCCGAGGATTGCGCCGCCAGCGTCGTGACCAGCACATAATCCATGTTGCTGCGGTGGTTCATGATGAAGATCATCGTCGCATCCTTGTCGATGCTCTCGATGATGGCGGCATTTTGCGGTCCGGTCCTGACCTCATAGAGCATGTTGGCCAGCCAGTTCGCGACCCGCGTGCCCAGGCTGAAATAGGCAAAGGCGCTGAAGCTGGGCACGATTTCGCGCGCATAGCTGCGCGCCTTCTCGAACGCCACATCCTCGCGCACCTTGTTCTTGGCGGCATATTTGACGATGGCCCGCGTCACGTCCGGGTCATAGACCAGCCGCTGGATCAGGTCATGTCTGCGGGCCAGCTTGAACGGCTCGATAGGCCGGGTCAGGCGGGTGTTAAGCTGCGCGACCGCACGTTCGAGTCGGCGGCGAAAGAACCAGCGCACCGACGGAAACAGGAAATGCGAGGCAAATGTCACCGCCGCAAAGGCCAGCAGCAGCAGCAGCGCCCAGAGCGGCATGTTGACGGTTGACGTCACCGCGCCAGACTCGCCGTTGCCGCGCACCGCACGCAGGGAAAGGGGCAGCGCACGAGTGTCATCGCGGTTTCATCGACTCGAGTAGCGCCGCCAATGGCCGCTGGTCCACCTCGATCAGGCCGCGCCTTGGCCGGTCCAGATCAATGATCATGAACACCAGCAGCACGATCAGCGCCAGCATCAGGTAAACCGGCGTGGCGGGCATCGTTCCGGCAAGCCCCGACGAAAAGCCCAGCATCGCGCCCGACAGGATGAATGTGCCGAACAGCAGGAACAGAACGATTTCGGGCACGTGCCGCTCGATCACGGCGTCGCGCGCGCCCAGCGCGTCGATCATGTCATTCAGCGATGCCGAATAGCTGACAGCGGCCGGACCGCCTTTTTCCGCCGCATGCAGCGCCGCCTGCTCCCACAATTCGGCAAAGGCGGCTTCGGCATTGGCCACCAGACGCTTGCGGCGCTGGTGTTGATCGGCAGGCACTTCGGCAGCCTCCAGCCGTAGGCGGGTGTAACGGCGCAGATCCTCCTGCGCGGCGGCGCGCAGGTCATCGGGCAGGAAATCAATGCGCAGCCAGGCGGTGCCGATGGCGTTCGCCTCGCTCACCACGGCCACGGACCGGGCATCGTGCCGTGACAGGCCCAGCGAGAACGTGAAACCCAGCAGCAGCGCCAGCAGACCCAGCATCGAGCCTTGAACGGCTGTCGTCTGGCTACGCCCTTCCTCTGATTGGTTGCGATGGCTGCGGCGGCCGATCAGATAGGCCGCGAACATGGCCAGCAGCATCGCGCCCAGAAGGCCAAGCGCGATAGCGGCAGATGGGATATCGTACAGCAAGTCCTGCGGTCCTGACATTTTGATCCCTCAAAGCCAAGGCAGCGCGGCCACCTTGGATGTGTCGTTTCAGCGACTTTTACGCCAAGCAAGGGTTTGGGGCCAGCGTCAAGAGGGCCGCGCGCGGATCTGCATGAAGATGCGTCATGTCTGCAATGGGCCGGTTTCGCCGTGTCCCGCAGGCCGCCCGCCCTGACATTAGACCGGAATCTGCAATCAACGCGTGATATGCCGCAATGCAGCGAATTGACATTGGCTCAATCTTTCGCATATCCAATCCCTAGCGCAATAATGTTACCAATCATCCTGTGAGGCCGCCCCGATGTCACATCCGCAAAAAGACCGCCCCTGGCTGATCCGGACCTACGCCGGCCATTCGACCGCCGCGGCATCGAACGCGCTCTACCGGGCGAACCTGGCAAAGGGGCAGACGGGCCTGTCGGTCGCCTTCGATCTGCCCACGCAGACGGGCTATGACAGCGATCACATTCTGGCGCGCGGCGAGGTCGGCAAGGTCGGCGTGCCGGTCTGCCATCTGGGTGACATGCGCCAGCTTTTCGCGGATATCCCGCTGGAACAGATGAACACCTCGATGACGATCAACGCGACGGCACCTTGGCTGCTGGCGCTCTACATCGCGGTAGCCGAGGAGCAGGGCGTCGATCCTGCCACGCTGCAAGGCACCGTGCAGAACGATCTGATCAAGGAATACCTGTCGCGCGGGACCTATATCTGCCCGCCGAAACCATCGCTGAAGATGATCGGCGACGTGGCCGAATACTGCTACAAACACGTGCCGAAATGGAACCCGATGAACGTGTGTTCCTACCACCTTCAAGAGGCCGGCGCGACGCCCGAGCAGGAGCTGTCCTTCGCCCTCGCCACCGCCATTGCCGTTCTGGACGAACTGCGCCCCCGCGTGCCGGAGGCCGATTTTCCGGTGCTGGCCGGGCGCATCAGCTTCTTCGTCAATGCCGGCATCCGGTTCGTGACCGAAATGTGCAAGATGCGCGCCTTTGTAGATCTGTGGGACGAGATCGTGCATGAACGCTACGGCATCGAAGACCCAAAAGCGCGCCGGTTCCGCTATGGCGTGCAGGTCAACAGCCTCGGCCTGACCGAGCAGCAGCCGGAAAACAACGTCTACCGAATCCTGATCGAAATGTTGGCCGTGACGCTTTCCAAGAACGCCCGCGCCCGCGCCGTGCAGCTGCCCGCCTGGAACGAGGCACTGGGCCTGCCCCGCCCATGGGATCAGCAATGGTCGATGCGCATGCAGCAGATCCTGGCCTATGAGACGGACTTGCTGGAATTCGACGACCTGTTCGACGGCAACCCTGCCGTAGATCGCAAGGTCGAGGAATTGAAAGACGGCGCGCGCCACGAGCTGGCCACGCTCGAGAGCATGGGCGGCGCCATCGGCGCCATCGACTACATGAAATCGCGGCTGGTCGACAGCAACGCCGAACGCCTGAACCGAATTGAACGGAACGAGACCGTCGTCGTCGGCGTCAACAAGTTCACCACAGGCGAGCCGTCACCCCTGATGGACGCGGATGGCGGCATCATGACAGTCGATCCCGCCGTGGAGGCCGAGCAGATAGCCCGCCTGAACGACTGGAAGACCGCACGCGACGCCGCCGCCGTCAAATCCGCGCTGGCGGATCTGCGCGCCGCCGCGACCGAGGGGCGCAACATCATGCCCGCCTCGATCAATGCGGCCCGCGTGGGCGTGACCACCGGTGAATGGGCGCAGCAGATGCGCGCCGTCCACGGCGAATATCGAGGCCCGACGGGCGTCTCCTCCAGCCCCTCGAACAAGACCGAAGGCCTTGAGGAAATCCGCGAACAGGTGGACGCGGTCAGCACGCAGCTTGGCCGCCGCCTGAAATTCTTGGTCGGCAAGCCCGGCCTTGACGGCCATTCCAACGGGGCCGAACAGATCGCCTTTCGCGCCCGCGACTGCGGCATGGACATCGACTATCAGGGCATCCGCCTGACCCCCGAGGAGCTGGTGCGCGCGGCGCTGGACGACGAGGCGCATGTCGTCGGCCTGTCGATACTGTCGGGTAGCCACATCCCGTTGGTCGAGGATCTGATGAACCGGATGCAGGCGGCAGGCCTCCAGCACATCCCCGTCATCGTCGGCGGCATCATCCCCGAGGAGGACGCAAAACGCCTGCGGTCCATGGGCGTCGCTCGCGTCTACACCCCCAAGGATTTCGAACTGAACACGATCATGCGTGACATCGTCACGCTGGTCGATCCCGGCCCCGTCGCCGCCGAGTGACGCAGGCGGGGCTGGCACGCCCGGGGCCCGCCGCTACCATAACCCGACCCGAATCAACCGAAAGCGCACGCCATGTCCGAGCCCATCACGATCCGCCCCCTTCAGCCTGCGGACGAGGCCGAGTGGCGCCGCCTGTGGAAAGCCTACCTCGAATATTACGAAACATCCGTGCCGGAAGAAGTCTACCAGACCACCTTCCAGCGTCTCATCAGCGCCGACCACCCCAACCAGAAAGGCCTGATCGCGCTGCAAGAGGGCCGACCTGCAGGACTGGTCCATTATATCTATCATCCGCACAACTGGAAGATCGAGGATGTCTGCTATCTTCAGGATCTCTACGCAGATCCCGCCGCGCGCGGCACCGGCGTAGGCCGCAAGCTGATCGAAGCCGTGTACAAGGCCGCAGACGCGGATGGCTGCCCGACCGTTTACTGGCTGACACAGGATTTCAACCAAACCGCGCGCAAGCTTTATGACCGCATCGGTACGTTGACGCCTTTCATCAAATATACCCGATAAACTGCGCCCGGCTTCTTCTTGCTGAAAATATCCTGGGGGAGCGCGCGAAATCCAACTGGATTTTTCGCGCGGGGGCAAAGCCCCCAAAGCATGGTACGGCTTGACCGCTCCGTCACGCCCGGACACTTTTCATCCCTGCAAACCGACTTAGATTGACTGCCATGCCTTACGAATGGTCCCCACCCGCCTCTGATCCGACCACCCAGCGGCTGGATCTATGGCCACATCAGTCGCTGCCGAGGCGCGGCTTTGCGTGGTTCATGCTGGCGACCAGCGTCATGATCTCGATACCGCTTTTTCCGTTGCTCGGGACGGCCGTGCTGTGGGGGTTGCTGCCCTTTCTGGCGGGGACCGTCGTGCTTTTGTGGTGGGCGCTGGAGCGCAACTACCGCGCGGGCAGGCTCCATGAGGCGCTGGTCATCAATGATTGCGAGGTGCATCTGACCCGCACTGACCCGAAAGGCCACGTGCAGAGCTGGGACTGCAACTGCTATTGGGTTCAGGCGCAACTCTATCCCTCGGGCGGGCCGGTGGCCCATTACATCACCCTGCGCGGTGCAGGCCGCGAGGTCGAACTGGGCGCGTTCCTGTCCGAGGACGAGCGCAAGGCGCTTTATGGCGAACTGCGCCGCGCGCTGAGCGCCGCACGCGCCAGTTGTTGACGGTCGCGGAGCCCGCGCATTCCTGGGAAATTGCAAACATCGCCGCGCTGATCGGCGACGCCGCGATCTAGCAAAGACGGTCCTTGATACGCGGCCCCACCGCACCAAAATCCATTTGGCCGGTATATTTGGATTTGAGCAATCCCATGATCTTGCCCATGTCGCGAATCGATGTGGCGCCGGTATCCGCGACAGCTTGCTCTATCGCAGCGTCGACTTCGGTTTCGCTCAGCTGGCGGGGCAGGAATTCGGCGATGATCGCGATTTCGCCCTGCTCCCGTTCGGCCAGGTCGATACGCCCGCCTTCCTCGTAGGCTCGCACGGATTCGTGACGTTGCTTGGTCATCTTGCCCAGAATCGAGAGAATGTCATCGTCGCCCAGTACCGTGTCGCCGCTATTGGCGCGGGCGGCGATTTCCTGATCCTTGATCGCGGCATTTATCAGCCGAAGTGTTGCCAGGCGCTGAGAATCCCGGTCACGCATGGCCTGTTTCAGGGCCGCATCGATCCGTTCGCGCAATGTCGTTTCCATGTCCATCCTTACCGTCGGAACCCGGGGCCAGATCCAGCCCCTGTCACAGCCTCCGCTCCTTACAGAAAGGGCGCGCCGCTGGCAACCGAGGGGCCATGTGCCGCTGCGTCACCTGCGCTCATCCTGCCTGTGCTTGGCCCTTGACCGTCTGGGGCCACACCCTTAGGTTCGCGCAGATTTTGCCCCCGTCATCCCAGATAGCCGGAGAGACGCCATGCCCGATGCGCCCCAGCCCCGCCCCACCGCCTGCCTTGCGCTGGCTGATGGCACGCTGCTATTCGGCCGCGGTTTCGGCGCCACCGGCGAAGTCGTCGCCGAGCTGTGCTTCAACACCGCGATGACCGGCTATCAGGAAATCATGACCGACCCCAGCTATGCGGGCCAGGTCGTGACCTTCACCTTTCCGCATATCGGTAACACCGGCACCTGCGCCGAAGATGACGAGGCGGCCGATCCCGTCGCCGCCGGCATGGTGGTCAAATGGGACCCGACCGAGCCCAGCAGCTGGCGCAGCACGCAGCGCCTGCAGGACTGGCTGGCCCAGCGCGGGCGCATCGCCATTGGCGGCATCGACACGCCCGGCCTGACCCGCGCGATTCGGCAGCAGGGCGCGCCGCATGTGGCGCTCGCGCATGACCCGGACGGCAATTTCGATACCGATGCGCTGATCGCCAAGGCGCGCGGCTTCGCCGGGCTGGAAGGGCTGGATCTGGCCAAGGACGTCACCTGCGCGCAATCCTACCGCTGGGACGAGATGCGCTGGGCCTGGCCAGACGGCTATCCGCGCCAGACCGACCCCAAATACAAGGTCGTCGCGATCGACTATGGCGCCAAGCGCAACATCCTGCGCTGCCTCGCCTCCGCAGGCTGCGACATCACCGTTCTGCCCGCAACAGCAACGGCAGAGGAGGTGCTGGCGCATCAGCCAGACGGCGTCTTCCTGTCGAACGGCCCCGGCGATCCAGCAGCGACGGGCGTCTATGCCGTGCCGGTGATCAAGGATCTGCTCAACGCGGACCTTCCGATCTTTGGCATCTGCCTCGGTCATCAGATGCTGGCACTGGCGCTGGGTGCCAAGACCGTCAAGATGGGCCATGGCCACCACGGCGCCAACCACCCGGTCAAGGATTACACCACCGGCAAGGTCGAGATCACGTCGATGAACCATGGCTTTGCCGTCGATGGCCAAAGCCTGCCCGAAGGCGTTAGCGAAACCCATGTCTCGCTGTTCGATGGGTCGAACTGCGGCATCGCGGTCAAGAATCGCCCGGTCTTTTCGGTGCAGCACCACCCCGAGGCCAGCCCGGGACCGCAGGACAGTTTTTACCTTTTTGAGCGGTTTGCAAACTTAATGGCCCGGAATACAACGGTTTCCTGACGGCGGTTAAGGAAATCTTTACGTTCCGTTAACTCCAATGAACGAAACTTTACGCCAAGATAGAGGGCGGAAAGCATCGTATGGGCATCTCGGAACTGCGAGAGTTGGACACGCAATCCCGACACGGCGTCCGCAGGCGGGGCGTCTCGCCGCAGGGCGGTGATCTGTGTGATCTGGGCCGCTATCTGGTGCGCACTGGGGTCATCTCGCGCTCGGACGCAGAACTTGCGCAAATCGTTCAGGCTCATTGTGATGCACCGCTGGATCGCGTCCTGCTGGCCGAGGGACTGGCAGACGCGCCGGAAATCCTGCGCGCGCAGGCCGCGCGCGCAAACTTGCGTCTGGCGACGTCCCACGAACTGGCAACCGGCGCCGAACTGCCGGATGGCGCGGATGCGCGTCGTCTGATCAAGGCTACCGCTGCACCGCTGCGGGGCGTGGATGGCCGCCTGCGGTTGGCGGTTGCAAACCCGGACACGGTGCCAGCCGACGATCACTTGCCCAGCAGCCTGCATTATCTGCCGCGCATCATCGCGCCGCGCCGCGACATCCAAGCGTCATTGGCCCAAAGCGCCCGACGCCAATTGACCTTCGATGCGCAGGCCCGCACCCCGGAGCAGGAAAGCTGCCGCACGTGGCGCGCCTCTCCCGCGTGGCGCATTACATTGGCGCTGACCGCGATGGCGGCCTGCATCGCGCTGACCGTGCTGTTCCCGGTCACGGTATTTGCCGCGCTGGTCGGCTGGGCAACCTTTACGCTAATCGTCTCGACGGTGCTGAAAATGGCGGCGGTCTGCGCGCGGGTCACGATAGGCGCGCCCGAAGATGTGCAACCACCGCTACCGCCGGGTGCGAAACTGCCCAAGGTGTCGGTCCTCGTGCCACTGTTCCGCGAGACCGAGATCGCGCATGCGCTGATCACCCGGCTGACCCGGCTGACCTATCCCAAATGCCTGCTCGACGTCATCCTGGTGCTGGAGGAGGAGGACCACACCACGCGGCAAACCCTGGCCCAGATTGACCTGCCGCCCTGGATGCGCGCTGTGATAGTGCCCGATGGTCAGCCACGCACAAAACCGCGGGCGATGAATTATGCGCTGGATTTCTGCGAGGGCGACATCGTCGGCATTTTCGATGCCGAAGACGCGCCGGACCCGGACCAGATAACCCAGATTGCCCGTCGGTTTCAGGCCGCCCCGCCCGATGTGGCCTGCCTGCAAGGCATCCTCGACTACTATAATCCGCGCCAGAACTGGCTGGCGCGCTGCTTCACCATCGAATACGCGACATGGTTCCGCATCATGTTGCCTGGCATGGCGCGGCTGGGCTTTGCCATTCCACTAGGGGGCACGACGCTCTATTTCCGGCGCGATATACTGGAGGCCTTGGGCGGATGGGATGCGCATAACGTCACCGAGGATGCTGATCTGGGCTTCCGCCTTGCACGTCACGGATACCGCACCGAGGTGATCGGCACCATCACCGGGGAGGAAGCGAATTGCCGCCCCTGGCCGTGGGTCAAGCAGCGATCGCGCTGGCTCAAGGGGTATCTGACGACCTATTTGGTGCATATGCGCAATCCCGCTATGCTGTATCGCCAGCTTGGTGCGTGGCAGTTTTGCGGCTTTCAGGCGCATTTTGTGACGGCGCTGTCGCAATTCCTGCTGGCCCCGTTCCTCTGGTCGTTCTGGCTGGTCCTGTTCGGGCTGCCGCATCCGCTGGACCCGGTTCTGCCCCACGTGACGCTGCTGCGGTTCAGTCAGCTGTTTCTGGCGGTCGAAATCCTGAACATCAGCTTTTACATGCTGGGCGTGTCGGGCCGCCAGCATCGGCATTTGCTGGTCTGGGCGCCGACGATGCATCTGTATACGCCGCTGGGCACCGTCGCCGCGATCAAGGCGCTGTACGAGATGATCGTCGCGCCGTTCTATTGGGACAAGACCAGCCATGGCCATTCGCTGGCTATCGCCCAAAAGGCGGCTGACGAGGCGCCCGCGACAGGGCCGATTCCGTCACAGGATCGAATCGACTTCGCCCGATTCCAGCCGCAGCCGCGTCACGAACGCCTTTGAGATATGCGCCTTGAGCGCGTCATGCGCGGCGCGGGCATCGCCCGCCTCAATCGCGGAAACGATGGCGTCATGTTCGGCAATCGCCGCCTCGCCCCGCCCTTCGGCGGCCAGCGACGTGGTCGCCATCAGCGCCATGGACCGATGGACAAGGTCCAGTTGCTGCACCAGAAACCGGTTATGTGACGCCAGATGGATCTGCTTGTGAAAGCGCCGGTTTGCGCGGGCCATCTGATCGGGCTTGCCGATCAGGGCGCGGTCCTGCTCGACCATGCCGCGCAGCACCGCGACCTCTTCGGGCGTGGCATGGCGCGCGGCGAGGCTGGCGGCCAGCCCTTCCAGTTCGGCGCGCACAACATATAGCTCGGCGCGCTGGTTGTGATCGAGGGACGCCACGATCAGGCTGCGCCCGTCGCGCGTCAACAGGGATTGCGTCTCAAGCCGTTGCAGCGCCTCGCGGATCGGTGTGCGCGACACGCCGAACCGCTCGGCCAGATCGCTTTCGACCAGACGGTCACCGGGCTTGAACACGCCCGTATCTATCGCCTCGAGAATTAGCGAATAGGCATCGGTCGGGGCGGGTTTCATGGCGGCGGTTCCGGTCATTTGGAAGTGTTGGCAGACCGTAGGGGCGCAGCGCGTGCCAATCAAGCCCAAGCCGGTTGACAGCGCCTGCTCTGCGGCTACTTCTAGTTCTATGCCGAAACATGATTTCAGCCATGTCGACACTTGGGTGTTCGATCTGGACAATACGCTTTATTCGCCTGAAATCCGCCTTTTCGATCAGATCGAAATCCGGATGACCCAGTTCGTGATGGACACGCTGGACGTGGACCACGCCGAGGCGGACCGCCTGCGCGCGCAGTACTGGCACGAACACGGCACCACGCTGGCCGGGCTGATGCGCGAGCATGGCATGGCGCCGGATGACTACCTGATCGCGGTGCATGACATCGACATGACCCCCCTCACCCGCGATGCGGGCCTGCGCGCGCGCATCACGGCGCTGCCGGGGCGCAAGATCATCTATACCAATGGCACCGCGCCCTATGCGGCGCGCGTCGCCGCCGCACGCGGGCTGGATGGGATATTCGATGCGATTTACGGCGTTGAGCATGCCGGATATTCGCCCAAGCCGGACGCCGAGGCGTTCCGCGCCGTGTTCGACGCCGATGGCCTGACCGCCAGCCGGGCCGCCATGTTCGAGGATGATCCGCGCAATCTGGCCGTACCGCATGCGATGGGCCTGCGCACCGTGCATGTCGCACCGCAGCCGATGGTGGCGGCGCATATCCACCACCACACCGATGACCTGAGCGACTTTCTGGCGCAAATCGTCTAGGCTGCGGCAATTCGCGCGCCCCGCGCCGGATGAAATGACTGGCCACTTACGTTATCTGACCTCTGATGTGAACAGCGAAGGGAAACAGCCAAATGACCGATATACCCATGACCCAAACGGAGACCACCGCGAAAAAGCGCCGCATCGAATCGTCGGAGAATGTGGTCGCCGCAAAGATCCTGCTGACAATCCTCGTCGCGCTCGTGGCGTGGGGGCTATGCGTGTTCATCTGGGGCGTACCGGGCCTTTACATTCCGGCACTGGCGACGGTTCCCGTGATCTGGATCGCGCTGATTACCATAACCTTGGGGCAGTAGGGCCTGCGTCCAACTGGCGCCCCTGCGCGCATGGCCCTATGGTGTCCGCGCGATCAACAGCAAGGGGCCGATATGGCTGATTTCGACATCCTGATTTCGGGCGGCGGCGTGGCCGGGCTGACAGCCGCGTGCATTTTCGGCAATGCCGGGTTCACCGTGCTTTGCGTCGACCCCGCCGCGCCCATCACCGACCGCGAAGCGGAGGGATCGGACCTGCGCAGCACCGCGTTCCTGCAACCTGCGCAGGCCCTGCTGGAGCGCGCGGGGATCTGGGACCGGCTCGCGCGCCATGCCACGCCGCTTCAGACCATGCGCATCATCGACGCGGGCGGCGCCGAGCCGGTGCCGCGTCTTGTGCGCGCTTTTGACGCGGATGAGCTATCAGACCTGCCCTTTGGCTGGAACCTGCCCAACTGGCTGCTGCGCCGCGAAATGCTGGCCCGGATTGCTGACTTGCCCGGCGTGGAATTCCGCCCCGGCACCGGCACGGCCGATCTGCTGACCCGCGATGACGAGGCAATCGTCACCCTTTCGGATGGCGCTCGCGTTACCGCGCGGCTGGTTGTGGCCGCCGACGGGCGCGATTCGCCCATCCGCCGCGCGGCAGGCATCAACGTGCACACCACCCGCTACGGGCAAAAGGCGCTGGCCTTTGCCGTGACCCACCCGATCCCGCATCAAAATGTCTCGACCGAGATCCACCGCAGCGGCGGCCCCTTCACTCTGGTCCCGCTGCCTGATCATGAGGGCATGCCGTCCTCCGCCATCGTCTGGATGGAGCGCTGCGCCTTGCTGCGCTGGACGTGGCGGCGTTCGAGTCCGAAATGAACATCCGCTCCTGCCACATCCTCGGCCCGCTGAAACTGGCCAGCCGCCGCACCCTGTGGCCGATCATCACCCAGCGCGCGGACCGGATGAGCGCGCAGCGCGTCGCGCTGATCGCCGAGGCCGCGCATGTCGTGCCGCCCATCGGCGCCCAAGGTCTCAACATGAGCCTTGCCGATGTCGCGGCGCTCTTGTCCCTCGCTGAAAAATCGCCCGATACCTTCGGCGATACCGCCATGCTGGACGCCTATAACCGCGCCCGCCACGCCGATATCGTGGCGCGCACTGTCGGGATCGACCTGCTCAACCGCGCCTCGATGGTCAGCGCCCAGCCCCTGCGCGACGCGCGCGCCATGGGGCTGAACGCGCTCTATGCGCTGGCGCCGGTACGCCGGGGCCTGATGCGTCTGGGCCTCGGCGCACGCGGGGGCAGTTGATTACAGCACTTTGTCCAGGACGGCCCGCAGCCGCGCCAGCGCGCCGTCCACGTCATAAAGCTTGTCGAGCCCGAACAGGCCCAGCCGGAAGGTGCGGAACCCCTCAGGCTCGCCCACCTGAAGCGGCACGCCAGCGGCGATCTGCATACCTTCGGCGGCAAACTTCTTGCCGTTCTGGATCTCGGGATCACTCGTATAGCTGACCACGACACCCGGCGCGCCAAAGCCATCGGCGGCAACCGATTGCACGCCGCGCTCCTTCAGCATTGCACGCACGCCATCACCCAGCGCCCATTGCGCCTCACGCAGACGCTCGAAGCCATATTTCTTTGTCTCAAGCATCGTGTCGCGGAACGCGCGCAGCGCATCTGTCGGCATGGTGGCGTGATAGGCATGTCCGCCATTCTCATACGCCAACATGATCTGGTGCCACTTCTTTAGATCAATCGCAAAGCTATTCGACTGCGTGCCTTCCATCCGGTCCACGGCGCGCTGCGACAGCATCACCATCCCGGCGGACGGCGAAGCCGACCAGCCCTTTTGCGGCGCCGAGATCAGCACATCCACGCCGGTCGCCTTCATGTCGACCCATGCACATCCCGAGGCGATACTATCCAGCACCAGCAGCGCACCCACCTCATGCGCGGCCTCGGCCAGCGCCTTGAGGTAGTCATCGGGCAGGATGATCCCCGCCGATGTTTCCACATGCGGCGCGAACACCACGTCCGGCTTGGCCTCGCGGATACGCGCCGTTACCTCCTCGATCGGGGCCGGAGCAAAGGGCGCAGTGGCATCATTGCCCGACTGGCGCGCCATGCAGACGGTCTCCTCCGCCGTGAACTTGCCCGCGTCAAATATCTGCGTCCAACGATAGGAAAACCAGCCGTTGCGCACGATCAGCGCATGCGCGTCATTGCCGAACTGGCGCGCGACGGCCTCCATCGCATAGCTGCCGCCGCCGGGGATCAGCGCCACGGCATCGGCCTTGTAGACGTCCTTCAGCATACCGGAAATATCGCGCATCACGGTCTGATAGGCGGCAGACATGTGGTTCAGCGACCGGTCGGTGAACACAACGGAGTATTCCAGCAGGCCATCGGGATCGACAGTATCGAGAAGGGCAGTCATATTGCATCTCCGGGATTTGCGTTTTCCAACTGTTAGCGCGCAACAATCGCAATGGCAACGGATACATAGGCATACTAATATTACCCGATGGGACCGGGCCTGCGCTCCTCGCTCAGCAGGACGTTGGCCTCGACATCGCCAACGCCCGGCAGCGTCATGATCCTGCGTCGCAGGACGCGCTCAAAATCGCTGATATCCCGCGCGACTACCCGCAGGCGATAGTCGTAGACGCCCAGGATATGCTCGACGCTCTGGACCTCGGGAATGGCGCTGACCGCGCGCTCAAAATCATCCAGACTGACGCGCCCCTTGGTGGCCAGCTTGACCCCTAGGAAGACACTGACGCCAAACCCCAGCTTCTCCCGGTCCAGATCCAGTCTCTGGCCCTTGATCACACCGGTGTCCTGCAGTCGTTTCACCCGCCGCCAAGTCGCCGGCTGCGACAGACCCAGCTTGCGCCCCAGCGCGCTGGCGCTCTGCGTGGCATCCTGCACCAGTTCATGCAAAATGCGCCGGTCCGTCTCGTCCAGCGGGATCATAGCGGCAGCCCCTCATCCGACTTGATCCGCGCCATATGCATCAGCGCCTCGATATCGGTGATATGCGGCAAGGGCAGAATCGCGCTGCGATAAATATGCTGGTAATGCGCCATATCCCGCGCGATCACATACAGTCGCAGATCAACCCGGCCCAGAAAAGTCTGGATCTCGATCACCTCCGGCACCTCGCGCGCCGCCGCGGTGAATTCGTCAAACGCGCGCGGCTGCGTCTTGTCCAGTTGCGCGCGCAAGGACACCTCAACCTCATAGCCCAGCGCGCGCCAGTCGATCACCGCCCGATTGCCGAGGATCACGCCATGTGCCTCCATCCGCTCCAGCCGCCGCGCACAGGTGTTGGCGGTCACCCCAGCCAGATCCGCCAGTTCCGACAGCGCCGCCGCCGGAGCATGTTGATAATGCCGCAGGATGCGTCGGTCCGTATCATCCAGCATGATTTTTCCACCATTGCTTCATCTTGGTTATAAATACTCAAAATAACGACGCTATCAACGTGCTTTTGCGTTTCTTCTCGGGCGGACCCCTGTAGTTTAACCCCAATTGCTTAACCGAAAGGAACCAGATCATGCGCGTTTACTATGACCGCGATTGCGACATCAACCTGATCAAGGACAAGAAAGTAGCCATCCTCGGCTACGGCAGCCAGGGCCACGCCCACGCGCTGAATCTGCGCGATTCGGGCGCGAAAAACCTCGTCGTCGCCCTCCGCGAAGGCTCTGCATCGGCCAAGAAGGCCGAAGGCGAAGGCCTCAAGGTCATGGGAATCGCCGAGGCAGCGGCCTGGGCCGACCTGATCATGTTCACCATGCCCGACGAGTTGCAGGCCGAGACGTATAAAAAATACGTGCATGACAACATCCGCGAGGGTGCGGCCATCGCGTTCGCCCACGGACTGAACGTGCATTTCGGCCTGATCGAGCCGAAGGCCGGCATCGACGTCATCATGATGGCGCCCAAGGGCCCCGGCCACACTGTGCGCGGCGAATACGTCAAGGGCGGCGGCGTGCCCTGCCTCGTGGCTGTCGACACCGACGCGTCGGGCAAGGCGCTGGAACTGGGCCTCAGCTATTGCTCCGCCATCGGCGGCGGCCGCTCGGGCATTATTGAGACAAACTTCCGCGAAGAATGCGAGACGGACCTTTTCGGCGAACAGGCCGTTCTGTGTGGCGGTCTGGTCGAGCTGATCCGCATGGGCTTTGAAACGCTGGTCGAGGCCGGGTATGCGCCGGAAATGGCGTATTTCGAGTGCCTGCACGAAGTCAAGCTGATCGTCGATCTGATCTATGAGGGCGGCATCGCCAACATGAACTACTCGATCTCGAACACGGCCGAATATGGCGAATATGTCAGCGGCCCGCGTGTCCTGCCTTACGAGCAGACCAAGAAAGAGATGAAGGCGATCCTGCACGACATCCAGTCGGGCAAGTTCGTGCGCGATTTCATGACCGAAAACGCGGTCGGCCAGCCGTTCTTCAAAGGCACCCGCCGGATGAACGACGCGCACCAGATCGAAGAAGTCGGCGCCAAGCTGCGCGGCATGATGCCTTGGATCTCAGCCGGCAAGATGGTCGACAAAGAGAAAAACTGATCACCAGACGATCCTGATCCCAGGGGGCATCCGTTCGGCGGGTGCCCCTTTTCACTTCCAAGCGAGGCCACAACCATGTCCCCCATAAGCCCGATCAACTGGTTTCGCCTTTTCCTTTTGGGCGCCATGTTCGGAGCCGCCTTCATGTTCACCAAGCTGGCGCTGGAAGGGGTCGGCCCGCGGCTGGTGGTCGCGTCGCGCCTCGGCCTCGGGGCGCTGCTGCTGCTGACAATCGCCTATGCGCGCGGCACCGGCCTGCCGCCTCTGCGCGGTAAGGGCGCCAAAACGATCTGGGCCTTTGCCCTCGGCATGGGGATTTTCACCAACGCGCTGCCGTTTTTCCTGCTTAGCTGGAGCCAGCAATTCATCGCCTCGGGCTTTGCCGGGGTGTGCATGGCGGTGGTGCCGCTGCTGATCCTGCCGCTGGCGCATTTTCTGGTGCCGGGCGACCGGATGAATCTGCGGCGCTTGATCGGTTTCCTGATCGGCACCGGCGGCGTGGTCGTGCTGATCGGCCCCGCCGCCTTTGCGGCGACGGGCACCGAATTTGAATTGACGGCGCGCATTGCCTGCATCGCCGCCGCCCTCAGCTATGCCATCGGGGCGATCCTCACGCGCCTTTGTCCGGATGTGGATATGATATCGCTGGCCGCCGCTGCCCTGACCATCGCCGCAACGCTGTTCGTGCCCTATGCCCTGATGGTCGACGGCATTCCCGGCAGCGTGCCGACCACCAGCCTTCTGGCGCTGCTTTACCTCGGCACGCTGCCAACCGGAATGGCGCAATTGCTGCTGGTTCTGGTCATCCGCAGCGCCGGTCCAGTGTTCATGTCGCTTCTGAATTATCAGGTGCCTTTGTGGTCGATGCTACTGGGCATCGTCTTTCTGGGCGAAGAGTTGCCACCCAACATCTACTGGGCGCTGCTCTTGATCCTGTTCGGCCTCGTCCTGAGCCAGGCAGGCGCGTTGCGGCGCCTGTTCACCGGTCGTCGCCGGGCCTGACACCGATCTCAGTGCCGTCCGGACGTCGCCGCCTGCCACAGCGCGATGGCCGACCGCGTCGCCGCCACGTCATGCACCCGGATGATCTGCACGCCCTGCGCGATCCCCGCCAGCGCGACGGCGACCGATCCGGGCATGCGTGCTGCGGCCTCCGGGGCTGCGCCGATGGTGGCGATGAATTTCTTCCGCGAGGCGCCCAGAAGCACAGCGCAACCAAGGCCGTGAAAAAGGCTTAGCTGGCTGAGCAGAGTCAGATTGTGCGCCTGATTTTTGCCAAAGCCGATGCCGGGATCGACAATGATCTGCGAGCGCTCGATGCCACTGGCCACAAGCGCGTCGATACGGTCCGAGAGGAAATCATAGATATCCAGCGTCACGTGGTCATAGACCGGATTGTCCTGCATCGTCTGGGGATCGCCCTGTGCATGCATGATACACACCGGCAGCCCCGCCTCGGCGCACCATGGCCCGAGCGCAGGATCGTAGGTAAATCCGGACACGTCATTGACCAGATCGGCACCTGCCTGAACCGCGGCGCGGGCCACCGCCGCCTTGCGCGTGTCAATGGAAATGGGCGTTTGCAGTCCGGCGCGGATGGCGGCGATGACGGGCGCGGTGCGCGCGATCTCCTCCTCCGCTGGAACCGGGAGCGAGCCGGGCCGCGTCGATTCCCCCCCCACGTCGATCATGTCCGCGCCGACATCTGCCATGGCATGGGCCTGCGCCAGCGCAGCCTCGGGTGCGTTGAACCGGCCGCCATCGGAAAAACTGTCGGGCGTCACGTTGAGGATGCCCATCAGACGCGGTGCTTGAAAACTCAGGCGCGCGACGGACGGTCGCGCTGCGCTCAGGCGGTCGCGGATATCGCCGGGGATATCCGCCACATGGACCAGTTCGCTGCCACCGCCGCGCGTCATGCGCTCGGCCCGGTCGAACCATGTCCAGCCACCTGCCAGCGGCAGCGCGCCTGCGGGGCGAACCGGGTCCGTCTGGGCTATGGGGCGATAGTAGGCGCGGCTCACCTCACAGCCCCGATTGCGCGATGTCCTGCACCAGCACAGGCACCTTGTTCCCGTTTTCGAACAGCTCTTCGCCGATCAGCAGCAGGTCGGATGCATCCATATGGCCGGCGAACCACGCAGCCAGCGCGACAGGCTTGTCCGGGCCGACTGTCGGTCCATCGACGGCATCCAGCACGATCTTGGACGGCGCCCAGACGCTGATCCGGCCATGGCGCATCGCCCAGTCCAGTTCGGTCCGCGTATCGACCACGACAAAGCGGTCATCGCGCCCCGCCAGCACCCATGCGTTCTGTTCGATCGCCAGCAGGTCCACCCGGCGCTGGGTCATGCGGTGACCGGTCTGTGGCGGCATCACATCAGCGCGCCCGACACACAGGATCACCGGTTCGGCCCGCTGTTCCAGCTGGTCCAGCCAGCGGATCAGGTTGGGGGATTTCACGGCGGCATTGCTGAGATAGACGACATGCGGGCGCGGCGCGGTCTGATCATGCGTGCCGACGGGTTTCGTCGCCAGATCATCCACCGACCGCACGATCTCGACTCCCAGCGCGCCGGGGCCGCGATCCAGCTTTTCGATACGGACGAAAACCCGGATCGCCTGCGGTTCCGCCAGAATACGCTCGGCCACGTTTTCGGCCAGGGTCTCCAGCAGGTTCAGCCGTTCTTCGGCCAATTCAGCGGCAATCGCCTCGGTCACGCGGTCGTAGCTTAGAATGCGGTCCACATCGTCATCCAGATCCGCGCCCGCAGGCCGCACCTCGACCACAACATTAAAGCAAATGCGCTGGGTGATCCCCCGCTCAAGCTGGAAGGCACCGATTTCGACCTCGACGATATGGTCGCGCAGGGAAATCCTGTCCAGCGGGCCGTCGGGCGCCGTTGCTTCGGCGCGGGCGCCCGGATGCCCGAAGGCCAGTGAGATTTCATCGCTCATCGCGTATTCCTGCTGCTTGCGCGGCGCGATGACAACCGCGCTGACCGGGGCTTAGCATGGTGCGGAACCGCGCACAAATCCACAAAGCGAAGCCCGCGTTCAGTTCTGCGACAGACGCGTCGGCTGTTTGTAGAAGTAGTGATACCCGATGGAGGCGGTCCGCGGGAAATTCCGCGCCCAGCCGGGGCTGACCGATTTGGTATGATAGTGCGTTGCGCCGCCGGTCAGGGGGCGTTCCGCGCCACTGACCATGATGTCGGCAATCTTGCCCACACGCTCGAATGCGCGCGGCTCGGCGATGACTTCGGCGCGGCCGTCGCAGGTATAGGTGAATTGGCAGCGATAGAGCTGGCCGGTGCCCTGCTTGACGACGCCGCAGATCGTGCCGGGATAGCGCGGGCTGTCGACGCGGTTCAGGATCACCTCGGCGACGGCGAACTGGCCTTTGACCGTCTCGCCACGGGCCTCGAAATACAGCGCCTCGGACAGGCAGCGCCAATCATCGCCGCCCTTGGCAGGGGTCTGGGAATCCAGCCATTCAGGGGTATAGCCGGACGTGGCGGCCGGCGCCTTGAGGTAGCTGGCAACGCGGGTCTGGGACATTGCGTTCAGGCCGCGACGTTCCTGGCCGAGCAGCTTTTCAATGGCGGTATCCGCCCCGGCGGGCAGTGCGGATGTCAGCGCCAGGGACAGCCCGACGGCGATAAATCTGAAATTCGGTAACATGGGCCACCTGCAAATGACGAGGGGCCACGCCCCCCAGGATCCGGGCGGCATACAGATTTCGTGCCTTACCGTCCAGTCCACGCCGATTTTGGGCCATTTTCTGCCGCTTTTCGACGATGCCCAGCATCGCGGTTCTGGCGCGTCCTGTCCACATCTAGGGGCTACCGGGGTAGCTACGCCCCGATCTTGTCCCGCACGGCCAGCTGTGCGGCAGCTAGTCGCGCCACCGGAACGCGGAAGGGCGAACAGGAAACATAGTCGAATCCAGCCGCCCGGCAGAACGCTATCGATTCGGGGTTGCCGCCATGTTCGCCGCAGATCGACAGGGTGATTTCGGGATTGGCCGCGCGCGCGCGCTCGGCCCCGATGCTCAGCAATTCGGCAACGCCGTCCAGATCCAGCGTGTGAAACGGATCCTCGGGATAAACGCCCTGCTTTACGTAATCGGACATGAAACGCCCGGCGTCGTCGCGGCTGAGGCCATAGGTCATCTGCGTCAAATCGTTCGTGCCGAAGCTGAGGAAGGAAACCTGCGGTGCAATGTCGCCGGCCCGCAGCGCCGCCCGCGGCGTTTCGACCATGACGCCGAGGCGATAGTCAAAATCCTGTCCCGTCTCGTTGCGGACGGCGGCGGCGACGGCATCGACGCGGCCCTTGACCAATTCGACCTCGCGGCTGGCCGAGACCAGCGGGATCATGACTTCCGGCACGATCTGCACGCCCTCACCCGCGACCTTGATGGTCGCCTCGAAGATGGCGCGCACCTGCATTTCGTAGATTTCCGGCACGGTGATTCCCAGCCGCACGCCGCGCATCCCCAGCATGGGATTGTATTCCGACAGCGCCTCAACCCGGCGCACGACCGTGCTCAGCGGCAGGTCCAGCGCCTCGGCCAGCGCGCGGTGCCCGGCCCGGTCGCTGGGCAGAAACTCATGCAGCGGCGGATCGAACAAGCGGATGCAGACGGGCTGGTCCTGCATGATGCGAAAAAGATCGGCGAAATCGTCGCGCTGCATCGGCAGCAGCCGGTCCAGCGCCGCGGCCCGGTCGGCGCTGGTGCTGGCAAAGATCATCTCGCGCATGACGCGCAAGCGTCCCTCCTCGAAGAACATGTGTTCGGTGCGGCACAGGCCGATGCCATGCGCGTTGAAATTGCGCGCCATCTTGGCGTCCATCGGCGTGTCGGCATTGGCGCGCACGGCAATGTCTCGCACCTCGTCGGCCCATGCCATCAGCACCTGGAAACTGTCGTCATGACCCGCATCCAGCAGCGGCGTCCGTCCGAACAGCACCTCGCCATGGGTGCCGTCGATGGTGATCTCGTCGCCCTCGTTCAGCACGCGGCCATCCGGCGCCGTCAGTTTCCGGGCGGCGGTCTGGAACCGGATCGAGGACGCCCCGACGACGCAAGGCAGTCCGATGCCGCGGCCGATCACGGCGGCGTGGCTGGTCATGCCGCCGCGCTCGGTCAGGATGGCAACGGCGGCATGCATGCCGCGGATATCCTCGGAGCTGGTCTCGCGGCGCACCAGCACGCTGGCCTCGCCGCGCGCGGCGGCGGCCTGCGAGGCGTCGGCGCTGAATACGATCTTGCCGGTCGCGGCGCCGGGGCTGGCGGCGACACCGCGCGCCAGAACGTCGCGCTTCGCCTCCGGATCGACCTGCCGGTGGAGCAGTTCGTTCAGCGCGCGCGGCTCGATCCGCATCAGCGCCTCTTCGCGGGTGATGATGCGATCATCGGCCAGCGCCACGGCGATGCTGACGGCCGCGCGGGCATTGCGCGCCACGCGCACACCGTCCAGCAGATGCAACTTGCCGTTTTCTATGGTGAATTCGGCCTGCATTTCCTCGCGCAGGTTTTCGCGCATCCGAATCAACAGCGATTTCAGCTGTTCGAACGCCTCCGGCGCCAGCTCCTCCAGCGAGGGACCACGCGCATCGCGCTCCAGATAGATCGTGCCGTTTGTGCCGCTCAAAGCATCGCGGCCCTGACTTTGGCTCAGATAGCGCCCGGTGATCTGCCGTGCACCCGACTTGCTGTTGATCAGTTGCATCACGCCACTGCCACTCTCGCCATGGCCCAGCCCGATCGCCATTTCCTGCACCACAAGGCCCAGTCCCGCGTCGGCCGGCGCGCCCTTGGCCTGCCGCAGAAGCCGGGCGGTCGTGCCCTCCCATGCGCGCGCCATGGAGCGCAGGACTTCGGCCAGTTGCACGGCGATGTCTTGGGGAAACGGCTCTTCTGTCTCTTCCTGATAGACGCGCAGGGCAAACACCACCGCCTCGTCCGGATCATCGGGCATGTCATCCAGCATGTCGGGGTCCAGCCGCGCAACGTGGATCGCGTAGCTTTCGATGAACCGCAGATAAAGCCGCGTCGCGGCGTCGGCGCCGATCCGGTCCGCCAGGCTGTCGCGCATGGCATCGGACATGCCGATATTCAGCACCGCACGCGGGCCACCCCAATCGCCATCCTCGGACGAGGGGCGCACACACAGCAGCGCCGCATTATCCAGCATCGACAGCAGTGCGCGCAGGTCAGGCATGCCGCCCGCCGCTATGGCATGAACGACCTTGAACGACAGCGCGACCGTCGGCGGCACCGGCATCTTTAACCGCGCCAGGCGTTGCAGGCATTTTGCCCGCCCGCCATGCGTATGGGCGCCAATCGGCGCGCCGGGGGTGATGAGCGTGATGTGCTGGTCGCGATGCTGCACTGCGGCGCCTTTCTTGTGTGGGTGCAGCATAGGCGTGATCGCGCTCAAGGCAAGGAAAACCGCCGGAGCGGGGCGCAACGTAAGCCTCGCGTGCGCCTGTCCGTGGGGTGGCGCTGCAACAGGGGTGAGATGCGCTTTATGCTTGCCAAACCCCTCCGCAATCTATGCGACGCACTACATCACGAAATCGCCGGCCCGCAGGAACGGGCAGGCGCTCGCCCGGCGGCTTCGCCTTGATTCCGTGCGAAGAAGCGGAAGGAGCGCTATTAGCCTTCGATCCGCGTCAGATCTGCCGCCGCCAGCCCGATCTTGCGGATCTGGCCCAGCATGTTCAGCCGGTTGCGCCGCACCACCTGATTGTCCGAATTCACCTGCACCGCCTCGAAGAACGCATCAATCGGCGCGCGCAGGCCCGCCAGAGCGGACATGACGGCGGCGAACTCCTCGGATTTGAGGGCGGCGGCCACCTGCGGCTCGGCTTCCGTCAGCGCGGCGAACAGCGCGCGCTCCTCCTCCGTCTCGGCGAATTTGGCATCGGCGCCAAAGGAGTACTCGACGCCGTCGTTTTCCTCGGCTTGGCTGAGGATGTTGTTGGCCCGCTTGAAGCCCTGCAGCAGGTTTTCCCCGTCCTCGGTTTTCAGAAAATCGCTGAGCGCCGTGGCGCGTTTGACCAGCAGCGCGATGTCGTCATTGCCGTCCATAGCGATGCAGGCGTCGATGACGTCATGGCGGACGCCTTGATCGCGCAAATAGACCTTGAGGCGGTCGTGGAAGAAGGAGAGGAGGTCGTCTCGCAACACCCAAACGATGTGTAACTCGACCTGCATACCTCGGGCCGCATATGCAGATGCAATTTGTTCCGCTTGCTCTTCCGTGACACCTGTTTTCTCTTCAGCTTCCTCAATAGCCGACCAAATTTGATTAATGTGATTGACGTCGCCATCTTCCAGCGCCCTCAACTCTGCAATTGTCTGTGTTGCGTCGGAGTAGTCTTCAACAAACTGGATTGTGAGTTTAGCTATGCGCCTCTCATAATCTTGCAGTATCGCGATTTCGCGTGCTTCATGAATTATTTTCGAGAGACCCAAGCTTAAATCATTCTCCAGCACCAACCGAATAACCCCCAGCGCCGCCCTGCGCAGCGCAAACGGATCCTTGCTCCCGGTCGGCTTCTCATCAATCGCCCAGAACCCCGTCAGGATATCCAGCTTGTCCGCCAGCGCCACGGCCACGGATACCGGGGCAGTCGGTACGTCATCGGACGGCCCCAGCGGCGCGTAATGCTCTTGCGCGGCCGCTGCGACTTCGCCGGGCAGCCCGGCGGCTTCCGCATAATAGCGCCCCATCAACCCCTGCAATTCGGGGAATTCATAGACCATTTCCGAGGGCAGATCGGACTTAGCCCAGCGCGCCGCCTGCTCGGCCAGATCGGGATCGGCGCCCACCACCGGCGCAATCTCGCGCGCGAGGGCGGCGATGCGGTTTACGCGATCCGCCTGCGACCCAAGTTTATTGTGAAACGTGACATCGGCCAGCGCGTCCTGCCACGCCTGCCCGCCCGCCTCGGCGATGCGCAGGTCGTTCTCCCAAAAGAATTTCGCGTCCGACAGGCGCGCAAACAGCACCTTTTGATTGCCGGCCAGAATGGTCGCGCCATTATCCGCCGTCTCGCGGTTGGCCACTGTAATGAACCGCTCGATCCGGCCCGTCTTGGGGTTGCGCACGGAAAAGAACTTCTGATGCTCCTTCATGCTGGTTTGCAGCACCTCGGGCGGCAGGCCCAGAAACGTCTCGTCAATCGTGCCCATCAGCACCACGGGCCATTCAACCAGCCCGGCGACCTCGGCCAGCAGGGCGCGGTCCTCGGCGACCTCCAGCCCCGCGGCGAAGGCCTGATTGGTGGCGTCCTGCCAGATCGCATCAGCCCGCTCGGCGGCGTCCAGCACGACGTGGCGCTTTTTCAGCTTGGCCGCGTAATCGTCAAAGCCGCAGACGGCAAACCGCCCCGGCGCCATGAAGCGGTGGCCCTCGGTGGTGTTGTCGGCGGTGATCCCGTCCACGTCCAGATCGACGATGCTGGCCTCGCCCAGATCATCGGTCAGGATGCACAGGATCGAGTGCAGCGGGCGCACCCAGCGCAGGCTGCCGCTGCCCCAGCGCATGGATTTTGGCCATGGGCAGTTGCGAATGACGTCTTCCAGCACTTCGGCGACGATCACATCGGCGTTGCGGCCCGGCTTGGTGATGGTGGCAAAGTAGACCTGCCCCTTCTTCTCATCCCGCACCTCCAGATCGTCGCGGGTCACGCCCGCGCCGCGCAGGAAGCCCTCAATGGCCTTGTCGGGCGCGTCGGTGCGGGGGCCTTTGCGCTCTTCCTTTACCGTCGGCGAGGACGCGGTCAGCCCCTCAATCGCCAACGTCAGGCGGCGGGGCGTGGAGAACGCGGCGGCACCTGCATAGGTCAACCCGGCCTCGACCAGACCGTCGGTCACGCGCGATTTCAGATCCTGCGCCGCGCGGGTCTGCATCCGGGCCGGGATTTCCTCGGAGAAGAGTTCGATCAGCAGATCGGGCATGGCTTAGTATCCTTCGGGGGCTGGCGGGCAATCGTCCGGCGCGGGCTTGCCATCGAACACGATCTCGCCGCAGCGGTTGATCTGGTCCCAAACCCAGCCGCGCCCGTCATCGTGAACAGCAACCATGCGGTCGATGCCATATTCGACGTTCTTGGTGCCAAGAAAGGCCAGCGCGCTGCCCCCCTCGATCGCTGCGCCGATTTCCTTGGCATCGAAACAGTCGAACCATTTGGGCGCGGTCAGCGGCACGGCGCCGTCGTCCAGCACATAGGTTTCGGTCAGCATCGGCAGGCTCATGGAAGTGGTAAAGCAGGCGCGATACCGGATGGGCGAGCTGTCGGCGTCGATGGCGTGGAATCCGTCATACAGCACCGGCTCGGGCGCGCCCGTAATCAGCGAGGTGATCTGCACATCACTCTCACCGTTCGGCGTGATCTCGTAATAATAAGCATAGACCTGCTGGTAATACATCAGGGCACCACCGCCGATGGCGCAGACAAGCAGGAGAGCGGCCAAGAATTTACCCATTACGCCGCCCAGCCCCCTGCGGTCGTCTGCACAAAGGCATCGGCGCATTTTTTCGCAAGCGTGCGGACGCGGCCGATATAGGCCTGACGTTCGGTCACCGAGATGACGCCGCGCGCATCCAGCAGGTTGAATATATGGCTGGCCTTGATGCATTGATCATAGGCCGGATGCGCCATGACGATGCGCTTGCCGGTCTTTGGGTCGACCTCGGGGGCGTCCAGAATGGCGCGGCACTCGGCCTCGGCCTCCACGAAGTGGCGCAGAAGAACCTCGGTATTGGCGATGTCGAAATTCCAGCGGCTGAACTCTTCTTCGGTCTGGAGAAAGACGTCGCCATAGGTCAGCGGAATGGGCGCGGAGGGGTCATTGAACGGCATGTCCATCACGTGATCCACGCCCAGCACATACATCGCCAGCCGCTCCAGCCCGTAGGTCAACTCGCCAGAGACGGGCGTACAATCATGCCCGCCGACCTGCTGGAAATAGGTAAACTGGCTGACTTCCATGCCGTCGCACCAGACCTCCCAACCCAGACCCCATGCGCCGAGGGTGGGCGACTCCCAGTCATCCTCGACAAAGCGGATATCGTGGAGCGCCATGTCGATGCCGATGGCCTCAAGTGAGCCCAGATAGAGCGCCTGCAATTCCGGCGGGCTGGGTTTGATCAGCACCTGATACTGGTAATAATGCTGCAGCCGGTTCGGATTTTCGCCATAGCGCCCGTCGGTGGGGCGGCGCGAGGGCTGCACGTAAGCGGCGGACCATGGGCGCGGCCCGAGGCTGCGCAGCGTGGTCGCAGGGTGGAACGTGCCTGCGCCGACCTCCATGTCGTAGGGCTGCAGGATGGCGCAGCCTTGGGCGGCCCAATAGCTTTGCAGCTTCAGGATAATCTCCTGAAAGCTGCGCGGTTTGGCGGTGGTATCGGTCATGCTGGCCCTTTCGGGATGTCATCGGGCAAACCGCCCCTGAAATCGCGACCCCTACCTACGGCGGGCCGCCGAAAGGGTCAATCAGGTGCACCGGCATAATTTGGGACGCACTAATCCGGTGCGATGCGCCCATTTGCCCCATTCAGGACCCTAAATGAGCATATTTCAGGTGTATATCATGGGCTTTTTGCTAGAACACGTTAAACGCAATGGAATTTGCGATGGGTTTCAAGGGTGACGAATAGAATGATACGGTATTTTCTGGCGACGATTTTCATGATTGTCGCAAGTCTTGGCATGGCTCAGGCGCAGCAAAACGGCAGCAGTCAGGATCTGGTCTGGGTCCAGATCGAGGCACAGCCAAACCTGGCCGCTATCAACGAGGCATTGCGCCGCCGCTCCGCGACGCTGAACGACGTCAACGGGTTCGATCTGGATGGGTCCGGATGGTACGTCGTCGCGCTTGGCCCGTATGATCCTGAAACCGCAAACAGAATAATGCGCGCCCTGCGCAACGACGGCAGCATTCCCCGCGACAGCTATATCACCGAGAGCGCCGAATATGCCCGGCAGATATGGCCGGTCGGCGCCGACCTTCTGGCGCAAGGCACCCCGCCCCTTCCGGAGGATCCTGCCGAAGCGGGTGATCTGGCGGCTGCGCTGGAGCAGGTCGAAGAAGCGCAATCTGGCGCCACCCAGCCCGATCCGGCCCCCGCGCCTGCGCCTGCGCCGAAATTCGTGGACGAAACCCCGCGTGAGGCGCGTGCCAGTGAGGGGCTGCTGAGCCGTGGCGAGAAGGCGAGCCTTCAGGTCGCGCTGGAATGGGCCGGACATTACACCGGGCGCATTGATTCGCAATTCGGCGCCGGCACGCGCCGGTCGATGGGCAGCTGGCAGGACGCGAATGGCCATGAAGTGACCGGCATCCTGACCACCCTCCAGCGGGAGCAATTGCTAAGACAGTACAACGCGGTGCTGGAGGGGCTGGGGCTGAAGCGCGTCGCGGATCCAAAAGCCGGGATCGAGATGCAAATCCCGCTGGGCGTTGTCAAGTTCGCCCGTTACGAGCCGCCTTTCGCGCATTTCGACGCCACTGGCGATATCCCCGCGCGCGTCCTGATGATCAGCCAAGAGGGCACGCAGGACACGCTTTATGGTCTGTATGACATCTTGCAAACGCTGGAAATCGTACCGCAGGACGGGCCGCGCGAACGGGGCAAGGACAGCTTTACCCTGATTGGTGAAAACGCCAGGATCGTCTCACACACCGAGGCGCGGCTTGAGTCCGGGCAGATCAAGGGATTCACGCTGATCTGGCCTGCTGGTGATGAAGAGCGGCGCACACGGCTTTTGCGTGTCATGCAAGACAGCTTCACTCGCATTGACGGCGTGCTGGACCCCGGCGCAGGGCATAACGATGCGCAGAGCATCGATCTGGTTTCAGGTCTGGAAATCCGCAAACCGATATTCACGCGCTCGGGCTTTTACGTCGACGGACGCGGCACGGTCGTCACCACGGCCGAGTTTTCTGAGGGCTGCGGTCATGTCACAATCGAGGATGGCCAGGAGGCGGACATTGTCGCAACCGAAGCGGCGCTGGGCGTGTCGGTTCTGCGTCCGCGCGGTACTGTGGCCCCGATCAGCGTGGCAGCGCTGGGCCAGGGTGCGCCGCGCATCCAGTCGGAAGTGACGCTGGCCGGGTATTCCCATGGCGGCGTTCTGGGCGCGCCATCGCTGACCTTCGGCACCGTGTCGGACATTCGCGGCCTCAACGGCGAGGAAGATATCAATCGCCTGACACTGGCCGCGCTCGAGGGGGATGCCGGCGGGCCGGTGATGGACGCAGGCGGGACCGTGCTGGGCATGTTGCTGCCGCGCGCGGATGGCGGGCGCACCCTTCCCGATAATGTCGCGTTCGCGGTGGACGCGGGCGCGCTGGCGCGGGTGCTGGCGGATGCCGGCGCGACACCCGCGACGGCAGATCCGTCCGGCGCGGCATTGGCCCCCGCGCAGATGTCCGACCGTGCCACGGACATGACCGTGCTGGTCAGTTGCTGGGAGTGACGCGAATTTACCGGCGGGGGCGCGTGACGCCGCCGCCGGAACACGATATGACCCGGCCTGACGCATAATCCCAAGGCCCGGCCGACTTTATGACAAAACCCCTCAAGACGAAGCGCGCGCCACTCTATTCCGAGCGTGACCGCGAGAACCTGCGCTGGGTCTGGTCGCGCTACCTGCGGCAAAAGGCGCCTTGGTTGCTGCTGGTCCTGGGCATGATCCTGGTGCAGGGCGTCGTATATCAACAATTCCTGTCGATGACCGAAAGCGGCCTGCGCGTCATATTCGACAGCGGCAGCATGGCCGATCTAATGCAGGTCTGCGTCGTCGTTTTCATCCTGTTCGCAACGCGCGGCCTGATGTCCTATCTGGTGCCGCGCATCACCATCTGGATCAGCAACGACGCCGTATTCCAGATGCGGCGCGACCTGATCGCCCATATGATGTCGCTTGATCTGGCCTATTTCGAGCGGACAAAATCCGGCGAGATCATTCAGCGGCTCGTAGGGCAGACACAGGCGCTGGGCATCTTCGTGGGGCAATCCGTCGCAAATGCCGTGCGCGACGCAGTGACCGTCATCATCGTGTCCGGCTATCTGATCTGGAAGAACCCGATCCTGTTCACGGCCGCCGTTGTGGTGCTACCGTTCATCATCTGGATCATGAACTACGTCTCGGACCGGGTGAAAATCACGCAGGGCGACGCGGAAACGGCGATGGCCGAATACATAAATGGTATCGAAGAGACCGTGAATGGCATGCGCACTGTCAAGATAGCAAGTCAGGAAGACGTCGAAACCAGCCGCCTGATGAAGGGCACCAGCACGATCCGCAACCTGATAAACCGGGTTCAGATCACGCAGGCGCTGGTGATGCCGTCAATCGATCTGTCCTCAGCCTTCGTCTATGTGCTGGTGATCGGCGGGGGCGGCTACATGGTTTTGTCGCCCAACTATGACATGGACGGCGCTGGCATCATAACCTTCCTTCTGGGAATGGTCCTGGTGTTCGATCCGGCCCGTCTGCTGGCATTGTTCTTTGGCAGCCTGCCGTCAAACCTGGTCCTGCTGGAACGTATCCGCCGCCTCTATGACGAGGTGCCCAGCATCACCGACAAACCGGGCGCGGGGTCAGATTTCGATACCGGCGGCGATATCGCGTTGGAGGATGTGCATTTCTCCTACAGCCCCGATCAGCCGCTGTTCCACGGTCTCGACATGAAGTTCAAAGGGGGCGAAGTGTCGGCCATCGTCGGCTCGACCGGGTCGGGCAAGACTACGATCCTGTCCCTGCTGACACGGCTTTATGACACGCAAGGCGGGCGCATCACCATCGGCGGCCAGCCTATCGACCAGCTGAAGGTTGCGGCGTTGCGCGGGGCCTATTCGGTGGTCGCGCAGGATATCGTTATCTTCAACAATTCGATCTGGGAAAATATCCGCTATGTCAATCAGGCCGCCACCGATGACGAGGTCTGGCAAGCCGCCGAGAATGCCGAGATCGCGGATCTGATTCGCGCGCGCGGCAGCGCCTCGGTCGGCCCCAAGGGCGCACAGCTGTCGGGCGGACAGAAACAGCGTATCGCCATCGCACGCGCCTTCCTGACCGACGCGCCGATCCTGCTGCTTGACGAGGCGACATCGGCGCTGGATCAGGCGACCGAAGCCCGCATCAAAAGTGCGCTGGACCGGCTGACGCGCGGCAGGACGACGGTCGTCGTCGCGCACCGCCTGTCGTCGATCTCGGATGCGGATCGTATTTTCGTACTGGAGGCCGGCCAGTTGGTCGAAAACGGGCGGCACGAGGATCTGCTGCGCCAGAATCGGCTCTATGCGCAGCTCTATCAGGCGCAAAAGCGGGGGTATGACGAAAAATAGCGCGCCTCGCCATGTGAGGCGCCACACCGCTGAACCCTTGCCCCCGCGTGCCCCAGCCCATAGTTTCGACGCGACCAGATCACGCAGGAGTTTTCCATGACCCAACGCCTTCACCTTGTCTTTGGTGGCGAGTTGACCGATCCCTCGAAAAACGTTTTCAAGAACGTGGACGATCTGCATATCGTCGGCATCTACCCCAACTACGAGGCCGCCCATCATGCCTGGAAGGCCGAGGCGCAGCGCACCGTCGACAATGCGCATATGCGCTATTTCATCGCCCACCTGCACCGCCTGCGGGACGAGGAAACCCCCGCCTCGCCCACCGAAGAGCTGGGCTAGGCCCCGGCCGTGGCCCCATCGCTCAGCCTGGCTGCCTATCTGGCCTGGGCCCGGCGCAGCGCCGCGGGGACGGGCACGGGATTCGTACCCAGCTGCGAGCGGCCGGGCGGCGCGGTTGTCTGGGGCCATGCCACCAGCCTTGAGCATGCGAATGCGCTGGTGCAACTGGTCGAACGATTGTCGGCGCAGCGTGGAAACACGCCCGGCATGGTCGGCGGCGGGCTGCATCTGCTCCTGACCATCGGCGAAGGCGTTGCCCTGCCCGACCACGCCCGCGCGCTGACCATCCATCAGCCGTTGGAGGGTGATGCGACAGCGACGGCCGCCGCGTTTCTGGACCATTGGCGCCCCGATGTCTGTCTGTGGACGGGGGGCGATCTGCGCCCTGCCCTCCTGACGGCGACGGACGGCGCCGGGGTGCCGCTGATCCTGGTCGATGCGGACGCATCCCTGCTGGAGCGGTCCAGCTGGCGCTGGTTGCCCGATGTCACAGGCACATTGCTGGGCCGGTTCCAGCGCATCATGGCCCGGACCGAGGCGACCGCGCGCGTCCTGCGGCGCCACGGCGTGTCCGAGGACCGGGTGACTGTCACGGGTCTTTTTCAGGAGGTCGCCAGCGCGCTGCCCTATGACGAGCCGCTGCGCGACGAGATGGCCGACGCCTTGCGCGGGCGCCCGATCTGGTTGGCAGCAAAGATCGCCCATAGCGAGTTGGATATCGTGCTGGCCGCGCACCGGCAGGCCAGCCGCCTGGCCCACCGGCTGTTCCTGATCGTGGCGCCCCATGACATGGCCGAGACCGGGGCCTTTCGCGACACGCTGCGGCACGGAAAATGGCGCCACGCAATCTGGTCGCAGGGCGGCATGCCCCAAGAGGCGACGCAGGTTCTGCTGGCCGACACGCCGGACGAAATCGGTCTGTGGTACAGACTGGCGACGATATCCTTCATGGGCAGATCGTTGTTACCCGGCATGGGCGGCAGCGATCCGAACGAACCGGCCGCACACGGGTCGGCCATTGTCTACGGTCCCAATGTGGGCCGCTACCTGCCTGGCTACAAACGCTATGCCGGCGCCGGCGGCGCCCGCATCGTGCGCGACGCAGGCACGCTGGCCGGGGCACTGGCCCATCTGATCGCCGCCGACCGCAGCGCCACCATGGCCCATGCCGCGTGGGAAGTGGCAACGGCCGGCGCAGAGGTGACGGACCACATTCTGGAATACCTGCACGACACGCTCGACGATCTGGACGTTCGTTGATGCGCGCGCCGGAATTCTGGCACCGCCCCGCTTCGGCGCCGGGCCTGCGCGCGCGGCTGCTGTGGCCGCTGGGCGCGCTTTATGCCCGCGCCACGGCGCGGCGGCTGGCGCAGGGGGTGGCGGTGCGGGCGGGCGTGCCGGTGATTTGCGTCGGCAACCTGAACGCCGGTGGGACTGGCAAGACGCCGACGGTGATCGCGCTGGTGCAGCATCTTGCCGCGCGCGGGCGCGCCGTGCATGTGGTCAGCCGCGGCCATGGCGGGCGGATGGAGGGCCCTGTTCAGGTGGACCCGACGGCGCACGAGGCCGCCGATGTGGGCGACGAGCCGCTGCTGATTTCCGCATTTGCCCCCGCATGGGTGGCGAAGGACCGCGCCGCCGGGGCGCAGGCGGCAACGGGTGCGGGCGCCGAGGTGATCGTGCTGGATGACGGGTTTCAGAACCCGGCCCTGCACAAGGATATCTCGCTGATCGTGGTCGATGCCGTCATCGGCTTTGGCAATGGCCGCTGCCTGCCTGCCGGGCCGCTGCGCGAGCCGGTCGATGTGGGCTTGAAGCGCGCCGATCTGCTGCTCTCTATCGGCGGCCCGGCGGCGCAGGACAGCTTTGACGCCGCATGGGGCGCCGCGGTACGCCTGCCCCATCTGCGCGGTGCGCTGGCGCCGCTTCAGACCGGCATGGACTGGGGGGGTCTGCGCTGTCTGGCTTTCGCCGGGATCGGCCATCCCGAGAAATTCTTTGCCACCCTCCGCGGCATGGGCGCTGTGCTGGCCGGGTTCGAGGCGCTGGACGATCACCAGCCGTTCACCACCGCGCTGCTGACCCGGCTGGAGGCCGAAGCGGCACGTCTGGGGGCGCAACTGGTGACGACCGAAAAAGACGCGGTGCGCCTGCCCGCGACCTTCCGGCCAAAGGTGCTGACGCTGCCGGTCAGGCTGGACGTGGCGGATTGGTCCGAGATGGACGCGCGGCTGGAGACGCTCGGGTTATAGCCGACCGGGCCATGGCTCAGCCGCCCCCGCCCAGCTTCGGAGACGCCTTGTCCAGCGACAAGTCGGCATCCGAGAACCGGATTGGCGTGCGCACACCCGGCACCCCGTCGGGGTCGATCCGCATACCGCGCGCGATAATCTGCGGATCGGCGTAAACCTCGTCCATGGTGTTGATCGGCCCGGCGGGCACACCCGCACCCTCGCAAGCGGCCAGCAGACCATCCTTGGTAAAGGTCCGCGTCCGCTCGGTCAGCAGCGCGCTCAGTTGATCGCGGCGCGACACACGGTCTGAATTGGTCATGTAGTCCGGCGCGGTAGCCAGTTCCGGCACGCTCAGCAGGCCACAGAGCCGCTGATATTGCGCATCATTGCCGACGGCGATGATGATGTAGCCGTCCGAGCAGTCGAACACCTGATAGGGCGCCAGGTTGGGGTGGAAGTTGCCGATCCGCCCCGGCGCATCGCCGGTGGTGAGGTAATTCATCGACTGGTTCGCGGTTACCGCGACGGCGACGTCCAGCAGCGCCATGTCGATCTGCTGGCCCTTGCCGGTCACGCTGCGCTGATGCAACGCGGCAAGGATGCCGGTGGTAGCATAGACGCCGGTGAAGATGTCCGTCACGGCCACGCCCACACGCTGCGGCTGCCCTTCGGGCGCGCCGGTGATGGACATCAGGCCCGACATACCCTGAATGATGTAGTCATACCCCGCGCGATGCGCATAAGGACCGTCCTGCCCGAACCCGGTGATCGAGCAATAGATCAGCCCCGGATAGGCCTGCGCCAGCGACGCATAATCCAGGCCGTATTTGGCCAGACCGCCAACCTTGAAATTCTCGATGACGATATCGGCATCGGCAATCAGCGCGCGCACCTTTTCCTGCCCCTCAGGCGTGCGGAAATCGGCGGTCACGCTGATCTTGCCCCGGTTACAGCCGTGGAAATAGGCCGCCGCGCGGTCGCCTTCGCGCTCTATAAAGGGCGGTCCCCAGCGACGGGTATCGTCGCCCTCGGGGCTTTCGACCTTGATGACTTCGGCGCCGAGATCAGCCAGCGTCTGACCAGCCCAGGGACCGGCCAGAATGCGCGCCAGCTCCACGACCTTGAGGCCGGCAAGGGGGGCGGACGTCATTCCGCCAGCTTCTCGTCCAGTATCTTTTTCAAGTCGGCGTAGGACATGTTGCCGTAAGCCTCGCCGTCGATCAGGACGGTCGGTGTCGACGTGATGTTATCCGCTTCGGCGTTCTGGCGGAACCACGCCTCCAGCGTTTCGGCCTTTTCCTGATCTTCGATGCAGGCGATGATCTGCTCTTCGCCCAGGCCCGCAACCTTGCCCATGCGGACCAGGTTATCCATCACATCGCCCATCGTCTTGGCGTCCAGCCATTCCTTCTGGCGGCTGAACAGCAGGTCCGTCATGCCGAAGAACCGCGTCGGCCCCGCGCAGCGCGCCAGAAGCGATCCGCGCAGGCCCGCCCCGTCGAAAAACACATCCCGATAGACAAACCGCACCTTGCCCGTGTCGATGAAATCACGCTTCAGGTCCTGAAAGGTCGTGGCGTGGAAGGTGGCGCAATGCGGGCATGTCAGCGACGCGTATTCCGTGACCGTCACCGCTGCATCCTCGGGGCCCATCGTCATCTCGATGATCGAGGAGGTATCGACATCGGCATAATCGCCCGCGTCGGCATTTGCGGCCCCGGCGGTCTGGTTGCCGCCAAGTTGGGACCAGACCACACCGCCAACAAGGGCCAGCGCGGCGACGCCCAACAACAATCTGCGATTCATGGGAATATTCCTTTCGGGTCAGCGTTTGGGTCTGGATAGAACATTTTGCGCAAGGGCTTCAAGCGCAGCGCGCAGCCCGGTGTCGGCCACGGGCGCGGCGATGTGGCGCGCCTCCTCCGCTTTTGCAGGGTCGGGACCTCGTGGCGCCTGCGCAGGCGCGCGGTGCTGAAAGCTGGCCTGCCCGTCGGCAAAGCCTGTCGGCGCGGTTTGGGTGATGGTGATGCGCGAGATCGCGTTGTAGCCATAGACGCTGTTGACGCGCGCGCGCAGTCCCTCCTTCTGCATCTCCAGCATTGGCGCCTGCGCGCCTGTGGTCAGCAGCGTCAGCGTCGCACCCATTCCGCCGCGCCCGTAGCTGACCTTGACAGGCCGGGCGATGGCGGCAACGTCAGCGCCGATGATTTCGGCCCATTGGGTCAGCAGGCGCGATTCGGCAAAGCCCCGGCTTTCGGATGCCTTGCGGATACGCTCTTGCAACAGCGTGCTGGAGCGGGCGAAGCCCTTGGTGGTGGCGCGGCGGGGCGGCATCGGTTGATCTCCTGTTCTCGGGCGCCATTTTAGGGCATGAGGCGTGCGAGGCCAGTAGATAGCACGAATGGGACATAAAGAATGCGTGAGACGGCGAAGGCGGCCGATTTGCTGGAGTGGTATGACGTCCACGCGCGCGATATGCCGTGGCGCGTCGGCCCTGCGCGGCGCTGCGGGGGCGAATTGCCCGATCCGTACCGCATCTGGCTGTCCGAAGTCATGCTGCAACAGACCACCGTCGCCGCCGTAATTGCCTATTTCCAACGGTTCACGGCTCGCTGGCCCACCGTCGCCGATCTGGCCGACGCCGAAGATGGCGATGTTATGGGCGAATGGGCCGGCCTTGGCTACTACGCCCGCGCGCGCAACCTGCTGAAATGCGCGCGGGTTGTGGTGGCGGATCATGGCGGTCGCTTCCCCTCCGATCATGCGGCGCTGCTGAAGCTGCCGGGCATCGGGCCTTATACTGCCGCTGCCATCTCGGCCATCGCCTTCGATGCGCCGGAAACGGTGGTCGATGGCAATGTCGAGCGGGTGATGGCCCGCCTGCATGACATCCACACGCCCCTGCCCGCAGCCAAGCCCGAGCTGACCGCCGCCGCCACCGCCCTGACGCCCATGCAGCGGCCCGGCGATTATGCGCAGGCGGTGATGGATCTGGGCGCGACCATCTGCACCCCGCGCAGCCCCGCCTGCGGCATCTGCCCCTGGCGCGATCCTTGCGCCGCATATATCGCAGGCACCGCGCCGGAGCTGCCGAAAAAGACCCCGAAGAAGGCCAGGCCGATCCGTCATGGCATCGCCTATGTCGCCCAGCGCAGCGACGGCGCGATATTGCTGGAGCGGCGCGAGGATCGCGGTCTTTTGGGCGGCATGCTGGGCTGGCCCGGCAGCGACTGGGCCGAGGAGACGCCAGCGCCCGCGCCACCGCTTGAGACGGATTGGCAGGCCCTGACCGAAGAGGCGCGCCATACGTTCACGCATTTCCATCTGCGTCTGCGCGTCGAAGTGGCGCAGGTGGGCGTGGATGCCGCTCCGCTAAAGGGCGATTTTGTCGCACTTGCCCGGTTCCAGCCCACACAGTTACCAACGGTCATGCGAAAGGTTTTTGATCTGGCGCGTGGACGTCTGCAAAATCTCGGCTAACCTGCGCCCAACATCACGGAGCCGCCCCATGTCCACCGCCACCCAGATAAGGCAAGCCCTCCCGTTCTGGATGTCGCTCCTGCTGGTTCCCATCGCGATCATCGGCGCGCTGCAGGGCGGCTGGACGGTGATCCTGCTGCCGATCTTTACCTGGTATTTCTTTTCACTGCTGGATGCGTTTCTGGGCCTTAACTTGGACAATCTCGACCCTGAGGCGGACATCACCTGGTATCGCGTCATCACCCTGATCTGGGCGCCGGTGCAATTCGTTCTGCTGTTCTGGATGATCTGGTATGTGCCGCAGGCCGCGCATCTGGGCGCGGCGGAGAAGATCGCGTTGTTCTTCGGCGTAGGCGTCATCACCGGCACGATCGGCCTCAACTACGCGCATGAGCTGATGCACCAAAAGCCCCGCGTTGAACGCTGGATGGCCGATATCCTGCTGGCCATGGTGCTCTATTCGCATTTCCGGTCTGAACACATGCTGGTGCACCACCGCCATGTCGGCACCCCGCGCGATACCGTGACGGCCCGCTATAACGAGGGGTTTCACCGTTTTTTCGCCCGCGTCGTACCGGGGCAGGTCGCCTCGGCCTTTCGCGCCGAAGCGGTCATGCAGGCCCGGCGCGGGCGCAAGTGGACGCATCCCGGCAACCCGTTCTTTCGCTATTGGGCGCTACAGGCCGCGATGCTGGCGCTGGCGCTGGCCTTGGGCGGCTGGACCGGGCTTGCCCTGTTTCTGTGGCAGTCGCTGGTCGCGGTCTGGCAGCTGGAATTGGCGAATTATGTCGAACACTATGGCCTCACGCGTGAGCATCTGGGGAGTGGCCGCTATGAGCACGTCAAACCGCGCCACAGCTGGAATGCGGCGCACAAGGCGACGAACTGGCTGTTGATCAACCTTCAGCGCCATTCGGACCATCATTACAAGCCCGACCGCAGATTTCCGCTGCTGCAAAACTATGCCGAGGACGAGGCGCCGCAGTTGCCCTATGGCTATCCGATCATGACCATGGCCGCGATGGTGCCGCCCCTCTGGCGCCGCGTGATGAACCCCCGCGTGCGCGCATGGCGGAAGGCGAATTATCCCGGCATCACCGACTGGAAACCCTATAACAAGTCGACTAATCCGCCCCCCGCTTGAAGCTGCGGAGGCAGAGGGCTAGCGTGGTCCAAACGTCGGCCCGGAGACCGCCCCATGCCAGATACATCGCAGCTGTTTCCGCATCTGTTCACGCCGCTGACAATCGGCGGCGTCGAGGTCGCGAACCGCATCCTGTCGACAGGCCACGACACGTCCATGGCTCATAACGGTCAGGTGACGGACGCCATGATCGCCTATCACGAGGCGCGGGCGCAGGGCGGCGCGGGGCTGATCGTGTCCCAGGTCGTCGGCGTGCATGAAACGGCGCGCTATACCTCGCATGTACTGATGGGCACGAATGACGATTGCCTGCCGGGATTTGAGCAGCTGGCAAAGGCAGTCCACGCCCACGGCACCCGCATCTTTGCCCAGTTGTTCCATCCGGGCCGCGAGATCATGGAGGTTGCGGATGGCACCGCGCCGGTCGCCTATTCCGCGTCGGCCACGCCCTCGGACCGCTTTCACGTCATCCCCCGCGCGATGTCACAGCGCATGATCCACGAGGTGATCGGCGGCTATGCTGCCGCCGCCCGGCGCATGGAGGCGGCCGGGCTGGACGGGGTCGAGATCGTCGCCAGCCACGGCTACCTACCCGCGCAATTCCTCAGCCCGCAGATCAACAGGCGCGTGGACGAGTATGGCGGGACCTTCGAGAACCGCATGCGCTTCGTGCGCGAAGCAGTCGAGTCGGTGCGCACAGCCACCCACGGCGGCTTTGCCATCGGGCTGCGCGTTTCGGGCGATGAGCATACGCATGACGGGATGAAGGATGCCGACAGCCTTGAGGTGATCCGCGCACTGGCGCCCAGCCTCGACTACGTCAGCGTGATTGCCGGCACATCGGCCACACTGAGCGGGGCGATCCATATCGTGCCGCCGATGTTCGAGCAGAACGCCTACCTCGCCCCCTTTGCCTATGCAGTGAAACAGGCGGTCGAGATCCCCGTGATGGTGGCAGGGCGCATCAACCAGCCGCAAGACGCCGAAGGCGTCATTGCCACCGGGCAGGCCGACATGTGCGGCATGACACGCGCGCTGATTTGCGATCCGGCCATGCCGGTCAAGGCAAAGGCGGATCGCCCGGACGATATCCGCGCCTGTATCGGCTGCAATCAGGCCTGCATCGGTCATTTCCACAAGGGGGTGCCGATCTCTTGCATACAGTTCCCAGAATCCGGGCGCGAGCTAACCTATGGCGCACGGCGTCAGACCGATACGCCCAAGACCGTCATGGTTATCGGCGGCGGTCCGGCAGGCATGAAGGCCGCCGCCACCGCCGCCGCAATGGGGCACGACGTGACGCTGCATGAGGCTGCCGCGCAACTGGGCGGTCAGGCGTTGCTGGCCCAAATGCTGCCGGGACGCGCCGAATTCGGCGGCATCGTCACGAACCTGACCCGCGAGATGAAGCAGGCAGGCGTCACCGTATCTCTGAATAGCGAAATCACCGCAGATATGGTGGCCAAAGCCGTCCCCGATACCGTGATCGTCGCCACCGGCGGCACGGCGCGCATACCGCAAGGGATGGAATTCGGCGAGGACGCGCATATCGTCACCGCATGGGATGTGCTGCGCAGCCACGCAAATGTCGGCGGCTCCGTCACCATTGCCGACTGGCGCGCCGATTGGGTGGGCCTTGGCGTGGCCGAGTTGCTGGCTAGCGCCGGACGTCGGGTGCGGCTGGCTGTGAACGGCACCCATGCAGGGGAAATGCTGCAAAGCTATGTGCGCGATACGATGGTGGGCCGCGTGCAAAAACTGGGCGTCGAGATCATCCCCTACGCGCAGCTTTACGGCGCCGATGACGACACCGCGTATTTCACCAATGCCGCAAACGGCGAGGCCATGCTGGTCGAAGACACCGACACTTTGGTGCTGGCGCAAGGCACCGCAGTGTCAGATGCGCTGCTGACCGCGCTGGAGGGCTACGCCGGACACGTCATCGGCATCGGCGATTGCATGGCGCCGAGAACCGCCGAAGAGGCCGTGTTGGACGGATTGAAGGCGGCGTGGGCGATATGAAGGATTCTGTTGATTTGAGTATTTAGAGAAAGATGAAAGCTGCACTCTTGATCTTTCATCGTTCCAAAAATACTCAAAAAAACACCCTGCCGATAAACGGCAGGGCGCAGTTGATGATGCCTAGCGTCAGACCACAGGCACCGGCGGTGTTCTTGCGAAACTGGGGAAACCTTAGTTCGGGCGCTCGGCCATTTCGGCGCGGATCTGCTGGCGCAGAAGGTCGATCGGGACGCGTTTGCCGTCCTTCTTGAAGTGCCAGTATGTCCAGCCATTGCAGCTGGGCGCGCCTTCCAGATGGGCGCCGACCTGATGGATCGAGCCCTTGATGTCATCGCCGATCAGCGTGCCGTCGGCGCGCACCTTGGCCTTGTGACGCTGGTTCATCGAATACAGCTCTTCGCCGGGGCGCAGCATGCCGCGCTCGACCAACTGGCCGAAGGGCACGCGCGGCTCGGCGCGCTTGGAGGTGCTGACCTGCAGCGCCTCGCGATCGAACTTGCGGATGCCTTTCAGGCGCTTTTCAGCGACCTTGCGATAGGCCTCCTCGCGCTCGATCCCGATGTAATCGCGGCCCAGCATCTTGGCCACGGCGCCAGTGGTGCCGGTGCCAAAGAAAGGGTCCAGCACGACATCGCCGGGATTGGTGCTGCCGACGATGACACGGTGCAGCAGGCTCTGGGGTTTTTGCGTCGGGTGGGCCTTGTCGCCGGCCTCATCCTTGAGCCGTTCATGCCCGGTGCAGATCGGCAGAACCCAGTCGCTGCGCATCTGCACACCATCATTCAGCGCCTTCAGCGCCTCGTAGTTGAAGGTGTATTTCGCGCCTTCTTCCTTTGACGCCCAGATCATCGTCTCATGCGCGTTTGTCAGGCGCTTGCCACGGAAATTCGGCATCGGGTTCGACTTTCGCCACACCACATCATTCAGAATCCAGTAGCCAGCATCCTGCAAGGCCGCACCGACGCGAAAGATGTTGTGGTAGGAGCCGATCACCCAGATCGCACCGCCCGGTTTCAGCAGGCGCCGCGCCGCGGCCAGCCATTCACGGGTAAACTTGTCATAGACGGCAAAGCTGTCGAACTGGTCCCACGCATCGTCGACCGCATCGACATGGCTGTTGTCTGGCCGGTGCAGATCGCCCTTGAGTTGCAGGTTATAGGGCGGATCGGCGAAAATCAGATCGACCGAGCTTTCGGGCAGCGCGTTCATCACCTCGATGCAATCGCCGCTCATGATGGTGTTGAGAGGAAGCGTCGCCGCCTCCTTGATTCTGGTCATCTTCGTCATGTCTTGCCTCTGTCCCGGCGCGTTTTTGCGCTCTGTCTGCTTGGGGACAAGAATGAGTCATGGGCGATTCGTCGTCAATTTCTTTTTGAATCAAGAGCTTAGTTATTTATCTTGATACAAGATATGGTGCACCGGCTTGAACGAACGCCTATGGTGTGGGGTCACCCCCAGATTTTGAAGCGCGGACTTGTGGCTTTTGGACGGGTACCCTGCGTTCGTCTCCCAGCCGTATCCGGGATAGTGTTGCGCCAAATCCCGCATGACACAATCCCGACATATTTTCGCCATGATTGAGGCCGCAGCGATCGAAACCGACAGCGCATCGCCCCTGATGATCGCCTGCGTTGGGATGGTCAGACCGCGCGGGATCATGTTTCCGTCGATCAGGGCCATGTCCGGGCGGCGCGGCAGGCCCGCGACCGCGCGCTCCATCGCCAGATGTGACGCGCGCAAGATGTTCAACTGGTCGATCTCCTCCACGCTGGCATGGGCGATGCTGACCTCGGCGCAGGCGGCGATCACGTCATGGAGCGCGCGGCGGCGCGGTTCGGTCAGTTTCTTGGAATCGTTCAGCCCTTCGGGAATGCAGCGTATGTCCAGCACCACGGCGGCGGCTGTCACGGGTCCGGCCAAAGGACCGCGCCCAACCTCGTCAACACCGGCGATGATGCGCGCACCGCCGCCCAGCGCCGCTGTCTCGTATGAATAATCAGGGCCTTGCATACAACATGTAAAGACCACAGCACACGGCCAAAGAAAAGGGCCCTCGCGGGGCCCTTTTCCATCCGTGCCGGGAGCGGTGCGGCACTCAGTTGCCGTAGCGATAGGGGCGCGCGCTGTAGCCGTATTGCGGGCGCTGATCGCGGCGTTGAATGTGGCGGTCGGCCCGACGCTGACGCACAACGCGGCGGTGATCGTTGTAACCCTGGCGATAGGCACGCTCTACGCGGGAGTTATGCTTTTTACCCTTGTGAGCCTTGCGGTGGTGGTGGGCGCCGTATTGCGGGCGAACATGGCGCCGGGGCGCGACGTACCGCTTGTCTTTCTTTGCGTCCTGGATTGCGGCACCGATTACGGCGACACCGACCAGAGCGCCCAGCGCCAGGGCCAGATCACGGTCAGCCGCGCGGGCCGGGGCGGCTGTCATACCGGTCGCAGCGACCGATGCGGCCAGGATGAGAGTAATGAACTTGCCAGCCATTTTGTCGTCCTTTCATTTCCATTCGGAGGTCTGCAACGACGATGGCGCGCCCGGCGCCGGCCAAGCAATAACGCGGCGATGTTATCCGATAACACTGCGGCCCGGCCGCTTTGGATATTGAATAGCGGCGCGGTGCGGGTCATGTTCGGCGCATGATGAAAATGATTGCTACGTTCACCTTTGCTGCGCTGATCGCCGGATCTGCCAACGCCGCCTGCATCGCCGAGTACAAGGCGAAGCGGGACAACCCGTTGCGACTGTTCTACGGCACTACCCAGGTCCAGGGCGCCTGCAACGTCTCTACTGCAACCGCGCAGTTGAAAGCACATCTGTCAGCACAGGGGATCACCCTGCTGAAGGTGCTGTCGGTGCAGAAGGAGTGATCGGGCCGGGCGCGATTGGCGGACCGGCCAGTGCGGCGGATGCCCGCCGCTCGGGCAACCGGGTGGTTGTCTTTGGCATTGCCGCGATCGTGGCGATCCTGTCGCTGGCCGCGGTCCTGCTGTTCATGTCCTTGCCGGATGCGGGCGCCTTCAACGCCCGGGTCGAGCGGATATTCATCGAGAATGACGCGCTGACCAGCGACGCCGAAATCAAGCTGCTGGAAATCCTCGCCCTGTCGGGGACCGCGTTCAGTGAAACGCTGGTCAGCTACCGCATGGTGATTTTCGTGTTGCTGGTGTTCAGCGCCGCGCTGCTGATATCGGCGCTGGTGTTTCTGGTGATGCTGGTCGCCCTGAACCGCCGCATGGCCCAGATCGAACGGTCCGGAATCGAGGTCAGCTCCCTGCTGATCAGTCGCGCGGAGAAATCGGTCTATCTGAACAACATGGGGTTCAAGCTGACCGACGCCGCGATGGAGACGCTGTCGATCCTGGCCGAGGCGCGGATGGATGGCGACATCCTGACCGGCGCGCAGATCGAGGGAATGATTTCAGGCCGCGATGCCGCCGATTGCGACGAGGCGGCCGGCGCCACCCGGATCAAGCGGCTGCGCGACACGTTGGGCAACCAGATGGTCAGCGAATTGCTGGTCCGCAACATAGCGCGGCAGGGCTATGTGCTCGCGATAGACAAGGACGTCATCCGCGTCATCTGAAGCGTTACATGAACGATGGACACCCTGCGCCGGGAGGCGCCCGATCCCTGATTTCAATCAAGCTGCAGATACTGATCTGCAATCGCAAATACCCGCGCCATGATCCATTGCCAGAGACGCTGCGCGGCGACGCCTGCGGTATGGCTTCAACGGACCGCACCCCACTATTCCGGATCGGCGCAGGTTGACCTCCCGCATCCCGCGCATCCCATGCATCAATTAATGGAATGCTGGATTGATCCCGGTCAACGCCGCGAATCGCTGGGCGGCTCATTGTGATTCCGAAACAAGGAGGTTGCGATGCGTGTTTTAGGAATAGGGGCGATACTGGCCGCAATGGTCAGCTTGCCCGCGATGGCCGGGGATCTGTCCGAGGGCGAAAAGCTGTTTTCGAACAGATGCGCCGCCTGTCACGGGATAGACGCAAGCGGCAACGGGCCTATGGCGCCGGTGCTGCTGCTGCAACCGACGGATCTGACACAGTTGGAAACCGGGAATAACGGTGATTTTCCGCTTCAGAGGGTGATCTGGCGTATTGACGGGCGCGACCCGCTGGTCAGCCATGGATCGCCGATGCCTGTCTACGGCGACTTTTTCGAAGGGCGTGACGCAAGCTTGAAAACTGATGCCGGCCAGCCGATACTGACAAGTCAGCCAATCGCCGATCTTGTCGCCTGGCTGCGATCCATACAGCAGTAGCTGGATATGCGCCAGATATGCTGACCAAGTCCGTATTTAGGCGCTTGTGACCTATCGCACCTTTTTGCCGGGGTGCGGATCACGCGACAGGAACACTCCGAAATGATCCAAAGGAAACCACATGACCGATTCTGTAAAGAAATCCAAAAAAAACCAAAGCGATCCCGCGGCTTCCGTTGCGGATAACCTGACGGCCTTTGGCCCGATGGGTGCGGCCGCACAGAAAGCCTGGCTTGAAATGGGAGCGGAAACGATGCGCTTTCTTTCATCCCGCATGCAGCAGGATCTGGAAACCCAAAAGGCCATGCTGGCATGCACAACGCTGAGCGACATTCAGAAAATTCAGTCCGATTTCTTCTCGCAAGCGATGGACGACTATAGTGCGCAGGCGGCGCGCATGATGGAAATCATGTCGTCAGCCGCTCCGGAGGGGATGGATAGCGTGCCTCTCATGACCAAACGCGCCTATGACGACGTGCCCTTGTAGGTCGTTTCTGTCGCGCATTCTGCAAAGGAGCAGCAGAATGCGCTCCTTGAGTATTAACGGCGCCGTCGAGTTGGTCGCGGGACGCCGTTTCGGCCCGCCTGCGCCCGTCAGGCTGCGGCATCCATTGCCTTGATCGTGCCACGCTGCTGCCGCGAAAACATTCCCATTCCAGCAACTCTTGGTTTGAAATTTACAGTAAACGATGCCTATGGTAAATAAAATTACAAGGAACGCGCGTAGTGCAAAACAAAACTTCGACGTCGCGGCGACCTGTAGTACTAAAGTTCCTACGTGAACCCTTCGTACCCGCAATGGGAGAGTCGCATGAGCGATCCCGCTACCCGGCCGGATAAAGTATTTGCGGCAAACGCACATATCGATCTTCCTGCATATCGCGAAACCTACGCGCTGAGCGTCAGGGACCCCGATGCATTCTGGGGCGAGCATGGAAAGATTTTGGATTGGATCAAACCCTATACCAAGGTCAGCGATTGCAGCTTTGACTATGGCAATGTCGCGATCAACTGGTTCGCCGATGGAACGCTGAATGTCGCCGCCAATTGCATAGACCGGCACCTTGCGGATCGCGCGGATCAGACCGCCATCATCTGGGAGCCGGACGAGGCAACCGATGATGCGCAGCACATCACCTACCGCCAGCTTCACGCGCATGTCTGCAAGTTCGCAAATGTGCTGAAGGAGATGGGCGTCAGCAAAGGCGACCGCGTCGTGCTGTACCTGCCAATGATCCCCGAGGCGGCCTATGCGATGCTGGCCTGCGCGCGGATCGGCGCCATTCATTCGATTGTCTTTGCCGGTTTCTCGCCCGATGCGCTGTCGGCAAGAATCGCCGGGTGCGACGCCAAGGTTGTCGTGACCTCCGACGGCGCGCCGCGCGGCGGGCGTGTCACAAACCTCAAGGACAACGTGAACCAGGCGCTTATCAATGTGATCTCAGACACAAAATGTCTGGTTGTCCGGCGCACCGGGCAACATATCGCATGGCGCAATGGCATGGATTTCTGGCTGCACGAAATGCAAGACAGGGTGGCGCCAGATTGCCCGCCCGAGGAAATGGGCGCCGAGGATCCGCTGTTCATCCTCTATACCAGCGGCTCGACCGGCCAGCCGAAGGGTGTTGTTCATACGTCCGGCGGCTATCTGGCCTATGCGGCGCTGACGCATAAATACGTGTTTGACTACCACGACGGCGATGTCTTTTGGTGTACGGCGGATGTGGGCTGGGTGACCGGGCACAGCTATATCGTCTACGGCCCCCTTGCGAACGGGGCGACCACGGTGATGTTCGAGGGCGTGCCGACCTATCCCGATGCCGGGCGGTTCTGGCAAGTCTGCGAAAAGCACAAGGTGAACCAGTTCTACACCGCCCCTACCGCGATCCGCGCATTGATGGGCAAGGGACCGGAGTTCGTCGAACCCTACGATCTGAGTGCTCTCAAGGTGCTGGGCACGGTAGGCGAGCCGATCAACCCCGAGGCCTGGAACTGGTACAACCAGGCCATCGGCAAAGGGAAATGCCCGATCGTCGACACCTGGTGGCAGACCGAGACGGGCGGACATATGCTGACACCCCTGCCCGGTGCCATCGCAACCAAACCCGGCAGCGCGACACTGCCGTTCTTCGGGATCAGGCCAGCGGTGCTGGAGCCTGAATCCGGCAAATTGATCGAGGAAACAGAAGCCGAAGGCGTCCTGTGCATCCAATCCAGCTGGCCGGGGCAGATGCGCACGATCTATGGCGATCACCAGCGGTTCATGGACACCTATTTCCAGCAATACAAAGGCTATTATTTCACGGGCGACGGATGCCGCCGCGATGCGGACGGCTATTACTGGATCACCGGGCGGGTCGATGACGTGATCAACGTTTCGGGCCACCGGATGGGCACAGCCGAGGTCGAAAGCGCGCTTGTCGCCCATGAAGCAGTCAGCGAAGCTGCGGTCGTGGGCTACCCGCATCCGATCAAGGGACAGGGCATTTATGCGTATGTCACCCTGATGAAGGGTGTCGAGCCAACAGAGGAGCTGCGCAAGGAGCTCGAAACATGGGTGCGTCGCGAAATCGGGCCGATTGCCAAACCGGACCTGATCCAATGGGCACCGGGCCTGCCCAAGACTCGTTCGGGCAAGATCATGCGGCGCATCCTGCGCAAAATCGCCGAGGACGATTTCGGATCCTTGGGCGATACCTCGACCCTGTCCGAGCCCGAGGTCGTGGATGAGCTAATCGAAAACCGCATGAACAGGTCTTAGGCACATGAAGACAGGCACATCGTGGATAGCTGCGCGCCCTGCAGGCCACATCAAACGTCGCACACTGCCCCGTTTCATCGCCCCCGTGAATGTGCTGGATGCACGGCATCGCGGGACATCTGAATTACCAAGCCAGTAATCTGGCGCAACGAAAGAGGAGAATGGCTGATGGCCGATCCAAACAAGAATGCGGCACGCCGCGCCGACAGCGACGGGAGCGGCTACTGGACTGCCAATTTACGTCTCATCTATGTTTCCTTGGCCATCTGGGCACTCGTGAGTTTTGGTTTTGGCATCCTGCTGCGGCCGCTTCTATCCGGTATCAAGATCGGCGGAACTGACCTGGGGTTCTGGTTTGCCCAGCAGGGATCGATCCTTGTCTTTCTGGCGCTGATTTTCTTCTACGCCTGGCGCATGAACAAGCTCGACCGTGATTACGGCGTCGACGAGGAGTAAACAGATATGGACCAATATACCCTTAATATTATCGTCGTCGGTGCAAGCTTCGCGCTGTATATCGGCATCGCCATCTGGGCCCGCGCCGGATCAACGGCTGAGTTCTATGCCGCCGGGCGCGGTGTGCATCCCGTCCTGAACGGTATGGCCACTGCTGCGGACTGGATGTCTGCGGCCTCCTTCATCTCGCTGGCGGGTATCGTCGCCTTTGCAGGCTATCCAGCCAGTTCCTACCTGATGGGCTGGACCGGTGGCTACGTCCTGCTGGCTCTGTTGCTGGCGCCGTATCTGCGCAAATTCGGCAAGTTCACCGTGCCCGAATTCATCGGCGACCGGTTTTACAGCCCGTCCGCGCGGATGGTTGCCGTGGTCTGCCTGATCATCGCATCGACGACCTATGTCATCGGTCAGATGACCGGTGCCGGCGTCGCGTTCTCGCGCTTTCTGGAAGTGCCCAACGATACCGGCATGTTCATTGGTGCAGGCATCGTGTTTCTGTACGCTGTTCTGGGCGGCATGAAGGGCATTACCTACACACAGGTCGCACAATATTGCGTACTGATTCTGGCTTACACCATTCCGGCCGTCTTCATCTCGCTGCAACTCACGGGCAACCCGATCCCGCCGCTGGGGCTGTTCAGCGAGCATCTGGGATCGGGCGAACCGCTGCTGGGCCGCCTGAACGAAGTGGTGAAAGATCTGGGCTTCAACGCCTATACCGAACAGGACGGAACTCCGTCTGCCGTGATAAACATGGTGCTGTTCACCATATCGCTGATGATCGGCACCGCAGGTCTGCCGCATGTCATCATCCGCTTCTTCACCGTTCCGCGCGTGGCTGATGCGCGTTGGTCGGCGGGTTGGGCGCTGGTTTTCATCGCTTTGCTTTACCTGACCTGCCCGGCTGTCGGTGCGATGGCGCGGCTGAACATCATCGACACGATCTATCCCAATGGTGTTGCCGAGGAGCCGATCGAGTATGAAAAACGACCCGACTGGATCCGCAATTGGGAAGTCACCGGCCTCATCACCTATGAGGACAAGAACGGCGACGGGCGTATCGAATACTACGATGACAGCGACGACTCCTTCACCAAAGAAGCCGAAGCCCGTGGCTGGAAAGGCAACGAACTGCAGGTCAACCGTGACATACTGGTGCTGGCCAACCCCGAAATCGCGCAACTGCCCGGCTGGGTGATCGCGTTGATTGCGGCGGGTGGCTTGGCGGCGGCGCTGTCAACGGCGGCGGGTCTGCTGCTGGCGATCTCGTCGGCGATCAGTCACGATTTGATCAAGGCGACGATCAATCCAGGCATCTCGGAAAAGGGTGAATTGCTGTCGGCCCGGATATCCATGGCCGTCGCAATCGCGGTGGCGACCTATCTTGGCCTCAATCCTCCGGGCTTTGCGGCGCAGACGGTGGCACTAGCCTTTGGTATCGCGGCCGCATCCCTCTTTCCTGCGTTGATGATGGGGATCTTCTCGAAGACCATCAACAACAAGGGCGCCGTGGCGGGCATGCTGACCGGTCTGATCTTTACGCTGGTCTACATCTTCATGCACAAGGGCTGGTTCTTCATCCCCGACACCAACCAGTTCCCCGATACGATCTCCGGCTCGCTGCTGGGCATCCAGTCCACGGCAATCGGCGCTGTGGGCGCTGTGCTGAACTTCCTCGTGGCCTGGCTTGTGTCGCGCAGCACTGCACCGACACCCCAGCATATCCGGGATCTGGTCGAAAGCGTCCGCGTCCCGCGCGGTGCCGGGGCCGCCACGGACCATTGATCCTTGGCGGCGAGCATCCCAGGGGGTGCCCGCTGCACGCACGCATATACCCTGTCCGCCTTTCGGCGGGCAGGGCATTTTTATAGGGGCGGCAGCCATGAGTATCGCAGATTTTCTTGCCGGCGTTCATCCTTGGGCCCGGATTCCGGCGTCGGACCTGTCCGACGTGGCTGCAATGATGGAACAGCATGACATTGCTGCCGGCGATCCGATCTATCGTGCAGGCGAAACGCTTGGGGGTCTTTACATCATTCGCGCGGGCGAGGTTGAGGTGACCGACAAGGATGGCGCGCTGCTGTCATCGTTGGGGCCGCGCAACGTCTTTGGCGAACGTGGGCTGATGCGCGACGGAACAGCCCTGACCAATGCCCGCGCCGTGACGGCGACCCAGGTCCTTGTGCTGCCTGCGGCGCATTTCCGGACCATGATCGACGGCGACGCGTCGCTGCGCGACTTTTTCGCCCGATCGCGCCCTCCCCGCGCCCGCCAGCGCAGTCTGACGCAGACGCCGGTTGCCGATCTGATGTCGACGACGCTGACAACGGTCGGTCCGGCGACGACACTGGCCGAAGCAGCCGTGCTGATGCGGGACGCCCGGATATCTTCGGTCATGGTGGTCGAGGACGGCGCGCTTCGCGGTATCCTGACCCTCCGCGACATTTCAGCCCGCGTGGTGGCCGAGCGGCTGAACCCGGACACGCCCGTCAGCCGGGCCATGACCGCAGATCCCGTAACCCTGCCGCCCGACGCCATTGGCTCGGACGTGCTGCATCTGATGATGGAGCGCGGCATTGGCCACGTTCCCATCGTCGGCGGGGCCGGTCTGGCCGGGGTAGTCACCCAGACGGACCTGACAAGGTTTCAGGCCGAAAGCTCTTCCGAGATCATCGGGGATGCGGCCCGTGCCCCGGATGCGGCGGCGCTGGGCGATATCACCCGGCGGATTCCGAAACTGCTGGCACAACTGGTCGGCGCGGGACACCGGCATGACGTGACGACGCGCCTTGTGACCGACATCGCCGATGCCGTGACGCGCCGTCTGCTGGCGCTGGCCGAGGCGCATCTGGGACCAGCGCCAGCGCCTTACCTGTGGCTTGCCTGCGGCAGTCAGGGCCGCCGCGAACAGACCGGCGTATCCGATCAGGACAACGTGCTGATACTGTCGGACGACGCGACCGCAGATCACGACACCTATTTTACCGACCTCGCCCGATTTGTTTCCGACGGACTGGATCATTGCGGCTATGTCTACTGCCCGGGCGACATGATGGCGACGAACCCGCGCTGGCGCCAGCCGGTCCGCGTCTGGCGCAAGTATTTTCAGGACTGGATCGCACACCCCGACAAGGAGGCGCAGATGTTGGCGTCGGTCATGTTTGACCTGCGACCTATCGGTGGCGATCATAGCCTGTACGCGGGACTACAAGCCGAAACGCTTGCGGCGGCTGCGCGAAACTCGATATTCGTGGCGCATATGGTATCCAATTCCCTTGGCCATGCACCGCCCCTCAGTCTTTGGCGGGGGCTGGCCACCGTCCGGTCGGGCGAACACCGCGACCGCATCGACCTGAAGCTGAACGGCGTCGTGCCGATCGTCGATCTGGGGCGCATCTACGCGCTGCGCGGGCAATTGGCCGCCGTCAACACCAGAGCCCGGATCGAGGCCGCGCAGGCCGCCGGGATCATCTCGGCCAGTGGTGCGCGCGATCCGCTGGAGGCCTATGACCTGATCGCCCAGACCAGGCTGGACCATCAGGCCATGCAGGTCCGCCTGAATGAAGCGCCCGACAATTTCATGGCACCGGCAAGCCTGAGCGATTTCGAACGCAGCCATCTGCGCAACGCTTTCGTCGTCGTGCGAACGATGCAATCGGCGGTGGCGCAGGGCCGTGCCTTGCCATGATGGCGCGCCGGTTCGCACAAAGGAGAAGCCATGCTGTTTGAACTCATAGCCGTAGTCGTCGCCGGCGTTGCCGGTGCGGGCGTCGTTCTGATTCTGCGCCGCATCGTACCGGCCTTGCCCCGCTGGCTGGTCCCGGTGGGCGCCGGTGCGACAATGCTGGCCGTGTCGATATCGCTGGAATATTCGTGGTTTGAACGCAATGCCGCCGCGCTGCCGGAGGGCGTCAAAGTGGCGACCACCCACGAAAACAAGGCATTCTGGCGACCATGGACCCATGCCTATCCGTTTGTTGACCGGTTCATTGCCGTCGATCAGGTCGGCGTGCTGCAAAATGAGGCGGCCCAGGGTCAGCTCATGACCAGTCTCTATGTCTTTGGCCGCTGGACGCCGACGCGGCGCATTCGGTCGATTTTCGATTGCGAGACGGGGCGCCGGGCCGATCTGCTGCCCGGCGTGGTTCTGGCCGAGGACGGATCGGTGCCCGAGTCGGCGTGGATCGAAACCGGGCACGACGATCCTGTCACGCGCATCGCTTGCGGCGAGGCATAGCCGATGCGCAACAATCTCCGCCTTCGCATTCTGCTGTTCTTTCTGCTGATAGGCTGCGGCAATATCGCTGCGATAGCTGCGGGCGCTCTACTGGCCTGGCGCCGGGCACCCGAGGCGTTGCCCGCCTTGACAGTTGCCGGGCTGGTCGCGGGATTTGGCGCTATCCTGATCACCGCATTGATATGGCTGCTTTTCGACGAACATGTGGCCCGCGCGATCAATCGGTTCGCGGCCGCGCTGCGCGCCCGTGCACATGGCGGCGTGACGACCGATCTTGACGTCGGCCCGGTTCGCCATCTTGGCGATCTCGGGCCTGCCTCGGGCGCCCTTTGCCGGGAACTGGCGGAAATGCACGCCAGTTTCGAGGCCCGGTTGAGTAGCGCGACGCGCCGGATGGAGGAGGACAACGCCCATCTCGCCGCGCTCCTGTCGGAAATTCCTGTCGCCGTCATGCTGGTGGACGAGGCCAACCGGATCATTCTCTACGATCGCCAATGCGTCCATGCTCTGGGGCAGGTTGCGCAGCTTGGTCTTGGCAGATCCGTGTTCGACTATCTGGACCGCGGCGCGCTGGAACATGCGCTGGCCGATCTCGCGGCGGGAACCGATGTCACTTTCATCGACGCAACACTCCCCACGGCCGACGGCAAGGAAACGGTCAGCACTCGGGTTCGGCGCGCCTTGCAGGGCGGTGGACTCATGCTCTCGATGGAGGTTCAAGGCGATACCCTAGCCGAGCGCCCGCTGGTCTTTGACTTTGATTTGACCGATACGGCGATGGACCGGCATATCGCACAAACACCGCTATCAGCGCTTTCCTATGTGGTGTTCGACAGCGAAACCACCGGTCTGGACACCGAGCGCGATGAAATCGTGCAGGTTGGCGCCGTCCGGGTGCTGAGCAACCGCATCGTCAAGGGTGAAACATTCGATACCTTCGTCAATCCGGGCCGCCCCATTCCCGGAGCATCGTCCCGCATCCATGGGATTACCGACAAAATGGTCGCCCGGGCACCAAGCCCGGTCAGCGCCCTGCGGCGGTTTCACGGGTTTGCGCAGGATGCGGTTCTGGTGGCACATAACGCCCCGTTTGATCTGGCATTCCTGAAGCGGCACGAAGGCGAACTCGACCTTGCCTTCGACCACCCCGTTCTGGACACCGTTCTGCTGTCGGCGATTATCTTTGGCGAAGATGAGAGTCATACACTGGATGCCATTGCCGATCGCCTGGATATTCATATCGATGGTTCGGCGCGGCATACGGCCGTCGGGGATGCGATTGCGACAGCGCAGGTTCTGGTGCGGCTTCTGCCAATGCTGGAGGCGCATGGAATCCACACGTTCGGCGATGCCACCGCAGCGATGCGCCGTCATGCCCGGCTTTTGCCTGATCTGAACCGGACCGGGGATCAATAGCGGCCGGCGCCCCCGTTCCGAAACGCGCGCCTCCATCCCGAGGCGTGCAGGCGTTTCGATTGACGCCGCCCGCCCGGCTGCTACCAAGAGGCATGGTCGCCATATTTATCCAGACTTTGCCGTTCTTCATGGTCATCGCGCTGGGCTACGGCGCCGGTCGCATCGGGTTTTTCCCCCCGGCCGCGACGGCGTGGTTGACGAAGTTCGTATTCTACTTTGCGTTGTCGGCTATGCTGCTACGCTTTTCCGCCAACCTCAGCCTGCACGAGATATTCGATGCCTCCTTCGTGCTGGCCTATCTGTGCGGATCAGCCGCAGTTTATCTGGCAGTTACGGCGGTATCGCTGATGCGCGGCTCGCGTGCCGAAGTGGCCGCGATCGAAGCGCAATGTGCCGTTGTCGGCAATGTAGGGTTTTTGGGCATCCCCATGCTCGCGATGCTGATGGGCGAGGCCGCGATTGCGGCGATCATGATGGTGCTAGCGGTCGATCTGATCGTGTTCGGCGCGCTGATCGTGATCGTCATCACCGGCACACGCGACGGGCGGATGCGGCCTGCGGTGCTCGGCACGGTGGGCATGGGCCTGCTTAAGAACCCGATGATCGTGTCAATCGTTCTGGGGCTGGCATGGTCGGGGCTGCGCCTGCCAATCCCCGGCCCGGTCAATGAGTTCCTGGTGATTCTCGGCGGGGCCGCCACCCCGGGTGCGCTGTTTGCCATCGGCGCATCGCTGGCCGGAAAATCGGCCGAGCGACCCTATATCGCGGGGTGGCTGTCGACATGCAAACTGGTGCTGCACCCCGCCGCGGTGGCCGTGGCCGCGCTGCTGGTGTTTGAGGTTGCGCCCTATTCGGCGGCGGTGATGATTGCGGCTGCATCGCTGCCGGTCGCGGGCAACGTCTATATGCTGGCGCAGCATTACGGCGTGGCGCCGCAGCGGGTGTCGACCTCGATCCTGATCTCGACCGTGATGGCGGCGGTCACCGTGTCGCTGGTGATCGGATGGGTTCAGCCGCTCTATTGATACCTCGCCGCAAGCGGGCGCGCGTCTTTAGTCGTTCCAACCGCCTCAACCGCCTGTTAAGCATACCCGTGACAAAAGAATTCGCACAAAGGAGTGTCGTCATGGAAATCAAATCGGAAAACGCCTGCTTCGGCGGTGTTCAGGGTGTCTATTCCCATGCCTCCAAGGCAACGGGCACGGACATGACTTTCGGCCTCTTCCTGCCCGCCGAGGCGAAGGACGGCCCGGTGCCGGTGCTGTGGTTTCTGGCGGGCCTGACCTGCACGCACGAGAACGCCATGACCAAGGCGGGCGCGCAATGCTGGGCCGCCGAGCAGGGCATCGCGCTGGTCTTTCCCGACACCTCGCCGCGCGGCGAAGGCGTGGCAGATGACGACGCCTTCGACATGGGCCAGGGCGCCGGGTTCTACCTGAACGCCACGCAGGAGCCATGGGCCAAGCACTTCCAGATGTGGGATTACATCGCCGAGGATCTGCCCGCGCTGATCGGCGCCGAATTTGCCGTGGATCTGGACCGGCAGGCCATTACCGGCCACTCGATGGGCGGGCATGGCGCGCTGACGCTTGCGATGCGGCTGCCGGGGCGCTTTCGCAGCGTGTCGGCCTTCTCGCCGATCTGTAACCCCACGGAAAGCGACTGGGGCCGCAAGCAGCTGACCGGGTATCTGGGTGAGGACAAGGGCAACTGGGCCGCGCATGATGCCAGCGTGCTGATGAAGGACACCGGCTTTGACGGGCCGGTCCTGGTGGATACCGGCACGAACGATCAGTTCATCGACCTCCTGAAGCCCGAAACTCTGGCCCATGCAGCCGCCGCGCGGCGCCAACAGGCGATCCTGCGGATGCAGCCGGGCTATGATCACAGCTACTTCTTCGTCTCGACTTTCATGGAAGATCACGTCTCCTTCCATGCCGAGGCGCTCTATGCGGGATGAACTCATGGGCCATTATGACCTGATCGTCATCGGTTCCGGCCCCGCGGGCCGGTCTGCCGCCATCCAGGCGGGCAAGCTGAACCGCCGGGTTCTGGTCATCGACCGCAAGGACCGGCTGGGCGGCGTGTCGGCCCATACCGGCACGATTCCGTCCAAGACCCTGCGCGAGACGGTGCTGAACCTCTCGGGCTGGCGCGAACGCAGCTTTTACGGGCGCGCCTATCGGGTGAAGGAAGATATCGGCGCCGAGGACCTGCAGGCGCGCCTGAACAAGACCGTCGATTACGAGGTCGATGTGCTGGAGCACCAGTTCAACCGCAACCACGTCGAAACCCTCTATGGTCTGGCCAGCTTCACCGGCCCGAATGAAATAAAGGTGCAGGTCGACGCCGGTAAATCCACGCGTCTGACGGCCGACAGGTTCCTGATTGCGACGGGGACAAAGACCTACCGTCCCGACACCTGCCCCTTCAACGGCACCACCGTGCTGGACAGCGACGAATTTCTCAAGCTCGAGACGATCCCGCGCAGCCTGACCGTGATCGGCGCGGGCGTGATCGGCGTGGAATATGCCACGATGTTCGCCGCGCTTGACGTCCGCGTGACGCTGATCGAGCCACGTGAAAGTTTCCTCGATTTCATCGACAAGACCTTGATCGAGGATTTTACCCACCAGATCCGCGAAAACGGCGTGGATCTGCGGCTGGGATCGGGCATCGAAAAAATCGAGGACGCGGGCAAGCATGTCGAGGTCACGCTGGAAAACGGTCGCCATGTGCGCAGCGAAATGCTGCTCTTTGCCGCCGGGCGGCTGGGCGCGACGCAGCGGCTGGGTCTGGACAAGGCGGGGTTGAAGACGGACCATCGCGGGCGTCTGGAGGTGGATCGCAAGACCTACCAGACCAAGGTGCCGCATATCTATGCCGCAGGCGACGTCATCGGGCATCCCAGCCTCGCCTCCACATCGCTGCAACAGGGGCGCATCGCGGCGTGTCACGCGCTGGATACGCCCACCCTGCCCGAAAGCCCGTGGTTTCCCTACGGCATCTATTCCGTGCCCGAAATCAGCACCTGCGGCATGTCCGAGGAGGAGATGAACGAGCGCGGCATCCCCTACGAGGTCGGCATTGCACGGTTCCGCGAGACATCGCGCGGCCACATCATGGGGCTGGAACACGGCATGCTGAAAATGCTTTTTTCGTTGAAAACGCGCCGTGTTCTGGGCGTGCAGATCGTCGGCGAAGGCGCGACCGAGCTGATCCATATCGCGCAGGCGGTGCTGAATCTGAAGGGGACGGTGGATTACTTCGTGCAGAACACGTTCAACTATCCGACGCTGGCCGAAGCCTACAAGATCGCGGGTCTTGATGCGTTCAACCGGATGCCGATCCCCGAGGAATACAAGGTGCATCGCGAGTCAAAAAAGAAGGCCGAAGCCTGACGCGCTGACATCGCCCGCCGGGGGCGGCGCAGGTCAGTGGATCAACATCCAGACACCCGCCGCCCCCAGCATTGCGCCGAACACGATGTTGACGTTGCGCGCCTGCCCCCTTTCGCGGAACCGGCGGGCGATGACGTCCCCGAAGAGGGTCCAGGTCAGGAACGCCGCGAGATTATTGAGCGTGAAAATGGCCGCTATGGCTGCGACGGGACCAAAACCGGATCGCTCTTGGTCCGTCAGGAATTGCGAGAACATCAGCGCAATGATGACATAGGCCTTGGGGTTCAACAGCAGTAGGATCACTCCGTCGCCGAACCCTACCTGGCGCGCCTCGGCGCTGTCATGGATGCCTGCGCGCACCAGCGCCGCAGCCAACCATAGAACATAGAGCGATCCAGCCACCTTGATCACGGCAAAAAGGCCGGGGAACAAACTCATCGCCTCAGCAAACCCCAGCCCGATCAAGACCGTCACGACAAGCGTGGCGATGTGATAGCCGACATTCGCAGGCAGCGTGGCACGCAACCCGAACCGCGCGCCGGCAGCGGCAAAGACCATATTGCCGGGGCCGGGGCTGAACGCGAGAGGAAACAGGAAAATCAGCAGTGGAAGGATAAGTGTTTGCATCTGGACGCCTCGCGAATTGTGGACACTGCCCGCAATTCTGGCGTAACCGGGCTGCACGGCGACCCGTTTCCTGCGGGATCGCACCCGCCCTACCGAATGGAGCCGCTTCAGATGATCTACGTCGATGCCGATGCCTGCCCGGTCAAGGATGAGGCGATCCGCGTCGGAACACGCCATGGCTGGACCGTGCATATCGTCTCGAACGGGGGCCTGCGGCCATCGCCGCACCCATTGGTGCAGACGGTCATCGTGCCGGACGGGCCGGACGTGGCCGACATGTGGATCGCCGAGCGCGCCGGCCCCGGCGATGTGGTGGTGACGGGCGACATCCCCCTGGCCGCGAAATGCGTCGAAGCGGGTGCGCTGGTGCTCAAGCATAACGGCGAGCCTCTGACATCGGCCAATATCGGCACCGTTCTGGCCACGCGTGATCTGATGACCGATCTGCGCGCCGCTGATCCGTTTCGCCAAGGCGGCGGCAAGGGGTTTACAAAGGCGGATCGCTCGCGCTTCTTGGACGCGCTGGAGCGGGCGGTCAGACAGGCCCGCTCGCTCTGAGGGCCCGCGCGATGACCACCGCCGCAAGAAACAACACGCCAGAGCAGGGCAACAAAGCCGTGGGCGCGGTTTGCGCGCTGACGGCGATCCTGTGTTTTTCCTTCGTCGACCTGGGCATCAAACTGCTGAGCGACGGCTACGCCCTGCATCAGATCGTGTTCCTGCGCTCGCTGGTCAGCATGACGGTGTTCCTTGCGATCATCATGCCGCTCAGCGGCGGCTGGACCGTCCTGCGCACGCGCCGCCCGGGCGCCCATCTGCTGCGCGGCGCATTCATCGTCTGCGCGAACGTCTGCCTGTTTCTCGGGCTCGCCGCCCTGCCGATAGCCGATGCGGTCGCGATCTTCTTCATCTCGCCCCTGGCGATTGCGGTCATGTCGGTCATCTTTTTGGGCGAAACGGTCGGCCCGCGCCGCTGGGCCGCGATCATCCTTGGCCTGATCGGGGTCCTGCTGATCGTCCAGCCCGGCACCGATGCGTTTCAGGTAGCGTCGCTGCTGCCGGCAATCTCGGCGCTGCTCTACGGCGCAATGCACATGGTGACCCGCAAGGTGCGCAGGACCGAAAGCGCGACGACAATGACGTTCTACGTCATCCTCACCTTCCTGATCACCAGCGCCATCATCGGCGCGCTGATCGGCGACGGACGTTATGCGGGCGGACCGCATCCGGCATTGGAGTTCCTGTTGCGCAAATGGGCGCCGATCGCGCGCGCGGACATGTGGATCATACTCATGCTCGGCATCGCGGGCGTCATGGGCAGTTGGCTGATTTCACAGGCCTACCGGCTGAGCGAGGCGGCACTGGTAGCGCCATTCGAGTATGTGGCGATGCCGATCTCGATCTTCTGGGGGGTCGCGTTCTTTGGCACGTGGCCCATGTTGAACGCGTGGGCCGGGATCCTTCTGATCGTCGGGTCGGGCCTTTACATGCTCTGGCGTGAAACCGCATCCGGCGCCGCCAAACCCAACCCCCGGTATCGTCGATGACCCCCGAGGCCGTGATATTCGACATCGGCAACGTGCTGATCGAGTGGCACCCCGAGCGGTATTTTGACCGCATCGCCGGCCCCGCCCGGCGCAGCGCGCTGTTCGACGCCGTCGATATCCACGCCATGATGCAGCGCATAGACAGCGGCGCCGATTTCGCCGCCGAGGTCGCGCGCACCGCCGCCGCGAATCCTGCATTTGCCGCCGAAATCCTGCATATCCGCGACCACTGGTGCGACATCGCGCAACCGGCCATCCCCGGATCGGTACGCCTGCTGCGCGCGCTGCGGGCGCGCGGCATCCCCGTCTTTGCCCTGTCGAATTTCGGCGCGCAGAACTTCCCGCTGAGCGCCGCGCAATTCCCGTTCTTGACCGAATTCGACCGTGCGTATATCTCCGGCCCCATGGGCATGGCCAAGCCGGACCCGGCCATCTACGCCGCCGTTGAAGAGGATTGCGGCATCCCGCCTGGCCGTCTGCTGTTCACCGACGACAGGACCGACAATATCGGCGTTGCGGCCGCGCATGGCTGGCAGGTGCATTTGTTTGACGGCGCAAGTGGTTTTGCCCAATGTCTGGTCAACACCGGCTTGCTGACCCAAGGAGACATCGAATGACCATTACCATGATCCCCTTCGCCGAAGGCGAGGCCAATCTTGACTGGCTGGGTCTGTGCGCCGCCTTCGAACGTGGCCATGCCCTGCCCAAGGCCGAGATCGCCGATACCTTCCTCTACCGGGGCGACGACACGCTGCTGAACCGGTCGGCCTGGATCGACGGGATCGGGCTGGCAGTCAAGTGCGCCACGATCTTTCCTGGCAATCCGGACACGGGGCAGCCGATGATCAACGGGGTGGTGAACCTTTTCGACGACGGCATCGGCACTCTCGCTGCGATCATTGATTTCCACCTCGTGACAAAATGGAAGACAGCCGGAGACAGCCTTTATGCCGCGCGCCGCCTTGCCCGCGCAGATAGCCAGAACATCCTGATCATCGGCGCAGGCACCGTCGGCCGGAACCTTTGGCAGGCGTATCGCAGCGTCTGGCCTGACGCGCGCTTTACGGTCTGGAATCGCACCAGCGCCAATGCCGAAGCCATGCGGCAGGACTGCCCCGGCATCACCATAGCGGATGATCTGGAAACCGCCGTGCGCACCGCCGATATCGTCACCTCCGCCACGATGAGCACCGAGCCCTTCATCAAGGGCGAATGGTTTCAGCCCGGCCAGCATATCGACCTGATCGGCGCCTATCGTCCCGATATGCGCGAGGCCGATGATACCGCCCTCACTCGCGCGCGGATCTTCGTCGACAGCCGCGACACCACCATCGGCCATATCGGCGAGCTGAAGATTCCGATCGCGGCTGGCGTGATCCAGCCCGACGCCATTCTGGCCGATCATTACGAGCCTGAAAAGTTCAAGCGAAACTCAGATGATGAAATCACCCTGTTCAAGAATGGCGGCGGCGCCCATCTGGACCTGATGACCAGCCGCTATATTCTGGATGCGTGGCAGAAATCCCACTGATCTGACCCACGGCGCCTCGCGACAGGCGCGCGTTTCTGCCGCGCGCGTGACCGCCCGCATGTCTCCTTCCGGCTATGTGCAACGGGCGACGCATATCTGCGCCGCCCTGCTTTCTTCTTGCCCTAAAGCGTTTCACCTTTGACCTGAGACATCAGATAAAGGCGAGCCGCGCGCAACGCTGGTATGGTGCGCGCGTTCCGCGAAAAGCTGTGAGTCAGGTTTCTCGCGAAACGCTTTAAATATCCACCCTCCGCGTAGCACAGACTTAGAGAAAAGCGCGTCGTAGGCGCACATTTTTTGTCACAGACACCTCGGTCAGCCGGCCGCGATCATCTCGGATTGTTTTACGATGACCTCGGCCTGCTTGATGCTGGCAATATCGACCAGACGGCCCTTGTAGACGGTCGCGCCCTCGCCATTCGCCTTGGCCTGCTCCATCGCGGCCAGAATTTCGCGTGCTTCGGTGACGGCGGCGTCCGACGGGGTGAATACCTCGTTGCACAGCGCGATCTGTTTGGGGTGGATCGCCCATTTGCCGACCATGCCCAGCGTGGCAGACCGCAGCGCCTGCGCGCGGAAGCCCTCATCGTCCGAGAAATCCCCGAACGGCCCGTCCACGGGCAGCAGCCCAT
>JBLWYG010000004.1:0-99372 GCA_048267045.1 Roseovarius sp. | reverse complement strand
TGGCCGGGCTGCCCGCTCCCATCTTCTTTGTGCAGACGCCGACCAGCAGCATCGTTGTGGCGGCCGCCGTCTTCGGCGCGTACATGGCGCTGAATATCGGCGCCAATGACGTGGCCAACAACATGGGCCCGGCTGTCGGCGCCGGTGCGCTGTCAATGGGCGGTGCCATCGCCATTGCCGTCGTGTTCGAAAGCGCCGGCGCGCTTCTGGCCGGGGGCGACGTGGTCTCGACCATCTCCAAAGGTATCATAGACCCTGCAGGCGTAGCCGAAACCCGCGTTTTTGTCTGGGCGATGATGGCGGCGCTGATATCTGCCGCGCTCTGGGTCAATCTGGCGACCAAGATCGGTGCCCCGGTCTCGACCACACATTCCGTCGTCGGGGGCGTCATGGGTGCGGGCATCGCGGCTGCGGGTTTTTCGGCCGTTAACTGGTCCACCATGTCCGCGATAGCCGCCAGCTGGGTCATATCGCCAATGCTGGGCGGCATTGTCGCCGCCGCTTTCCTCGCCCTTATCAAGAACCGGATCCTCTACCAGGACGACAAGATCGCAGCCGCCCGCAAATGGGTGCCGATCCTTGTTGGCATCATGGCCGGCACGTTCGCGGCCTACCTCGCCCTCAAGGGGTTCAAGCGTCTGATCAAGATCGACATGTCCACCGCCCTGCTGATCGGCGCCGCGCTGGGCGTCGCGATATGGGCAATCACGCGCCCGATGATCCGGCGCAAATCACAGGGCATGGAAAATCGCAACAAATCGGTCAAGGTGCTGTTCGGGCTGCCGCTGATCTTTTCCGCCGCGCTTTTGTCCTTTGCGCACGGGGCCAATGATGTGGCCAACGCCGTCGGCCCGCTGGCGGCGATCGTGCATGCGGTCCAGGCCGGAGACGTGGCAGCCGATGTGGAGATTCCCACATGGGTGATGGTCATCGGCGCGCTTGGCATTTCGTTCGGTCTGTTTCTTTTCGGACCCAAACTGATCCGCATGGTCGGCAGCCAGATCACGAAACTGAACCCGATGCGCGCCTATTGCGTCGCGCTGTCAGCCGCAATGACCGTCATCGTCGCCAGTTGGCTGGGCCTGCCGGTCAGCTCGACCCATATCGCGGTCGGCGGTGTCTTTGGCGTCGGCTTCTACCGCGAATGGCACATGGAGCGGCGGCGGCGCCAGAACCTGCCTGTGAACAAAGAAAGCCCCAGCATCGAGCCAGACGAGCGGCAGCGCCGCAAACTGGTGCGCCGCAGCCACTTCATGACCATCGTCGCGGCCTGGGTCATCACCGTGCCCGCCGCCGCGCTGATGTCGGGTGTCATCTTTTCGCTGTTGAATCTGCTACAGTAACGCCGCGCGCGTCGGCTCTTTCAATGTTCCTGAAATACTCAAGATCGCGCGGTCGGCAACCCGCCCTGCCGTCCCGTATTTGTTGCAGCATCAAGATGGACACGGGAGGGAATTGCGCGCGCAATTACAGCCCCAGGCACCACCGCATCACGGCCTTCTGCGCATGCAGACGGTTCTCGGCCTCTTCAAAGACGACGGAGTTGGGGCCGTCCATGACCGCGCTCGTCACTTCCTCCTCGCGGTGGGCAGGCAGGCAATGCATGAAAAGCGCGTCCGGTTTCGCTGCCGCCATCAACGCGTTGTTCACCTGGTAGGGGCGCAGCATGTTGTGACGCCGCTCCTTGGCGGATTGGCTGTCATGCATGGAAACCCAAGTGTCCGTGACAACCAGATCGGCGCCCTCGACCGCCTTGTGGGGATCGCGCTCGATCGTGACGCGCACGCCGGCCTTGCGGGCCAGGCCGACAAATTCCGCTTCGGGGTCCAGCTGCGCCGGGCCGGTAAAGGTCAGATCGAAGCCGAACTGCCCCGCCGCATGCAGGAAAGACGCGCAGACATTGTTGCCGTCGCCTGACCAGACCACCTTCTTGCCTTTGATAGGGCCACGATGTTCCTCGAAAGTCTGGATATCGGCCATGATCTGGCAAGGATGGGTGCGGTCCGTCAGCCCGTTGATGACCGGCACGTCGGCATATTCGGCCATCTCGATCAGAACCGATTCGTCGAAGGTCCGGATCATGATCAGATCGACATAGCGGCTGAGAACGCGCGCGGTGTCTGCAATCGTTTCGCCGTGGCCCAGTTGCATTTCCTGCCCGGACAGCAGCATGGTCTGCCCGCCCATCTGCCGCACGCCCACGTCAAAGCTGACCCGCGTGCGTGTCGACGGTTTTTCAAAGATCAGCGCGACCATCTGGCCCGCCAGCGGTTGATCGTCGTCGGGCGCCCCGCGACTGCGCCCGGCGCGGGCGGATTTCATCGCGGCTGCATTGTCGATGATGCCGCGCAGGGCGGCGGGGTCTGTTTTATGGATGTCGAGAAAATGATTCATTGTCGGTCCTGGTTGTCGGCGGCGACGGGGGCTGATTGCCCCCGGACCCCCGTGGATATTTTTCAGCAAGAAGAAAGGGTTGTTGCCGCGGCATCGAGGCGCGAGAGAGCCTCGGCGATGTCTGAATCGGAGATATTGAGCGGCGGCAGCAGGCGCAGGACGTTGTCGGCTGCCGGGACTGTGCAAAGACCTTGAGCGTAGCAGGCGTTCAGCACGTCCGTGCTGGGCCTCTTGCATTTGAGCCCCAACATCAGACCGCTGCCGCGCACCGCGTCGAACACGTCCGGATGGGCGGCAACCAGTGCCTCCAGCCGTTGGCGCATGTAGCCTGCACGCGCGCGGACGCCCTGCAGGAAATCCTCGTTTGCGATCTGGTCCATCACGGCGCACCCCACGGCGCACGCCAGCGGGTTGCCGCCATAGGTGGAGCCATGGGTGCCGGCGACCATCGCTGCTGCGGCATGTTCGGTGGCGAGGACCGCGCCAAGCGGGAAGCCGCCGCCGATGCCCTTGGCCACCATCATGATGTCGGGATCAATTCCGGCCCATTCGTGCGCGAAAAGACGACCGGTGCGTCCCATGCCACACTGCACCTCATCCAGGATCAGCAGTATGCCACGGTCGTCGCACAGATCGCGCAGCCCCTTTAGGCAGACATCGGGCAGCGGGCGTATGCCGCCCTCGCCCTGCACCGGTTCGATCAGGATGGCGGCGGTGCGGCCCGTGATCGCGGCGTGGAGCGCATCGTGATCGCCCCAGGGCAGGTGGGTGAAGCCGGGCAGAAGGGGGCCGAAACCCTTTGTCATCTTTTCCGAGCCCGCAGCGGCGATGCCGGCAGCGGAGCGGCCGTGAAAGGAGCCCTCGAAGGCGATGATCTCTGTGCGCTCGGGCTGGCTTGCGTCATGGAAATGACGTCGCGCCATTTTCACGGCCAGCTCGCAGGCCTCGGTCCCCGAATTGGTGAAGAAAACCGTATCGGCAAAAGTTGCCTCGACCAGACGGTCGGCCAGTTCCTGCTGGGCCGGAATGTTATAGAGGTTCGACGTATGCCACAGCATCTGCGCCTGCGCCGTCAGCGCCGCGACCAGCGCCGGATGCGCGTGGCCCAGAGCGTTGACCGCGATGCCGGCCCCGAAATCCAGAAATCGCCGCCCGTCCGCCTCGATCAGCCAACTGCCCTCGCCCTTCACGAATGTCAGCGGGGCGCGATTGTAGGTCGGCAGGATGGACGGGATCATGGCGGGTTCCTTGGATTGAGGCTGCAAGGAGTGACTCAGCCGCCCCGTACTGTCAATTGGCGCGCGGCTCCCGGGCGCGCATCATGCTTTCAGCCGGTAGCCACGGGTGAACATGGCCAACGCGATGCCGCTGACCGCCAGCGTGGAGCCGAGCGACACGATGGCCCCCAGTGCAGGCGCGCTATCGGAGACGCCCAGCACCGAATAGCGCACCCCGTCGATAAGGTAGAAGATCGGGTTGAAATGTGTGATCTCGTTCAACACGGGAGGCAGCGCATCGACCGAGTAGAACGTGCCCGACAAGAAAGCCAGCGGCGTGACGATAAAGTTGGTGATTGCCGCCATCTGGTCGAACTTGTCTGCAAAAATCCCGGCAACGATACCTACCGCGCCCATGAAGGCCGCGCCGAGGATGACATAGCCGAGCAGCATCAGCGGGTGATGCGGGATTATACCCAAGAAAAGAGCCAACCCGAGCGATATAGCCACTGCCACAACGACGCCGCGCCCGATGGACCCCACGAGATAGCCCACCACCAATTCTGCCGGGCTGAGCGGAGGCATCAGCGTGTCAACGATATTGCCCTGAACCTTGCCGATGACGATGGAGGACGAGCTGTTTGCAAATGCGTTCTGAATGACAGTCATCATCAGGATGCCCGGCGCAATGAAATGCGTGAAAGGCACGCCCATGACATCTCCACGCGATGGACCGATCGCAATGGTGAAGATCAGCAGAAACAGTGCCGCCGTGGTCAGCGGCGCCAGCAGGGTCTGGGTCCAGACCGCCATGAAACGCTGGATCTCGCGTATGCACAGCGTGGCGAGGCCCAGCCAGTTGATGCGCCCGAAGCGGCGCGTGCCCATTTTCGCAAAGTCATGCATGATCGGCTCCTGAATGGTCGTATAGCGCCCGCATAACGCGTGCCACAGTGTTTGGGTGCCTTGTAACTCAGGCGGGAGTGATTAGAATAGGGGGCTCAAGAAATTTGCAGGGCGGCGCCATCTTATGCGGGCCGCCCTTGGTTATAGGAACCTGTCCATGTCCTGGAGCGATGATCGCGTCGAGCTGCTGAAAAAAATGTGGGGCGAGGGCCAGTCGGCCAGCCAGATCGCCAAGGAGCTTGGCGGCGTCACCCGCAACGCCGTGATCGGCAAGGTCCATCGGCTGGGCCTGTCGAACCGCAATGGCGGGGCCGCAGCGGGGGGGGCCCAAACAGCCAGCGCCGCCGAGGCCGAGGCGAAACCGGCGGCGAAGGCGGCACCACGACCTGCGGCAAAACCTGCCAAGACGGCCGAGGCCCAGCCCGCCGCCAAGGCCGAGCCCGCGACAGAGCCGGAAGAGGTAGCTGCGCCGGCGCCGGTCACACGGATCAAGCCAATTATTCCCGCCGGTCAGCCGCTTCCGCCACAACCGTCCGCCAATGAAATCGACCCGAAAGCACTGGCCAAGGTCAGCGAAGTCGAGAAGAAGGCGAAACGGTTGTCGCTGATGGAACTGACGTCGCGCACCTGCAAATGGCCGGTGGGCGATCCGGCGACCGATGATTTCTGGTTCTGCGGCCTGCCGTCCCAAGCGGGCAAACCCTATTGCGAGGCGCATGTCGGCGTCGCGTTCCAGCCCATGAGCTCGCGCCGCGACCGGCGGCGCTGAGACGGGTTTCGCAACCGATATCGCGCATGGAAGCGCCCTGCTGGAATAGCAGGCCGCTTGCCGGATATGTTGGAATTCTTGGCGAAACGCCCTCACGCACTGGATTATTTCAAGACCACGCCCTCGCGAAAATCTGCGGGGGCTTCGGAGGTTTCGGCTGTCAGCTAAGCGGACGAAGCAGGATTTCGTTGCGGATGCGCGAATGGCTGCCTCAGGATGGTGCCGCAGCTAAAGATTTCTGATCCGTCACTCATCAATTCTCGCTTGCCAAGTTTCGATCAGAAATAAGGCCATGGACCCAGCCAGGTTAACCGTCAAAGCGGCATGACGCGGCTTGAATGAAACTCGTGAGCGCCCCCCAGCATGGGCATCGCCACCCTTGTTGCGCAGAGAACCAATACTCTGAACAACGCTCTGGCAGTTTCCCAGTATCGTTTTGAAAACTTCTTCCTGGTGCTGCGATGGTGCGAGCTTCGAGACCTTTGCAGCTTCACTGTAAAGTTTTGGAACATTCCACTTTGGCTCCCAACCCGCACCGCTGTCTTCAATGATGTGTTTGCAGACCTCTTCAAGCAGCGTACTTGCGGCGGTAACAGCACCGTCCGGGTCAGCGGCTCGTCTGTCCAGAGCCTTCGCCCAAAAAGCTTGGACAGCTGGAGCATCATAGATCTCAAGACCATCTGTGATCGTGGCGTCTGCCGCACCGCCGCCTGTTTGCAGGAAGGTCAATAGTGGTATGAAAGACTCGGTAACGTGGCCTCGGCGTATGGCCCAAGAACCTGAGCCGCTTGCAACACCTGATAATGCTGACTGCACTGAAGCGGCATCGTTTGAGAAACGCACAAAGTTCGGCAAAAGCCGTTTGCTTGCAGGATCTTCCATTAGCCTTCTTCTGGCCAATTTGTATTCAGGCTCCGAGCCACCCTGGGTCGTCAGGCTAATAATAATGTTTCTTAGGAACAACGCGCATTCAAAAAGGTCGTCGGGAATTTCTGGTTCACCGAAATCGCCATAAGTCATCAGCTCACCCCCCGTAAAAAAGACTGGCGGAATGTGATATCAGTAGCGAACTACTTGCAAGGTCTCAAACATTTGACTTTTCAGACACCGGACCTTCGAGGAAAGCACGGCAACCAGCATGCCGGGCTCGAAGCGAATTTGCCTAGTTGATAGCACCAGCCAACGGACGTGATCGTCAACACATTCTGTAACGGTATCCTTCGAATAGCGGGGTTTTTATGACCATCAGCCCGTTCCGCGCGGGCTTTCCGGTGGTTTCGGACGCACCAAACCGGCGCCTTCGGCGCGCGTATTTTCCGGGACATTGAAAGACAGGCGCCACATCAATCGAAAAGTTTGAACAATTCGCGAGCCGCGCGTCTCTTGACGTCGTCCCTGATCGCGTCTTCGATGGACTGGCCCTCTTCGACCTGCACGCCCAGTTCTTTTTCGGCGAATTTATCGATCTCCTTTTCGACCTCGTCGCGGGCCTTTTTCTCCAGCTTCTTGCGCTCTTCCTTGAAGTTGAGATCAATGGCCTCTTCCAGATCGGGGCGGATGCTGGGGCCGGACCATGGGCCGCGTATCCGCACTGGAATGGCCAGACCGCGGCTGCTTTCACCGCGCAGCAGGACGGGCGTAAAGAGATAGTCGATATCGCGCGCGCCAAGGCCGATCCGCCCCTTGCCGGTGGCGGTTGCCAGCGGCATCGACATGTTCAGATCGTCGCCGCGCATGTTGCCGTCCTTGATCGCAAAGCTGGCGCTGACCTCGTCAAAGACCGTGGTGCCGCCGGTGCCGTCGCCGGTGCGCATCAGGCGGTCCAGATCAAAGCCGCTGATGACGCCGCGCCCGGTGGCCAGCCTGAGATTGCCGCTGAGGCTGTGCATGATTGCATTGACCGATTGCCCGACGCCGAGGAAATCCAGGCTGGCGGTGCCGGTGGTCGCAAAACGTGTAATATCGGCGGCATCGGTCAGAAGCCGCTCCATATCAATGCCGCGCGCGGTCAGGTCGCCGCCGACTGACAGGCCCGAGCGGTTGTTAGCCACGACTTGCCCGCCGATGGTGCCGCCATAGCCTTGCAATTCCTGCAGTTCGGCAACGGCGCGGGAATTGTCGACGGTCAGGCGGATACGCGCGGCGCCGAATTTGAACTGCCCCAAATCGAGGCTGCTGGCGGTCAGCGCGATGTTGGCATCCGCCGCGCCCAATGCACTCGCGTCGATGGGCGTGGTGGACCACCCGGCGGCAGCGGGCTGCGAGGCACCGTTGTTGCCACCGCCACTGCCTGCTGGCGCGTCTCCGGTCAGACCGGTCAGGTCCAACGCGCCTGCGTCGAGCTGCGCGGTGACGCGCGGGCGGACGCCCGAAGTTGTCACATCAAGCGCGCCTGTCAGGCTGTTTCCGCCAAGGTCCAGCGACAACTCCCGCAGGGACAACCGCAGATCCTGGGTCAGGTTGATCTGCGATTTGCCCGTGATCGAGCGCCCGAGGCCCTTGGGCGGGCGGGGAACGGGCAGGCCCAGCGCGGCCATGAAATGCTCGGTATTGTCGATATCTGCTGACATCTGCCCGTCCAGTTGCGGCGCGGTGGTGGCGCGGCCATCCACAGTAAATGTCGCGCCGCCAGTCGAGATGGTCAGCGTGACGGGCGATACGGCCCCCTCCAGAAACGGCCCCACTTCGCCCAGACGCCCGCTGACGCGCACATCCTCGCCCGCCGGGCGCAGAACCCCCTCGAACGTCCCCTCGCCTGCGTAGGTGGGCCAGCGGATGTCCATATCCATCCGCTCCATCTGCTGGCGCGTGCCTGCCCGGTGGTCGATATAGACCACCGACGCGTCCGTGATCAGCGCGCGGTCCAGCGTCAGAGCCAGACGGTCGGAGTTGGGCGCCGCGTCCGGCGCCGTGCCCCCCTGCTCGGAGGAGGCGACGCCGGCCACACCGATCTGCCAGTTGCCGCGCCCGTCCTTGCCGCGTTCGATCACGATGCGCGGCTGCATCACTTCCAGCCCGGTGATGCGGATGTCGCCGCGAATCAGCGCAAGTGCATCGACGCCCAGCTTGAGGCTGTCCGCGCTCAGCATCGGGCCACCGGTGCCCCAGTCCGCATTGGCGATGGTCGTCTTGCCGGTGCTGATGCCCAGAACCGGATAGAAGCTGATCGAGGTGTCGCCGGTCATTGTGACCTCGCGGCCCGTCATGTCGCTGATCCTCTCGGCGGCAATGCGCGCGATGCGCTCGCCCGGCAGAAAGAACAGGGCGCCAACGGCGATCAGGACCGCGACAAGGACGAACCCCAGAAGTTTTAACAGAAATTTCATGCGATTGCTCTTTGCTCTGCTCACACGGCCTGCGGGACCGCAGGCCTTTGTTCCAGAGTGTAGGCGTGCGCAGGTCTTGCGGCAACAGTTTGCCCCTTTTGCGCAGCCCTGGATGCGTCTATATCCGGCGGATGAATACGAACCCCCCTGATCTGCGCCCCGATCTGGCCCGCGCGCGCCTTGCGCCCAGCCCTACCCGCGACGGTCAGCCGACCATCGGCATGGTGTCGCTGGGTTGCCCCAAGGCGCTGGTGGACAGTGAACGCATCCTGACGCGCCTGCGCGCCGAGGGTTACGGCATCTCGCCTGACTATACCGGGGCCGATGCGGTGATCGTCAACACTTGCGGGTTTCTTGATTCGGCCAAGGCCGAAAGCCTGAGCGCCATCGGCGAAGCCTTGCAGGAAAACGGCCGCGTGATCGTCACCGGCTGCCTCGGGGCCGAGCCGGAGTATATCACCGGCGCGCATCCCCGCGTGCTGGCCGTGACCGGACCGCATCAATACGAACAGGTGCTGGATGCCGTCCATGCCGCTGTGCCTCCGCAGCCCGATCCCTTTGTCGATCTGTTGCCGAAATCGGCGGTCAGCCTGACGCCTAGACATTACTCTTATTTAAAGATTTCTGAAGGTTGTAACCACAAGTGCAAGTTCTGCATCATCCCCGATATGCGCGGGCGGCTTACGTCGCGCCCGGCGCATGCGGTGCTGCGCGAGGCGGAAAAGCTGGTCGAGAACGGCGTGCGCGAGTTGCTGGTGATTTCGCAGGATACATCAGCCTACGGCGTCGATGTCAAACACGCCGAGGAGCGCGGCCACCGCGCGCATATCACGGATCTGGCGCGCGATCTGGGATCGCTGGGGGCTTGGATCCGGCTGCACTACGTTTATCCCTATCCGCATGTCCGCAATCTGATTCCGCTGATGGCGGATGGGCTGGTGCTGCCCTATCTGGACATCCCATTCCAGCACGCGCACCCTGATGTGCTGCGCCGCATGGCGCGCCCTGCTGCGGCGGCAAAAACGCTGGACGAGATTGCCGCGTGGCGCGGTGTCTGCCCCGACATCACCCTGCGTAGCACCTTCATCGTCGGCTACCCCGGCGAGACGGAGGCGGAATTCCAAACGCTGCTGGATTGGCTGGACGAGGCACAGCTGGATCGCGTCGGCTGTTTCCAGTACGAAAACGTTGCCGGCGCGCGGTCCAACGATTTGCCGGATCATGTGCCGGATGAGGTCAAACAGGACCGGTGGGATCGCTTTATGGAAAAGGCGCAGGCCATTTCGGTGGAAAAGCTGGCTGCAAAGGTTGGCTCTGTGCAAGAGGTTATCGTCGATGACATTGACGAGGATGGCATCGCCACCTGCCGAACCAAGGCTGACGCGCCGGAAATTGACGGCAACCTTTTCATTGATGAGGGCACCGATGACATCGCCGTTGGCGACATCGTCCGCGTGCTGGTTGATGAGGCGGGCGAATACGATCTGTGGGGCACGGTCGGGCGCTAGCGGCGCTCGCTCATGTAGGCGTCCAGCCACTCTGCCACGCAGGTCTGCACATGGCGGAACCTGTCGCCGCCCAGATGCTTGCCGCCATACCAGCGCGTCACGACAATCAGCTGGCCTGTCACCTCTGCCCGCTCCAGCATGCGGATGATGACCATCCCTGCCCCGGCTTCGCCATCGTCGCCCTTCAGCGGTGTGCCGTCCGGCAGCAGCACCGCCCAAGTATTATGCGTGGCCTTGGCGAACTTCTTGTCGCGCTTGAGATCCTTGAGAAACGCGTCGACGTCCTCCCGCGTGGCGGCGGGGCCACCGGAGACCGCATATTTCGATCCCCGGTCGCTGACGATGCCGGTCAGTTGCCGCATCAAAGGCTGGCGTCGACCCGCCGAACCGTCTCGATCCGCTTGGCGTTGGGCGGGTGCGTCCCGAGGAAGCGGTCGCCCGGATCCGCGATCTGGGTAAAGAAGGCGGCACCGCGCACCGGATCATATCCGGCGCGGCGAGTGATGACCGTGCCCAGCGCGTCGGCCTCCAGCTCGTAATCCTTGGAATAGGTGCGCGCGCCAAGGCCCGCACCCAGATCGGTCGCGTTCTGCACAGCGCCCTGGCTGGCCCCGGTGATCGAGGCCAGACCGCCCAGCAGGATTGCGCCAGCCATCGCGTTGGTGCGCTGCCGGTCCAGATGGCCGCTGATATGGTGCGCCGCCTCGTGCCCCATGACAAAGGCCAGCTCGTCACGATTGCGCACCTCTGCGATCAGCGAAAGGTTGAAGGCCAGAACAGGGCGTCCCTGCTTGTCCACCGTCTGAAAGGCATTGGCCGGTTGGCCCGGACGATCATCCACGACAATGCGGAAATCGCAGTTGAGGCCGCGTGTCCGCGCCCGGCATTCCCGCTCGGCCACCGGTTCGACCGCCGCGACCACAGCCTTGAACTGCGATATCTTCGCCGATGTCGGTGTCGAGACCGTGGCCTTCGGCCGTGCCGCGCCCGGTTGCTGCTGTGTTGCAGGGGCTTGCACGTCGCACGCCGCCAGGGCCAAAACGCATAAAAGCGTCAGTTTACGCATGGATGCTCTCCGTCTCCAAAATTTGCCTCAGTTTATCTGCGCCCAAGCCTGAGAGCCAGCAGGTTTACCGGGCACTTGCAAGGCACCGCTGATCGGCCCAGACTTGGGATGGGCGGCAGCGATGGGGAATCCTGCAGATGTTTTCGATCGAACATGAATTCGACGCAACGGTGATCACGCTGGTCGATGATTTTGCGCCGCCTGCCCCCGGCGCAACGGCCGCGCCCTTGCAGGAGGACGTGATCATCAACGCGTTCGAGGAATGCGTCACCATCAGTCAATTCGATCCCCGACTGGGCGAGATGCGCACAATCACCCTGTCAATGGCGCAGCTCCGCGATCTGGGGGCGGCGCTGAACCTGCCCGAGGGGGTCTACACGCGCAGGCCTCCGGGCTGAGGCCCCTTGACCGGGCCGCGCCGGACCCCGACATAGGGTGCAAGACGCCTAAATACGGAGATATGCCATGCCCGCCCCTAGCCCCCAAGCGCTGGACTTTCTGCTGACGCGCCGCTCGCGCCCGGCCAAGACCCTGGGGCTGCCGGTGCCGGACCGCGCGCAGCTGATGCCGCTGCTGACCGCCGCCGCGCGCACCCCTGACCACGGCAAATTGGAGCCGTGGCGCTTTGTCGTGCTGGGCCGGGCGGCGCTGGACCGCATGTCGGCGGCTGTCGCCACCTGCGACGCGGCGGAGGGGCTGGACGAAATGGCAATCGCCAAGGCGAAAAAACAATTCGACGATGCCGACCTGGTCGTCGCCGTGATCGAGGTGCAGCGCCCCTCGCCCAAGATCCCCGCCATCGAGCAGACCTATTCGGCTGGCGCCGCCTGTCTGGGCCTGCTGAACGCGGCGCTTGCCGCTGGTTGGGGGGCCAACTGGCTGACCGGTTGGCCCAGCCATGACCCCGGTTTCGTACGCGATACCTTGGGCTTGACCGCGGCCGAGCGCGTGGCGGGCTTTATCCATATCGGAACCGAAAAGAGCGCCCCACCCGAGCGGCCGCGCCCCGATGTCGAGGCGCTGACGACCTGGGACGGCGCATGATATTCTCCAGCTTTGCCAAGGCATTGGCGCAGATGGGCGACAAGCGGTTTCGCCGGGTGCTGCTGCTTGGGCTGGCGCTGACGATTGCGCTGCTCTTTGCCACCTACGCTGGAGTCTTGGTGCTGGTCAGCTGGCTGACCGGCGACGTGGTCACGCTGCCTCTTGTGGGCGAAGTGCGCTGGGTCGACGATCTGCTGGGCTGGAGCAGTCTGGTCTTGATGCTGATCATGTCGGTCTTTCTGATGATGCCGGTCGCCTCGGCCATCACCTCGCTTTTTCTGGACGATGTCGCCGCTGCAGTGGAGGCGCGGCATTATCCGGATCTGCCCCCTGTCCCGCGTCTGCCATGGATGGATACGGTCCGCGATACGTTCGCATTTCTGGGGCTGCTGATTGGCGCCAACCTGCTGGCGCTGCTGTTATATGCGGTCCTACCCTTTGCCACGCTGGCTATTTTCTGGGCGCTGAACGGGTTTCTTCTGGGGCGCGAATATTTTCAACTGGCCGCAATGCGGCGACTGGGCCGCGACGGTGCACGCGATCTGCGCCGCCGTCACTGGCTACGAATCTGGTTGGCGGGCGTGTTGATGGCCATCCCGCTCAGCGTGCCGTTATTGAATCTGATAATTCCCATTCTGGGTGCCGCGACCTTTACCCACCTAGTCCACGCTCTTCGATCGGGCCGGGCCCGAACCGCGTGAAAAGGTCGACGTCGCTCAGCGTGATCTGACCCGTCAGGATGATCCACACGGCCAGCGCCCAAATCAGCAGCGCGACCAACGTGCTGATCAACGCCTTTTTCTTCAGATCGTGGCGCTGCGGCGATCCGCCATGGGTGCCGGGCACCACTTCGCCAGCCTCGGCCTGGGTTTGCAGGCGAATCGGGATGGCGACCAGAAAGGTCATAGACCAGATGACCGCATAGAGAACCAGACCGGTAACGGGGCCCATCAGACTTCCTCCAGCTCGATGAGGCACCCGTTGAAATCCTTGGGATGCAGGAACAGCACCGGCTTGCCATGGGCGCCGATCTTGGGCGTGCCGTCCCCCAGGACGCGCGCGCCGGAGGCGGTGAGACGCTTGCGCGCGGCGGCGATATCATCGACCTCATAGCAGACATGATGGATACCGCCCGACGGGTTCTTTTCCAGAAAGCCGGTGATCGGGCTGGCGTCGCCCAGAGGATACAGTAGCTCGATCTTCGTGTTGGGAAGATTGATGAAAACCACGGTCACGCCATGATCCGGCTCATCCTGCGGCGCGCCCACATCGGCGCCCAACGCGCCGCTATATTGCGCGATGGCAGCGTCGAGGTCGGGCACGGCGATGGCCACGTGATTGAGGCGTCCGATCATGGGCTGTCCTTTCATTCGGTACGAATGGCGCATGTTATCGCGCGGGGGCTCGGCGGTGGCAAGACGTCGCTGTGACGCATGATCGCCGCAACGGTCGCAAAATTCCGGCGCAGCCGTTAACCCTGCGTTAGCCAACTCTGCGTAACTCTTGGAATCGATGCTGCCAAAGGAGATACGCGCATGGACGATCTGCCCGGACTGAACCCCATCATCAACCCCACCGCCGCGCGCCCGTTGCTGGGCATGACGATTCTGGTGGTCGAGGACAGTCTTTATGCCTGCGATGCAATGCGGCTGATGTGCCTGCACTCCGGCGCACGGATCCGGCGCGCCGATTGCCTGCGCTCGGCGCGGCGCCACCTGTCTGTCTATCGGCCGACAGTGGTCATTATTGATCTGGGCCTGCCCGATGGCTCGGGGCTGGATCTGATCGCCGAGTTGGCGGGGTCACAGCCGCGCATGACATCCATCATTGCGACCAGCGGTCTTGACGGGGCTGAAGCGGACGCGATGGCAGCCGGGGCCGACGCGTTTCTGGCCAAACCCATGACCAATCTGGGCGTCTTTCAGCAAGCTGTTCTGACCACCCTGCCCGAAGACCGGCGCCCCAGCGTTCCGCGTATTCTGCGCAATGAGGACGTGTATCCTGATCCGCTGGCCTACCGTGATGATATGATGCATGTGTCGAACCTGCTGGACGAACACACCGACGGTCAGGTGCTGGATTATGTCGCGCAGTTCCTCGGGGGCGTCGCCCGCTCGGCCGATGATGGGCAGTTGGCGCTGGCCGCCGATGCCTTGGCCGGAAAAGGGCACGGCGGCGCGGCGCTGAACGCCCGCGTGGCGCAGGTCGCGGGGCTGGTGCGGGAGCGGCTGGCAAGCCGGGCAGCAATGTAGCGCCGGTCGCTGGCGTGCCACCGACATGGCCGCTGCGGTCGATCATGCCGGTCTAGGGTCACAAAAACGAAGCGAGGGTCTGGGGCACCCCTGCGCGGCACGAAACCGCTTCCCCTGCGGCGCGCAATACATATGATCGGGCCAAAGCAACGCGAGGCCCCCTGATGAACGATCCCCGCCCACGCGGTACGGTACTGGATGGCTGGACACCGCCGCCCATCCCCTCGGCCATGACGCTGGATGGCGCGCATGTCCGGCTGGAGCCGCTGGACGCAGCCAGCCATGCGGCGCTGCTATTTCAGGCATTCGATGGCCATGACGAGGTATGGGATTACATGCCGACCGGGCCTTTCGCGTCCGCAGCGCAGTTCCACCGCTGGGTCCGCGACATTACCGCATCGCCAGATTATGTCTTTTTCGCCATCTACGACAAGGATCGCGAGGCCTATGGCGGCTTTGCCTCCTACCTGCGCATCAAACCTGCGGCGGGGTCGATTGAGGTTGGCTATATCGCCATGGCGCCCGCGCTGCAGCGCACGATTGCGGCGACTGAGGCGATGTATCTGATGCTGAAATGGGCGTTTGAGGCCGGGTATCGGCGATATGAATGGAAATGCGACGCGCTGAACGCGCCCTCCCGCAGGGCCGCGCAGCGGCTGGGGCTGAGCTATGAGGGAATTTTCAGACAGGCAACCGTGGTCAAAGGCCGCAACCGCGACACCGCATGGTTCGCCACCATCGACGCCGAATGGCCCCCGCTGGGCGAGGCGTTTCGCCTGTGGCTTGACCCGTCGAATTTCGACGCTGGCGGCCGACAGAAATCAGCGCTCAGCGATCTGACGCGGCTTGTGCGCGTGACGGATGATCCGGCGCTGGGGCGGACTGCGTAAGAATGGGCGAAGGCCCGCCGCCCATCATTTCAATAGTCTGAAACTGGATCACTCCTGCGGAATAACCCGCAGGCCAAGCTCCATCAGCTGGTCCGAGGTGGGGTCGCTGGGGGCGTTCATCATCAGATCTTCGGCGCGCTGGTTCATCGGGAACATGATGACTTCGCGAATGTTCGCCTCATCCGCCAGCAGCATGACGATGCGGTCGATCCCCGCCGCGCAGCCGCCATGCGGCGGGGCGCCGTACTGGAACGCCTGCACGAGTCCGCCAAAGCGGCTGTGAACCTCGGCCTCGTCATAGCCCGCCTTCTCGAACGCCGCGATCATGACATCAAGGCGGTGGTTGCGGATCGCGCCCGAGATCAACTCGTATCCATTACACGCCAGATCATACTGATATCCCAGCACTTTCAGCGGATCGCCACTCAACGCCTCCAACCCGCCCTGCGGCATCGAGAAGGGGTTGTGCGAGAAGTCGAGCTTGCCCGTCTCCTCATCCGCCTCGTACATCGGGAAATCGACGATCCACGCAAAGGCGAAACGGTTTTCATCCGTCAGCTTAAGCTCATTGCCGATCTCGGTGCGCGCCTTGCCGGCCACACGCTCGAACGCAGAAGGCTTGCCGCCGAGGAAAAAGGCGGCATCGCCGACGGTAAGGCCTAATTGTTTCCTGATAGCTTCCGTCCGCATAAAACCAATATTTTTGGAAAGTGGACCGGCAGGTTCAACAATAACCCGTTCTTCCCAGCGTTTCTCTTCACCTGTCGGCACTTCTAGCGCTATCCAGTTCTCGCCTGCGGCTAGAGCCCCAGTGTGAGCTAGTGCGGACATCTGCGGCTGGTCTTTTCGGACCCAAATTTTCCCCTCGCGCCAGAAAATATACCCCATCCCCGGCAGACCCTCTTTCTGCGCGAACGCATTCATCCGGTCGCAGAACTTGCGGCTGCCGCCACCGGGCGCGGGGATGGCGCGGATTTCGGTGCCTTCCTGCTCCAGCAGCTTGGCGAAGATGGCAAAGCCGGAGCCGCGGAAATGGTCCGAGACGACCTGCATCTTGATCGGGTTGCGCAGGTCGGGCTTGTCCGTGCCGTACCACAGCGCGGAATCGGCATAGCTGATCTGCTGCCAGTCGGTATCGACTTTGCGGCCGCCGCCGAATTCCTCGAAAACTCCTTGAATGACCGGCTGGATCGTGTCGAAAACGTCCTGCTGCTCGACGAAGGACATCTCCAAATCCAGCTGGTAGAAATCGGTGGGCGAGCGGTCGGCGCGCGGATCCTCGTCCCGGAAACACGGCGCGATCTGGAAATACTTGTCGAATCCCGACACCATGATCAGCTGCTTGAACAGCTGCGGCGCTTGGGGCAGCGCGTAGAATTTGCCGGGATGCAGGCGCGAGGGCACCAGAAAATCGCGCGCGCCCTCAGGCGAGGAGGCGGTGATGATCGGCGTCTGGTACTCGCGGAAACTCGCGTCCCACATCCGGCGGCGCATGGAGGCGACGACATCGCTACGCAGCGTCATGTTGTGCTGCATCGCCTCGCGGCGCAGGTCCAGGTAGCGATGCTTGAGGCGGGTTTCCTCAGGGTATTCCTGATCTCCGAACACCATCAGCGGCAGTTCCCTGGACGCGCCCAAGACTTCGATATCGCGGATGAAAACCTCGATCTCGCCGGTGGGCAGCTTGGGGTTTATCAGCGCCGCATCACGCGCTTTGACCGTGCCGTCGATACGGATGCACCATTCGCTGCGCACGGCGTCGACCTGATCGAAGACGGGGCTATCGGGATCGCAGATCAGCTGCGTCATGCCGTAGTGATCGCGCAGATCGACAAACAGGACGCCGCCGTGATCGCGGATGCGATGGACCCAGCCGGACAGGCGCACGGTGTCGCCCACGTTCGATTTCCTCAGGTCGGCGCAGGTATGGCTGCGGTAGGCGTGCATCATCGGATCCCCTTTGGCGCCCCGTTTAGGGGCTGTCTTGACATGGGGCCGATACACATGCCCCGCGCCGCAAAGTCAAGGGCGGGCCGCCGCAGACTGATCGGCAAACCGCGGATGCGGTTGGTCCGTTGGATACGTCGGCGGCCAATCAAGCGGCGCTATCTTGTCGCTGGGGGAAACCCGGCAGCCCTGTCATGCGTTACCCTTCGTTGTCACCATTGCAGTCCGCGGCGCCAGACATTGCCGGCAGATATGGGGGGGATATGTGGGATAAGGCACTTCACCAATTCTTGTTGCGATTTGTTCGGCACGGCCGCCTGCGCGTCACCTACCCGAACGGCACGTCCCGAACCTATGGGGGTGCCGGACATGGCCCGCAGGTGACCGTCTGCATGACCGATGTCCGCCTGCCCCGCCGCATCATGCTGTCCCCCGAAATGGGTGTGGGCGAGGGGTATGTCGACGGCCATCTGACGATCAAAGATGATGATCTTGAGGGGTTCTTGCATTTATGCCTCGCCAACGTGGCGTCGCAGGGGCGCACGTGGGCTTATCATCCGCTGCGCGCCCTGCGCTATCTGGGCCGCCATGCGCAGCAGTTCAATCCTGCGGGCCGGTCGCGCCAGAATGTGGCGCATCACTATGATCTGTCGGGGGCGCTCTATGATTTGTTTCTGGACAAGGACCGGCAATATTCCTGCGCCTACTTCCCGCGGGATGACATGACGCTGGATGAGGCGCAGGAGGCCAAGAAGGCGCATATCGCAGCCAAGCTGCTGCTCAGGCCGGGAATGCGCGTTCTGGATATCGGCTGCGGCTGGGGTGGCATGGGTCTGACGCTGGCGCGAGATCATGGCGCGCATGTGCTGGGCGTGACGCTGAGCGAAGAGCAACACAGGATTGCCAACCAGCGCGCGAAAGCCGAAGGGCTGCAGGACCGCGCGAAATTCGAGTTGATCGACTACCGGGATGTTGAGGGGACGTTCGACCGCATTGTGTCAATCGGCATGTTCGAGCATGTCGGCGCACCGCAATATCGCACTTATTTCAAAAAGATAAACAGCCTGCTGACCTGCGACGGCGTCGCGCTGGTCCATACCATCGGGCGGTCTGCGCCGCCGGGCGTGACCAGCCCATGGATTTTGAAGTATATCTTTCCGGGCGGCTATGTTCCGGCGATGTCGGAAATGACGGCCGCAATTGAACGCTCGAACCTGATCACGACCGATCTGGAGGTCTGGCGCCTGCATTACGCCAAGACGCTGCGCTTGTGGTTTGATCGCTTCACTGCACGCATCGAAGAGGCGCGCCGGCTTTATGACGACCGGTTTTGTCGCATGTGGCGCTACTATCTGAAAGTTTCCGAACTTGCCTTTCGGCTCAGCGGGCAGGTGGTCTTTCAGGTGCAGTTATCGCGGCGTCAGGACGCCGTCCCGCTGACGCGGGAATACCTATATCACGATAACGATCAGGATGACGTGGATATCATGCGCCGCCCAAGGGACCGGATTTCAGCAAAAGGGACGGACCAGCCGGGCGCGGATCAGCCCGCGTAGCGCGTTGCCGACATACAGGGCGCGATCATCCGTTATGTCCTGCGGCGTCAGGCGGGTGGGCCTTGCCCGGCGCCCGGCGATCAGCGCTTCGCGCCCGATACCGGGCAGAAGGCCGCAGGCGCGCGGCGGCGTCAGAAGGATTTCGCCGGTGTCGATGTAGAGATTCGTGATCGTCCCCTCGCACAGCGCCCCGCCGCTGTTGAGAAATATCCATTCGTCGATACCCGGCGGCAGTTCGGCGCGGGCGCGGTCGTAAAGCGCCCTTTGCGTCGTCTTGTGCCGCAGCCACGGATCGGCGGGATCAAGGCGCTCCGAATGGACGGCGACGCGCCATGTCGTGCCGGGGCCGAGCGGCTGAAACGGTGTCGCGGTGACCGCCGCCTGCCCTGCTGCGTCCACGGTCAGGCGCAGGCGCAGGGGGCCGGCACCCATGACACCATTCAGCGCGCTGTCCACGCCGCGCGGCGTAATCCCCAAAGCCCGCGACGACCGGCGCAGCCGGGCCATGTGGCGCGCGCGGTGGGCGATGCCGCCACCGGGCGTCCACAGCATCGTCTCGATCAGTGCGAAGCCCGGATCAGCGGGCGGGCAAAGCGGGTTTTCCACAGCGCCTCCTCATATTCGGCAGCGGCCGTGCTGTCATAAACCACGCCGCCGCCGACGTTCAGCGTCACCCGCCCGGCGTCCAGCAGCAGGGTGCGGATCGCCACATTGAATTCGGCCCGTCCGTCCGGCGCCGCCCAGCCGATCGAGCCGCAATAGATATCGCGGGCCTCAGGCTCCAAGTCGCGCAGCACCTGCATGGCGCGCATTTTTGGCGCGCCGGTGATCGAGCCGCAGGGGAACAGCGCCGTGAGGAGCGCGGCAAGGCCGGTATCCGGCATCATCTGCCCCGCGATCAGCGAAGTCATCTGGTGGACGGTGCTGTAGCTCTCAACCGTGAACAGCTCCGGCACGGTGACGCTGCCGGGGGTGCAGACGCGGCTGAGATCGTTGCGCAACAGATCGACGATCATCAGGTTTTCAGCGCGGTTCTTTTCATCGCTTGCCAAAAATATCCGCCGGCGCGCATCCTCGGCGGGATCGGCGCTGCGCGGCTGAGTGCCCTTCATCGGGCGGGTCTGAATGCGTCCGGCAGCATCTGTGCGAAAGAACAGCTCGGGCGAGCGGGACAGAAGCGCAGGCAGGCCCGGCTGCTGCACCAGCGCGCCGTGGCGCACCGGCTGCGCCGCGCCAAGCGCGGCATAAAGCGCGGCTGGATCGCCCGATGCCGTCCCCTCCAGCGGAAAGGTCAGGTTTGCCTGATAGAAATCGCCGGCGCTGATATAGTCGTGAACCCTATCGAACGCGGCGGCGTAGCGCGCGGCATCCCAGCGTGGCGTGAATTCCGACAGGCTGCCGCCCGACGGGGGCAAATCCGGCGCCAAAACCGGCGCGTCATAGACGCCAAACGCCAACAACGGCAGGCGGCGGCGGGCGGGCATCAGCGGCTGAAGGCGCGGCTCCAGCGCATAGCCCAGTTCGTAACTGGCATAGCCGGCCAGCCATGCGCCATCTGCGCGCGCAGCGTCCAGCGCGGCCAGTGCGCCGGGCACGTCGCCCGCCGCCTGCGCCAGGATCATCCGGTGCGGCCCTGCAAAGAGGCAGGCACCTTCCCCATCCGGCCCCACCGGCCCGTGATCGAAGCGAATTTCCACCTGGCTATCTCCTGCGCGGCTTGCCGTCTTGGGCGCTACCTAGTGTGTTTCGCGCCCGAGTGAAAACAGAACTTGAATTCTGCGCGCCTCCCAAGCGCCGCTAGCCCCTTGCGCCGACGCGCCGCATGGATATAACCGCCAACAATTTGCGCGCCCGCCCCAAGCGATCCGCCCACACGATCCGACTGCGGCGGTCCCGGCGGGCCTGCGCAACCACAGCTGCCAAGCGGGGACACCGGATATGCCGAAGCGCGACGATATTTCATCCATCATGATCATCGGGGCCGGGCCCATCATCATCGGTCAGGCCTGCGAATTTGACTATTCCGGCGCACAGGCCTGCAAGGCGTTGCGCGAGGAAGGCTATCGCGTCATTCTTGTCAACTCCAACCCGGCGACTATCATGACCGATCCGGGTCTGGCCGATGCCACATATATCGAGCCGATCACCCCCGAAATCGTCGCCAAGATCATCGAAAAGGAACGTCCCGACGCATTGCTGCCCACAATGGGCGGGCAAACCGGCCTGAACACCGCGCTGGCCGTGGCCGATATGGGCATTCTCGAGAAGTTCGGCGTCGAGCTGATCGGCGCCAACCGCGAGGCCATCGAAATGGCCGAGGACCGCAAGCTGTTCCGCGAGGCGATGGACCGGCTGGGCATCGAAAACCCCAAGGCGACCATCGCCAACACCATGCAGGAATGCATGGATGCCATTGATTACGTTGGGCTTCCGGCGATCATTCGCCCCGCATTCACCCTTGGCGGAACCGGCGGCGGCGTGGCCTACAACCGCGAGGATTACGAGCATTACTGCAAGACCGGTCTGGACGCGTCCCCCGTCGGGCAGATCCTGATCGACGAGTCGCTCCTCGGCTGGAAAGAGTTCGAAATGGAGGTCGTGCGCGACAGCGCCGACAACGCGATCATCGTCTGCGCGATTGAGAACGTCGATCCGATGGGCGTGCATACCGGCGATTCGATCACCGTGGCGCCTGCCCTGACCCTGACCGACAAGGAATATCAAGTGATGCGCAATCAAAGCATCGCCGTCCTGCGCGAAATCGGGGTCGAAACCGGCGGCTCGAACGTGCAATGGGCGATCAACCCCGCCGACGGGCGTATGGTGGTGATCGAGATGAACCCGCGTGTGTCGCGCTCCTCCGCTTTGGCGTCCAAGGCGACGGGCTTCCCCATTGCCAAAATCGCGGCGAAACTGGCCGTCGGCTATACGCTGGACGAGCTGGACAATGACATCACGCAGGTCACACCGGCCAGCTTTGAGCCGTCGATTGACTATGTGGTTACGAAAATCCCGCGTTTTGCGTTTGAAAAATTCGCAGGCAGCGCGCCGCATTTGACCACTGCCATGAAATCGGTGGGCGAGGCGATGGCGATTGGCCGCACCATCCACGAGAGCCTGCAAAAGGCATTGGCGTCGATGGAGACGGGCCTGACCGGCTTTGACGAGATCACCATCGAGGGCGCGCCAGACGGCGCCGCAGTCACCCGCGCGCTCGCAAAACAGACGCCGGACCGCATCCGCGTGATCGCGCAGGCCATGCGCCATGGGCTGAACGACGACGATATTCACGCTGTTACCATGTATGACCCGTGGTTTTTGGCCCGCATCCGCGAGATTGTGGAAGAGGAAGAAAAGGTGCGCTCCAGCGGCCTGCCCACAGGTGCGGCCGAGTTGCGCCGCCTGAAAATGATGGGCTTCACCGACGCGCGGCTTGCCACGCTGGCGGGGTCGACCGAGCAGGCCGTGCGCGCCACGCGGCGCGGCGTCGGGGTCAACGCGGTGTTCAAGCGGATCGACACCTGCGCCGCCGAATTCGAGGCGCAGACGCCCTATATGTATTCCACCTACGAGGCACCGATGATGGGCGACGTGGAGTGCGAGGCGCGGCCCACCGATGCCAAAAAAGTCGTCATTCTGGGCGGCGGCCCCAACCGGATCGGCCAGGGGATCGAGTTCGATTATTGCTGCTGCCACGCCTGCTATGCGCTGTCGGATGCGGGTTATGAGACGATCATGATCAACTGCAACCCGGAAACGGTCAGCACCGACTACGACACCTCGGACCGCCTATATTTCGAGCCGCTGACCTTCGAACATGTGATGGAAATCCTGCGCGTCGAGCAGGAGAACGGCACGCTGCATGGCGTGATCGTGCAGTTCGGCGGGCAGACCCCGCTCAAGCTGGCCAACGCGCTGGAGGACGAAGGCATCCCGATCCTCGGCACCTCGCCCGATGCCATTGATCTGGCTGAGGACCGCGAACGGTTTCAGGATCTGGTCAACCGGCTGGGACTGAAACAGCCGGTCAACGGCATTGCCTCGACCGATGCCCAAGCCTTTGCGATCGCGGAGAAAATCGGCTTTCCGCTGGTCATCCGCCCGTCCTATGTGCTGGGCGGCCGGGCGATGGAAATCGTGCGCGACATGCCGCATCTGGAGCGCTACATCGCCGAGGCGGTTGTCGTTTCCGGCAAAAGCCCGGTGCTGCTGGACAGCTACCTTTCGGGCGCCATCGAGTGTGATGTTGACGCGCTCTGCGATGGCGAGAACGTGCATGTCGCGGGGATCATGCAGCATATCGAGGAGGCCGGCGTTCACTCCGGAGATTCGGCCTGCTCCATCCCGCCCTACACGCTGGATGCGGGTACAATTGCGGAAATCGAGCGTCAGACAATTGCGCTGGCCCGCGCGCTGAAGGTGGTCGGGCTGATGAACGTCCAGTTCGCAGTCAAGGATGGCGAGATCTACCTGATCGAGGTGAACCCGCGCGCCAGCCGCACCGTGCCCTTCGTGGCCAAGGCGACAGATTCGGCCATCGCGTCGATCGCCGCGCGTCTGATGGCGGGCGAGCCGCTGAGCAATTTCCCCCATCGCGGCGATTATCCTGCAAATGCCACCCCCGGCAGCCTGCCGATGGCCGACCAGATGACACTGGCCGACTACGCGATGCCGTGGTTTTCGGTCAAAGAGGCGGTGATGCCTTTTGCCCGCTTCCCCGGCGTCGATACGATCCTCGGCCCCGAAATGCGGTCCACCGGCGAAGTCATGGGCTGGGATGTCAGCTTTGCCCGGGCCTTTCTCAAGGCGCAGATGGGCGCCGGTGTCGTGCTGCCGGAAGGGGGCGCAGTGTTCTTTTCGATCAAGGATGCCGACAAGACGCCACTCATCATCGAAGCTGCCCGCATCATGCGGGACATGGGGTTCACCATCATTGCAACCCGCGGCACCGCGACGTTCCTGGGCCAGCACGATCTGCCTTGCACGGTCGTAAACAAGGTCTATGAGGGGCGACCGAACATTGTCGACATGCTGAAGAACGGCGAAATTGCCGTCGTTATGAACACGACCGAGGGCGCGCTGTCGGTCGCGGACAGCCGTGAAATCCGCTCGGTCGCGCTGTATGACAAGATCCCCTATTTCACCACCGCTGCCGCGTCGCTGGCCGCCGCTCAGGCAATGCAGGCCCGTTTGGAGGGGGATCTGACAGTGATGCCATTGCAAGGACCGTCGGCGGCCTGAGGCAAGATGCGAATCGGGTCCTGCGACAAAAGCGCAACATCGGCTGCGGTAGAGCAATTTTCGGCGTTCTGCCGCGAGGGCGGTCGCGCGCAATACGACATTAAATCAATATCTTACACCGAAAAATTCCAGCCATGCCGTCCTATCCGAGCAGGCATGCAACAATTGCATGGAATTTTCCATGTTTGCCCATTGCTTTCCAAAAAAAGATATGTAGATCGGGATCAAGGCGACAGTGGTCGCCCGGCAACGACACGCAGCACTGAGGAGGCACACATGACCCGGGATCAACTGAACCGCGAACTTCGCATGCATAGTGCCACATGGCCTGCTGTGGTCCTTGTCTATGGTCTGATTGTCGGGACCATGGTCCTGTCCGCGATGTCGATGACCTGACGCGCAGGCCGGACCCAGCCAGACAAGGTTGGCCAATTCAGAGGTTTCAGCAGATGCAGCGGCGAATGGGGGTCCTTCCATACGCCTTACCGCAATTTTGGATCAGGGTCCGGAGCGCCCCTGTCCCACGGCCCGAAGCGATATAGCCATGACCAGAGAGCAACTGAACCGCGAACTGCGTGCGCACAGCGCAAACTTTCCCACCGTACTGATAGTTTATGCCGTCATTGTCGGCACGATGGTCCTGACCGGTATGGCCATGACCTGATCCGAGCGGGATCATAGATAACAGTCAATTGTTAGAAATAACATGCGGCGGATGGTGTCCCATCCGCCGCTTTTCATTTGGTCTCATGCTCGGGCGCCGCGGTCATGCGTCCGAGGGCATGATCTTCTTGTCTTCCGGATCGATCTGTTTGGATGCCGCCTCGCCCAGATTTTCCAGACCCCGCTCCTCCAACAAGGTGGTCAGCCAGTCGGGGTCCATTTCGGGAACCGAACTAAGCAGAAGATCTGTATAGGGGTGGTGCGGCGGCGTGAACATCTGGTCCTTCGGGCCGTGCTCGACAACCTTGCCGTGCTGCATGACCACCACCTCGTCGGCAATCGAACGCACCGTCGCCAGATCGTGGGTGATGAACATATAGGCCAGGTTCAACTCGTCCTGCAGCCGGTCCAGAAGGCGCAGGATACCCTCGGCAACCAGTTGGTCCAGCGCCGATGTCACCTCGTCGCAGACGATGAAGCTAGGCTCGGCGGCCAAAGCGCGGGCGATGCCGATGCGCTGCTTCTGGCCACCAGACAATTCGGACGGATAGCGATTATAGTATTGTGATGGCTCCAATTCGATCAGATCCAAAAGCTCGTCCACCCGGTTTTTCAACGCCGCCCCCTTGAGGCCGGAGTAGAATCTGGCCGGACGGCCGATGATCTCGCTGATCTTGACCTTCGGATTCAGCGCCGTGTCGGCCATCTGATAGATCATCTGGCACTGGCGCAGCTGCTCCTTGTTGCGGTTGCGGTAGTCGGCCGGGAAGGGTTCGCCCCTGAACAGCACCTCGCCTTTTTGGGGCGGCAGCAGGCCGGTGATGACGCGTGCGGTCGTCGACTTGCCCGACCCCGATTCGCCCACCACAGCCACTGTCATGCCCTCGTAGATGTCAAAGCTGACGTCATCCAGGATCTTGGGCCCAGCGCTATAGGCCGCATCGATATTCTTAACCGAGATTAGGCAATCACGCCCCTCACGGGACCGCTGCGGGGACTTGAAGCTGCGCACGGCCCAGAGGGATTTGGTGTATTCCTCCTTGGGATTGCTGATCATCTCGGCGGTGGTGCCTTCTTCGACCTCTTCCCCCTTTAGCAGCACTTTGACCGTGTCTGCCATCTGCGCAACGACCGCGAGGTCATGCGTGATATAGAGCGCGGCGGTATCGAACTGATCGACGATATCGCGGATCGCGGCAAGAACCTCGATCTGGGTGGTCACGTCCAAGGCGGTCGTCGGCTCGTCGAAGATGATCAGATCAGGCCTGCAGGACATGGCCATGGCCGTCATCGCACGCTGCAACTGGCCGCCAGACACCTGATGGGGATAACGAAATCCGATTTCCTCGGGATTGGGCAGCCTCAGGCGGCTGTAAAGGTCGATCGCGTCTTCCTGCGCCTCCATCCGTTTCTTCAGCCGGTACTGCAACGGACCCTCGGTGTGCTGGTCAATGATCTTGTGCGCGGGGTTGAAGGACGCCGCCGCCGATTGGGCGACATAGGCGATACGATTGCCGCGCAAGGCGCGCCGCTCGCTCTCGGTGGCGGTGGTCAACTCCATTCCGTCGAACTCGATGGACGAATCCTCGGAAATACGGGTGCCATCGCGCGCATACCCCATGGCAGCGGCCCCAATGGTGGATTTACCGGCACCGGATTCGCCGATCAGGCCCATCACTTCGCCGCGGTGCAGGGTCAGGTCGACACCCTTGATGATGTCGACCCAGGTTTCATCCGAATAGCCCTGAATTTTCAGGTTCCTGATTTTCAGCAGGACGTTCTTCTTGCTCTTGTCAATTGTCATGCGTGTTTACTCCTTCAGTCCCGAGGACCGGTGCAGCATCCAGTCCACCACGAAGTTGACCCCGACGGTCAGCAGCGCAATGGCGGCGGCTGGAATAAGCGGTGTGATTTCGCCAAATGAGATCAGCGTCGCGTTCTCACGGACCATCGACCCCCAGTCCGCCGTGGGCGGCTGAATGCCGAGGCCAAGGAATGACAGGCCCGCGACCAGCAGGAACACGAAACAGAATTCCAGACCGAATTCGGCAACCAGCGGCGCGGTCGAGTTCGGCAGGATTTCCCGCCGGATGAGATACCAGGTCCCTTCCCCGCGCAGCTTGGCCGCTTCGATATAGTCCATGACGACCACATCGCCCGCGACGGCCCGCGTCAGGCGAAAGACGCGCGGCGCGTAGATGATCGCGACGGCGATGATGATGACCGGCATCGACGGGCCGAAGATGGACAGCATCAGCAGCGCAAAGATCAGCGACGGGATCGACATGATCACATCCGCAAAGCGCCCCAGGAAGTTGTCTAGGATCCCGCCTTTGGTCGCGGCCAGAAGGCCCAGAAAGGCGCCGATGATGAACGCCAGTAGCGTTGCCGTCAGGGCCAGCCCGACCGAGTTGCGCGTGCCGTAGATCAGGCGGCTGAACATGTCGCGACCCAATTGATCGGCGCCCAGCAGCATGTTCGCGTCCGCAGGCGCGAAGGCCGCCGCGATCACCTCGGCCTCACCATGGGGCGCGATCCACGGAGCAAAGATGCCCGCAATGGCGTAGGTGAAGATCACGAACATGCCAAAGGCGGCGGTCAATGGCGCAGTACGCAGTTCCTTGGCCATCTCCTTGGTGGCGATCAGGATCAGGAATTCGCGGAACGAATAGGACACCATTGCCGACAGCGCGATGACAGCAGCGACGACCGCGATCACCTTCAACGCTTCTGCGCCGCCGATGATTCCCACAATGAACGACACCAGCGTCAGCGAAAAGAGCAGCAGGAACGCCGACCTTTGGTTATAGAACGCGGCCAGGCAGGACGCGATCAGGAGCAGCGAATAGTATGCGATTACAAAAATGCTCATATCTCGAACTCCCTTACTTCGGATGCCGCAGGCGCGGATTGGTCAGGATCGCACCCACATCTGCCGCAAGATTGAGCAGGATGAAGGTCGCGGCGAAAATCAGGCAGCATGCCTGCACCACGGGGAAATCGCGTTTGCTGACCGCATCGACCAGCGCCTGACCGATACCCGGATAGACAAACACGACCTCGACCAGAACAACCCCGGTGATGAGGTACGCAAGGTTCAGCGCGATCACGTTGATGATCGGCGCCCAGGCGTTGGGCAGCGCGTGGCGCACGATGACCTTCCACGGCGGCGTGCCTTTCAACTTTGCCATTTCGATATAAGGCGAGGCCAGCAGGTTGATGATGGCGGCGCGCGTCATCCGCATCATGTGGGCGGTGACGACCAGAACCAGCGTCAGAGCCGGCAGGAATGTCCGCTCGAGCAAGTCCCAGAACGACATGCCATCGCTGAGGCTGGCGATGGCTGGGAACATGCCCCACTTGACCGAGAAGAACAGGATCAGGATGTAGCCCAGAAAGAATTCGGGGCTGGAGATCGAGGTCAGCGTCAGCACGTTCGCGACACGGTCAAAGATCGAATTGCGCAGAAGCGCGACGATCACGCCAAGGACGATGGCAAAGGGAACGGCAATAACAGCGGCATACGTGGCAAGGAACAGCGTGTTTCGGAACCGCTCTCCGATCACGCTCATCACCGGTTCCTGCGTCACGATAGACCGGCCGAAATCGAGCATGACTGCGCCCTTCAACCAGTCGAAATACCGCACAATTGCTGGATCATTCAGCCCCATCTGCTCGCGCAGGTTTCTGACGTTTTCCTCGGTCGCCCCCTGGCCCAGAACCGCCTCGGCGATGTCGCCGGGCAAAAGTTCGACCATGAAGAAGATGATGACTGAAATCACCAATAGAATGACCAGCCCCAGACCGAGCCGTTTTGCAATCAGCCCAAAGATGTCGCCCATTTATCCCTCCTGCTGCTGTTCCGGTCTGGCACCGCTAACACGGCGAGACGTAGATTAACAGTTAATCGCCATGGATTATACCGCAGCAGCCTGCGCATGGCATTGATTTTGGCCCATATTTCAGCGCCGAGGCGCGATAGGGGCATGATGGCCCGGCGCCGAAGCAGCGCCGGGACCAGTGCCGTATTGTTCAGCTTTCGAACCACCAGCGGCTGCAGGCGCGGTATCCGTCCAGCTGCCAGGCGTTGGTGTATTCGCCTGTCGTGCCGATATTCTTGCGCTTGCCGTAGACGAAATTCATCCAGTACGGGATCACCGTGCCGCCATCGTCCTTGGCCAGGATCGCCATGTCGCGATACATCTCGGCGCGCAGGCTGTCGTCCAGCTCGGACTTGGCCTGTGCCAGAAGCTTGTTGAACTCCTCGTTCTGCCAATGAGATTCGTTCCAGGCCGCGTCAGATTTGTAGGCAAGGCTGTACATCACATCCGGCGTCGGGCGCGCACCCCAGGCAACCATGCAGAACGGTTTTTTCAGCCAGACATCGGACCAATAGCCATCGTTGGGCTCGCGCGAGACCTTGATGTCGATACCCGCCGCCTTGGCATGCTCGGCATAGAGGATCGCCACATCGACCGCCCCGGTCGCGATGGAGTCGGCACTGCTCAGCGTCACCGACAGATTCTCCTTACCGGCCTTCTTCAGCAGCGATTTCGCCTGGTCCGGATCATAGGTGCGCTGTTCGATGTCCTCAGGATAGTAGGGCATCGCGGGCGAGTGGTGAAAATCGTTGGCGACGCTGCCCGCACCGAACAGGATCGTCTCGACCATTTCCTCGCGCTTGATCGACAGCTTCAGCGCGTTGCGCACATCCACGTCGTCGAAGGGCGCAACGTCGCAGAACATCGGCATCGTCACCGTTTGTGCCGAGGGCACGTTGATCACGTCGACCTCCGGATGACGCTCCAGCAGCGCCATCGTCTTGTTCTCCAGCCAGCTTGTCGCATCGGCGTCCCCCGTGACCAAGGCGGTCTGGCGCGCGTTGGGATCGTTGATGAATGTCACCTCGACCGCGTCGAAATAGGCGCCCTCGCCGTGCCAGTCCTCATGGCGGGTCAGCGATGCGCGCAGGCCCGGCTCGAACGCGTCGAGCTTGTATGGGCCGCAGCCATCGCCGGACTGCCAGTTGGCGGTCCCGTCCTCGTTGCGCGGCAGGATGACCAGATGATAGTCGGTCATCAGCCAGGGCAGGTCGGCGTTGCCGGCCTCCATCTTGAACGTCACGGTATTCTCGTCATCGGCGACGATGTCCTTGATGCCCGTCATCAGCGCCTTCGCGGTCGAGGTGCTCTGCTCGCCCCGGTGCAGGTTCATCGAGGCGACAACATCCTCGGCCGTCACCTTGCCGCCCGAGTGGAACGTCGCGTTGGGATTCAGCTTGAACGTCCATTCGGACGCATCGTCCGAAGCTGACCATTCCGTGGCCACGTCACCCGCCAGATTGCCGTCGGGCATGATCTGGGTCAGGAAGGCGCGGAACGTATGGGCCAGCATGATCTCGGCGTTGGATTCGTAAAGGCCCGGATCGTGGCTGTCGCCCGAGTTGCCATCATGCTGGGCCAGACGGAATGTTCCGCCCCGCTTGGGTTCGGCACGCGCGGCGGTGCCCCAAAGGCCCGTTGCTGCGCTGGCGGTCATGCCTGCGGCCATCGAGTAATTCATGAACGACCTGCGCGATACCCGCCCCTCACGGGCCGCATTGGCCAGTCGGTCCAGCATCATCTGTGTATTCGGATTTTTCATGTCATCTCCCTGAAGTGTCGGCTTTGATCTGGTGTTCTATGCATGGATGTCCAGTTCAGCGTCTGCGCAGTGTGTGCGCGTCGCAGGGAAAAGAAACACCCAGAAGCGACCTGTTGCCAGCAGAACACGAAAGATGGGCCGCATCCACAAATTTCTGAAAACGAAACGAAATTTTCATATTATTGCTCTTGGTGAAATAATTTTTCACGTCCTGAAGAATTCACTCTGCATTCCGTAAGAATATTCCCCACGCACCAATCAATCTAAAGCGGTGCGGCCCCGGCGCGGATTGCGCCGGGGCCGTTATATATGGCAACAATCAGCCAGCGAACCACCAGCGGCTAGGGCCGCGTGCGCCGTCCAGTTCCCAGCTGGGGGCAAGGTCTTCGCCGACGGAAACGTTGCTGCGCACCGCATAGACGAAGTTGTTGAAGAACGGGATGATCGTGCCACCATCGTTGCGGGCCAGCAGCGCCATTTCGCGATACATCTCGCTGCGCAGCTTGTCGTCCAGCTCGGCCTTGGCCTGAAGCAGCAGTTTGTTGAACTCTTCGTTCTGCCAATGCGATTCGTTCCACGCGGCGTCATCCTTGTAGGCAAGGCTGTACATCACGTCCGGCGTCGGTCGCGCGCCCCAACTGACGGCAGTGAAAGGCTTTTTCAGCCAAACGTCGGAATAGTAGCCGTCATTCGGCTCACGCACCACATTCACGTTGATGCCGGCCTTCTTGGCCTGCTCCGAATAAAGAACGCACATATCGACCGCGCCCGAGAACACCGAGTCTGCGGTGCTGAGGTTGACCGTGATATTCTCGGCGCCCGCCTTCTTCAGCAGTGATTTTGCCTGATCGGGGTCATAGTCGCGCTGCTCGATTCCTTCCGGGAAGTAGGGCATTGCCGGGCTGTGGTGGAAATCATTGCCTTTCGTCGCCTCGCCAAAGGCGATTTTCTGGATGATCTCGTCGCGGTCCATCGCCAGCTTCATGGCATTGCGCACGTCCACATTGTCGAAGGGGGCAGTGTCGCAGAACATCGGCATTGTGATCGCAGCAGCGGACGGCACGCTGAGGATCTCGACCGACGGGTCGCGCTCCAGCAGCGACTTGGTCTTGAGGTCCACCAGCGAGATGGCATCGACATCGCCCGTCACCAGCGCTGTCTGGCGCGCGTTCGGGTCGTTCAGGACCAGCATCACCAAAGCATCGAAATACGCGCCTTCAAGGTGCCAGCCCTCGTGCCGTGACAGGCGGAACTGGACGCCCCATTCGGCATTGTCGATCTTGTAGGGGCCGGATCCGTCGCCGGATTTCCAGTCTATGCTGCCCTCGCCGTCGCTCGGGCAGATGGCGAAGTGGTAGTCGGTCATCAACCACGGCACGTCGGCATTGCCGGCGTCCAGTTCGACCACGACGGCATGATCCCCGTCGGCGCGAATGTCGGTGACCGACGTCAGCAGCGATTTGGCAGCCGATGTGGATTTCTCGCCGCGGTGGAAGTTCAGCGAATTGACGACATCCCCCGACGTGACCGGCTTGCCGCTGTGGAAGGTCGCATCGGGCGTGATCTCGAATGTCCAGACCGATGCGTCGTCGTTCGGCTCCCATCCGGTTGCCAGATCGTTGCCCAGCGTGCCGTCCGAATTTATCATCGTCAGATAGCTGCGGTACTGGTGCGCCAGGTAGATTTGCTGGCGGCTGACATAGGTGCCCGGATCGTGGGTATCGGACGAATTGCCATCATGAATGCCAAAGCGGAACGTGCCGCCCTTTTGCGGGGCGGCCTGCGCTCTGGACGTCCAAAGCCCGCCGGCCGCGCCGGCGCCGATACCCACGAGCGCAGAATTGTTGATGAATGCGCGACGCGACATGCTGCCGCTGCGGGCGGCGCTGTCGAGCGTGCCGACAAGGCCAGAATCGGTGATTTTGGACTGACTGTTCTTGGTCATTCAGAATTCTCCGTTTATTTGACTGTGTTTGTTCACATCGCGGCGGACAGACCCGGAGCGGTGTGGCAGTGGGCGGCCCAATCATGCCCGACTGCTGCGAGAGCCGTCTGCGCAACCCCGAAAGAGGAGCATCAGCTCACCAGGCGGATGGGCCAGAACGAAAGGCTTTGTAGCAACATGCCCGGAGGGGAACATGAAACGCGTTGAATCACTAGTAAAAAAAAAGAGATAGCCCCTTTGCTACTAAGGGTTGACGGAGGGAACTCGGGCTCTGAGGCGCCAATATACGACGGAAACAGCAACGCTTTGGCTGTTGATGGTGAAGTCATCGACCGGTTCGGCACATCCGAAAAAACCGGCCAGCGCTACCCTCGGTTGTGACGCAGCTTGGCAAAGTAATCCAGCCGCTTCTTCAACTCGCGCTCGAATCCACGCTCCACAGGTTGATACAGAACGGGGCGCTTCATGGCCTCCGGAAAGTAATTCTGGCCGGAAAACCCGTCCTCGGAGTCGTGATCATAGGCGTATCCGCTGCCATAGCCCTGCTCTTTCATCAGCTTGGTCGGGGCGTTCAGGATATGTTTGGGCGGCGGCTCGGACCCGGTTTTTTTGGCCTCGCGCATCGCGGCCTTGAAGGCGGCGTATCCGGCGTTCGATTTCGGCGCAAGCGCCAGATATGTCACCGCCTGCCCCAGTGCCAGTTCGCCTTCGGGGCTGCCCAGACGCTCATATGTCTCCCACGCATCGAGGCAGACACGGTGCGCATGGGTATCGGCCAGCCCGATATCCTCGACCGCCATGCGCGTGATGCGCCGTGCCAGATAGCGCGGATCTTCGCCGCCCGTCAGCATTCGTGCCAGCCAGTAGAGTGCCGCATCGGGATCCGACCCGCGCACGGATTTATGCAAGGCAGAGATCAGGTTGAAATGCTCGTCACCCGATTTGTCGTATTTCGCGGCCCGCCGCATCAGGCGGCTGGCAAGGCCCTCGGTCCCCAGCTTGCCCTCCACCTTCCACGCGGCAATCTGCTCGATCAGGTTCAGCAGCGCGCGGCCATCGCCGTCGGCCATCTCCAGCAGCGCCTCGCGGGCGGGGCCGTCCAGCGGCAGGGCGCGGTCCATCTCGCGCTCGGCGCGCTGGGCAAGGCGTTCGAGGTCGGACAGCGCCAGCCGCGTCAGCACCAGCACTTGGCTCCGGGACAGAAGCGCCGCATTCAATTCGAAACTGGGGTTCTCCGTCGTCGCGCCAACCAGCAGGATCGTACCATCCTCCATGAATGGCAGAAAACCGTCCTGCTGCGCCTTGTTGAAGCGGTGGATCTCGTCCACGAACAGCAGCGTCCCCTGCCCGTTCTGGCGCCGATGGCGTGCCTCCTGAAACACCCTTTTCAGGTCTGCCACACCGGAAAAGATCGCGCTGATCTGGACGAAATGCAGGTCCGTTTCATCCGCCAGAAGGCGCGCGATGGTCGTTTTGCCGACGCCCGGTGGCCCCCAGAAAATCAGCGAGCCAAGGCTGCCAGCAGCCAGCATTACCCCAAGCGGCGCCTCAGAACCCAGAACCTGCTCCTGCCCGATGACCTCGCCCAGTGACTTGGGACGCAGGCGGTCGGCCAGAGGGCGGTGGCCCTGCTGCGGCGTCTCAGGCGCGGCGTCTTCGGTATCAAAGAGGTCCGCCACGCTACAGCCGGAATCGCATGGTCAGCCGCCGCCGGCCGCGTTGCACGTCCAGCGCCAACCGCCCCCGCGCCTGCTCCAGCGCCGCGCTCGCCTCTGCGCTGGTCATCACGGCCGTACCGTTGACCCCCAGCAGGATATCGCCCGCCCGCAGCCCGGCCCGCGCGCCGATATCACCCGGATCGACGACCAGCGCGCCATTGTCCAGTGTCAAGGGGAGGTCAAGTTCCGCCATCACGGCGGGGTTGATCGTGCTGAGCGTCATGCCTGGCACGGCTGCGCGTGCGCCGGTCGTCAATGTGCCGCGCGGCGGCGTTTCGGGCGCGCGCTGCATCGGCACGACCATGTCGCGCGTCTCGCCCGCTTGCACCGCTGTCACGGCAAGATCCGCGCCAACTCCGGCCACGGTCATGCGATAGATCATCTCGGCCGGGCCGCTCACCTCCTGCCCGTCGACCTCAAGAATGACATCCCCCGGCGCCAGCCCGGCGGCGCCGAAGGGGCTGGCCGGATGCACATCGGACAGGATGACGCCACCGGACCGCGACAGCCCCAGCCCCTCGGCCATGTCAAACGTCACGGGCTGGCCCGATACGCCCGCCCAGGGGCGCTGAAACACCGTCTCGCCCGCGCGGGCCTGCGCCATGAACTGGCTGACCAGCGTGGCCGGAATGGCAAAACCGATGCCATTCGAGCCGCCCGAGCGGCTGAGGATCGACGTATTGATCCCAATCAGCCTGCCTTGCGTGTCGACTAGCGCGCCGCCCGAATTTCCGGGATTGATCGGTGCATCGGTCTGGATGAAATACCCGCGCGTGTTGCCCGTCACAGTGCCCGAACGCGCAAGGCCCGAAACGATCCCACTGCTGACGGTCTGGCCCACGCCGAAGGGGTTCCCAACCGCTAGCGCCAATTCGCCCACTTCGACGTTTTCGCTGTCGCGCAAGGGCAGCGCGGGCAGATCCTCGGCGCCGGTCAGTTGCAGAATGGCCAGATCGCTTTCCTCGTCGGCCAAAAGGACGGTGGCGTCATATTCGCGCCGGTCGTTCAGCACGACGCGGATGTCGGTCGCCTGCCCCACCACATGGTAGTTCGACACGACGATGCCATCGGCAGCGAGGATCACGCCGGACCCCAGCGAGTTTTCGACGCGGGGCGGCTGTGCGCCGAAGTTCTGGAACAGTTGGCCAAAGAACGGATCGTCGGCAAACGGGCTGGCGCGCCCCTCAATCACGCGGCGGGCGTAAATGTTGACGACGGCAGGCGTCACCGCCTTGACCACGGGCACAAAGCCCAGCTGGATTTCTGCCGGGCTCGTCGGCACCTGCGTCTCGCTCAGGGCGGGACCGCTCAGCAGCAGCAATGCAATGGCAATCGGTTTGAGCATCGCGCGTCTCCGTGATCTGTGTCCTAGCGATATGCGCGCCCCGACGTCCGATTGCAAGTTTGGGCCGCGCATCCCGGACACGCAAAAGCCCCCGCCGAACCGGCGAGGGCCTCGCAAACTCCGGCCCTTGCGGGCGGTGCTTCAGTCTTCGTCCATCGACGCCAGTTCGGCAGCGACGCGTTCCTTGTCGCCCTTGCCCTTGGCAGCGACATCGCGGTCGACGAATTCGATGATCGCCATCGGCGCCATGTCGCCATAGCGGAAGCCGGCCTTCAGGACGCGGACATATCCACCCTGACGGTCCTTGTAGCGCGGGCCAAGGATGTCGAACAGTTTCGCGACATACTGGTCCTGCTTCAATTGGCTGGCAGCCTGACGGCGCGCGTGCAGATCGCCGCGCTTGCCCAGCGTGATCATCTTTTCGATGATGCGGCGCAGTTCCTTGGCTTTCGGCAGTGTTGTCTTGATCTGCTCATGTTCGATGAGCGAGCCGGCCATGTTCGCCCACAGCGCCTTGCGGTGCTCATGGGTTCGGTTCAGGCGGCGATAACCTCTTGCGTGACGCATTTTCTATCTCCTTAACGTGTTTTGCTTTGTCCGGCGGCGTGATGCGTGTCAGGCCGCTCTCCTTGGGGGCGATCGCCCCGGGTCGTTGCAGGCCGGGCGATGTGGCCCGACCTGCGAATTTTTAAAAGGCGTCTTCGAATTTCTTCGCCAGATCCTCGATATTGTCGGGCGGCCAATCCTCGACGTCCATGCCCAGATGCAGGCCCATGCCCGACAACACTTCCTTGATCTCGTTCAGGGACTTGCGGCCAAAGTTCGGCGTGCGTAGCATCTCGGCTTCGGTCTTCTGGATCAAATCGCCAATATAAACGATGTTGTCGTTCTTCAGGCAGTTGGCAGAGCGCACCGACAGTTCCAGCTCGTCCACCTTCTTCAGCAGAAGCGGGTTGAATTCCAGACCGTCGTCGTCGTCCTGGCGGCCCGCGCTTTCGGGCTCGTCGAAGTTGACGAAGATGCTCAGCTGGTCTTGCAGGATACGCGCGGCATAGGCCACGGCATCATCCGGCGTGATCGATCCGTCGGTTTCGATCTTCATCGTCAGCTTGTCATAGTCCAGCACCTGGCCCTCGCGGGTGGGCTGCACGTCATAGCTGACGCGGCGGACGGGGCTGTAGATCGCGTCCACGGGGATCATGCCGATCGGCGCGTCCTCGGGCTTGTTCTTGTCGGCGGCAACATAGCCTTTGCCGGTTCCGACGGTCAGTTCCATGAACAGGTCCGCGCCCTCGTCGAGATGGCAGATCACATGTTCGCGGTTGAGGATCTCGATCCCACTGCTGTCCGAGATATCACCGGCGGTGACGATACCCGGACCCTTGACGTTGATCGACAGACGCTTGGGCCCTTCGACCTCCATGCGGATGGCGACACCCTTGAGGTTCAGGATGATGTCGGTGACATCTTCGCGTACGCCTGCCACGCTTGAGAACTCGTGCAACACGTTGTCGATCTGAACGGCGGTAATCGCCGCTCCTTGCAGCGACGACATCAGCACGCGGCGCAGCGCATTGCCCAGCGTCAGGCCAAAGCCGCGCTCCAGCGGTTCGGCGACGACAGTCGCCTGACGCAGCGGGTCATTGCCCGGCTTTACGTCCAGCTGTGTCGGCTTGATCAGTTCAGCCCAGTTCTTGTGGATCATGAGTCCCTCCATACCAGTCCTGCCCGCATGTCCGACGGCCAGAACGCCCGAGGTTTAAAAAGCGTTTCACAAAAACCGAAATGGCGGACTTTTGCGATACGCGCGTGACAATCATTCGTTTGTGCAGCGTTTCGGCATTTGCCTGTTTCAGCCAACTACCGAAACGCTTTGAATGACGTAAGTGGGGCTGCGCGGACATGCGCAGCCCCACTTGTAAAGGGCGGCCTCAGACGCGGCGGCGCTTCGGCGGGCGGCAGCCGTTATGGGCCATCGGCGTGACGTCGCGGATGGACGTGACATTGAGGCCGACAGCAGCCAGAGCGCGCAGCGCAGATTCGCGGCCCGAACCGGGGCCCTGCACTTCGACTTCGATCGTGCGCATGCCGTGTTCCTGGGCCTTCTTGCCCGCATCTTCGGCGGCCATCTGAGCGGCGTAGGGCGTCGACTTGCGCGACCCCTTGAAGCCGCACGTGCCGGCCGAGGACCATGCAATCGCGTTGCCCTGAACGTCAGAGATCAGGATCTTGGTGTTGTTGAAGGACGAATTCACATGCGCAACGCCGGTGGCGATGTTCTTGGAAACCTTCTTCTTCGTGCGTTTGGTATCGCGTGCCATATCAGGTGCCCTCCCTTATTTCTTCTTGCCGGCAATGGCCTTTGCGGGGCCTTTGCGGGTGCGGGCGTTGGTATGGGTACGCTGGCCACGAACCGGCAGATTCCGGCGGTGGCGCAGACCGCGATAGCAACCCAGATCCATCAGACGCTTGATGTTCATCTGCGTCTCGCGGCGCAGGTCGCCCTCGACGTTCAGGTTGGCGTCGATATATTCGCGCAGCGCAACCGTTTCGGTATCGCTCAGCTCGTTGACGCGGCGCGTCTGGTCGATGCCGACCGCGTCGCAGATGGTTTTGGCGGTCGAGTGACCGATTCCGGTAACGTAGGTCAGGGCAATGGGAACCCGTTTATGCGTCGGGATGTTGACGCCGGCGATACGTGCCACGTGCATATTCCTTTTTCGTTGCGGGTCCGTAATTCCGGGCCCTTTTTTCACAACGTAGGCCCGAGGTGCATGGCACCCGGGCTGCAGCTGAATTCAGGTAATCGATTCGGTCCGGGGCAGCCCCATGGGAATCAGGCCCCTTGCGGGATGGTGCTGGTTAGGAGGAATTGGCGCGGGCGTCAAGGGCGAGGCGGAAAACAAACCAGCCCTGCCCGATGCCCGCCGGTTTCGCGGCAGAATTCAACCTTCAAGAATAGCCGCGATGCTGCTCTGAACCTCATCAACCGAGCCAAGCCCGTTGACGCTGCTCAGCATCTCCTTGGCATAGTAATAACCGATCAGCGGCGACGTTTTCTTGTAATATTCCATGAGGCGGTTGCGCAGCGCCTCTTCATTGTCGTCGGCGCGGCGGGTGAACTCATGTGCCTCGCCGCATTTGGTGCAAATGCCATCCGCCGGGATCGGCTTGGTCTTGTCGTTGTAGACCTCGCCGCAATTCGAGCAGGTCGAACGCGCGGTAATGCGATCCACCAGCGCTTCGTCATCGACCTGCATCTCGATCACGGCATCAAGGGTTTCGCCGCAATCGGCCAGCAATTTGCCCAAAGCGTCCGCCTGCGGCAGTGTGCGCGGGAAGCCATCAAAGATGAAGCCGCCCTGCTTGTCGCCTTCCAGCTTCTCCCGGATCAGGCCGATCACGATCTCGTCCGTCACCAGTTCGCCGCGGGCCATGACATCGGCCACACGCTTGCCCATCTCGGTCCCGCTATCCTTGGCCTCGCGCAGCATGTCGCCGGTGCTAAGCTGGATCATGTCGCGGGTCGCAACCAGATGGTGTGCCTGTGTGCCCTTGCCCGCGCCCGGCGGTCCGAGAAGAATGATGTTCATTTATTTCCGTCCTGTCCCTTTGCGACGGGCGCGCCGTTTGCCCTTGCCGCCAAGCTGCGATTTTTCAATCAGCCCTTCGTATTGATGTGCCAGAAGGTGGCTTTGCACCTGCTGGATCGTGTCCATCGTGACCGACACGACAATAAGAACCGATGTACCGCCAAAGTAAAAGGGGATCGCGAACTGCGCACGCAGAATTTCAGGAAGCAGACAGACCAGAGCCAGGTAGCCCGAGCCAAGAACAAGAACGCGGCTGACAACGTATTCCAGATATTCCGCCGTCCGCTTGCCCGGACGGATGCCGGGGACAAAGCCGTTCTGGTTTTTCAGGTTTTCCGCCACTTCGTCGGGTTTGAACGCGACGTTGTAAGTATAGAAATACGCAAAGAACACGATCATGCCGGTAAAGAACAGCAGATAGAGCGGCTGGCCGGGGCCGAAATAGGCCAGGATCGTCGACATGATGGGGCTACCGCCCTGTCCGCCCGAAAACGTGCTGATTGTGGTCGGAAGCAGCAGCAGCGATGATGCGAAGATCGCGGGAATCACGCCCGACGGATTGACCTTGACCGGCAGATGGGACGAGCCGCCGTCATAGACCTTCATGCCGACCTGGCGGCGGGGATACTGAATGTGGATCTTGCGCAGGGATCGCTCCATGAAGACCACGAAACCGATCACGGCAACGACCATCACGATCACGCCAATGATGACAGCAGGGCTGATCGCGCCGCTGCGACCACTGGCAAAGAACTGCGCCAGCGCCGCCGGAACCTCGGCGATGATGCCGACGAAGATGATCAGCGAAATTCCGTTGCCGATACCGCGCGCGGTAATCTGTTCGCCCAGCCACATGAGGAACATGGTGCCGCCGATCAATGTGACCATGCAGGACACGATGAAAAAGATGCCGGGATTGGTGACCAGATCGCCTGATTGCAAACTGACGGCCAGACCATAGGATTGCAGCGTGGCCAGCAGGACCGTGCCATAACGCGTGTACTGGTTGATCTTCTTGCGACCCGCCTCGCCCTCTTTTTTCAGTTGTTCCAGGGCGGGAACCATCGCCGTCATCAGCTGAATGATGATCGAAGCCGAAATGTAGGGCATGATGCCAAGAGCAAAGATGCCCATCCGCCCCAGCGCACCGCCGGTGAACATCGACAGCATGCCGCCGATGCTGGCGCCAGCGCCGGCCATGAAATCGCGCAGTTCTGCGCCGTCGATGCCGGGAACCGGAATCCATGTCCCGAGGCGATACACCACCAGCAGCATGAGGGTGAACACGATGCGCTTGCGAAGATCGGTGGCCTTGCCCAGCGCTGCCCAGCTGGTGTTGGCCGCCATTTGTTCTGCTGCAGATACCATTCGGCTCTCTTTCGGAATGACAACGCCGCCGAGTGCTGTTTTCCAGCGGCCCGGCGGCGTGTTTTGAAAAACTAGGGAGTATGTAAGCGGCGCGGGGGCCGCTCACAACCTCTTATTCAGCCGCTTGAGCCACCGATGCGCCGGTCAGCGTCAGCGAACCGCCCGCTTTTTCGACCGCCTCGACCGCCGATTTGGACGCGCCGGTGACTTCCAAAGTGATCTTGGAGGTGACATCGCCCTTGGCAAGGATGCGCACGCCATCCAGCTTGCGGCGCACCAGGCCGGACGCGAGCAGCGCGTCCTCGGTGATGGCGCTGCCGGCGTCGAGCTTCTTGTCGTTGATGAATTTCTGGATCAGGCCCAGATTGACCACGGCATATGCCTTGCGGTTCGGCTTGTTGAAGCCGCGCTTGGGCAGACGCTGATAGAGCGGCATCTGACCGCCCTCAAAGCCCTTGATCGCAACGCCCGAACGGGATTTCTGACCCTTGATACCACGGCCGGCAGTCTTGCCCATGCCCGAGCCGGGACCACGGCCAACACGCTTTTTCCGTTTGGTTGCGCCGTCATTATCGCGCAGTTCATGCAATTTCATGTCGCTTCTCCTTATGCCGGATGCGACCCCCAGCGACGGGAGCGGCCGAACGCGGCTTGATTGATAGACTCGCGGCGCCGATCGCCACTTGCGGGCGTATAGACTTCTGCTATGCGCAATGCAAGCGTCCGAGTACTTTTCGGAAGGCCAATTGTCTCGATCAGCTTTAATCAACCCAGCCCGACACCCACCCTTTCAAGCTTGACCACTTGCCAGAGAAGTCGGGGGCTTCTAGGTTCGAAACCCAGTCCGTAGAACCATCATATGCTGCTACCGCAGTTTGCCAAGCGGCACGTGGTGAGGCCTTTGTTGTTCGCCAAATCTCTTCCTTGGTAGGAACCTGCAGACCACAAACGTAATCTCTGCCGTCATCACTTGCTCCATCAGGATCCAGCGCAACGTCCAGATCATACAGGTCCCTCATTGTGTCACACGCAGATTTAAGCTCGTAACTTGTCGCCGCGGCAATAATAGCAATTCCGTAAAACGGGATGCTCTCTCCTGCGACACTGGCCAAGTTCGTGGCTGCGACTCTTTTTGTTCGCGCCTGAAGGCTGCCAGTCACCTGTGCAGCGGCAGCTTTCGTCGACATCTTTTTTCCCCGAAAGGAAACCTGGAGCTCACCCTTCAGCTTTCTGTTCTCGGCGTCCAAGGACGTCAGTTTTGTCGTTGCCAGCTTTTTGTCCTTGGTAAGACGCGTGTTCTTTCTTTCCAGTTCTTCAATGGCTTTGACTTGTTCGTCCGACTTGATTCTCGCTTCGTATAGTTCGTTTTCGAGACCACGTTTTGTAGCTAAGGCAGTGCTGGACGCGGAGGCAAGGCCTGTTGCGGCGCGAATAGCGCCCGTAGTCATAGACGCAAGCAATCCACTAGTGTGACTTAAAATGAGAAACGCGAGCATCAAAAGAAACACAAATAAAGTCGCTGTTCGGCGGATGAAATTGATCAACAGGAAAATTACTTTCAAGACGCCCTCCAGAACCTCATAGGGTACGGATTGCGACATTGGTCCGATGTCTGCAACAAAATATTCAGAGGGTACAAAAAATGCCCCCGGCTTTCACCGGAGGCACTTATATCTGGCAGGAGGCGGGAATTACTCCGCCATGCCCTCAGCCCTTCTCTTCCAAAATCTCCACCATGTGCGGGATCTTGTTGATCATGCCGCGGACAGAGGGTGTGTCCTCCAGCTCGCGCACGCGGTGCATCTTGTTCAGGCCGAGGCCGATCAGCGTTGCGCGCTGCTCGGCGGGGCGGCGGATGGGGCTCCCCACCTGCTTGATGACGATAGTCTTGGCCATGTCTTAACCCTCCTGCGCGACGGGCGCTTGTTCGCCCTTGGGGCGGGGCGCGTCGGCTGTTGCCATGATGTCCGCGACCTTCTTGCCACGGCGCTGCGCGACCATGCGGGGGCTCGACTCTTTGGTCAGGCCGTTCATGGTGGCGCGGATCATGTTGTAGGGGTTCTGGCTGCCGTTCGATTTGGCGACGACGTCCTGAAGGCCCAGCATTTCGAACACGGCGCGCATCGGACCACCGGCGATGATGCCGGTACCCTGCGGTGCGGAGCGCATGATCACCTTGCCGGCGCCATGGCGCCCTTCCATGTCGTGATGCAGCGTACGGCCTTCGCGCAGCGGCACGCGGATCATGGCGCGCTTGGCGGCCTCGGTCGCCTTGCGGATGGCCTCGGGGACCTCCTTGGCCTTACCCTTGCCGAAGCCGACACGGCCCTTCTGATCGCCTACGACGACCAGCGCGGCAAAGCCGAAGCGCTTGCCGCCCTTGACGGTCTTGGAAACGCGGTTGATTGCGACCAGGCGGTCGGCGAATTCCGGAGTCTCGTCGCGCTGATTGCGGCGGCCTCCGCCACGGTTGTCATCTCTTGCCATGCGGCATGTCCTTCTCAAAGCGGCGCGGCTTGCGCCAAATATATCAATCCAGGTGGGCAATAGCGCCCCCGGATCATCGAGGCGGCCCCATCACGGGGGCCGCCTGCGCTGAATTTAGATCTTCAGACCGCCTTCACGCGCGGCGTCGGCCAGAGCCTTCACCTTGCCGTGAAACAGGAAGCCGCCACGGTCGAAATATGCCTCGTCGATGCCGGCCTTCTTGGCACGTTCTGCAATCGTGGCGCCCACTTTGGTGGCCGCTTCGATGTTGCACTTGCCGACCATGCCCAGATCCTTTTCCAAGGTCGAGGCCGATGCCAGCGTCACGCCACTGGCATCGTTGATCAGCTGAACGCTGATATTCTTGTTGCTGCGGTGAACACTCAGACGCATGCGCCCTGCATTCACTTTGCGAAGTTTGTTCCGAACGCGCAGGCGGCGTTTCAGAAACAGTTTTCTCTTGCTGTTTGCCATCTACCCGTTCCTTACTTCTTCTTGCCTTCTTTCTGGAAGATATACTCGTCTTTGTAGCGAATGCCCTTGCCCTTGTAGGGCTCGGGACGACGCCAGTCGCGAATATCCGACGCGACCTGACCAACGAGCTGCTTGTCCGTACCTTCGACCGTGATCTCGGTGGCCTTGGGGACGGTAACAGTCACACCTTCCGGAATTTCAAAATCGACGTCATGGCTGTAGCCGAGGTTCAGTTTCAGGATATTGCCCTGAAGCTGCGCCCGGTAGCCGACGCCGCGGATTTCAAGATCTCTCTTGAAGTTTGCATGCGTACCGTGGACGACGTTGGCCACGACACTGCGTGTCATACCCCACTGCTGGCGCGCGCGCTTGGACTTGCCGCGCGGCGTGATCGTGATGTCACTGTCATTGATGGTGATCGTGACATCATCCGTCGCGGTGAAGCTTTTCGTTGCCTTCGGTCCCTTGACCTCGATGGTCTGGCCGCTGAGCGTAGCGGTGACACCAGCAGGCAGGGGAATGGGCAGTTTGCCGATACGAGACATGGACAGCCCTCCTTAGAATATCGTGCAGAGCACTTCGCCGCCAACATTCTGGCTGCGCGCACTTGCATCCGACATCACACCCTTGGGGGTGGAGACAATCGACACACCAAGGCCCTGACGGACCGAGGGGATGTCCTTGACGCCCAGATAGACGCGACGACCGGGCTTGGAGACCCGCTTCATTTCGCGAATGACGGGGGCGCCATCGAAGTATTTCAGGCTGATCTCGATGGCCGGGTGGCCATCCTTGCCAGTCGCGTTCTCAAAACCGCGAATATACCCTTCGTCCGCCAGAACACCGAGCACGCGCTCGCGCATTTTGGAGGCGGGGGTCATCACCGTGGATTTGCCGCGCATCGAGGCGTTGCGGATCCGCGTGAGCATATCGCCGATAGGATCATTCATGCTAAATCTCCCTTACCAGCTGGATTTCACGAGGCCGGGGGCCAGGCCTGACTGGCCCAGTTCCCGCAACGCGATACGCGACACTTTGAGCTTGCGGTAATACGCATGCGGACGGCCTGTCAGCTGGCAGCGGTTGTGCAGACGTGTTGCACTGCTGTTGCGCGGCAGGTCGGCCAGCTTCAGGGTCGCGCGGAAGCGCTCTTCCATCGGCTTGCTCTGGTCATTGATGATCTCTTTCAGCGCTGCCCGCTTGGCGGCGTACTGCTGGACCAGTTTCTGGCGCTTCTTCTCGCGCTCAATCATTGCTTTCTTAGCCATAACTCTCTCTCCCGCTGCTTCAGCTGTTGAAGGGCATGTTGAAATGCTTCAACAGCGCCTTGGCTTCAGCGTCGGTTTTCGCCGTGGTTGCGATGATGACATCCATGCCCCAGGATTCGTCGATCTTGTCGAAGTTGATCTCGGGGAAGATGATGTGCTCCTTGATGCCGAAGGCGTAGTTGCCGCGGCCGTCGAAGGATTTGCCCGAAACGCCGCGGAAGTCGCGGATCCGGGGCATCGCGACCGTGATCAGACGGTCGAGGAAGTCGTACATGCGTGCGTTCCGCAGCGTGACCTTGGCGCCAAGAGGCATGTCCTCGCGAACCCGGAAACCGGCGATCGAGTTCTTGGCCTTGGTCACGACGGCGCGCTGGCCCGCGATCGTGCTCAGATCGTCCTGAGCCGATTTGGCCTTCTTGGAGTCGCGAACGGCCTCGGCACCGCAGCCGATGTTCAGGACGATCTTGTCCAGACGCGGGATCTGCATGTCGTTGGTATAGCCGAACTCTTCTTTCAGCTTGGCCTTGATCTCGTCGCGGAACTGCGTACGCAGGCGCGGGGTGTAGTTTGCTGTATCAAGCATCTATTACGTCCCCCGTGGTTTTTGCGACGCGCACCTTCTTGCCGTCACGGGTGTCAAAGCCGACGCGTGTCGGCTTGCCCTTGGCATCCAGCAGCGCGATATTGCTCAGGTCGATCGGCATCGCCTTGGGCAGGCGGCCGCCCTGTGCGGTCTGGCTCTGGCGGGTGTGGCGGATGGCCATGTTGGCACCTTCCACGACAGCCTTGCCGGCCTTGGGGTCAACGGAGGCAATCGTGCCCTCTTTGCCCTTGTCCTTGCCAGCGATGACGACGACCTTGTCGCCCTTTTTCAGTTTGGCAGCCATGTTACAGCACCTCCGGAGCGAGCGAGATGATTTTCATGAACTTCTTGGCGCGCAGTTCGCGAACGACCGGCCCGAAAATACGGGTGCCGACAGGCTCGCCCGCGTTGTTCAGGATGACGGCTGCATTGCTGTCAAAGCGGATGGCGGTGCCATCTTCGCGGCGCACTTCCTTGGCGGTGCGCACGACGACGGCCTTGCGGACGTCGCCCTTTTTAACGCGGCCCCGCGGGATGGCTTCCTTGACCGAGACGACAATGATGTCGCCGACGGATGCGTATCTACGCTTGGAACCACCCAGAACCTTGATGCACTGCACACGGCGCGCGCCGCTATTGTCAGCAACATCCAGGTTTGTCTGCATCTGGATCATTTGGTTTCTCCCGACCTACCGGGGGGCGATGCGGCCCTTGCCCCGGGGTTTCGATTAATTTGAAAGGTTTCGAAGAGCTTAGCCCTCCAGAACCTCCCAGCGTTTCGTCTTGGACCGCGGCGGGCATTCGATGATGCGCACCTTGTCACCCACCTTGAACGTGTTGTTCTCGTCGTGGGCACGGTATTTCTTGGACTTCCGGATCGTCTTTTGCAGAACCGGATGCTTGAAGCGGCGCTCGACCGAAACAGAGATTGTCTGGGCGTTGGCGTCGCTTGTCACGGTGCCAGAGAGGATACGTTTGGGCATCTTGCAGGCTCCTTATTCTGCCGCCGCAGCTGCGGCTTTCTCGTTCAGGATGGTCAGCACACGGGCCGCGCTGCGACGTGCAACGCGCATCTGCGACGCATTCTCCAGCTGGCCGGTGGCCGCCTGGAAGCGCAGGTTGAACTGCGCCTTTTTCAGATTTGCCAGCTCTTCGCGCAGCTGGTCTGGTGTCTTCTCTCGAAGTTCCTTGGCGTCCATCGCCTTATTCCTTTCAACATCACTGGAGGGCCCAACGTGCATCACTATAGTCGATACACTTGGTCACCCTGATTCCGGTGGAGATCCTTGTGATCTGGCGCGTATAGAGGGGCGGCGCGCCCGGCGCAACCCCTGTCTGCAAAAGGGTCTCGCCACGCCCTGCCCGCTGCGCTATCACGTTGCCCATGTCCCATATATCATCCCTTTTTGTCACCCGCCTCTACCGCGCCGCGCTGCGCGAGCTGGGCAAGCCCATCGACGCCGCCGAGCTGGAAGCGTCCTGCTGGTCCATCGCCGAGGATGACGAGGCCGGCCAGCAATGGTGCGAGGAGAACGACTATCCCGGCTACACCTCCTACGCGTCGCTGGACGACCTGCCCTACCGCTTTCCGATCTTCCGCGATCTGGTCAAGGTGCTGGACAAGCACGTCGCCGCCTTTGCCGAGGATCTGGAGTTCGACCTCGGCGGGAAAAAGCTGAAGCTGGACAGCCTGTGGATCAACATCCTGCCCGAAGGCGGCACCCACGCCTCGCACATCCACCCCCATTCCGTGATTTCCGGCACGACCTATGTGACGATGCCCGAGGGCACCAGCGCGATCAAATTCGAAGACCCCCGCCTGCCGATGATGATGGCCGCCCCGCCCCGCCGCAAGGAGGCGCGCGATGATCTGCGCACGTTTACATATGTGAAGCCCGAGGCCGGCGATGTCCTGCTATGGGAAAGCTGGCTGCGCCATGAGGTGCCGGTGAACATGTCCGAAGGGGATCGGATTTCGGTGAGTTTCAATTATGGTTGGGGATAATGTCGCGCACCGGCATTTTTGAATGAACCATCCACGTGCTTCCGCGTTACCCTGAGGCGCAACGAGGAGATCTCTGCTGGAACCGGTCACCGTATTGATCAATCAACTGCGCGATATCGCGCGCAGTGCGATCGCACTGCTACCACATCTTGTGGTGGCGCTGGTGGTCATCCTGCTAACTTGGCTGATCAACAAGCTGGCAACATCCGCCTTGGCGCGAATGCTGAAACGCACGCGGCTGCGCAAAAGTCTCCAAGACTTGTTTACTCTGCTGGCCTCGATCGCGATCTGGGTCCTCGGCATCATGATTGCCGCCGTCATTCTTTTTCCCGGACTGACCCCGGCAAGCATCCTCGCGGGTCTTGGCATCGGATCGGTCGCCATCGGTTTCGCCTTCAAGGACGTGTTCGAGAACTTTCTGGCCGGGATCATCATTCTGTTCCGCCGTGAAATGCGCATCGGCGACCATGTCGAGTGCGAAGGCATCGAAGGCCAAGTGTCGCATATCGCCATACGCGAAAGCCATATCCGCCAGACCGATGGCCAACTGGTCATCGTCCCCAATTCGATCCTATTCAAGAACCCGGTGACCGTGCGCACCGACAAGGACCACCGCCGCGTCACGGTGATCTGCGGTGTCGCCTACGACGTTGACGTCGATGAGGCCCGTACGGTCATCACGGATGCGGTGCGCGGCTGTGACACGGTGATCAGCGACAGCAAACCGATCCAGATATTTGCGCAGGAATTTGCGTCATCCTCTATCAATTTCGAGGTAACATGGTGGACCGGCTCCAAGCCCGTCGAGGTGCGCGCGTCGCGCGATCAGGTGGTTTCGGCTGTAAAACGCGCGCTGGACGATGCCGGGATCGAGATCCCCTTCCCCTATCGCACCCTGACCTTCAAGGAGCCGCTGCCGTTGCAGAGGGCGTCTAAGGCGGAGGAGGCGTGAGAGCGGCTTTGAATTTCTCTGCTATTGCATTCTATTTACCGACGGCCAACGCTGGACCCGCGCCCGGCTGAAAAAACGCGCGCGATGAGTGCGGACGTTTCCTAATGTGACGCCTGAGTTCGGCGAAGTGCTGCTATGAAAAAGCTGGCTGCGGCATGAGGTGCCGGTGAATATCTCGGAAGGGGATCGGATCAGAGTGAGCTTTAACTACGGGTGGGCTTGAAAAGCCTGATGTCATATACTTTCTGTGTTTGGTCAGGAGCCTGTTGTGGAGATTATTGTTGTCGTTGCGATACTCGTGCTGGTCATTTATGCCTTTGTCAAACTGGCCGATCCGCCTGACAGGTACTCGCCGCCGCCCTCCGACAGTAATTACACACCGCCTTCTTCGGGAAGGTCCGATCTGCTCCCCAGATCATCCGCTCCGCGCCAGCGACGCAAAGCCATCGTCTACGACGAAGCCAAGCACCCACCGCCGCCCGAAATTCCGACAACGCGTCAACTCAAGGGCCGGGCATGGGTCATTGACGGCGACACCATCGTTGTTAACAAAATCAAGGTTCGCCTAGCCGGAATCGATGCGCCGGAACTCAACCAACCCTGGGGACAGAAATCCAAATGGAAGATGGTCAATCTATGCAAGGGCCAGATAATCCGCGTCGAACTCACAGGTGACACATCTTATGACCGTCTTGTTGGAATCTGCTATTTACCGGACGGACGCGACATCGGCGCAGAGATTGTAAGAGCGGGTCTGGCGCTGGACGGCGGGCATTTTTCAAAAGGTAAATACGAACATCTCGAATGCCCGAATATGCGCCAGAAATTGAAAAACTACGGCCGCTGGCGATAGGCCATTTGTAAAACAGGTAGCAAAAACCGTGAAAAGGAAAACCCCCGCTGATTTCTCTGCGGGGGGATTCAACTTTGTAACATTCGTGAATTTCGCTATGCGAAACTTACCAGTCTTCCCGCTGGACCACCCGTGTCTTGATCGGCAGCTTCATCGCCGCAAGGCGCAGGGCCTCGACGGCGATTTCTTCGCTGACGCCGTCCAGCTCGAACATGATACGGCCCGGCTTGACCCGTGCGGCCCAATAATCGACCGAGCCTTTACCTTTACCCATGCGGACTTCGGTAGGCTTGGACGTGACCGGCACATCCGGGAAAATCCGGATCCAGACACGGCCCTGACGCTTCATGTGGCGTGTCATCGCGCGGCGAGCCGCCTCGATCTGACGCGCTGTCACACGCTCGGGCTGTGTGGCCTTCAGGCCGAACGAGCCAAAGTTCAGGTCAGACCCGCCCTTGGCTTCGCCCTTGATGCGGCCTTTGAACTGCTTGCGGAATTTAGTGCGTTTAGGTTGTAGCATCTGTCATTCCCCCTTAGCGACGGCCACCAGCACCGCGAGGTGCCGGACCGTCCTGAAGTTCCTGAGCCTTCCGGTCACGCGCGGACGGGTCGTGATCCATGATCTCGCCTTTGAAGATCCAGGTCTTGATCCCGATGATGCCGTAGGCAGTCAGTGCCTCGACATGCGCGTAATCGATATCGGCCCGCAGCGTATGCAGCGGCACGCGGCCTTCGCGATACCATTCGGTCCGGGCGATCTCGGCGCCGCCAAGGCGACCGGCGAGGTTCACACGGATGCCGAGGGCGCCCATACGCATGGCGTTCTGCACGGCCCGCTTCATTGCACGGCGAAAGCTGACGCGGCGCTCCAACTGCTGGGCGATGCTTTCGCCCACCAATGCTGCATCCAGTTCAGGCTTGCGCACTTCGACGATGTTCAGGTGCAGCTCGCTTGCCGTCATCGCCGCCAGCTTCTTGCGCAGAGTCTCAATATCTGCGCCTTTCTTGCCGATGATGACGCCGGGGCGTGCTGTGTGGACGGTGACGCGGCACTTCTTGTGCGGCCGCTCAATGACGACGCGGCTGACGCCGGCCTGCTTGCACTCGTTCTTGATGAACTCGCGCATGGCCAGATCTTCCAACAGCAGATTACCGTAATCCTTGGTGTCCGCATACCAGCGGCTGTCCCAGGTCCGGTTGATCTGCAGGCGCATGCCAATCGGATTTACTTTGTTACCCATCAGGCTTGCTCCTCAACTTGGCGCAGTTTGATCGTGATTTCCGAGAACGGCTTGCGCAGGGCGCCAAACCGGCCGCGGGCACGCGGGCGACCGCGCTTCATGACCAGGTTCTTGCCGACATAGGCCTCGGCCACGATCAGCTCGTCCACGTCGAGATTGTGGTTGTTCTCGGCGTTGGCGATGGCGGATTGCAGGCACTTGCGCACGTCGTCGGCGATCCGCTTTTGCGAGAACGTCAGATCGTTCAGGGCCTTGTCCACCTTCTTGCCACGGATGAGCTGTGCCAGAAGGTTCAGTTTCTGCGGGCTGGTACGGAGCATGCGCAGTTTTGCCATTGCTTCGTTATCGGCCACGCGGCGGGGGTTCTTTTCCTTGCCCATGACTTACTTCCGCTTCGCTTTTTTGTCGGCGGCATGACCGGTGTAGGTCCGTGTCGGCGAATACTCACCGAACTTCTGACCGATCATGTCTTCGCTGACGTTGACAGGAATATGCTTGCGACCGTTGTAGACGCCAAACGTCAAGCCCACGAACTGGGGCAGGATCGTCGAGCGGCGCGACCATATCTTGATGACTTCATTTCGACCGCCCTCACGCGAGCTTTCCGCCTTTTTAAGGACGTAGGCATCGACAAAGGGGCCTTTCCATACAGAACGTGCCATAACTTAGCGGCCCTTCTTCTTGGCGTGACGCGAGCGGATGATCAGCTTCTGCGACGCCTTGTTCTTGTTGCGGGTGCGTGCACCCTTCGTGGGCTTGCCCCAGGGCGTGACGGGGTGGCGACCACCCGATGTGCGGCCCTCACCACCACCATGCGGGTGATCGATCGGGTTCATGACGACACCGCGGACCGAAGGACGCACGCCCTTGTGACGCATGCGGCCGGCCTTGCCGTAGTTCTGGTTCGAGTTGTCGGGGTTCGAGACCGCGCCAACCGTTGCCCGGCATTCCTGACGCACCAGACGCAGCTCGCCCGAGCTGAGGCGGATCTGAGCGTAGCCACCGTCACGACCGACGAACTGGGCATAGGTGCCTGCCGCGCGTGCGATCTGGCCACCCTTGCCGGGCTTCATCTCGATATTGTGGATGATCGTCCCGATAGGCATGCCCGAGAACGGCATGCAGTTGCCGGGCTTGATGTCGACGCGTGTGCCGGAATAGATCTTGTCGCCGACGGCCAGGCGCTGAGGCGCAAGGATATAGGTCTGCTCGCCATCGTCATACTTGACGAGGGCGATGAAGGCGGTCCGGTTCGGGTCATATTCGATCCGCTCGACGGTGGCCGCGATATCGACTTTGTTACGTTTGAAATCAACGATCCGGTAGAGGCGCTTGGCCCCACCCCCGCGACGACGCGATGTGATACGTCCGGTGTTGTTCCGGCCACCCGATTTCGACAAACCCTCAGTGAGGGATTTGACGGGGCGACCTTTGTACAGCTCCGAACGGTCGATCAGCACCAGCCCGCGCTGGCCCGGCGTCGTTGGCTTATACGACTTGAGTGCCATGCTTTCTGTCTTCCGTTTAGCAAACGGCAGGGGTGTGGTCCTGCCTATGTAGGGGTGAGCCTTGCCCACCTTGGGTATAGGGCCCCGAAGGTCCCCGGCTAGATCGTCTTGATAGACGAAAACGAAGCCCCGGACGAATCCGGGGCTAACGTGATAGGGTCGTTTAGGGCAGAGCGGGCGGAGGGTCAAGCGGATGATGCAGGATTTCGGGGCGCTTCCCCCTGCCCCACCCCAAGCCGGGCGCGCGCCTGACCGGGGGCTGGCGCTGCAACGCTCAGGCGTAGCACTTTATCCCCGCCAAGCCCCTCCAACATTGATACGGCAGCGCCCGGCCACCAAAGCGCCAGACTGCGGGCCGGTCAGGCGCTCGCCCGGCGCGCTGCGCGCGCTATTTGGACGGGATTAAAACGACAGACGTGTTCGCAATAACGGCCGAAACCAAAGTTGACTCACTTGCTGAATCGCCATCACGGTGATGATCAACAGGAAGGCCGAACGCTAGCCTTCCATTGCTACCACCTAACACTGAACTTTCCACAGTAAATGACGTGGCATCTCCCGGAGCAGGAATAGAAGCTTGGAACAATATCTGGAAACCGACGAACAGCATGACGTAATGCTCTCCCTTGCTGAAGTCCTTCATCAGGTGGAGCGGGTCGCCGCCGGTGATATCCACTGTTGGAAGTGGGCTGTGATAGCCTTAGCCAGCGCAGTCAACGGCGCTCTTGTGTGTAATCTCAGTGGGAATATGCTGGTCGGCGCGTTGCAAAAAGGTCATGCCTATCAAACAATTCTCGCCGTGCAGAAGGACTCGGCGATAAAGCGCCCGGAAAAGCCCCTCATCGCTCCACCAAAGGAGTTGTTGGAGCGCGCGGTTAGTGCAGACAAACGTATCGAGAGTGCTGGTGCCATCTTGACGATTGATGATGCGCAGAAAAAAGCATTCAATACACTGTTCGACTTTCGCAATTCGTTTATACATTTTGGACCTCACGGCTGGACAATTGAAACCAGCGGGATGTCAGCAATATTCGAAAAGGTTCTAAAAATCGTCAATCAGGTGATTGATGACGGCTGGGCTTTTCGCCACCTCAACGATCATGACCGCCAACGGATCAATAACGTGCGGCATAACACGCACGACCTCTTGGCAAAGCTCATCACATCAACGACCTAACGCCTGCAATGGCTCGCTGCTACATAGAAAAAACCCCGGCCACTACAACCGGGGTTTTCAAGTCTTCAAGCTAAACCGAAATCAGAGACCAGTGGTCACGTCGATCGTGTTGCCTTCTTCCAGCGTCACATACGCCTTCTTCACGTCGTTCCGGCGGCCCATCTGGCCGCGGAACCGCTTGGCCTTGCCTTTGGTGATGGTCGTGTTGACGGCCTTCACCTTGACGCCAAAGAGCGCCTCGACGGCTTCCTTGATCTGCGGCTTGGCAGCGCCGATGGCGACCTCGAAGACCACTGCGCCATTTTCGGACGCCATGGTGGCCTTTTCAGTCACGACGGGCTTGCGGATCACATCGTAATGCTCGGGTTTCGCGCTCATTTGAACCGTGCCTCCAGTGCTTCGACACCCGCCTTGGTGATCACCAGGGTGTCACGCTTGAGGATGTCATAGACGTTCGCACCGATGGTCGGCAGAACGTCCAGACCTTCGATGTTGCGGGCGGCCTTGGCGAAATCTGCATCCACCTCGGCGCCGTCGATGATCAGCGCGCGCTTCCAGCCCAGATCCTTGATCTGCTTGGCCAGAATGCCGGTCTTGGTGACGCCCGAGATATTCTCGATGATCACCAGCTCGCCTGCGCGCGCCTTGGCGCTCAGGGCATGCTTGAGACCAAGCGCGCGGACCTTCTTAGGCAGATCATGCGCATGGCTGCGCGGCGTCGGGCCCTTGTAGATACCACCCTTGCGGAAGATCGGAGCCGAGCGCGCGCCGTGGCGTGCGCCGCCGGTGCCCTTCTGGCGGTAGATCTTCTTGGTCGAGTAGCTGACTTCCGAGCGGGTCTTGACCTTGTGCGTGCCCTGCTGCGCCTTGTTGCGCTGCCAGCGGACGACGCGGTGCAGGATGTCGGCGCGGGGGTCCAGGTCGAAGATGTCTTCGCCCAGATCGACCGAGCCGGCGGTGCTGCCGTCCAGTTTGATCATGTCGAGTTTCATGCTTCATCATCCTTCTTGGTCTCGTCCAGAGTCTCGCTCTGGTCGCCTGCCTCGGCGCTGTCGGCCGCGATCTGGGCCTCGGCCTCTTTCTCGGCTGCAGCTTCCTCGGCGGCTTGCGCTTCGGCGGCTGCCTTGGCTGCTGCTTCTTCCTCGGCTGCTGCGGCGGCGGCGGCCTCTTCGGCGGCCTTGGCGGCGGCTTCGGCGTCGGACTTCAGCGCGGCGGGCATGATGGCATTCTCGGGGAACGGCTTTTTCACCGCATCCTTGATCGTCACCCAGCCACCTTTGGAGCCGGGAACGGCGCCCTTGACCATGATCAGGCCGCGATCGGCGTCCGTCTTGATCACCTGCAGGTTTTGCGTGGTGATGCGCGCGGCACCCATATGACCGGCCATCTTCTTGCCTTTGAAGACCTTGCCCGGATCCTGACACTGGCCAGTGGAGCCGTGCGAGCGGTGCGAAATCGAAACACCATGGGTCATTTCCAGACCCTTGAAGTTGTGACGCTTCATGGCACCGGCGAAACCCTTACCGATCGACGTGCCGCAGACATCCACGAACTGACCTTCGAAGTAATGGTTGGCCGTGATTTCCTCGCCCACGGCAATCATGTTCTCGGGTGCAACGCGGAATTCCGCGATCTTGCGCTTGGGCTCGACGTTTGCCGCGGCAAAGTGACCGCGCATTGCCTGCGATGTCCGCTTGGCCTTGGCCGAGCCTGCGCCCAGTTGAACCGCGGAATAGCCGTGGCTGTCGGCCGTGCGCTGCGCGACGACCTGAAGTTTGTCCAGTTGAAGAACGGTGACAGGCACCTGCCGTCCGTCTTCCATGAAAAGACGGGTCATGCCCATCTTCTTTGCGATAACGCCAGAGCGCAACATAGTCAGTGCCCCCCTCAAACCGAAATCTGTACGTCGACACCGGCGGCCAGGTCGAGCTTCATCAGCGCGTCCACGGTCTGCGGCGTCGGATCAACGATGTCCAGCAGGCGCTTGTGCGTGCGGATTTCCCATTGATCGCGGGATTTCTTGTTTACGTGCGGACCACGCAGAACGGTGAATTTCTCAATCTTGTTCGGCAGCGGAATCGGGCCACGGACGGCAGCGCCCGTACGCTTCGCGGTGTTGACGATTTCCTGCGTGCTGGCATCCAGTACGCGGTAGTCGAACGCCTTCAGCCGAATGCGAATGTTCTGGCTTGACATGTATTTAGCCTTTCGCGGCATTGGAGTTGATAGGAGGGAGGCCGGACCATCCGGCTTCCCTCTTCGAACCCTTGGGGCGGGCTGTGCAGCCCGCCCGGAGTAATTATTCGGTGATCTTCGACACAACGCCGGCGCCGACGGTACGGCCACCTTCACGGATGGCGAAACGCAGACCTTCTTCCATCGCGATCGGTGCGATCAACTCGACGTTGAAGCGCAGGTTGTCCCCCGGCATGACCATTTCGGTGCCCTCGGGAAGAACAACAGTACCGGTCACGTCCGTGGTGCGGAAATAGAACTGCGGACGGTAGTTGGCGAAGAACGGCGTGTGACGGCCACCCTCTTCCTTGTTCAGGATATATGCTTCGGCCTCGAACTTGGTGTGCGGCGTGACCGACTTCGGCTTGCACAGAACCTGACCACGCTCGACACCTTCACGGTCGATGCCGCGCAGCAGTGCGCCGATGTTGTCACCCGCCTCACCGCGATCCAGCAGTTTGCGGAACATTTCCACGCCGGTGCAGGTCGTTTTCTTGGTGTCGCGGATGCCGACGATCTCGATTTCGTCGCCAACGTTGATCACACCGCGCTCGACACGGCCGGTAACCACAGTGCCGCGGCCCGAGATCGAGAACACGTCCTCGACCGGCATCAGGAAGGGCTGGTCGACGGCACGTGCCGGGGTCGGGATATACTCGTCAACGGCGGCCATAAGCGCCCTGATCGACTCTTCGCCGATTTCTGGCTGGGTGCCGTTCATTGCGTGCAGCGCCGAGCCACGGATGACGGGGATGTCATCGCCCGGGTAGTCGTACTTGCTCAGCAACTCACGGATTTCCATCTCGACCAGTTCCAGCAGCTCTTCGTCGTCGACCTGGTCAACCTTGTTCATGTAGACGACCATGTAGGGAATACCCACTTGGCGGCCCAGCAGGATGTGCTCGCGGGTCTGCGGCATCGGGCCGTCAGCTGCGTTCACGACCAGGATCGCGCCGTCCATCTGGGCGGCACCGGTGATCATGTTCTTGACGTAGTCGGCGTGGCCGGGGCAGTCGACATGCGCGTAGTGGCGGTTCTCGGTCTCATACTCGACGTGGGCGGTCGAGATGGTGATGCCGCGGGCCTTCTCTTCGGGCGCGCCGTCGATCTGGTCGTACGCGCGGAAGTCGCCGAAATACTTGGTGATGGCAGCCGTCAGCGTGGTCTTGCCGTGGTCAACGTGACCGATGGTCCCGATGTTCACGTGCGGTTTGCTGCGGTCAAACTTTTCCTTTGCCATGATGTGGCTCCTCTTTTTGCAAGTCAGGTGGTGGGCGTTATGCGCACCCTACAGGTTGGGTAGGGCGGGGAATGTCCCCCGCCACCCGGATTAAGCGTATTTGGCCTGGATCTCTTCCGAGATGTTGCTCGGCACGGGATCGTAATGCGAAAACTGCATCGTGAACTGGGCACGGCCCGAAGACATGGACCGCAAAGTGTTGATGTAGCCGAACATGTTGGCCAGCGGTACGTTACAGTCGATCGCGATGGCGTTGCCGCGATTTTCCTGCCCCGAAATCTGACCGCGACGCGATGTCAGGTCGCCGATGATCCCGCCGGTGTATTCGTCGGGCGTGATGACCTCGACCTTCATGATCGGCTCAAGCAGCTTGGCACCGGCCTTGCGCAGACCTTCGCGCATGCCCATGCGGCCCGCAATCTCGAACGCCATGACGCTGGAGTCCACATCGTGGAACTTGCCGTCGATCAACGCGACCTTGAAGTCGATGACCGGGAAACCCGCGAGCGGACCGCTGTCCATGACCGAACGGATACCCTTTTCGACGCCGGGAATGTATTCCTTTGGCACCGAACCACCAACAACGCGGCTCTCGAAGGAGAAGCCTTCGCCGGCCTCTGTCGGCGAGATGATCAGCTTGACCTCGGCGAACTGACCCGAACCACCCGACTGTTTCTTGTGGGTATAGGTATGCTCGACCTCGTGACCGATCGTCTCGCGGTAGGCCACCTGAGGCGCACCGATGTTGGCGTCGACCTTGAATTCGCGGCGCAGGCGGTCAACCAGAATGTCGAGGTGAAGCTCGCCCATCCCTTTCATGATCGTCTGGCCCGATTCCTGATCGGTTTCGACGCGGAAAGACGGATCTTCTGCGGCAAGACGTGCGAGGCCTGCCGACATTTTTTCCTGGTCGCCCTTGGTCTTGGGCTCGACCGCGATTTCGATCACCGGATCGGGGAAGGTCATCGTTTCCAGAACGACCTGCTCCTTGACGTCCGACAGGGTGTCACCGGTCGTCGTGTCCTTGAGGCCAGCCAAAGCGATGATATCGCCGGCAAATGCCTCTTCGATCTCTTCGCGCTGGATCGAGTGCATCATCATCATACGGCCGATGCGCTCTTTCTTGCCCTTGGTCGTGTTCTGGACGGTATCGCCCTTCTTGACCTTGCCCGAATAGATGCGGGTGAAGGTCAGGGAGCCGACGAACGGATCGTTCATGATCTTGAACGCAAGGCCCGAGAACGGCATGTCATCATCCGCACGGCGCGGGATGTTGCGTGTCTCGGTCTCGTCATCGGGGCTGAAGCCCATGTAGTCGACAACGTCCTTGGGGCTGGGAAGATAGTCGACAACAGCGTTCAGCAGCGGCTGAACACCCTTGTTCTTGAACGCGGAGCCGCAGAGGATCGGAACGAAGGACAGCGACAGCGTGCCCTTGCGGATCAGCTTGCGCAGGGTCTCTTCGTCAGGCTCGACGCCTTCCAGATACTGCTCCATCGCAGTGTCGTCCATTTCGACAGCACATTCGATCAGGTTCGCGCGCCATTCGTCAGCGCTGTCCTTGAGGCTGTCGCGGATCGGACCGCGGGTCCAGTTCGCGCCCAGATCTTCGCCCTTCCAGACCCACTCTTCCATGGTGACCAGATCGACCAGGCCTTCCAGCTCGTTTTCCGCGCCGATGGGGATCTGGATCGGTGCAGGCGTGGCGCCCGTGCGGTCCTTGATCATCTTGACACAGTTGAAGAAGTCGGCGCCGATCTTGTCCATCTTGTTGACGAACACGACCCGAGGCACCTTGTAGCGGTCGGCCTGGCGCCAGACAGTTTCTGTCTGGGGCTCGACACCCGCATTCGCGTCCAGAACCGCGACGGCGCCGTCAAGCACGGCCAGCGAACGCTCGACTTCAATGGTGAAGTCGACGTGGCCGGGCGTGTCGATGATGTTCATCCGGTACTTGGTCTCCGACGTGCCTTCGGCGGTCGGATCGTTCTGGCGCTGCCAGAACGTGGTGGTCGCAGCCGACGTGATCGTGATGCCACGCTCCTGCTCCTGCTCCATCCAGTCCATGGTCGAAGCACCCTCATGGGTCTCGCCCATGGCGTGATTCTTGCCTGTATAGAACAGGATCCGTTCGCTGCAGGTCGTCTTGCCTGCATCGATATGGGCCATGATGCCGAAGTTACGGTAGCGTTCTAGAGCGTAGTCGCGTGCCATGGGGCTGCATCCTCAGAGTATCTGTTTTACCAACGGTAATGGCTGAAGGCTTTGTTAGCCTCGGCCATCTTGTGAGTGTCTTCACGCTTTTTGACGGCGCTGCCGCGACTGTTGACGGCATCCAGAAGCTCGCCTGCAAGACGCTCTTCCATCGTGTGCTCGTTGCGCGCGCGGCTGGCCTTGATCAGCCAGCGAATCGCCAGCGCCTCGCGACGCTCGGGGCGGACTTCGACGGGGACCTGATAGGTCGCACCACCAACGCGGCGCGAACGGACCTCGACGGACGGTTTGATCAGGTCGAGCGCCTCGTGAAAGATCTCGATAGGGGCGCGCTTGATCTTTTCCTCGACGCGGGTCATCGCGTTATAAACGATGCGCTCGGCGGCAGATTTCTTGCCGTCGATCATCAGGTTGTTCATGAATTTTGTCAGAACCCGATCGCCATACTTGGCATCGGGCAGGACTTCGCGCTTCTCGGCGGCGTGACGACGGGACATCTGTTAATCCTCTTACTTCGGGCGCTTGGCGCCATATTTCGAACGGCGCTGCTTGCGGTCTTTGACGCCCTGGGTGTCGAGAACGCCGCGCAGAATGTGGTAACGCACACCGGGAAGGTCTTTTACACGGCCCCCACGGATCAGGACCACCGAGTGCTCCTGCAGGTTGTGGCTCTCACCGGGAATGTAGCTGATGACCTCAAAGCCATTGGTCAGGCGCACCTTGGCGACCTTCCGCATGGCCGAGTTCGGCTTCTTCGGTGTGGTTGTATAAACGCGTGTGCAGACGCCGCGCTTTTGCGGGCAACCCTGCAAATGCTGCGATTTCTGCGCTCTTACTTTTGGCTGCCGCGGCTTGCGGATCAACTGTTGGATCGTTGGCATTCCGGTTCTTTCCCCGTCTCTCAACACATGTGTGTGCATGGGTCTTACCCATGCGGTTAATCCATGCCTGTTACGCGTCCGCAACAGACAACAACCGCGATCGCAAACCTTGGTGGTGCGGACGCGGCGAGTTTCCAGAGGATCGGGACGGCGGGCGTCCGGATCTTGACCACTTCAGTTCTGATATCGGCAGACAGGGCGACCCCCAAAGCCGGATGAGGGGCGTATAGGGGGAGTCGGAAGGCTTGTCAACAGGCCCTCCGGGGCCATTCGCCGTGTGCCGGGCGCCCTGCCCCTGCGGCATTTGCGCATGGCAGGGCGGGTGTCAAAGTTGCCGTTGGCCGGGTCATTCCGCCACCTTGGTCCAGACCGCCATACGGGTGCCACCGGGCGCGTGGAATTCAAACCGCCTGCCGCCCGGAAAATCAAAGATTTCGCGCGTGATCTTTGCACCTGCCGCGCTGACCTGTGCCAATGCCTCCTCCAGATCATCTGCCTTCAGCACGATCAGCGGCGCGTCCGATGGCGCCCGCTCAATCCCGCCCCCGATGCCGGCGCCCTGTATATCGCGGTAATCGGGCCCGTATTCGACAAAGTCCCAGCCAAACGCCGCACCCATGAATTCCTGCTCGCGCTCCAGATCGGGCGAGTAGAACTCCACATAGTCCATTTTCAGTTTTTCGCTCATGTCTGTCCTTTCGGCCCTTGCCGCGGCTGCTGCGCCAGCGTCGGCCTGCCTTGTGCTGGCGGTGTTCGGCTGGCACTGTCGTCAAAGGCAACCAGCGCAGGATCGCACAGGCAATGGACAAATCCAAGATGGAGGTGATCGGCCTTTGCCGGTTCTCCTATCCCGCGCTTGGCGGCTTCCAGATCGAGCATGACACGCCCGAGGCGCGCGCTGCGTTTCTCTATGACCCCGAACGCATGGAGGAGCGGTTTGCGTTGTTCCAGAACTTCACCCTTCCCTCATTGAAAGCGCAGACAGACCGCGATTTCACCCTGGCCATCGTCGTCGGCGACGCGATGCCGACCGGCCTTCTGGCCCGCCTGCAAGCTCTGGTGCAGGACATGCCGCAGGCTGTCATCGTTTCGCGCCCGCCGGGGCGGCATCGGCAGGTCATGCGCGAGGTCATCAACCAACTGCGCGAGGACCGCCGCCTGCCCTCGCTCCAATTCCGGATGGACGATGACGATGCGGTGGCCGTCACATTCGTGCAGCGCCTGCGTGAGACGGCTGGCGATCTGGGGCCGATGCTGGCGAAACACCGCTATGTCGCCATTGACTTCAATCAGGGTCATATCGCGCGCATCAGTTGCGAGGGCATCCACGCCAAGCCTGTCATCCAGACGCTCTGGACGCCCGCGCTGGGAATGACCGTGGCGCCGGGCGCCTCGCGCAGCATCATGAATTTCAGCCACGCCAAGCTGGGGCGCGTCATGCCGGTTGTCACCTTGCCCGTTGCGGGCATGTTCGTGCGCGGGCACAATCCGTTCAACGACTCGCGTCAGAAGGACGGCACCCGGCCCGTCCGCCTGCCCCTGCTGGACGCTGCGGGCGAGGCTGATTTTCGCCAGAGATACAACATCGACGCGGATGCGGTCCGCGCATCATACAGATAGGGCCCTACATGCGCGTCATCGGCGTATGCCGTTTCTCCTACCCCGCCCTTGGCGGCTTCAAGCGGATGCATGACAGCGTGGCCGAGCGCGAGGCCTATCTTTATGCACCCGCCCGCATGGTCCTGCGCTTTGCCCATTTCGAGACGCTGACCCTGCCCTCGATCCGCGCGCAGACAGATCCCGATTTCACCTTCCTTATCATCATCGGCCAGAACATGCCGGAACCGTGGCTGAGCAAACTGCAAACCCTCTGCGCCCCCGTGCCGCAGATCAGGATCGTGCAGCGCGAGCCATTGAAGCACCGCCTTGCCCTGCAACTGGCCATTCAGGAAGAATTGGGCGGGGACCGCCCCGAAAGCCTGCAATTCCGCCTTGATGATGACGACGCGGTCGGCAACGATTTCGTCGAACAGATCCGCTCTGTTGCGCGGCGCACCGGGCGGCTGCGCAAGCGCGAGCCGCGCATGGCGATCGAATTCAACACAGGCTATTCCGCCACCCTGTCATCGGATGGCATCATCGCCGAGGATGTCATCAGCCCGTTCTGGGCCTGCGGGCTGGCAGTTCACTTTGCCGAGGGCGACACGCGCACGATCATGAATTACGGCCATCACAAGCTGCATCACGTAATGCCGACCATCATCCATCCCCGCCCGCCGATGTATATCCGCGCCAAACACACCGACAACGACAGCGCGGCCAAATTCCGTCCCCGCAAGCTGATGCCGCTGACGGATGCGCAGCGGCAGATCTTCAAGGATCGCTTCAACGTGGACGAAGAACAGGTACGGGCCGTCTTTTCCGCCCTAGACGTGTCTCGCGATACAGCGTGAAGAGGCCACTCGCCACCACGATCCCCGCGCCGACCAGCACGATGGGCGCAGGCCAGTCGCCAAAGACCAGCCACCCCAGCAGCAGCGCCCAGAGGATCGCGGTATAGCGGAATGGTGCGGTAAAGCCGATATCGCCCACCCGCACCACCATGATCGAGGTCAGATATCCCGCCACGATCAGCGTTGCCGCGCCGCAGATGGTCAGCCAGTCGGCGCGCCCCAGCGGCGCCCACTCGCCGCCCAACTGCGCCAATCCAAACGCCGCCATCACCGTGACAGAGGTGGCGAAGGTGACCAGCATCGACGAGGTCTCGCGGCTGAGGCTGCGGGTGGCCAGATCGCGCAAGGTCAGGCAGCCCACCGCCGCCAGCCCGTAGAGCGCGTAACTGTTGAACCCTTCGGCACCCGGTCGCACGATCAGCATGACTCCGACGAATCCGACCAGAATCGCGCCCAGTCGCGGCAGCCCGATCCTTTCGCGGAACACCAGCGCAGCCGTCAGCGTAATCGCCAGTGGCAGCGCCTGAAGCAGCGACGTCACGTTCGCCAGCGGCATATGATACAGCGCGGTCAGGAAGAAATAGGTGCCCGCCACCTCGCCGAGCACGCGCAGGAAAATCGCGCCCGTGTCGCGGCGCGACACCCGTTTGGAAAATGCCCCCATGCGCCACGCGATCACGGCCACAGCCGTGCTGGTCATGCAGCCGCGCAGAAAAATCACCTGAAACAGCGGCACATGCCCTGAAAGCGACTTCATCAGCGTGTCGTTCAGCGTATAGGCCGCCATCGAGGCCATCATCAGCAGCGCGCCGATCGTATTGTCAGACAGTTTCATATGGGTATTTGCGCAGGCCGTTTCCCCTTGGGCAAGGGCAAAGACGCCGCAGGCCTGTCAGACCTGTCAGACCGCGTAGGGTGCGTTGAAGGTCTGGCGGAAATAGCTGTGGATCAACTGCATCTGCGGCGAAAACGCAATCCCGCGCCGCCAGGCCAGCCCCACATCCATCGTCGGCACGCCCGGCTCGGTCAGGGCGGTGGCGATGCGCTTGCCCTCCAGCGACCAAGGCCGGTAGACCATGTCGGACAGGATCGTGATCCCCTGCCCGTTCGCCACCATGGACCGGACCGCCTCGATCGACATGGTGCGCAGGCACACGCGCGGCTGCGCGGTTTGGAGGCTCCAGTATTTCATCGCGGTATTGGCGGCCTCGTCCACGGTCAGGAGGATGTACTCTTCTGCCGCGATCTGGTCAAATGTCACGCTGCGCCGCTGCGCAAAGCGATGGCCGCTGGCCACCCAGACCCGCCTTGTCGAGCGCATCAACGTTTCGGATTCCAGTTCGGGGTTGGACAGGTTCGACGTCAGCAACACAGCCATGTCGAACCGGTTCGACAGCAGCCCCTCTTCGATGCTTTCGCGGTTCAGATCGTGCAGCTCGATATCCAGACCCGGATGCAGACGGCGCAGGCGGTCCAGATGATACGGCAGGAAATACCCGATCACCGTATAACTGGCCGCAATGCGCACCTTTCCCGACGCGCCCGTATCGTGGTGGCGCAGCGTCTGTGCCTCGTCCACCTTGGCCAGGATCGCGTAGGCCGAGGCCAGCAGATCGCGCCCCGCATCGGTCAGGTCCATACCGTGATGGGTACGCAGGAACAGCGCCGTTCCCAGCGACTGCTCCAGTTCGCGGATGGCCGATGTCACAGACGATTGCGAGATCGACAGCGCCGAAGCCGCCCGGCTGACCTGTCCCGTTTCGGCGGTGGCGACGAAGTATTTAAGCTGCCGGAAGTTCAAGAACGCGCTCCATCATGGCTGGACCAGCATTATCGGATTATCCGATATCCTAACCCCACGAAATTGAAATTTACAAACGTTAACGACCATTGCAGGCTGGAATGCAGTACTGCCGAGAGGAGACGCGATATGCGCAAGATCGTTGATCTGAATTGCGACATGGGCGAAGGGTTCGGCCATTGGTCCTATGGCGATGCGCCCGACGAGGCGCTGATGGAGGTCATCAGTTCCGCCAACATCGCCGCCGGGTTCCATGCAGGCGATCCCAATTCGATGAACCGCGTCGCTGCACTGGCCAAGGCGCATGGCGTCGGGCTGGGGGTGCACCCCGCCTACAACGACCTGCAAGGCTTCGGGCGCCGCCGCATCGACGCCGCCGCAGATGAGCTGGTCAATGACATCCTCTACCAGATCGGGGCCTTGCGCGAATTCGGGCGCCGCCATGGTGTCACGCTTCAGCACGTCAAACCGCACGGCGCGCTTTACATGGAGGCCGCCCGGAACGAGGATTTGTCGCGCCATCTGGTGGAAACACTGCAGCAGATGAGCCCCGATCTGATCCTGTTCTGCATGGGCGCCTCGAAAACCTATGAGGTCGCCACGCGTCTATCGCATCCAGTGGTGCGCGAGTTCTATTCCGACCGCGACTATGCCGATGACGGCATGATCGTGTTCACCCGCAAACCCGCCGCGATGGACCCCGGCACGATCGCGCGCAAATGCCTGCGCGCCTGCCGGGACGGCACCGTCGAAACGGCCAACGGCACGGTCATCGACGTGGCTTTCGAATCCATTTGCGTTCATTCCGACACGCCCGGCGCGCTCGATATTCTGCGCGCCATCCGCGGCACTCTGACGGAGAACGGCATTTCCATAGCGCCGGCCCGTGACGTTCTGGCGCACGGCATCTGAGATCATCCAAGCAGGAGATAAGACCATGGCCGACATTCAATCCCCGGTTCCCGGCACCTTCTATCACCGCCCCTCGCCCGAGGACGCGCCCTTCAAATCGTCGGGTGACAGCGTCGCCATGGGCGACACAATCGGGCTGGTGGAGGTGATGAAATCCTTCATTGAAGTGCAGGCCGAGGAGGTCGGCACGTTCAGCGGCTACTCGGTCGAGAATGAGGCCGCAGTATCAGCCGGTGACGTCCTGGCGACGCTGAAATAACATGAGCATCCAGCGCCTTTTCATCGCCAACCGGGGCGAAATTGCGGTGCGCATCCTGCGCGCCGCGCAAGGCTTGGGCATCCACACCATTCAGGCCCATTCCGAAGCGGACGCCGATATGCTGGCCGTGCGCATGGCGGACGAGGCTGTGTGCATCGGTCCCGCGCAGGCCGCGAAATCCTATCTGGATGTGGACCGCGTGGTTGAGGCCGCCAGGGATGCGGGCGCAGATGCGGTGCATCCCGGCTATGGCTTTCTGGCCGAAAGCCCCGCCTTTGCCCGCGCCGTTGAGGCAGCGGGCATGATCTTTGTCGGGCCATCTGCCGACACGATTGAACGGATGGGCGACAAGGTATCTGCCCGGCAGGCCGCCGAGACGGCAGGCGTGCCGGTCGTGCCCGGATCGGACGGACGCATCACCGATATGGACCACGCCGCCAAACTGGCCGATAAGATCGGATATCCGGTGCTGATAAAGGCCAGCGCGGGCGGCGGCGGGCGCGGCATCCGCATCGCCCATACGCCCGAAGAACTGACCAAACTGGCGCCTCAAGCCCGGCAAGAGGCGCAGGCCGCCTTTGGCGACGGTGGCATCTATATCGAGAAGTTCATTCCCCAGCCCCGCCATATCGAAGTGCAGATCATCGGCGACGGCACGAACGCCGTGCATTGCTTTGAGCGCGAATGCTCGCTCCAGCGCCGCCGCCAGAAGGTCTGGGAGGAGGCGCCTGCCTTCGATCTGCCGGAACCGACGCGCGAGGCGATGTGCAAAAGTGCCGTCGATCTGGCCCGTGCTGTGGGATATCGCGGCGCCGGCACCATCGAGTATCTCTATGACGCGGCCGCCGATGAATTCTACTTCATCGAGATGAACACGCGCATTCAGGTCGAACATCCGGTGACTGAAATGGTGACCGGCCTTGATCTGGTGGCCATGATGATCCGCGTCGCAGGCGGCGAGCCTCTGCCGGTTGCGCAGTGTGATATTCACCTTCGCGGACACGCCATCGAGGTTCGGCTGAATGCCGAGGATCCGCTGAACAGGTTCATGCCCTTCCCCGGCGTTGTCGGCAAACTCGATCTGCCGGAATCCGGCGGCCTTCGCGTCGATCACTTCCTTTACGAAGGCTACCAGATCCCGCCGTTCTACGACTCGCTCATCGGCAAGCTGATCGTACACGCGCCCACCCGCGACGCGGCCATAAACAAGATGGCGACCGCGCTGGACGCCATTCAGATCGGCGGCCTCAAGACCACCATCCCGCTGCACAAGGCGCTGGCGAAATCGCCGGACGTGCGCGCGGGCCGCATCCACACCCAATGGCTGGAGCCGTGGCTGGCCGCGGGCAACCTCAACAGCCAAACAGGAGGAGCATCGTGAAGACACGCTATTCATACGGCGGCGACGAGCATATCTTTGTCGAGATGGACGAGGAGATGTCGCTGGACGCCTTCTTCAAATCCCTCGCCATGAGCAACGCGGCCCGCGAGGCGGGTATCGACGGCGTGCGCGAGATCTGCCCCGCAAATGCCTCCTTTCAGGTGCGTTATGACCCCGACGTGATCGCCCCCGAAGATATGATGGCCAAGTTAAAAGAGTTTGAAGAAAAGGCCATCAACGCAGAAAAACGGCTGGAGACACGTATCATCGAGGTGCCGGTCTTCTACCAGGACCCGTGGACCCACGAATGTGTCATGCGCTTTCGCGAGCGCCATCAGGACCCGTCGGGCACCGATCTGGACTATGCCGCGCGCATCAACGGCTATGACAGCGTCGAGGCCTTCATCGAGGCCCATCACAGCGCGCCATGGTTCGTGTCGATGGTCGGCTTCGTGTCGGGCCTGCCCTTCCTTTACCAGTTGGTCGAGCGCGAGAAACAGCTTCAGGTGCCCAAATACCTCAAGCCGCGCACCGACACGCCCAAGCAGACGGTGGGCTATGGCGGCTGTTTCAGTTGCGTCTATTCCGTGCGCGGCGCGGGCGGCTACCAGATGTTCGGCATCACGCCGATGACCATCTTTGATGCGGACCAAAAGGTCAGCTATCTCAGGGACTTCATGGTGTTCTTCAAACCCGGCGACATCGTGAAGTGGAAGCCGATCAATCGCGCCGAATATGATCGCATCCTCAAGGGTGTCGAGGATGGCAACTATCCGCCCCGCTTTGCCGAGGTGACCTTCGATCTGGAGGATTTCAACACTGACATGGACGGCACCAACGCCAAGCTGATGGAGGCTCTCAATGACGTTTGAAGTGATCAAACCCGGCCTTTTGACCACCATTCAGGATCTGGGGCGTCCGGGCTATTTCCACCTCGGCATCCCCGAAGGCGGCGCAATGGACCGCGCAGCGATGCGCATCGCCAACATGCTGGTCGGCAACCCCGAGGATGCCGCCGGGCTGGAGGCGGTCTTTATGGGGCCGGAGCTGACGTTCAACGAGGATGCAGTTGTTGCCGTCGCCGGGGCCGAAATGCCGGTCTATGTCGATGGCGACGAACGCAGCAGTTGGTCGTCGTTCCCGGTCAAGGCCGGCCAGACGCTGAAATTCGGCTTCCTGAAAACCGGCGCACGCATCTATATCGCCATCGCGGGCGGCATCGACACGCGCCCCGCGCTTGGCAGTCGCTCGACCTATCCCATCGGCGCGCTTGGCGGCTTTGAGGGGCGCGCACTGGCTGCGGGCGATGTGGTGCCCGTGGGAAAGCCGACGACGCAGACCAGGGAACGCAGGCTGGATCACGGCCTGCTGGCAGAGCAGCCCAAGGTGGCCGAGCTGCGCGTCCTGCCCGGGCTCTACTGGCACCGGCTGACGGAAGGCTCGCAAAAGCAGTTCTTTGCGGACGAATGGAAAGTCGCGCCCGAGGCCGACCGCATGGGATACCGCTTTCGCGGCGGTCATTCGATGGAGTTTGTGGAGCGCGAGCAGCCCTTCGGCGCAGGCTCGGACCCGTCGAACATCGTCGACGGGTGCTACTCCTACGGCTCGATCCAGATCCCGGGCGGGACAGAGCCCATCGTGCTGCATCGTGATGCGGTATCGGGCGGCGGGTATTTCACCATCGGCGCAATCATTTCCGCCGACATGGATCTGATCGGGCAATTGCAACCGAACACGCCGACCCGGTTCAGGCAGGTGGATATGGCCGCAGCACTGGACGCGCGCCACGAACGCCGCGCACGGCTGGACAATATCCGCGCCGCCCTCGCCTAAGGGCGGCGCCACAATAAAAAGGGCGGACACAAAAGCCCGCCGACAAAAACCAAGGGAGTAACGACAAATGACCAACACGCTGACCAGACTGACGCTGACCACCGCCCTCACCGCCGCTCTGCTTCCCGGCGCCGCGCTGGCGCAGGACGCATGGTTCCCCTACCCTGCCGAGGAAACGACGCCCGCTTTTGCCGCAGCCGGCACGCGCAGCCCCGTCACCTACGAGGCGCTGGACAAGGCCGAAAAGGCGTGGAACATCTGCGCCGCTCTGCCGCACATGAAAGACGCTTACTGGCTGGGCGTCGACTATGGCCTGGTCGAAGAGGCCCGCCGCCTTGGCGTCAAGCTGAACGTGACCGAGGCGGGCGGTTATACGGAACTCGCCACCCAGATCAGCCAGATCGAAGATTGCGTCGCAGGCGGCGCCGATGCGGTGATCGTCGGGGCGATCTCCTATGACGGGCTGAACTCCGTCATCGCCGAAGTGGCGGGCAAGGGCATTCCGGTAATCGACGTGATCAACGGCGTCTCATCGCAGGACATCGCGGCCAAGGCGCTGGTATCGTTCAACACGATGGGCAGCGAGATCGGCAATTATCTGGCCGAAAAACACCCCGCAGGCAGTGACGAGGTCACCGTCGGCTGGTTCCCCGGCCCGGCCGGTGCGGGATGGGTCGAGGCTGCGAATACCGGCTTCATGGCTGCGGTCGAGGGGACGGCCGTCACCGTGCTGGAGCCGCGCTATGGCGATACCGGCAAGGAGGCACAGCTGAAGCTGGTCGAGGACGTGCTGCAGGCCAACCCCGAGGTCGACTATATCGCAGGCACCGCCGTCACAGCCGAGGCGGCGCAGGGCGCACTCCGCTCCCGCGGGTTGACGGACCAGACGGGCATTCTGGCCTTCTACCTGACGCCCGGCGTCTGGACCGGGATCGAGCGGGGCTTCATCACCGCCGCGCCCGCGGATTCCATGGTGATTCAGGCGCGCATGGCGGTCGATCAGGCGGTTCGCATCCTTGAGGGCAAGGACGTGATCAAACATGTCGGCCCCAAGATATTTGTCATCAATCAGGACAATATCGCCGAGACTGACCGCAGCACCGTGCTGCCGCCCGAAGATTTCTCGCCGGTCTTCTCGGTCGAGTGATCCCGGCAGCCGGGCGGCAACGACCGCCCGGCGCACCCCATAAGGGCCGCCCCCACATGATCAATACCCCCGTCATCCAGACCAAGGGCCTGACCCGCGCCTATCCCGGCGTGATCGCGCTGGACCACGTCGATTTCGACGTGCGGCGCGGCGAGGTCCATGTGCTTTTCGGCGAAAACGGCGCTGGCAAGTCGACGCTGATTTCGCTTTTGGCGGGTGCCAATACGCCCTCGGACGGCGAAATACTGGTCGAGGGGCGCAGCGTGCGCTTTGCCTCGGTCGCGGATGCGCAGGCGGCTGGCATCTACACCGTCTTTCAGGAATTCTCACTGATCCCCACCATGAGTGTCGCGCAGAACATGTTTCTGGGCCGCGAGCCGGGCTATGGCCCGTTTACCGATCACCGATCCATGCGCCATGCCGCGCAGGTGCTGCTAGACAGCCTCGGCTTTGACGTGCGGGTGGGCGCGGCGGTCGCGCATCTCAGCCGCGCGCAGCAGCAGATGGTAGAAATCGCCAAGGCGTTTCACGGCAATCTAAAGGTGCTGATCCTGGACGAGCCGACCGCATCGTTGACCGACCGCGAGGTTGACCAATTGTTCAGGACGATCCTGCGTCTGCGGGCGCAAGGCGTCGCGATCATCTATATCTCGCACCGCATCCACGAATTCGAGCGCATTGCAGACCGCGTGACGGTGCTGCGCGACGGCGCCTATATCGGCACCACGGCCATGGCCGATACCGATGAGGCCACGCTGGTCGAGATGATGGCGGGCCGCGCGATCCGCGATATTTACCCCGACATCCCCCACGCCCCCGGCGATACCATTCTGGAGGTGGATGCCCTGCACGCCTGGGGCGTGCGCGGCGCATCGCTGACCGCGCGGCGCGGCGAGGTTTTGGGCATGGCCGGGCTGGTCGGCTCGGGCAAATCGCGCCTCTTTCGCGCGCTCATGGGCATCCAGCCCATCCGCAGCGGCACCGTGCGCTGGAAGGGCGCGGAGATTACCGGCGCCGCCACGCGCCATCTCATGGCCGCAGGCATCCATTACCTGACCTCGGACCGCAAAAGTGAGGGCCTCGATCTGGCCAAAAGCGGCTGGCAGAACCTCGGGATCGACCTGATGATGGGTCGCGAGGCGCGCGGGCCATTCATCCGCCCGCGCGCCCTGCGCAGCGCCGCCGCCGGGATTTTCGATACGGTCGAGCTGAAGAACAGTTACCGTCCAAAACCCGTCGCGCAGCTGTCGGGGGGAAACCAGCAAAAGGTGCTCTTCGCCAAAAGCTTCGGACATGAGGCCGACCTTTATATCTTTGACGAACCGACGGTCGGCGTCGACATGGGCACCCGCGCAGCGCTCTATCGGCTGATCCGCGATATTGCCGCCTCGGGCAAGGCGGTGATCTTGATCTCGTCCGACCTGCCCGAAGTGCTGAACCTTGCGCACCGCGTGTTGGTGATGGCCGAGGGCCGCATCTCCGCCGAGTTGACCGGCGACCAGCGCACCGAAGACAACGTGCTGCGCCATTTCTTTGACGAAACAGGAGAGACCGCATGACCCCGGACGATGCGCCGCAGGACAATCTGCTGAAACGGGTGTTCATCCGCGTTGGCGTGCTGCCCTTCTTCCTCGGAATCGCGCTGATCGTATTCACGATCCTGTCGGACAAGTTTCTGACGGTTCAGAACCTCGTCAATGTGGGGCGCCAGTCAGTCTATCTGATCCTTGTGTCGCTGGGCCAGATGCTGGTGCTGATCTCGGGCGGCTTCGATCTGTCGGTCGGTACAGTCATCGCGCTCAGCTCGGTGGTGTCGGCAACTGTGATGGTGGCGATGGTGCCGATGTTCCCCGACGCGGTCTGGCTGGCGATCGCCATCGGCGCGCTGGCGGGGTTTGGCGCTGCCATCGTCGTGGGCGGGATCAACGGCATTGGCGTCGCCGTGTTCGAAGTGTCGCCCTTCATCATGACGCTGGGCGTCTCGTCGGTCGGCGCGGGGCTGGCGCTGTTCCTGACGGGCGGCATCCCGGTGTCGGGGCTGCCCTACGCGTTCGGCAACGTTTTTGGCTTTGGCAGGCTGTGGGGCATCCCGGTGCCGGTGATCGTCGCGGCACTCTGCATAGCGGTGATGTGGGTTCTCATGTCGCGCACGCGGCTGGGCGCGCAGATCTATGCGGTGGGCGGCAATATCAAGGCGGCGCATCTGTCGGCGATCAATACGCGCCGCACGCTGATGGTGGCCTATATCCTGTGTTCGCTGATCGCCGCGCTGACCGGCCTCTTGCTGACCGCGCGCGTCGAGTCGGGCGAGGCCAATCTGGGCGGCACCATCGCGCTGGAATCCATCGCCGCCTGCGTGATCGCCGGGGTCTCCCTGCGCGGCGGGCTGGGCCGGGTGGAAAACGTGGTCTTGGGTGGGTTCTTCATCATCCTGGTGCAGAACGGCATGAATCTGGCGCAGGTCAGCTCCTACATGCAGATGGTCCTTCTGGGCGCGCTTCTCATCCTGGCCGTGATCTTCGATCAACTGCGGTTCCGCATGATCATGAGCGGGCGCTGACGCCACTTCGCGACCCGTTGTCGCACCCCTCCTGATAGCTCCTCTATCAGGCGCGCTGCGTGGAACCGTGGCGCCCCTTGCTGCGTAGTAGTCGGATAGACCGCATGCAAGGCCAAGGCCCTGCACGCGATGCGACATAACGGAAAGGACGCCGCATGACCGAGAAGTTCACAGATTACCTGAGCGACAACGCCTGTGAGGCATCGATCAACCATCTGAATACCTCGCTGGCGACCGGCATCCAGTTGCAACTGGCGCTCAAGCAGGCGCATTGGAACATCAAGGGCCCCAGCTTTATCGGTATTCACGAGCTTCTGGACGATGTCCGCGCCAATATGGACGCGCATGTCGATGTGATCGCCGAGCGTATCGTCATCCTGGGCGGCACTGCCGACGGAACACTGGAAGGCGTCGAGAAGAACGGCAAGCTGGACGGATATCCGCGAGACGCGGTTCATCAGGACACCCACATCGATGAGCTGAAAAAACGGATGATGCAGTTCGTTTCACTGGTCCACGAGGGCATGAAAGAAGTCGGCGATGCGGGCGACGAAGAGACGGCAGACCTCTACACCGCGGTCAGCCGCGGCGTCAGCAAGGATGCGTGGTTCATCGGTGCGCATCACACCAAGGCCAAGAAATAATTCGAGTTCGGTTCGGTAACGAGTATCAAGGGGCGGCCGAAAGGCTGCCCCCTGTTTCATGTATCCGCTCTACAAACGAGGTGACCGGAAGCCGGAGGCCATCGCTGTCAACTGCTGCTCATCCCGGCGAGCATGGCGCCCAGTGCGACGATGTGAACCAGCATCAGCGCGCGATCGTTCCACAGCGCGCCGACCGCGAACCAGCCCAGGACGCCGACGAGAAACAGATAGAGGTTCCAGGGCGTCCAGCCAAAGGCGGTGGCCGTGTAGCCCATGATCTGGATGACCGACGCGGCCCATTTCACCGCAAAAGCTGTGCGTCCGGTTGCACGCACAGCCATTGCGATCTCAGACGGCACGGGCCAGTCCCCCGTCGATCCGCAGGTTCTGGCCGGTCATGTATGTGGCTCCTTCGGATGCCAGCCATCCGATGAGCGACGACACCTCGTCCGCACTCCCGTAGCGCCCCATCGGGATGCGCGCACGGCGATCCTCGGTTTCGGGCAGGCTGTCGATAAACCCCGGAAGGACATTGTTCATCCGGATGTTATCGGACGCATATTTATCGGCATAGAGTTTGGTGAAGGCAGCCAGCCCTGCGCGAAACACGCCCGAGGTCGGAAAGAGCGGATCGGGCTCGAACGCTGCGAAGGTCGAGATGTTGATGATCGCGCCGCCACCTTGCGCCTGCATCAGCGGCGTGACCAGCCGTGTGGGCCGGATGACGTTCAGCAGATAAATTTCCATGCCCACGTGCCAATCGTCATCCGTGATGTCCAGCACGGGGCCTTTCGGGCCATGCGCCGCAGAGTTGACCAGCACATCGACACGGCCCCAGCGGTCTGTCGCGCCCTGCACCAGCGCGGCAAGGTCGTCCGCGCTGCGGTTCGACCCGGTGACGCCAAAACCGCCCAACTCATTGCCAAGCGCCTCACCTTTGCCGGACGATGACAGGATGCCGACGCGAAATCCGTCCGCCGCCAGTCGGCGCGCGGCATCGGCGCCCATGCCGCTGCCGCCTGCGGTGACCAGTGCTACTTTTTCTACTGACATGATATGCTCCTTTATTGCGCTTCACCCAAAATATCTTGAATTACGGCGAATTGCGCGCCAGAAATACTGCTATCTGCCAGCAGGATTACTATTATCAGATGACCCAGCTTCCGCCCCTCAACGGTTTGCGCGCCTTCGACGTCACCGGACGCCACCTGACCTTTCGCGCCGCAGCGGACGAAATGGGCGTGACGCAAGGGGCAGTCGCGCAGCAGGTGCGACAGCTCGAAGCGCATCTGGGTATTCCCCTGTTCGAGAGGTTGCCCAAGGGGCTGGCATTCACGCCTGCAGGGCGCAGCTATCATGCCCGTGTTGCCACAGCGTTCGGGGACCTGCACGCTGCCACCGAAACCTTGCGCCCCGAGCCGAGCAAGGTTCTGGTCAGCGTCACGCCGACCTTCGCCGCGAAATGGCTGATCCCGAACCTGCCGGATTTTTCGGCCAAACACCCCGAGATCGACCTCGCGGTGCTCGCCACCGAGAAGATATCCAGCTTTCACGGCGACGGGATCGACCTGGCCATCCGCCAGGGACAACCGCCATTCGGCGCCTCACTGGATGCAATACGCCTGTTCCGTCAGGAGATCATTGCCGTGGCTGCTCCCTCGCTCGTCGCGGGGCAACGCCTGCCACTCGCCCCGGAAACCTTGTCACGCCTGCCCAAGCTGCACGATTCCCACGACCTCTGGCCCGCGTTTCTGAAACAACTGAAAGTAGAAGATCTTGGCGGCCACGGACTACGATTGAGCCAGACCACCCTTGCCATGGATGCCGCGCTTTCGGGTCAAGGCGCAGCCCTCGTCAGCAGCTTTCTCGCGACGCGGGACATTGCCGCGCATCATCTGGTGCAGATCGCCCCGGAGACGCTTTTGGGCAACCAGGATTTTTACTTGTTGGCCGCGCGCGGGTCGAGGCGAAACTCCTCAACACAGGCCGTTGTTGACTGGCTGACATCGAAAGGACAATTCGGCGCAGGATCACGATGCATGCCAGACGCTCGCCCACCCCAGTGAGCGTTCTGCCGCCCCGCGCAAGCCATCGTTAGAGCAGATGCGTTGCGGCAAAGGCCAGCAGGAAACCCACCGCCGCGATCGGTCCCGACAGCGCATGGATCTCGTCGAATGCTTCGGGAATCATCGTGTCGATCAGCATGACGAATATCGCCCCCGCCGCAAAGGCCGTGGCCGCCGCGATCCAGAATGGGCCCAGCGATCCGATCACGGTGAATCCCATGAATGCCGCGCAGGCGCATGCCAGCGTGATCCCGGCCCAGATACCAAAGATATAGGCAGCCGATTTGCCCGCCCGCTTCATCCCGATGGTGCTGGACAGCCCCTCGGGGATGTTCGACAGCACGATTGCCAGCACCGTCACCAGCGCCACGCCCTCGCCGTCCAGCAAGGATATACCGATGGCCGCGCTTTCGGGAATGCCGTCCAGCAGCGATCCGATGGCAATGGCCAGCGATGCGGCGACGCTGGCCGCTGGCGCGCGGCCCGATCGCTTGCGCTCGCGCGCGCCGGCCCGCGCAAGGATGGCGTTCGCCAGTGCATAGAGGGCCGCGCCACCGATGAAACCGGTAACGGCGGCGCCAGTGCCAGCAATGCTGAACGCCTCATCCATCAGATCGAACGCCAGCGCCGAGATCAACACGCCGATGCCGAACGCCATGATAGACGACGCCAGAACGCCAGGCAGGCGCAGGAAATACCCCGCCGAGGCGCCCAGCAACAGCGCCCCACCCGCCACCAACCCCCAGAGGGCGGCCTGCATACCCAACGATATCGGGTCCATCGGCATATCCTTTGACAACAACGGGCAATATCGCGCCAAGTTTGATCTGGCACAAGGTCTGCAACGCGCAGGTGTGCGACAGCCTTGGCATGGAACATCTGGATACACTCCGCGCACTGGGCCTGTTTGATGCCCGCGTGCCCCGCTATACCTCCTATCCGACGGCGCCGGTCTTTTCACTGGCTGTGGGTAGTGATTTTCAGGCCGGTGCGCTGGCGGCTCTGAACCCGGCCGAGCCGGTGTCGGTCTACCTGCATATCCCTTTCTGCGAACGGCTCTGCTGGTTCTGCGCCTGCCGCACCCAAGGCACCCGGACGCTCAGCCCTGTCGAGAGCTATATCGGCACGCTGGAGGCTGAGTTGGAACTGGTCGCCAAGACGATCCCCGCGGGGCTGCGCATGGGCCGTCTGCATTGGGGCGGGGGAACCCCAACGATCCTGCCGCCGCATCTGATCCACCGGCTTGCCCGCGCGGTCAAAGCGGCGATCCCGCCTGCCGAGACCTGGGAATTCTCGGTCGAGATCGACCCGACGATGGTGGACCGCGCCAAGATCGACGCGCTGGCCGCCGAGGGCATGAACCGCGCCAGTATCGGCATCCAGGATTTCGACCCCGAAGTGCAGGCGGCCATCGGGCGGGAGCAGCCCTATGACATCACCCGCGCCTGCGTGGACGATCTGCGCGCCGCCGGCGTCACATCGCTGAACTGCGATCTGGTCTACGGTTTGCCCCACCAAAGCGAGGCGCGCATTGCCGACACCGTCGCCAAGGTGCTGACGCTTGGCCCGGAACGCATCGCACTGTTCGGCTATGCCCATGTGCCATGGGTGGCCAAGCGGCAAAAGCTGATCGACGAGGCCGCCCTGCCCGATGACATGGCCCGCCACCGCCTGTCCGAACTGGCAGCCGCGCAATTCCGCGCCGCCGGATTCGAGCCGATCGGCATCGACCATTTCGCCCGTCCCGGAGACGAGCTGGCCCTGGCCAAGGATGAGGGGCGGTTGCGGCGCAATTTTCAGGGCTACACAGCAGATAGTTGCGCGACACTGATCGGCCTTGGCGCCTCGTCCATTTCGCGGCTGCCAGAGGGCTATGTCCAGAACGCGGCGGCGACCGCTGCCTATATCCAGCGGATCGAAGCCGGGCAACTGGCTGGCGCACGCGGCCATGTGATGACGGCAGACGACTTGATGCGCGCCGACGCGATCGAGATGTTGATGTGCGAATTTATCATCGACCGCGAGGCGCTGCGCGCCCGCCACGGCAGTGTGGTCACGGGTCTGGACGGTGATCTGGCGCAGATTGCCGCGCGGTTTGGTGCTTTTGTGACGCTGGACGCGCAGGCGCTGACATTGAAGCCGGAAGGCCGCGCATTGACCCGCATTGTCGCCAGCGCCCTTGACGCGCACATGCCCGACGGGGTCCGGTTCAGCCGCGCGTCCTGACGCGGGGGTGCTGACAGACGGATCAGCTTACGCGGGCGGCTCCGTGCCGCCGGATTTCGCGGCATGGCTCGCACCGCGCCGCGTGCTGTTGCGCAGGGTTTTCAGGACGGTGCCATCCTCGGCGCAGGTCAGGCGCACGCGCCGGTCGCCGTGCCAGAATGTCATCCGGAATGTGACCGCGTCGTCGCCGGTGCCGGTCTCGAACCGGCTGGTGATATCGACGGCGCGCATCGCCTCGGCCACCTCGGCGGGCGGCAGATCGAACAGGGCGCCCAGATCGGCCGCGTCGATCACGGCACCGTCGCGATCGCGTGTTATCTTCATCCCCGTCTCTGCGCTCCAGCCTCGATTACCCTGCGTCACACACGCGGAGTGTGTTGATCCGGCTCGAACTTCTGCACCTTGAAGCGGGTGCGCATGACGAACCAGCCGTCCGTTTCCTCGTTGTTGAGCAAGCGCCCATCCAGTTGCGCACAAAAGGCCTGGATCAGTTTCAGGCCCAGTCCCTGCTCTATCTCTCCGCACATATTCGGGCTGACGGTGTTCGAAATTTCGAAAATGACCATGTCGGGGGCCTCTGGATCCGGGCGTAGCCCTACCCGTATGATGCGCCGCCCATCCGGCCCCGCACGGCCATATTTCATTGCATTCGTGAAACCTTCGGCCGCAAGCATCGCCAGCGGACCGGCCTGATCAGGGACCAGAACAACGGGTCGCAAATCGAAATCGGCATCGAGCGGAGATGCTTTGTCGCCTCCCAGCGTCGTCAGTTGCCGAAACAGATCATCCAGCAACATGTCCGCACGCACCTGACTGACCATCGGCGTCTCGTAGAGGCCGCGGTGAACGGCGGCGAGACTGGTCAGACGGTCCTGCACCTTGCGGAGCGCGCTGCGGGTGTCCTGCGTGGGTGCCGTGCGGGCCTGCATATTGAGGATGGATGACATGAGTTGCAGGTTGTTCTTGACCCGGTGATGTACCTCCTTGATCAGCACGTCGCGTTCGTGAACGGTGTTTTCCAGATCCGCCTCATCGCGGATGACCTTCTGCGCCATGGTTGCGAAGGTCTCGCCGATCTCGCGCAACTCGCTGGGGGCGCTCTCCAGGACTTCATGGTGAAAAACCCGGCGCCCCTCGGCGAAATCGCGCATCTGGCGCCCCAGAATACGGATCGGACGGATGACTTGCAGTCGGATCGCCACCAGCGCAACCACGAGGCTGATGAGCCACATCAGAAGCGGAAAAAGTAGTGTCAGCGTGGCAAAGGCCCGGTCACGGGTCTGCGGGCGTGCGGGATCCCAACTGCCCAAGGAGTAGGCGCGACCTTCCACGATGGGCACCACGGCAAACTCGCGAACATCGCCATTGCGCGTCTTTTCGGTAAACAGCTGATTTCCGTCGCCTACCAGATCGACCAGTTGCGTGTTTGCTGGCAAAAAATCCCCGATTTGATCCGCAGGCCGGTCAGACGTCAGGATCTGGCCGTCGTCGTTGAACGTGACCAGGACCGCATTCTCCGCCATGCGGTCGGTTTTCCGCTGCGCCACCAGATCTGCCGTCAGGACTGAGAGGTTGACAAAGCCCTTGAAGACGCCCTGTTCGTTGAAAACCGGCTGCTGCACGATCACGACAGGTTTGCCACTGGCTCCGCCGGAGGGGTTGTAGCTTATCATGAAGGACCCGCGCCGCATCGCCGTCTGGACTGTCTCGACGGCGCTGAAATCGTAGGATTCGCCAAAGTTATTGCATTGCGACCGAAAGTTGGTGTCGATGAAGCCCAGAAAAACAACCTGGTCGTTGCGCGAACTCGAATAGCGCATCAGGTCGGTGCAAACCGCATCCGTCGGTCCCATTACCACCAGGGCATCGGCCAAACCTTGGGTGATACCCTGAGCACTCTGTATGGCCTCACGCTCGGGCTGCGCAAGACGTGTCGTCTGGGCGCTCAGACTGGCGCGGTAGGTATCGCGCGCAGTGTCCACCGCGCGCTGGGTCTGGGCCACCGCAATGATACCCAGCGGCAAAAGCGCAAGCGTCAGCAGCAATGCGACACGCGGCAGCAGCGCGTCGCTCTTGTTCAGGGACTGCCAGCCCTGTTCGGGAACAACCGCCTTTTCCGGACGCTTGACATCCATAGTCACATCGCGCCCGGGTTCCGACTTATGACCGCGATTGTTGCCTGATCGGTCAACTCCATCGCCTCATCCTCGCGCATCCCCAGTAGCTCGGCCAACTTTTTGCGCCCGCGATTGGCGCGGCTTTTGACTGTACCGACGGCGCAATCGCACATCCTGGCCGCTTCTTCATAGGCAAAGCCTTGCGCACCCACCAGTATCAGTGCCTCGCGCTGCTCTGCCGGAAGCTGTTCGAACGCCCGGCGAAAATCGGTCAGGGCAAGGTGGCCGTCATGGGCCGGTTTTTCCGACATCCGCTCGGTCATGGCGCCATCCACATCGGCGACCTCACGTTTGGCCTTGCGGCGCTCGGAATAGAACGTATTGCGCAAGATGGTGAACAACCAAGCGCGCATATTGGTGCCGACGGTGAACTTGTCGATGTTGGTCCACGCCTTGACCACGGTATCCTGAACCAGGTCGTCCGCACGTGCCATGTCGCGTGTCAGCGAGAGCGCGAACGCGCGCATCGGTTTGAGGTGCGTCACAATCTCGTCGCGCGGGTCAAGCGGCGGACCGTTGTCATCAATTTTTTTCTTTATCATTTTTGGGAGTCCTGCTCGCGCAGTCGGCGCAGCAAATCTTCGAACCTGTCCGGTACACTATCGTCCAGCATGTCATCGTAGACGCGTTTCAAACTCTCGTCGATCTGGTTACGTTTCGGCTGCGCATGCGAACCTTTTGGTGCGCCGCTTGCCCCGTCACTCTTGCCTGTCGTCATCACGTATGCCAATCCATCACTTGCAGCCTTAAACCAATCACCCTCAGAACGTCTTTTTCTTTCCCCAGTCGGAACCAAACGCAGACCCGGCGAGTTGGTTCCTGATAAAAACCGAAATATATCGAACGGACACGGAGCAACAATGGGTACTTCTGACACAGCGGGTACTGCTGAGACAAAAACTAATTTTTCTGAGCAGATCGCCCACCACCTTCCCTTTTTGCGTAGATATGCCCGGGCCCTGACGGGCAGCCAATCGAGCGGCGACGCATTCGCAACCGCGACCCTTGAGGCCATTCTGGAAGATCGGGCCGCCTACGCCGACCACCAGTCGCCGCGTGTCGCGCTGTTTCGTGCCTTCCGCCTTGTGTGGCAAAGCGCGGGCGCGCCCGACATGACCGAAAACGGCGCATCGTCAGGCCGGACGCTGGAGACGGCAGCGCAGGACCATATGCGCAGGTTGACGCCGGACACACGGCAAGCGCTGCTGCTGAACTCGATCGAGGAATTCACGCCTCGGGAGATCGGTGAAATCATGGACATCAGTCCAGCCGACGCGGAAGAGCTGATCTCAGTGGCCCGCTACGACATCGAAAACAGCATGGCTGGCGACGTCCTGATCATCGAGGACGAGGCGATTATCGCCATGGACCTGCACAGCATCGTTTCATCCATAGGTCACAACGTCACCGGAATCGGCCGCACCCGCGACGCCGCGATCGAACTGGGATTGAAAAAGACACCGGACTTGATCCTGGCCGATATCCAGCTGGCCGACAATTCCAGCGGCATCGACGCGGTAAAGGCGCTACTGGATCAGGTCGGCGATATTCCGGTCATATTCATCACTGCATTCCCTGAGCGGCTGCTAACCGGCGACAAACCCGAACCGGCCTTTGTGATCGCCAAGCCCTATAGCGAGGATCAGGTCCGATCAGCCGTGAGCCAGGCGATGTTTTTCTCGTCGACCGAGACACTCAAAACCGCCTGACCGAAATTGCTGAACCTGCAACTGATAGAGCCGCCGACAAGGAATTGTCGGCGGCTTTGACGTCTGGATAGTCAGGTGTCAGGTGTCAGGTTGGATCCAAACAGCGCGCCGCGCTGTAGTCAGTCAGCGTCCGCGAAACGCGCGTGCCAGCAGAGCGACCAGAAACAGGACAACGAAGATGAAAAACAGCACCTGCGCAATACCTGCGGATGCAGACGCGATGCCGCCAAAGCCGAAAACGGCGGCAACAAGCGCGACGATTAGAAAAACAACGGCCCAGTAGAGCATTTTTTATCCCCTTCCTTGAAGAAAGTCGCTTTTGAATTCACTTGGTTGATACCGAAACGCAGCCCCAATCGTCGAAGTTCCTGCGCGCTGCCAAATTTACTTTGGAACCAAACGAAATCCGAAGCGTTTCGTGGGCTGACAGACTTTCAGGTTTCAGGAGTCCAGCACATGGCAACGAACAAGGTAACAACCCCGGACAGCGACGATCTTCAGGACCAGATCGCCACGCTGCGCAAGGATATCGGTGCGATCACCGAGACGCTGGGGCAGATGGCCAAGTCACAACGCGACAACATGACTGATGCCGCGCAAAAACGGTTTGACGAGGCGCGCGCGCGCGGCGCCGATGCTGTTTCTGCTGCGCAGGCGCAAGCAAATGCGCTGAATGCGCAAGCCCACGACTTTGTTCAGGAAAAGCCCGCGCTTTCGTTGGGCATGGCTGCTGCGCTGGGTTTTGTCGTCGGCATCTTGTCCACGTCGCGCCGCTGACCTTGGGCATGGGCCTTGTATCCGCAATCAAGGATCGTTCGGCGCGCGCCATCCGGCGCGCGCTGCTCAGCGTTGTTGGTGGCATATTCGTCGCCATAGGGCTGGGTTTTCTTACATCAGCCGCGTGGATCATGCTGGAGGATGTCTATTCCGCCGTCGCGGCGGCACTGATCCTGGCAGGGATTTACATCGGCATCGGGCTGATTGCCTTGGGGGTTGCCTCGTCCTCGGCCAGGCGCGACGCGGCTACCGCGCCCCGCACACCGCTCAGCGATCCGGCCACCCCACCCCGGCCCGGCGCGATGCCACCGCTCGCCGAGGCATTTATCATCGGGCTGAATGCTGCCTTGGCGGCGCGCGGTCGCGGGCCATTGGACAGGTAGATGATCAGCCCCCGTCCGTCCAATCGGCGCGCTCGGCATCCCGGCTCAGGTTATCGGCCACAAACGCGCCCCGCTGGCCCATCGGTCTGGCGGGACCGCGGGTTGTATCCTTGCGTTGTTGCAGTTCCAACTCAGCATTCAAGGCCGCTCCCAAGAGGCATACAAAGGCGCTGAGGTAGAGCCATAAAAGCAGCACGATCACGGCGCCAAGCGATCCGTAGACCTGATTGTAATTACCAAAATTCGTAAGATAAATGCTGAACGCCCACGTCGCCAGCGCCCACAGGATGGTGGCGGTGATCGCACCGGGCGTGACCCACTTGGCGCGCGCGATCCCGCGCCGGTTGGGGGCATACCGATACAGAAATCCCAGCGCCAGCAAAACGGTGCCGATCGCCACAGCCCACCGCAAGGCCTCTGCCACGAGCGTCGCTAGAAACCCCAGCGGCACGAAACTCAGCATCACCGGCGCGACGACCAGCGCCGCAAAACAGGCCAGCGCAAGGCAGATCATCACCGCCGTCATGCCAAATGCCAGCAGGATATGTCGCAATCCACCGCGGTTGCGTTCGCCGTACACCGCGTTCAAACCCACAATCAAAGCACCGATTCCCGCACGCGCCGACCAAAGCGCGATTGCGACCGACAACACACCGGCCCATCCCAATGTCATCGTATCAGCCGCCACCAATTCGGCGACCCGCGCAGTCAGCAGATCGGCCACTTCGTCCGGAAGCAATGTTGTGAATTCCGACACCTGTCCCGCGACCAACCCAGGGTCTGCGACAAACCCCCAAAGCGCGATCAGCGCGGCAATAGCGGGAAACGTGGCGAGAATGCCGTAAAAGCCGATGCCCGATGCGATCAGGTTCAGGTTTTTCTCGCCAATCAGCACCCAGACGCCTTTCAGCGCGGGCCAGACACCAATGCGGGTACGGGCGCGCTCTTTGCCCGGCTGGGCTGGCGGCATCAGGGCCGCCCCCCGGTCGCGCGAGGCCCAAAAATCAGCCAGAGGATGAATCCCAGGATGGGCAGCAGGAGAACCAGAACGATCCACAGCACTTTCTTGCCCGCCGATGCCCGCGATCCAAAGATCGAAACAATCGCCCAAACATCGCAGATCAGAACGATCAGGCCGCCTACACTTGTAATATCGATCATGTCTGCATCCTTCTCTGTCGGCTTGGCCAAAGGGCTTTGGTCAATCGCCGTTGGCCTGTTCAATGGCCTTGGGATTATCGGCGGTAAATCCTGACACCTGTTTCATGGTAGCCTGCCGCGCAGACGCGTCCAGTCGCGGCGGAAGAACCCGGCTATTCTACTGACTCAGACTACCAGACACGCCGGTCCCGTTCAGATGATACCATGGTTTCCTGTCAGACGGGTGCGCACTGGGGCCACCCGGCCGAAACCAGATCAGGATGCCGCCCCCATCAAGATCACCGTCCAGTTCATTCCTGACGATCTGGCGCGGCAGATGTATCTTCAGGGCGCGGGCGTCATCGCCGGGGCGCCATGCCCGGTCTGTCGTGATGCAATTGGCCTCAAGCCCCGCATAGGATGTCGCCGACTCTACCTTTCGCAGGAAACCAAGGCCCTGCGCGACACCCTCGCCGCCCAGGGTGACGCCGCCGCTGTCCAAAATCTTCGGCCCGGAATTGCGGGTCATCACCGACTGGTTGACGCTTTCGGCCCAGACGCCGCAAATGCCCGTGCGCCCGCCGATGTTGCGCGCATCTACCGCCACCGTGATTCCGCCCGGCGAGGTGAATGTACCGCCCCCCAGCGCAGGATCGGGGCCAAGTGTCGCGCTGCCTGCGGGCATGTTCGGCGAACAAGCGGCCAGCCCGGTCACGCCAAGCGCCGCGAGTAGGATCAGCATGGAGGGTTTCATCTGGATCACCTTGCGTTCTGTTGTACCAGATATATCACCGCAGCGCGCGAGTGCAAATTTTCCGCCGTCAGGAACCCTTGGCAAACGCCTCGGTTTCGCGCAGCATTTCGGGGTAATACGTCTCAAGCGTTGGCAGGAACGCAGCACGCAGGCGCCCCACCTGCGCCGGAGTCAGATCATCCTTCCAGACGCCCGCCTGCCCCTTTGCGAAAAAGCTGGTCATGCCTTCGGGCCGCTCGGTAAAGCCCAGCTCACGCTCCTGCTTTTGCATATTGGCAAAGGCCGTGGCCTTGACCGCCTTGGCCAGTTTGGCCGCGTCCACCTTTTGACCCAGAAACACCTCCAGCAGGCCGCGCATTTCCTTGGCGGGCTTGGTCAGCATGTCCTCATACCGGATGACGCGCCGCTTCAGGCCGGGCGCATGTGTCCACGACCAGATGTGATCATCCCAGCGGCCCAGAATGTCGAAAATACCGGTCGGCGTACCCATCACCGTATCAGGGTTCAGCATCCGGTCGATGGCAGTGTCGATATCGGTTGACTGATGGCGCGCAAAGCTGGGGGCTAGATCGAAGGGATTGCGGATCAGATAGATCCCGCCTGATGTCACTTCGGGCGGGATCACATCCTGCCCTTCCAGCCGGATCGTCTGGCAATGGGTCTTGACGAAATGATGGTTGGGTCGCGACTGCGCGATCAGGCGCAGGGCTCGCGGGCGCACGCGCATCCAGTCCGCCAGATCCGCGCCCCTGTAGGGCGCACCATTTGCGGCATCATAAAAGTCCTGCCGCACATCTGCGGTGGTGAAATTGCGCAGGTTGTTGATGTCGGGCGCCTGCCCCGCCGGCATGAAGTAGTGCGCCAGCAGGCTGCGGATCCACGTATTGCCGGATTTGGGATAGGAGGCGATCCAGATGATCCGCTTGAGATTATTCATGTCACAGATACCCGAACCGCTTCATGGTGGCGCGGTGGTCGGTCTGCATCTTCTCGATCAGTTCCTCCGTCAGCGCGTCTTTCCAGGCGCCAGCCTTGCCGGAGGTAAAGAACGTCTTGCTCTTGCCGGGGTTTTCCTTGAACCCGGTGGCCTTTTCCTGGTTCGACACCTCGTCGAAACTGGCAAAGCGGATGGCTTTTTGCAGGCGCTCGTTGTCCAGCGGAACCCCCAGATGGCTGACCAGCGCGCCAAAGGCTTCCTCGGGGTTTTCCAGCATGTCCTCGTACCGCAGCACCAGGGTCGGATAGGGTGATTTGCTGGTCCAGCTGTTGACGTGCTCGGACCACGACCCCAGGAATTGCCAGACGGCGGCCCCGTCCGTGGCGTTGGCGTTGTCGCTGCGTCCGATCGCCTCGACGGCGGCGGCAGGATCGATCCCGTAATGGCGTGCGTAGGACAGGACCATGTCCATCGGATTGCGCACGATATAGACGGCCGAGCGGGTATATTGCGGCGGAATCAATTGCGTGCCGTAAGCAGCGCTACGGATGTTGTGCGTCTTCACCAGATTGACGTCGGCTTTGTTGCCGATAATTCCGCGCAGCACCTTGTCGCGCAGGCGCAGGGTGGTTTCGACATCGTTCAGGTCGGGCGTGTGGGGCGCAGCGACCATGTTATAGGTCTTGGCGATGGAATCGCCCATGCCGAAGCGGTGGACCTGATTGATCGACACCGGCTGATCAGGGTTCATCAAATAGTTTGCGAGGAATATGCGCGTCCACGTGTTGCCCGATTTCGGGTAGGACGCAAGCCAGACGATGCTGGCCTTGGGCTTGGCGGCAGTGGCACCAGCCGTCTTGGCAGACTTTTTGGATAAATTCTGGCGTTTGGTCATCGGTCCCGCCCGGATGCAGGTTGCGTGTCAGACCTCCGGATAAACGAACGGGAGGGGCGTTGCCACCCCTCCCGCATAATTCGCGTCTCTAACCGGTCTTAGAAGGACAGGTTGATGCCGGTGCCGATAACGGTACCGTTGAGATCGCGGTAGGCTGCGCCAGCCAGACCGTTGTCTGCATCCACCTGGACGACATAGATGTCCCAGTCGACGCCCGGGCCCAGATCGCGGCTTGCGCCGATGCGATAGGCTTCGTAGTCAGCACTGCCACCACCGGCGACTGTCTGCTCGCCCTGGTATGTCAGAGCTTCGATGGCCCACGGACCTGCGATGTCGTAGGTCACGCCGAGACTCCAACCTTCGTTGTCGCCTACGCCGCCAACTGCACCGTTGTCGTTCTCGGCATAGCTACCGCCGACAGTGAAGGCACCAAAGCCGATCTGTGCGCCGATGCCCCATGTCTCGGGATCGCTTGCCGTGTTCAACGACGCCGGAGTGAACGCAACGTCATCAGCCGTGCCGGCGACACCGTCGGGACCATTGTTGCCAGGAACGGCCGGATTGATGTTCGCCGCATTGCCCACGCCATAACGTGCCGACAGTGTAACGCTGGTTGTGCCGAACGTCTGGCTGTAGTTCACACCGATGTCGAAGATGTCCGACAGAACGGTGTTCTTGTCGACGCCGAAGCTGTTGGCGACGTTGATTGCACCGGTGGGCGCATAGGAAACGCCAAGGGTCAGACCGTTGAACGACGGTGTGAAGTAGGTCAGACGCTGAACGTCGTTGTTACCACCGACTTCGGTGAAGGACGACAGACCGGCCTGACGGAAACCACCGGGGAAGGCTGCCGAGAAGGGGATGAACGACGAGATCGAGGGCGAGTTGATGTACATCGACGTCACGCCGGGGGCGCCAACCATCGATTTGTAACCAGCCGAGTTCTCGGAACCAACGATGATCTGACCCAGAGTGTCCGAGCTGATCGTCATGTACGATTCGTCGATGTAGTTGCCGCCATTCTCGCCTTCGAGCTGCACGTTCACACCGAAGGTCAGGCCGTTGTCCAGCGTGATCGAGGGGGTGAAGATGATCTCGGTGTTCGAGTGGATATCGACGCCGTCAAGATCCTGACCGGCAACGGCGGAACCGCCGATGTCGGCATAGGCGACGTGCTGGCTCATGAAGCCGCCGAACGATACGTCCCATTCCTGGGCCGCAGCGGGTGCTGCCATGGCAACGCCCAGGGCGATTGCGCTGGTGCTAAGCAGATGCTTTTTCAAGGTGTGTCCCTCCTCAGAGTAGCAGGTATGATTTATGTCATGATCCGCCGCCTCCCACGATGGACGCGACTTGAAGCATCTATTGCTGCTTTTTGCCCGTTCGGTCAACGAACCCCGCCCTGCACCGGACGTTGTTGCCTGCAATGTGACGTTTTAGGCACACACATTTCTCTGAAAGCAGGTCGAGAATCGGATATTTCCCCTTGTTTCATTGGGCCTTACAACCTGTGGCCTGATTGCGACGGCTGGGATCGGTGCCCTTGCAGTCGCGGCCAAAGGTTGGCCCCGCCATCCGCCAATTTTCCCGCGCGGCTGGTCAAAATGTGAAAGGGCGCTGGTAAAAGCCCGGGCCGATCCCGTGTTTGCGCGCGCCGCTGGTTTGGATTCCCCTGACGAATCGCGCAGTCTGTTGATCAAAAGCGTTTCGCCTTTAACCTGAGACATCAGACAAAGGCGAAACGCGCGCAGCGCTGGTATGGCGCGCGCGTTCCGCGAAAAGCTGTGATTCAGGTTTTTCGCGAAACGCTTTAGCAAGACCGAGCAGCGGCGGAGTGTCCGCCCTCAGGTCAGAACGGCTGCCCGTGCCCGCAATTCCGGCCCGGCGTCGACGTCATCCCTTCGCCACCCCAAGGAGCGCATCATGCCAACATCCGAACGCCAGCCCGCTGCACCGGCCACCAACATGGATCACTGGACCCAGCGCACTCAGCTTGCCGCCGCGTTCCGCTGGACCGCGCGGCTGAACCTGCACGAAGCGGTGGCCAACCATTTCAGTCTGGCCGTGAACGAGGACGGCACGCAATTTCTGATGAACCCGGATCAAGCCCATTTCAGCCGCATCCGCGCATCGGACCTGCTGTTGCTGGATGCGGGCGATCCCGACACGCTCAGCCGTCCGGGCGCGCCCGACCTTACCGCCTGGGGCCTGCATGGCGCCGTGCATCGCCATTGCCCGCACGCGCGCTGCGTCATGCATGTGCATTCGATCCACGCCACCGTTCTGGCCAGTCTGGCCGACAGCCGCCTGCCCCCGATCGACCAGAACTGCGCCACTTTTTTCAACCGCTACGTCATCGACGACGGGTATGGCGGGCTGGCCCTCGAGGGTGAAGGCGAACGCTTTGCCGCGCAACTGAGCGATCCGCGCAAGAAGGTGATGATCATGGGCAACCACGGCGTGCTGGTGCTGGGCGACAGTGTCGCCGACGCCTTTAACCGGATGTATTACTTTGAGCGCGCCGCCGAGACCTACATCCGCGCGCTGCAAACCGGCCAACCGCTGCGGGTTCTGTCAGACGAGATCGCTGAAAAGACGGCCGCGGAACTGGACGGCTACCCCGGCCAGAGCGAGCGTCACCTGTCCGAGCTGATTGCGATACTGGATGACGAGGGATCGAATTACGCGACCTGAGTGGTTGTCGCGCCGCCGCTGACGTTGCGACGGCTGCAGGCGGTGCGACATGGGTATTTCAGCCAAGAAAAAGCCGGACTTGGTGCTCGGGACGAGCTTGCGAGCATCATCTGGACACTCCGGCCAAGTTGTGGCGAGGTAGGCTTTCACCATTACCCAATTACTTCGGTCGGAGGCTTCTACAATGACAATGACATGCACCGCCACGCAGCTTATCGACGACGACCGCACGCGCGTGACCCGCTTTGATTTCGAGCCGGGTCAGCAGACGGGCTGGCATACGCACGCAATGGATTACGTCATCACGACGCTAACAGAGTGCAAGATGCGGCTGGAACTTCCGGGCGGCGAGATCAAGGAAAACCATGTGCCGGCCGGAAGTGTCTACAAGCGCGTCGAAGGGACCGAGCATAACGTGATCAACGAGGGCGATGCGCCGATGTCGTTCATCGAGGTGGAACTGAAGTAATATTGCACGCACAACAGGATAAGGCCGGGCATATTGCCCGGCCCGCCCCCATCAGACGTTGAACCGCAGCGACAGGCAGGACATGCCGCCATCCAGCAGCGCGCAATCGGTGTTGTCGATGGGCCGAAGGTCATACCCCTCGCGCGTCAGCATCTCGGCCGTTTTCGGAAATCCGTCCGGCAGCAGCACGACCTCGTTGAAGCGGATGGCATTGGCTGCCGCCTCCTCGCCGTCCGGCAGATGCAGCACGCGGTAGCCGTCAAAGCAGCCGCTGGCGTCCAGGAGTTTTGTGGACAGGATCGTATCAGGGTCGAGCAGCGAACAGTCGGTCTTGAAATGAAGAACGCCCTCGGGTGTCTGCACTTCGCGCAGGGAGTGCCCCCAATCGTCCAGAATTGCGCGCAGTTCGGCCACACCTTCGGTATCCGTCCGGGCCGAGCGTCCGACCAGCACTTCGCGCCCGGTGAACATGATGTCGCCGCCTTCGATGTGCCCGGGCCCTTGAATATCGCGCAGATCGTCGAAAAGCCCGGCCAAGGTGGGGCGCATCTGCGCAACCTCGCCCATGCGGCTCGCAGCGCCGGGACGCATCATCACGACCCCCTGCGGCAGGCACAGCGCAGTATCCTCGACGAACAGCGCGTCGGGATACTCCTCCAGCGCGTCCAGCACGATCACCTCGGCGCCCGTGCTGCGCAAGGTGGCAACATAGGCGTCGTGGGCGGCTTGCATGCGCGTCAGATCGGGCGCGCCGCGATCCTCGGCGCGCAGGCCGCCCGTGACGCTGGCGGCGGGGCGGCGGCTGATGGCGTGGGTGAAATGGATGGCGGGGTTAGTCACGTGAATACTCCCAATGGTTTACCTTCGGGCGCGGCGCCCTCCCGCGCAGAGGCATGGGCGATGATACGCCCGCAGGCCGATTCGAGTGCCGCATCAGACGCAGTCAGCGCAACGCGCACCCATGTGTTCAGCGTACTGCCAAAGGAAGTGCCGGGCATGACGGCGACGCCCCCATGTTCCAGCAAATCAAACGCATAGCTTTCGGCGTCCATCCCGGTGGACGAAATGTCGATCAGCGCGAACATCCCCGCCTGAGGGCGGCTGACGGTCAGCGCGCTTTCCGCCTCCAGCCGCTGCGCCAGATAGGCAGCCCGCGCGGCAAAGCGTCCGCGCATCCCCGGCGCCACCGGCGATGGCGCCGATACCGCGGCGGCGGTCGCGTCTGCCAGAAAGGGCTGGCTGCCGAACAGCATGGTTTCGGACAGCGACAGCAGGTTCGCGGTGAATTCCGTACTGCCGATGGCCCAGCCGCTGCGAAACCCCGGCGCCGCGTGGCTTTTGGAGATCGACGAGACCACCACGGTGCGGTCCGCCAGCTCCGGCTCGGCCAACGGCGAAGCGAAGGGCACGCCGTCGAAGATCAATTCCTCATAGACCTCGTCCGATATGATCCAGAGGTCATGTTCGCGCGCCAATGCCCCAATTTCGCGGATATCGCTTTGCGTCAGCACCGCGCCCGTGGGGTTGTGCGGCGTGTTCAGCAGAATCGCCCGGCTGCGCGGAGTGATGCGCGCCGCGATATCTGCCGCGCGAATGCGAAATCCGTTCTCGGGATCCAGTGGCACCGGCACCATCGCGGCGCCGCTGGCCCGGATGCAGCCTTCGTAGGTTGCATACATCGGATCGCCGACCAGGACTTCGTCGCCCTGTTCGACCAGGCCCATCAGCGTGGTGAACAAAGACGTCTGTGTGCCGGGCAGGCACATCACCTGATCGGGCGTGATCGTGCGCCCGGTCGATTCGGTATAGCGCTGTGCCAGCGCCGCGCGCAGGCCGGGCTCGCCCATGCCATTGGAATAGCCCATGCGCCCGGCGCGCATTGCGGCGGTCGCATTGTCCAGCAGTTCGGGGCGCGGCGGCACGTCAGGTTCGCCAATCGTCAACTCGATGATGTCATTTCCCGCCGCCTTCAGCGCGCGAGCGCGAATGTGAACCGCCCATTTCGCGCCACCAAGCCCCGAAAGCCGCTGGGTTATGCTTGCAAATTTCATGGCAAATCTCCCTTCTCAGTCTTCTTGAGCGTCGTTCAGGTCCAGCCCGAGCATCGCGCCGATGGACGCCAGCCCGATCTGTGCCAGTTCGTCCGTGCCGAACGCTTCGGGCAGCAGCCCGCCCTCAAGCCACAGACCGTCTATCACCGCGTTGCAGGCGATGGCGTGGCGGCGCAGCATGCCGGGTGCCACCTTGCGCCCTGCCTCGCCCAGCGCATCTGCAATCAACCCCTGCAAATGATCGCGGAACTCGGCATACGTCGCCGCGTGCGTGTCCCGCATGCGCCCGCCCTGCTGCACATGCGTCAGGAACCCCGCCCACAGCGTCACTGCCTGCGCGCTGGCCACTGGCGGGCGCAGGCCGGCGGCGATGAACCCGGCCAGTCGCGCCGCCGCGCTATCGCCCTGCGCCTCCGCATCCTGCCCGCAGGTCGCGCGGGTCAGCTCGGTCATATGCTGCGCGTAGGCTGCGCTCAGCAGCGCGTCCTTGCTGTCGAAATAGTGCCCGATCAGCCCCGGCGTCACCCCCGCCCTCGCAGCAACGGCGCGCGTCGTGGCGGCGGTGATTCCCTCTTCGGCGATCACGGCCAGCATCGCCGTGATCATCGCCTCGCGGCGCAGATCAGGGCCAATCCGTCGAAATGTCTTGCGTTCGGGCGTCATGCGGGTCCTGCGGGGCTGCGGTTTGCGGCACATGTTTCGTCGCGCCGTTATTATACAGTTGCACAATTAGCGAAAATCGGAATTACTACAAGCCAAGAATGGGGAGCGTTACATGAGTTCGGCACAAACCGCAGCACAAGCGGACGCCACCGCCACCGTATCGGAAGAAGCAATCAGGGTCGAGGATCTCCACAAATCCTTTGGCGATCTGGAGGTTCTCAAGGGCGTGTCCCTAACCGCCGCGCGCGGAGACGTGGTGGCAATCATCGGCGGCTCGGGCTCGGGCAAATCCACGATGCTGCGCTGCATCAACTTCCTTGAGACGCCCAGTTCCGGCCGAATCATCGTCGGCGGCGAAGAAATCGCCATGAAGCCGGACGGCACTCCTGCCAAATCCAAACAGATCGAGCGGATCCGCACCAAGCTGGGCATGGTATTTCAGGCGTTCAACCTGTGGACCCACCGCACCCTGCTGGAAAACGTCATCGAAGTACCCATGCATGTACTGGGCATCCCCAGACGCGAGGCAACCGCCCGCGCGATGGAACTGCTGGAGCGTGTCGGCCTCGCAGAAAAGGCCGATAGCTATCCCGCATTCCTGTCCGGTGGCCAGCAGCAGCGCGCCGCGATTGCCCGCGCATTGGCGGTGGACCCCGCCGTGATGCTGTTTGACGAGCCGACCAGCGCGTTGGACCCCGAACTGGTGGGCGAGGTGCTGACCGTCATCAGCGATCTGGCCGCCGAAGGGCGCACCATGATTCTCGTCACGCATGAGATGAAATTCGCGCGCGAAGTGGCCACCCACGTCATTTACCTGTCCGAGGGCCGCATCGAAGAGGAAGGTCCGCCCGACGAGGTGTTCGGCAATCCGAAATCCGAGCGCCTGCAACAGTTTCTCAGGACCGTCGCTTGACCACGGCGGCCCTGGCGGAAAAACCGAAAAGCAAAAAACCAAACAGGGAGATTTACAAATGAAACTCAGGACCATGCTGGCAACAGCCACCGCTGCCGCACTGCTGACCGCAGGCGCCGCGGCCGCCGAAACCGTCAAGATCGGCATCGCGTCCGAACCCTACCCGCCCTTCGCCGCCCCCGACAGCGCCGGCAACTGGTCCGGCTGGGAGGTCGAGATCGCCAAGGCGATCTGCGCCGCGCAGGAGATGACCTGCGAGATCACGCCGACCGGCTGGGACGGCATCATCCCCTCGCTTCTGGGCGAGCAGATCGACGTCATCATGGCCTCCATGTCGATCACCGAGGAACGCGCCAAGAAAATCGACTTCACCGATCACTACTACAAGACGCCGGCCGTCGTCGTGACCGCCAAAGGATCGGGGATCACCCCGGACGATGCCGGGCTTTCGGGCAAGATCCTGGGCGTTCAGGCGTCGACCACACACCAGACCTACGCGCAGAAGCATTTCGAGGACAGCGCCGCTGAAATCCGCGTCTACCAGACACAGGACGAGGCCAATCAGGATCTCTATTCCGGCCGCGTCGATGCGATTCAGGCCGACAGCATCGCCATGGCAGATTTCGTGAACAGCGACATTGGCGCCTGCTGCGAGATCGTCGGCGCCGTCGCGGATGACGAGGCTATTCTGGGCAAGGGCGTGGGCGCGGGCGTGCGCAAGGGTGACGACGAGCTGCGCGAGAAACTGAACGCCGGCATCGCCGCGATTCTAGAAGACGGCACCTATGACGAGATCACGGGCAAGTATTTCACCACCACGATCTACAGCAAGTAAGCGCGCGCTTTGGAGCAGACGCTTGAACTTTTGTCACTTTCGCCCCCCGGCTGGGGGGCGAATCTGCTGCGCGGTCTGGCCGCGTCCATCCAGATCGCACTGGGTGCCTTCGGCTTTGGCCTGATCATCGGGTTCTTCGGCGCGATGGGCAAACTCTACGGCAGCCCGTGGGTGCGCGACCTGCTGGAGGTCTACACGACCGTCGTGCGCGCCGTGCCCGAACTGGTGCTGATCCTGATCCTCTATTACGTCGGCACCGACATCATCAACAATATCGCCGCCGCCATGGGGCGCGGCCCCGTTGAAATAAGCGGGATTGCGGCGGGAATCTGGGTCCTGGGTGTGGTGCAGGGCGCCTATTCCACCGAAATCCTGCGCGGCGCGATCCAGGCGGTTCCCCCCGGCCAGATCGAGGCGGCGCGCGCCTTTGGCATGCCGCGCGGCCTTCTGGCCCGGCGCGTGACGATCCCGGCGATGACCGCCTTTGCCATTCCCGGCCTTGCCAACCTGTGGCTGATCGCGACCAAGGACACCGCCCTGCTGGCCGTTGTCGGATTCTCCGAGTTGACTCTGGAAACCCGGCAGGCGGCCCAGACGACGCGGGCCTATTTCACCTTTTTCCTCGCCGCCGGATTTCTCTACCTGATGGTCACGCTCCTGTCGGGCGTCGTGTTCGCGCGGATCGAGAAATGGGCGCGGCGCGGCCAGCCCTCGCACAGGGGCACATCATGATCCGCGCGATGCTGATCCCCCGCCGCCTGATCATGCTTGGCCTCTTTGCGGCCTTCGTCGTGTGGTGCGCCGTCGCCCTCGACTGGACCTGGATCCCGACTTACGCCCCCCTTGCCCTCAGCGGGCTGTGGGTCACGATATGGCTGCTGGTGGTGTCACTGGTGCTGGGTTTTGCCCTCGCCGTGCCCTTGGGCCTCGCTCAAGCGATCGGGCCATGGTATCTGGCCGCGCCCGCGCGGGCCTTCTGCACGGTAATCAGAGGCACCCCACTCCTGCTGCAGATCTGGCTGCTCTATTTCGGCCTCGGTTCACTTTTTCCACAATTTCCGTGGATCCGCGAATCTGAGTTATGGCCCTACCTGCGTCAAGCATGGCCCTATGCGATCCTGTCCCTTACCCTCAGCTACGCCGGGTATGAGGGCGAGGTGATGCGCGGCGCGTTTGCCTCCGTCCAGAAGGGCCAGATCGAGGCCGCGCGCGCCTTCGGCATGCCCCGGTTCACCATGTTCCGCCGCATCTGGCTGCCGCAGGCGATCCGCCAGGCCCTGCCCACGCTGGGCGGCGAGACGATCCTGCAACTGAAGGCGACGCCGCTGGTCGCGACCATCACCATCGTCGAGCTTTACGCCGTCGCCGCCCGCGTGCGACAGGACACGTTCATCATCTACGAACCACTATTATTACTGGCGGTCGGCTACCTGTTGATTGCGGGTCTGATCACGCTGGGCTTCCGCTGGATCGAGCGGCGCGGGCCAAGGATGTAGACGCGCCAGACGCCCCACCTTCCCAGCCACAAAACCACGTTCAAACACTGAAATCCGCTGCTAGCCCTTCCACCCAGCTTCTCTATTGCGAATGCTTCGCAATTTCACTATGTCTGTCGCAACCAGAAGCAGGAGCCTTCAAATGAAGACGCCGATGAAATACGCCATGGCTACCACCATTGCCGCCGCGTTGGTCGCAACCGGCGCCATGGCCAAGGATGGGGACCGAATGAAAGTCGTCACGACCTTCACCATCCTGCAGGACATGGCGCAGAACGTTGCGGGCGATTACGCCGAAGTCGTCTCGATCACCAAGCCGGGCGCCGAAATTCACGGCTATAATCCGACGCCTCAGGACATCGTGCGCGCCTCGGACGCCGATCTGATCCTCTACAACGGCCTCAATCTGGAATTGTGGTTCGAGCAATTCCTGAACAATCTGGGCGATATCCCCTCGGCCACGCTGACAGACGGCATCGACCCTATTTCGATCTCGTCCGGGTCCTATGAAGGCAAGGCGAACCCTCATGCCTGGATGGGGCTGGATAATGCGATGGTCTATATAGACAATATCGCAAATACCTTGTCGCAGCATGACCCCGATAATACCGAACATTATCAGACCAATGCAGCCGCCTACAAACAGCAGATCACTGAATCGGTCCAGCCTCTGCGGGACCGCATCTCCAGCATCCCCGAGAACGACCGCTGGCTGGTGACCTGCGAAGGCGCGTTCAGCTACCTCGCCCGCGATTTCGGCCTGAAGCAGCTCTATCTGTGGCCGATCAATGCCGATCAGATCGGCACGCCGCAGCAGGTGCGCGGTGTCATCGACGGCGTGCGGGAACATGATATCCCCGTCGTGTTCTGCGAAAGTACTGTCAACACCGACCCGGCCAAGCAGGTCGCGCGCGAAACCGGCGCAAGATACGCTGGTGTCCTTTATGTCGACAGCCTGAGCGAGCCGGGCGGCCCTGTGCCAACCTATCTCGACCTTCTGCGCGTCGATGCAGAAACCATCGCGGACGCGCTGGCGCCGCAGTCGAACTGAACCACATTTCAGCGTGGCGCTGCGCCTCAGCGCCACGTTTCCGGTAACAAGGACATCCACATGCGCGACCAGATATCGACCGATGCCGACACCCCTGCCGATCCGGCAGGCGGCATTATGGCGCGCGATGTGACCGTCACGTATCGCAACGGCCACACTGCGCTCTTTGATGCTTCGTTCGAGATCCCGCGCGGCACCATCACGGCGCTGGTCGGCGTCAATGGTGCCGGAAAATCCACCCTTTTCAAGGCAATCATGGGGTTTGTGCCCGTCGCGCGCGGCGAAATCCGCCTGCTGGGCAAATCGGTAAAGGATGCGTTGCGCGAAAACCTCGTCGCCTATGTGCCCCAATCCGAAGAGGTCGACTGGGCATTTCCGGTATTGGTCGAAGACGTCGTGATGATGGGCCGCTACGGTCATATGGGCTTTCTGCGCCGCGCCCGCGGCGCCGATCACGCGGCGGTTGCGCAGGCCCTCGCCCGTGTCGGGATGAGCGATTTCCGCAAGCGCCAGATCGGCGAGTTGTCCGGCGGCCAGCGCAAGCGCGTGTTCCTCGCCCGCAGCCTCGCGCAGGACGGTCAGGTCATCTTGCTGGACGAGCCGTTTACCGGCGTCGACGTCAAGACCGAAGAGCAGATCATCACCCTTCTGCGCGAACTCCGTGATGAGGGCCGCGTGATGCTGGTCTCTACCCACAACCTCGGTTCCGTTCCCGAATTTTGCGACCGGACCGTGCTGGTCAAGGGCACCGTGCTGGCCTACGGGCCGACCGAGGCGGTATTCGTCCGCGAAAACCTCGAGAGCGCTTTTGGCGGCGTGCTGCGCCACTTCACCCTTGGCGGGGACGAATTGCATGATGATGACGATCCGCGGGTCCTGCGCATCATCACCGATGACGAACGGCCATTCGTTCACTACGGCGTCAAGAAAAAGAAGGACGCCAAGCCAAAGGCGGACGACGGCAAATGATCGATCTTCTGCTCGAGCCATTTTCCTACAATTACATGTTTAACGCGATGTGGGTGTCGGCCCTGACGGGCGGCGTCTGCGCATTCCTGTCATGCTATCTGATGCTGAAAGGCTGGTCGCTGATCGGCGATGCGCTGTCGCACTCGGTCGTGCCGGGCGTGGCCGGCGCCTATATGCTGGGCCTGCCCTTCGCGCTAGGAGCCTTCATCGCGGGCGGGCTGGCCGCCGGCGCCATGCTGTTCCTGTCAGGGCGCTCGGGGCTGAAGATCGACGTGATCATCGGTATCATTTTCACCTCGTTCTTTGGCCTTGGCCTCTTCATGGTGTCGCTGTCGCCGATGTCGGTCAGCATCCAGACCATCATCATGGGAAACATTCTGGCCATCACGCCCGAGGACACGCTCCAGCTGGCAATCATCGGGTTCGTATCGCTGGCTGTCCTGCTGGCCAAGTGGAAGGATCTGATGGTCGTCTTCTTTGACGAAAACCACGCGCGCAGCATCGGTCTGCGACCTGAATTGCTGAAGGTTGTCTTCTTTGCGCTGCTGTCAGCCGCCATCGTCGCGGCGATGATGACGGTCGGCGCGTTCCTCGTGATCGCGCTGGTCGTCACGCCGGGCGCCACGGCCTACCTGCTGTGCGACCGCTTCCCACGGCTGATCGTGGTATCGGTGCTGATCGGCACGATCACCAGCTTTGTCGGTGCCTATGTCAGCTACTTTCTGGACGGGGCGACCGGGGGCATCATCGTGTCATTGCAGACGCTGGTCTTCCTTGCCGCGTTCTTCTTTGCGCCCAAACACGGGATGGTAGCCGCACGTCGCAAAGCAAGGCTGGCGCTGGCGCGCGGCCCCTCAGCCAAGGCGGCACCTGCGACGATCCGCAAAGAGATCCAACCATGATGGATACATTGCTGCTGCCCTTCCAGTTCCCGTTCATGCAAAACGCCTTCTGGATTGCGCTTCTGGTGGCTCCCCCGACAGCGCTGCTGTCGTGTTTTCTGGTGCTCAAGGGCTGGGCGCTGATGGGCGATGCTGTCAGCCACGCCACCCTGCCGGGCATCGTGCTGGCATGGATCCTGGGCCTGCCGCTGATCGTCGGCGCCTTTGCCGCGGGCATGAGCTGCGCGCTGCTGACCGGCTATCTGTCTCATAACAGCCGGATCAAGCAGGACACGGTGATGGGCGTCGTCTTTTCCGGCATGTTCGGGGTGGGCATTATCATGTACACGTCGATCGAAACCAACGAGCATCTCGATCACATTCTGTTCGGCAACATGCTGGGCGTCGGCGCGCGCGATCTGTGGGCGTCGGGACTGATCGCGCTCGCGGTGTCCGGCCTCTTGGCGCTGAAATGGAAGGATCTGCTACTGCATGCGTTCGATCCCGCACAGGCTCGGGCATCGGGGCTGCGCACGGGCCTGTTGCATTACGGATTGCTGGCCGCATTGTCGCTGACCATCGTCGCCACGCTCAGTTCGGTCGGCCTGATCCTCGCCGTGGCGCTGCTGGTCACGCCCGGGGCGATTGCGTTTCTGCTGGTGCGCAGTTTCGGTGCAATGCTGTGGATATCGGTTCTGGTTTGCGCCGCCTCGATGTTGCTGGGCACCTATGCCAGCTTCTATATCGACTCGGCGCCCGCCGCGACAATCGTTTTGATCCTGACGGCGATCTTCATCCTCGCGTTTCTCCGGCGCCTCGCCATCACACGGCGTACATCACGCCTGGCCGGCGAAATCCCCAGGTAGCGGCTGACTGGCTGTCCCGAACCTGGGATTCGCGTAGGCAGTCGCTGCAAGGCCCACAGGTCGCGCTCAGTCGAAGGTTCCGGCAACCCTGCCCAGCAGCATGAATGCTCGTGCGGTTCGGGTATTCGACAAATCCGATATATCGTGGTCATCGGCCGATTCAGCGAAGCTGCTGAACATCTGATCGAACCGCCGCAGGAAATGATGCGCGGCATCGCGAAAGATCGGATCGTTCTTCATTCGTGCCGCCGCCAGCGCCAGGGACGAGCGGTCGCGGATCCCGCCCAGCGCCGCAATGGCGCGGCCGCGGGCACCACCGGCAAAGTTGCGCCAGATCTCGGGCCGGGCCATGTCCGGGCGCAAATCGTCCATATAGATGCCGTCCTGGCTCAGCAGCGTCAACACATCCTGCGCCGCCTGGATAAGCTGCGCCGTCGGGCGGTCTTTCAGCGCGCGCCGCAGAGAGGCAAAGCCCGCCTTGTCCTCGGCCGTTTCGGGAAAATTCAGCGCACGGATGAAATCACTGCGCTCCAGCGGCGGCTGCAAATCTTCGGCCTGCGTGCCGAGCGGCAACGCCACCTGGGTATCTTCGCCTGCCGCGGGACGCTCTGTCGTGGGACGGGCGGGCGAGCGGGCCACCGCCAGAGGCCGCGTTGATGAAAATGTCGCAAGCGCCGTTTCCGTCTTGCGCTGGGCTGCCGCGATCTCGTCAAGTTTGCGCGCGACGGACACGTCGGAGCTGCCTTGAGGATCTTGAGCCTTTGCCTGGCTCATGTAGGTTTGGCGGATCCCCTCGATCGCGGCGTGCAGCCGGGCGCTTTCCTCGCGCATGATACGCGCCGTGCGGGCGGGGATGGCCGCAACCCAGATCATCGCGATGGTCATTTTCCTGCCCGTCGCCGACACCACGAAGAACAGTGG
>JBLWYG010000003.1:0-109209 GCA_048267045.1 Roseovarius sp. | reverse complement strand
CGGTCAGTGTTCGTCTGCTCAAGATCGCCTCCGTTTTCGATCATGAATCAGAACTCAAGGCATTTGGGAATCCCCTAAATGAAGACGCCGCCTAGCGGCTGCGCGTCAAGTCCAAGAACACGTCCTGAAGGTCGGCCTGTTCGGTGCGCACGTCGCGGATACGGATGCCAGCATCGCGGAGCGCTGACAGCACGTCTTCGGCGCTGACCTGCCCGGCGCTATAGCTGAGCGCCAGCACGCCCCCCTCGCGGCACGTGACGTCAATGCCGGCCCTTGTGGGCAGGGCTGTGACATCGCCCTCCGGCACGATGATCATGCTGCGTGTGTCGAGCCGCGCCAGAAGGTTCGACGTGCTGTCGCGGGCGACAACCTCGCCCTGGTTGATGATGGCGATCTGATCGCACATCTCTTCGGCTTCTTCCAGATAGTGCGTGGTCAGGATGATCGTCATGCCTTCGGCATTCAGCTGGCGTATGTTTTCCCACAGCATCTGGCGCAATTCGATATCGACGCCGGCCGTCGGCTCGTCCAGCACCAGAATATGAGGGCGATGCACCAGCGCCTTGGCCAGCAAAAGACGGCGGCGCATGCCGCCCGAGAGCGTGCGCGCATAGGCGCTTGCCTTGTCCTCAAGGCCAACGAGGCGGAGAATATCGTCGCTGCGACGCTGGGATTTCGGCACGCCGTATAGCCCCGCCTGCACCTCGAGCGCTGCACGCGGCGTGAAGAACGGATCAAGGTTCAGCTCCTGCGGCATGACCCCGATGGCCGCCCGGCTCTGACGCGGATTCACGTCCTGATCGAAGCCCCAGATGTTGACCTTGCCGCTGGTTTTCAGCACCAGGCCGGCCAGAATGTTGATCAGCGTCGATTTGCCCGCACCATTGGGCCCCAGCAGACCAAAGACCGAGCCGGCCGGAATGTCCAGATCAATCCCTTTCAGGGCCTCTTTTTCGGGGGCGCCGCGGCCCCTGGCATAGGTCTTGCGCAGGCCGCGTATCTCGATTGCATTGGCTGCCATGGTGCTCTTGCCCCTGCCTTGTCATTCCATCATAACCGTGGGGTAATCGAGATGCCTGCAAAAGGAAACGCCCAGATGGTGACCAAAGCGCCCGAAATCCGGATCGTGGACGACTACCGTGTATGCTGCGACGGCAGTGGGCCGGGCCTTGGCCATCCGCGCGTCTGGCTTCAGATTCCGCAGGATCGGGGCTGGGTCGAGTGCCCCTATTGCGATTGCAAGATGATTCATCGCGATTTTGAGGGCAAGGTCTAGGCCCGCGCTGCTGCGCTGTTGGCGGTTTCGGGATTTGGGTATTTGACCCGAGAAAACGCGCTAAGCGGCGTTCAGGAGGCTTTGGTATGTCATTTGGTAAAGGATGCCATCTGCATCTGATCGACGGCTCTGCCTTTATCTTTCGCGCGTATCATGCGTTGCCGCCGCTGACGCGCAAATCCGATGGCTTGCCAATTGGCGCCGTATCGGGATTTTGCAACATGCTGCAGCGGTATATTGACGGCAATAGCGGGTCCGACGCGCCGACGCATGTGGCGGTGATCTTTGACAAGGGAAGCCACACCTTCCGCAATGATCTGTTCCCCGACTACAAGGCCAACCGCGAGGCGATGCCCGAGGATCTGCGCCCGCAGATCCCGCTGACGCGGCGCGCGACCGAGGCGTTCAACATCGCCTGCAAGGAGGTCGAGGGGTTCGAGGCCGATGATATCATTGCCACGCTTTCGATGCAGGCCCGCGATGCGGGCGGGCGCGTGACGATCATCAGTTCGGACAAGGACATGATGCAATTGGTCGGCGGCGGCGTGGAAATGCTGGACGCGATGAAGAACCGCCGCATTGACGTCGAGGGCGTCGAGGAGAAGTTCGGCGTCGGGCCGGACCGCGTCGTCGACGTGCAGGCGCTGGCCGGGGATTCAGTCGACAACATACCGGGCGCGCCGGGCATCGGGATCAAGACTGCAGCCCTGCTGATCAACGAGTTTGGCGATCTGGATACGCTTCTGGCACGGGCAAGTGAGATCAAGCAGCCAAAGCGCCGCCAGACGCTGATCGACCATGCGGATCAGATCCGCCTTTCGCGTCAGTTGGTTCAGCTTGATTGCGACATGCCGCTTGATTTCGGGCTAGAGGATCTGGAGGTGCGCGACCCGGACCCCGATGTGCTGCTGGGTTTCCTGGCCGAGATGGAGTTTCGCACCCTGACCAAGCGTATTGCCGAGGCGATGCATGCCGAAGCGCCCGAGATTGACGACACGCCGCAGGACCTGCCGGATGCGGACGCGCCCGAGATGCCGCCCATCGACGCATCGACGTACGAGCATGTGCAGGACATGGCGGCGCTTCAGGCCTGGATCGATCGCATCCGCGCGCGCGGCTATGTCGCGGTTGATACTGAAACGACATCGCTGAACGAAATGCAGGCCGAACTGGTCGGCATATCGCTCTGCGTCGAACCGGGGCACGCCTGCTACCTCCCGCTGGCGCACAAGGGGCAGGGGGAGGGCGATCTGTTCGGCAGCGCCGCGCTGGCCGAGGGGCAGATGCCGGTTCAGGATGTGCTGGATGCGCTCAAGCCGGTTTTGGAGGATCCCAGTATCCTGAAAATTGGCCAGAACATGAAGTATGACGCCAAGATTTTGGCCCGGCGCGGCATCGATATCGCCCCGTTCGACGACACGATGTTGATCTCCTACGCGCTGCATGCAGGCCTTCATGGCCACGGAATGGACGCGCTGAGCGAGCGTTATCTGAACCACACGCCGATTCCGATCAAGACGCTTCTGGGCGGCGGCAAATCCGCTATCACCTTTGACCGCGTTCCGGTCGGTGATGCGGTGAAATACGCCGCCGAGGATGCCGACATTACCCTGCGATTGTGGACAGTGCTGAAACCGCAGTTGCACCGGGCGCGTGTAACGCGCGTTTACGAGACGCTGGAGCGGCCGTTGGTCCCGGTCTTGGCTCAAATGGAACGCAACGGGATCGCGGTTGATCGTGACACGCTCAGCCGCATGTCGGGGGCTTTTGCGCAGAAGATGGCCGCGCTGGAGGAGGAGATTCACCAGCTGGCGGGGCGCAAGTTCAACGTCGGCTCGCCCAAGCAACTGGGCGAGATCCTGTTCGACGAGATGAGCCTCGACGGCGGCAAGCGCGGCAAGACCGGCGCCTACGCCACCGGCGCCGACGTGCTGGAGGATCTGGCGACCGAACACGCGCTGCCCGCGCGCGTGTTGGACTGGCGCCAGATATCCAAGCTGAAATCAACCTATACAGATGCGCTTCAGGACCATATCGATCCCGATACGGGCCGCGTGCACACGTCCTATATGCAGGCAGGGGCCAATACGGGGCGGCTGGCTTCAAGCGATCCGAACCTGCAGAATATCCCGGTGCGCAGCGAAGAAGGGCGGCGTATCCGCGAGGCGTTTGTCGCGCCCGAGGGCAAGGTTCTGGTCAGCCTCGACTACAGCCAGATCGAGCTGCGGATCTTGGCACACGTCGCGGGGATAGACGCGTTGAAACAGGCGTTTCGCGACGGGCAGGACATCCACGCGATGACCGCGTCGGAGATGTTCGGCGTGACAATGGAGGCTATGACGCCCGAGATTCGCCGTCAGGCCAAGGCGATCAATTTTGGTGTGATCTATGGCATTTCCGGCTTTGGCCTTGCGCGCAATCTGCGCATCCCCCGCAGCGAGGCGCAAGGGTTCATCGACCGCTATTTTGAGCGGTTCCCCGGCATCCGCGCCTATATGGACGACACGGTGGAGTTCGGCAAAAAGCACGGCTATGTCCAGACGCTTTTCGGCCGCAAGATCCATACGCCGGAAATTGGTGCCAAGGGGCCGCGCGCCGGGTTTGCCAAGCGGGCGGCGATCAACGCGCCCATTCAGGGCACCGCCGCCGACGTGATCCGGCGTGCGATGATCCGCATGCCGGGTGCGATCGCGGAGCTGCCGTGCAAGATGCTGCTGCAAGTGCATGACGAATTGCTCTTCGAAGTCGAAGAGGGCGCGGCGGATGCCGTCATCAATGCCGCTCGTGACGTCATGGAATCCGCGGCGGAGCCGGTGGTCAAGCTGACAGTGCCGCTGACGGTTGATGCGGGCCAGGGTGCCAATTGGGCGCAGGCGCATTGAAGCGGTTCCTGATATTGCAACTCCGGCCCGAGGCTGATGCCTCGGACGCTGAATATGCGGCGTTTCTGGAAAAAGGCGGGTTGGAGGGGGCGCGCGCCCACCGGATCCGGCTGGAGGGCGAGGCGCTGCCCAGCGCGCTGGATCCGGCCGATTATGCGGGTGTCATCGTTGGTGGCGGTCCCGGCTGCGTCAGCGATGCACCGCACGAGAAAAGCAGCGAACACGCCCGGATTGAGGCGGCAGTGATGTCCCTGATGCCGCGCATAACGGAACGCGACATCCCGTTCCTTGGGTGCTGCTACGGCATTGGTATTCTGGGCAAGCATCTGGGTGGGGAGGTCGGCAAGGGCCAGTATGGTGAGCCTGTCGGCGCCGCCCACTGCACCCTCACCGATGCGGGCCGCACCGATCCGTTGCTGGCTGGTTTGCCCCAGCGGTTTGATGCTTTCGTCGGCCACAAGGAGGCGCTGGAAGACCTGCCCACCGGCTGCGCGCATCTGATAACGGCGCCCAGTTGCCCGTTTCAGATGGTGCGCTACCGCAGTAATATCTACGCCACACAGTTTCACCCCGAGGCGGACGCGCGTGTCTTTGAAGACCGGATCAGGATTTATAGACATCACGGATATTTTCCGCCCGAAAGGGCCGCAGATCTGGTCGCTATGTGCCGGGCGGCGGACGTGCACGTGCCGGAACAAATCCTGCGGAATTTCATTCAGCGGTATAGCTGATCCGTCTGCTCACGGTGCCCGAGTGGATTTTTGGGTATTTGGACCAAGAAAATGCAAAATGGTTTTTTCTTGGCCTAAATACCCATCTCGACCCGGCTGCTATTACAGCAGATGGCCCGATTTATGCGCCTTGGTGGCCAGATACCCTTCGTTCTGCGCAGTCTGCCCGACGATCAACGGCACGCGTTCGACCACGCTGATGCCGCAGCGCTTCATCATGTCGATCTTGGCCGGATTGTTGGTCATCAGGCGCACCGACGAAAATCCCATCCGGGACAGGATACCAGCGCCGATGCGAAAATCGCGCTCGTCATCTTCAAAGCCAAGCCGGTGGTTTGCCTCGACTGTGTCGAACCCCTGATCCTGTAGCGCATAGGCTCGCATCTTGTTGGCCAGACCGATACCGCGACCTTCCTGATTGAGGTACAGCAGAACGCCCGCGCCCTCGGTGCCGATTCGTGTCAGCGCGGCGCGCAGTTGGGGGCCGCAATCGCATTTGAGGCTGCCCAGCACGTCGCCGGTAAAGCAGGCAGAATGGAGCCGCGTCAGCACCGGCGCGTCGCGGGCCGGCTTGCCGATTTCGATCGCGTAATGTTCTTCGCTGCCATCGTCGGGGCGAAAGACGTGGACACGGCCTGCATGGCTGGCCTCAAGCGGGACGCGGGCGCAGGCAACGGGGTGCGGCGGGCTGGACAGCCGCATCGCTGCGTCTGCCGCCTCGGCGGGCAGGATCGTCAGGCCGACTTGGCCCGCGTGCCGGGCGGCGTCCTCCAGTGGCAGGACCACCGCGGCGGGCAGCAGGCGTGCAGCCTTGACCAGGGTCAAGGCAAGCCGGTGCAGTCCGACATCGCCGCCACGCTGGGTGGCAAAGGGGCCTTTCATCGGGCTTTTCAGGTCATCCTCGGGGTTGGCGGTCGCCGCGATCCATGCGCGATCCACGTCCTTGGGCAGCACGATGCGCGCCAGATCGCCGTCATAGGCGCGCGCCTTCAGCGTTTCGGCCCGTCGGGCGGTGACGGCCAGTGTCAGCTCTGCGCCCGTATCGGCAGCCAGTGCGCGCAGGCTGGCCAGGCGCGGTGCGTCCAGTGTCTCGGCCGCGGCGACCAACGCGCCGCTGCCCGCACTGCATACAGCGACGGGCAGACCCATGGCCAGATCGCCGCGTGCGCGGCCCAGAAGATGCGTAATGTCGGGTCTGAGGCTCATCTGCGGTCGCGCTTGCATGGGTTCGGTGCCGTGATCGCCTTCGGTCTAGTCGGTTTCGTGCAGGATTGAAACAAAAGCCGCGTCGATAACACTAGCCCGTGATCGCAGTGTCGCATTCCTTGCCCTTGCGGCAGGTCAGGCTCATTTTTATCAGCAGAAAACCGGAGGACGCTACATGGCACAGCTGAAAAAGATATTGCTGGTGGATGACGATGAGGATCTGCGCGAGGCGCTGGGCGAGCAGCTGGTGATGACCGAGGATTTCGACGTGTTCGAGGCCGGCAATGGTGCCGAGGCGATGACGCATGCCAAGGATTCGAATTATGACCTGATCATCCTTGATGTCGGCCTGCCCGATACCGACGGGCGCGAGCTGTGCCGTCTGATGCGCAAGCAAGGGGTGAAAAGTCCGATTGTGATGCTGACCGGTCATGACGGCGATGCCGACACGATTCTGGGCCTGGATGCAGGTGCCAATGACTACGTCACCAAGCCGTTCAAGTTTCCCGTCCTTCTGGCCCGGATCCGCGCACAGCTGCGTCAGCACGAGCAGTCGGAAGATGCGGTTTTTCAGTTGGGACCGTACAGCTTTAAACCGGCGCTCAAAATTCTGACTGCCGAGGATGGCCGCAAGGTGCGTCTGACGGAAAAGGAAACGAATATTCTGAAATACCTTTACCGCGCGACCGATGGCGTGGTGGCTCGCGAGGAGCTGCTGCATGAGGTGTGGGGGTACAATGCCGGCGTGACCACCCACACGCTGGAGACGCATATCTACCGGCTGCGCCAGAAAATCGAGCCGGATCCGTCCAATGCCCGGCTGCTGGTGACTGAAAGCGGCGGATATCGGTTGTTGTCATAGCGCAGCACTTTTTGCGGGGAACGCTATCCATGCGATTGTCGTTGCCTATCTGGAACCGCCCGGCGGTATGCCATCCGTTCGCATATGCGGTTATATATGCACCTCCCTGTTGGACTGGCCCCGGCATCTGCCGGGGTCTTTTTTGCGCTGGCTGGCATGCCGGGTGCCTGCGTGATAGACGCCGGGATGCCCTGACATGACCCGCGGAGATGCCCTGATGACCTTCACTCTCGCAACTTGGAATATCAATTCGGTCCGGCTGCGCGCGCCGCTGGTCTGCAAGCTGCTGTCAGAGGAGGCGCCCGACATCCTGTGCTTGCAGGAGTGCAAAAGCCCGGTCGACCTGATCCCGGCCGCGGACTTCGCCGCGCTTGGCTATACCCACATGCTCGCGCGCGGTCAGAAGGGGTACAACGGCGTCGCCATCCTGTCCAAGCTGCCGATGACGGATGTGGGCGATCAGGATTTCGCGGCACTGGGCCACGCGCGCCACGTTGCCGGGCAGCTGGAGGACGGGACGATCATTCACAATTTCTATGTCCCCGCAGGCGGTGACGTGCCGGACCGCGCGGTAAACGAAAAGTTCGGGCAGAAGCTGGATTACCTGACCGAGATGCGCGACTGGTTCCGGTCCGAGCGGCCGACGCGGTCAATTCTCGTGGGTGATTTGAACATCGCGCCGCGTGAGGATGACGTCTGGAGCCACAAACAGCTGTTGAAGGTGGTCAGCCACACACCCATCGAGGTCGAGCATCTGGAAAATGCGATGGAGGCGGGCGGCTGGTCCGACGTCACGCGCACCGACATTCCCGATGGGCAACTGTATAGCTGGTGGTCCTACCGCGCCCGCGATTGGGACGCCGCCGACAAGGGGCGGCGGCTGGATCACGTCTGGGCAACGGCCGACATCGCGGGCGCGGCTCATTCCAGCCGCGTGCTGCGCGCGGCGCGCGGCTGGGACAAGCCCAGCGATCATGCTCCGGTCTTTGCCACCTTCGATTTGTAGGCGCGCGGGGCGGGCGTTTGACCGGATTTGAAATCATGGGCGCCGCGCATACGCGGAGCCCGGCCCTTGCAAGGCGCGGGACGCTGCGCCATGTAAATGGAAACGCGCAATTCAGCGAACGAGGCAAGATGATATGATAGAGCTTGGTGGCGGTGCCCCCGCAAAAGACCTGATCAAGGACGTGTCTGAAGTCGATTTCATGGCCGAAGTGGTCGAGATGTCGCAAAAAGTTCCGGTGATCGTCGATTTCTGGGCGCCGTGGTGCGGCCCCTGCAAGACGCTGGGCCCGGCGCTGGAGGCGGCGGTGACGAAGGCAGGCGGCGCCGTGCGCATGGCCAAGGTCAATGTGGACGAGAATCAGGCCATCGCCGGGCAGTTGCAGGTGCAGTCGATCCCGACGGTCTATGCGTTCTGGCAAGGCCAGCCGATCGACGGATTTCAGGGTGCGGTGCCGCCATCCGAACTGGATGCATTTGTGGGGCGGGTCGTTGCCGCTGCCGGCGGTGCTGCGCCCGAAGAAGATGCAGGTTTTGCCGAGGCGATCGTTGCAGCCGACGAGATGCTGGACGAAGGCGATGCGGCAGGTGCCGCGCAGACGTTTGCCGCGATCCTGGTCGAGGATCCGGGCAATGCCGCCGCATTCGGCGGAATGGCGCGGGCACACATCGCCATGGGCGAGCTGGAGCAGGCCGAGGCCGTGCTGAACGGGGCGCCCGCCGAAATGGACAGCGCGCCCGAGATCGAGGCGGCGCACGCTCAGCTGGCGCTGGCGCGGCAGGCCGAGGGCGCCGGCCCCGTCGCCGAACTGGAGGCGGCGGTGGTGGCTGATCCGGCGGACCACCAGGCGCGCTATGATCTGGCATTGTCGCTGGCTGCCGCGGGCCGCAGTGAGGAAGCGGTGGATCATCTGCTGGAGCTGTTCCGCCGCGATGCGGACTGGAAGGAGGGGGCGGCAAAAGCACAGCTGTTCACTGTTTTCGACGCGTTGAAACCGAACGATCCGGTAGTGACGCGCGGGCGGCGCAAGCTGAGCTCGATGATTTTCGCATGAGATGCAGCTGACGGTTGCCGACTGATGCGGCAGGGCTAGATATCCTTGCATGACGAACAAAACCGATTTCCCGGATATCATTCCGATCTTTCCGCTGCCGGGTGCGTTGTTGCTGCCGCGTGCCCGCATGCCCTTGCATCTGTTCGAGCCGCGCTATCTGACGATGCTGGACGATACCCTGAAATTGCCTCAGCGGTTGATCGGGATGATTCAACCGAACAAGGTGCCGGGCAGGTCTGGTCACGGGCTTCAGACGATTGGGTGTGCCGGCCGTGTCACCCAGTTTTCCGAGACAGAAGATGGTAGGTACATGATAACGCTGGCGGGCATGTCCCGGTTCCGTGTTGTCGAAGAGGTCGAGGGGTTCACTCCCTATCGCCGCGCGCGGGTGTCCTGGGCAGGCTTCGAACGTGATCGAGGACCGGGCGAGGACGATCCGTGTTTCGACCGCGAGGCGTTCTTGGCGACCTTGGCGCAGTACTTTGAAGCGCAGGATCTGCAAACCGACTGGGACAGCCTGAAGGAAGCGGATGACGAACTGTTGATAAATTCGCTGTCGATGCTGCTGGGATTCGAGCCGGAGGACAAGCAGGCCCTGCTTGAGGCGCCGTCGCTCAGCACGCGGCGCGAAACGCTGGTGACGCTGATAGAATTTACCATGCGCGGTGGAAACGATAGTGAAAGGGCATTGCAATGACAAAGGCGGAAAGGGACGGTCCGGAATTTGACCGGCGGATGCTGGAGGCGCTAATATGCCCACAGACGCATCAGCGGCTGGATTATGATGCGGCAGCTCAGGAACTGATCAGCCGTTCGGCCGGTTTGGCCTTTCCGATCAGGACGGGTATTCCGATCCTGCTGATCAGCGAGGGGCGCGCGCTGGATTGAAACGCGCGACGCCCGCCACGGTGATCGCAGCGCCACATATATTGCTGCCGGAACCGCGGATGCGGACTTTTATCGGAACTTGCTAGAGACTACGGGCGTAGTAGAATAGGGTCTGCTGTCATGGCGCCTTGTTCCTTGAACGGCCGTCGGCGTTGAGGCAGATAGACAAAAGGATGCACGCGTGAATTTCAGAACAGTTTTGTCGCACTTGCCCAAACCCCTGACGATCGCTGTTTTCACGCTGTTTTCCACCGGTGCGGGGGCGCTGGATGCCGTGCGCTTTGCCGTGGTGGGGGGCGACAAGGATCTGGCAGAATCGCTGAAGAGCGCGTCCTTGGTCGAAGCGGCCCGTGAAGATGGCCGTACAAGCCCGCAGGACATCATAGCCGCCGCGAATGCCGACTATGCCAAACTGCTGAGTGTCCTCTATGAAATGGGATATTACAGCGGCGTCATCAACATCCTCATCGACGGGCGCGAGGCGGGGCAAATGTCGCCCTTTGCGGATATAGGCAGCGTGCGCGATGTCGTCATTCGGGTCAATCCGGGCAAGCCCTTTACGTTTGGCGTCGCGCGGATTGCGCCGATCGCGCCGGGCACCGAACTGCCCGAGGAATTTGCTATCGGCCAGCGCGCGCGCGCGCCGATTGTAGGCGCGGCTGCCGCTGCCGGCATTGAGGGTTGGCGCGAGACGGGCCGCGCCAAGGCCGAGCTGGCCGATCAATCCATTGTCGCCGATCACAAATCCGCCACCCTTGCCGCCGAATTGGCGCTGCGGCCCGGACCTGTCGTGCGCTTTGGCGACTTGCGACAGACCACCGACAGCGCCGTGCGCCCCGAGCGTCTTCAACAGATCGCGGGCCTGCCTACGGGCGAGCGTTTTTCGCCTGATGAGATGGAGAAATCCGCCAAACGCCTGCGTCGCACCGGTGCCTTCAAATCGGTTTCCCTGACCGAAGCGGAAGAGCTGCGCGACGGTGATGTCATGGATATCGATCTGAACGTCGCCGACGAGAAACCGCGCCGCTTTGGTTTCGGCGCCGAGGTCAGCAGCAATGAGGGCGCGGGCCTGTCGGCGTTCTGGCTGCACCGCAACCTTCTGGGCGGGGCTGAACGGCTGCGCTTTGACACGGCGATCAGCGGGATCGGCAGCCAGACCGGGGGCATCGACGGCGGCATTGATTACGAACTGGGGGCCCGCTACGAGCGGCCAGCGACCTTTGGCGCCGATACGACCCTGTTCGTTTTCGGCAAGATCGCCCGCGAGGACGAGCCGAACTACCTGTCCGATCAAGTCACGCTGGGTTTTGGATTCAGCCGGATCGTCACCGAACAACTGACGCTGGAGGCCGGTCTGGCGCTGCGCTATTCCGACGAAGAGGATGTGCTGGGCAGTCGTGAATTCTTTCACCTGCTGGTCCCGCTCAAGGCGACATATGACAGCCGCGATGTGCCGCTTGATCCGGCCAAGGGGTTCTACGCACAAGCCGAGGTGATGCCGTTCATCTCCCTCGACGATACGGATTCCGGCGGGCGGGTCTATCTGGATGGCCGGACCTATTACCAGCTGGACGAAGGCGGGATGTTCACCCTGGCCGGGCGGCTGCAATTTGGCAGTATCCTGGGCGCCAGCCTGGCTGATACACCGCAGGAATTCTTGTTCTATTCAGGTGGCGGGGATACCGTTCGCGGACAGCCCTACCAGTCGCTGGGTGTGCCCCAGGGCACCGGTATCACCGGTGGGCGCACCTTTGTCGGGGCATCGGCAGAACTGCGCGTCGATCTGGCGGGGAATTTCGATCCCGTGGCCTTCTTCGACGTAGGTTACGTCGGCTCGGAGAGCATCTATGACGACAGTGGCCGCTGGCATAGCGGCGCGGGCATCGGCATTCGATATGCGACGGGGATCGGCCCCATCCGTCTGGACGTCGGCTTGCCTGTTACGGGCAGCACCGATGACGGCGTGCAGATTTACATCGGCATCGGCCAAGCGTTTTGAGGATCCAGTCAGTGACCAAGGCAATGACCACCCGCCTCTTGCAACTTGCGGCGTTGACGCTGCTGCTGGCCCTGCCGCAGGGCGCTGCCGCGCAGGATGACCGCGGGCTGTTACAAGGCTTTATCGAAGACAACCTGTCGACCGAGGGGCGCGAGGTGCGGATCGAGGGTTTTGCCGGGGCGCTGTCCAGCGAGGCATCGCTGGATCTGCTGACCATCGCGGACGAGGACGGTACCTGGCTGACGCTCAAAGATGTCACCTTGAACTGGAGCCGCCTTGCGCTCTTGCGCGGCCGCCTGGAAGTCACGAAACTTTCGGCGGGCGAAATCCTGGTGCCGCGCCTGCCCAAACCGCAGGAAAGCGTCGAGATCCCCGATGCCGAGGCAACGGGATTTTCCCTGCCGGAATTGCCCGTGGCCGTAAATGTCGAAGAGATTGCGGCGAACAAGATCGTGCTGGGCGCGCCGCTGCTGGGCGAAGAGGTCAGCCTCTCGCTGGCCGGATCGCTGCAGTTGGATGACGGCGTCGGCAAGGCGAAACTGGACGTTACCCGATTGGACCGGGAGGCGGACAAGGTCGTGCTGGATGTCGGCTACTCCAACGCCGATCACCGGCTGGGCATTGATCTGACCGTGACCGAGGACGAAGGCGGCCTGGCCTCGACGCTCATGGGCATTCCCGGTGCGCCGTCGTTGAAGCTGACGGTTCAGGGCGATGCGCCGCTGGAGGATTTCACGGCCGAAATCGGGCTGGATACTGACGGCGAGCGACGGATCGGCGGCACTGTTGCTGTCCAATCGCCAGCGCCGAACCCGGAGGCGCCAGACGCCCCGATGCCGCTGACCTTTTCCGCCGACATCGGCGGCGACATTGCACCTGTGTTTGCGCCTGAATACCGCGCCTTCTTTGGCCGCGACATTACGCTGGTCGTGCGCGGGTCAAAACCCGCGGATGGGGGGCTTGGCATTGAAACGCTGTCGCTGAAATCGGCGGCGCTGTCGCTGTATGGCAGCTTGCAATTGGGCTCAGATAACTGGCCGCAGAGCTTTGATTTGACCGGCCGCATCGCTTCGCAGGACGAAACGCCGGTGCTGTTGCCGCTGAGCGGGCCGAAAACGACGTTGCAGGACGCCCGGCTGGCGCTGGCATATGACCGCGCCGAGGGGGACGAATGGCGGCTGACGCTGGATGCCGAAGGGCTGATGCGGGACGACCTGACGCTGGACTCCGCGCAGATCAAGGGTGGCGGCACGCTGGCGCCGGGCGAGGGCAGCGCGCCCGGCCGTGTGGACGGTGCGCTGGATCTTGGCGCCACGGGCCTTGCGCTGACGGACCCCGATCTGAAAGCGGCGCTCGGCGATGCGCTGAGCGGCAATATCGTCTTCGACTGGACCGAAGGCGCGCCGTTCCGGCTGACGTCGCTGGCGGTGAACGGGCAGGATTTCGGTGTCGATGGAAATGCGGAGATCACCGGTCTGTCCAAACCGATGGCGCCGCGCCTGACGGCATCGGTCGCGGTGAAGGCCGCCGATCTGGAACGGTTTGCAGGCCTTTCCGGCACCGATCTGAAGGGTGCCGCCGACGTGCAGATAGATGTGGCAACCACCCCGATGGACGGCTCTCTGGAGCTTGCGGTCAGCGGCACCGCGCAGGATCTGGCCATCGGCCAGCCCCGCCTTGACCCGCTGCTGGCCGGGCGAATCGTGCTTGAACTGGACGCAAGGCGTGGCAAGGATGGCACTTTCCTGGATACGCTGCGTGTGACCTCGCCCGCCACCGATCTGACCGCCAGCGCCGCGTGGAAATCGGATGGCTCGACCGCTGATCTGGTGCTGGCGCTGACTGATGCAGGACTGGTTGCGCAGGGTCTTTCTGGACCGGCCCGGCTGACGGTGGATGCGGATCAGGACGGCAATGTCTGGACGATCCGCACCGGCGCGTCCGGCCCCGGCGAAGCGGTGTTGACGGCGGATGGCACGGTCAACGTGATTGGCGGCAAGCCGGGCCTTTTTGAGGCCACCGCCACGATCGTCGCAAGCGATTTCTCGCGCTACTCCGAGATTGCCGGACGCGATCTGGGCGGCGCGGCCAGTGTGCTGGTCGAGGCGCGCGGCAATATCGCAGACCTTAGCGGACAGGCCGAGGTGCAGATGACCGGCCGGGATCTGGCGGTCGGGATCGACGCGGCGGACCGCATCCTGCGCGGCGCCTCCGCTGCGCGGATCGACGCTCAGCGCAGCGCCGACGGGGCGCTGACCCTGAGCAAGGGCATGCTGACGACGCCGCAAATTGATGCAACGGCGCAGGGGTTTTACGGCGCCGATGGCGCGGGCGAGGCAGTGGTCGACGTGACTGGCAACGATCTGACCATCGGCATCGCGCAGGTCGATCGCCTGCTGCGCGGAAAATCCAGCGCCCATGTCGAGGCGCTGCGCAGCGCGGATGGCGGTCTGAGCCTGCGCGCCGGACGGCTGCAAACGCCTCAGATCGACGCGAAGGCAAGTGGGTTCATGGCGGCCAATGGCGCCGCCGAGGCCAGTGTAGACGTGACCGGCAACGACATCGCTATCGGCATCGCACAGGTGGACAGCCTGCTGCGCGGCCGCTCGACTTTGAAGGCCGAAGTGGCGCGCGGCGCCGACGGGACGCTGGTTATCGACAGCGCCAATCTGGATACGCCGCAGGTAACTGCCGCAGTTTCCGGGACGGTTGGCACCCAAGGGGATGCGGCCGCGCAGTTCGATGTGCGGGTGGCGAATGTTGCACTTCTGGCGCCGGGCATTCCGGGCGCTGGTACGATCAAGGGCACGATCCGGGGCGATGGGTCGGGGTACATCATCGACACCGACGCGACCGGGCCTGCCGGCATTACGGCCAACGTGACGGGCCGGATCGGCAATGACCGCAATCTGAACCTGAATGCACGCGGCAAGGTACCTCTGGCGCTGGCCGATGCTTTCATCAGCCCGCGCAGCCTGTCGGGTATTGCCAATTTCGATCTGGCAGTGAATGGCCCGCCTGCGATCTCGTCCGTGACCGGAACGATCACGACCAATGGCGCGGCGCTGGCCCTGCCTAAACTCAAACTGGCGCTGCAAGGTATCAACACCAATGTCCGCCTGACCGGCGGCGCCGCGCAGGTCGATGTCAGCGCAGGCGTCAACACCGGCGGGCGTGTCGCTGCGAACGGGCGCATCGGCCTGACTGCGCCCTATCAGGCCGATCTGGCGGTAAGTCTTCAGAATGTCGGTGTGACCGATCCGGGGCTTTACACGACAACGGCGAACGGGCGCATCACGTTCAACGGTCCGGCGACGGGCGGCGCGAACATTGCAGGTGCGATCAATCTCGGCGAGGTGAACGTGCAGATCCCCAGCGGCGCCATCACTGCTGGCGCCGATCTGCCGGGGCTCCAGCACATCAACGAGCCTGCCCCCGTGCACCGCACCCGCGCCTTTGCAGATATGCTGAATCAGGAGGGTAATGGTGGTCCGGGGACCGGCAATGGCGGTCCCGTCTATGGGCTGGACGTGCGTGTGAACGCGCCCGCGCGTATTTTTATCCGGGGCCGTGGGCTGGATGCTGAAATGGGCGGCGCGCTGCGCCTGCGCGGCAGCACGGCGCAGGTGATTCCCGAAGGGCAGTTTGACCTGCTGCGCGGGCGGTTGGATATCCTGGGCAAACGGCTGGACCTGACCGAGGGCTATCTGCGCATGCAGGGCAGCTTCGTGCCGTTCCTGCATCTTGTCGCGCAAACCACCAGCGGCGATGTGCAAATCCTGATCGGCATCGACGGCCCGGCGAACGAGCCGGACATCACGTTCTCGTCGCAGCCGGAATTGCCCGAGGATCAGGTTGTATCGCAGTTGATTTTCGGGCGCGACCTTAGCCAGATTTCAGCGTTTCAGGCGATCCAATTGGCCTCGGCCGTGGCGACGCTTGCCGGCAAGGGCGGCGGCGGCGTGGTGGGCAAGCTGCGCAAGGGCTTTGGACTTGATAACCTGGACGTGACCACAGGCGAGGGCGATACGACCGAGGTGAAGGCGGGTAAGTACCTGTCCGAGAACATCTATTCCGAGGTCGAGGTTGATTCCGATGGTCAGACCCAAATCAACCTGAATCTGCAAATCAACAAGCGGCTGAAAGCCAAGGGCAGCTTTGGCGCCGATGGCAATAGCGGCCTCGGGGTGTTCTTCGAGAAAGATTACTGAGGCGCTGAAAGCAGGCCGGCATCCGCGTGCGATCAGTGCACCAGCGCCGCCATTCTCGCGGCCACGTCGCGCCCGCTGGCATAGGCGCCGTGCGCCGTTGCCTGCCAGTGCAGCGAGAACGCCTCGCCAGCAAAGGCGACGCGGCCCGTGTCGCGCCCGATCATGTCGCGCCACAATTGCGCCGATCCGGGCAGCGCGTGTGAGTAGGATCCCAGTACCAGCGGATCGTTGGTCCAGTTCGTCGTGGCGGCGGCGATGATCCGGTCGTCGATCCGCGCGCCGAAGGCGTCAATTAACGCCCCTCGCGCATAGTCCGCCATGGCATCCGGCCCCGCCATGACGAGCGCGTGCGCGTAATTTCCGGCCATGTGGCACAGCATCATAGGCGCCCTTCCATGCACAATCTGGAAATTCGTCGCCATGTCGTGCCCACCTTGCTGAACCGACAGAAACCGGGTCTCAGCCAATTCCGGTGGCAGGCCATCCATGGCAAAAGCGACCTTTTCATAAACCCCGCAAGGCACGCGATCGAGCTGGAATGCCAGATCGGCGGCGGGGCCTGCGCCAAACTGGATCGCGCCGCGTGCCAGCACATTGGTTGAGGCGGTGACGATCACGCCCGCTGCTTCCAGCTTGCCTTGGACCGTGGTCACGGTTGCGCCGGTGGCGCGCTGGTGGACGGCGCGCACGGCAACGCCGGTACGAATGTTCAGCCCTTGCGCCATCGCCGCGATCAGCGCGCCGTAGCCCGACAGCACGGGCCAGTTGTGATCGGTGTCGCGGTAGTCGGCATAGCCCGCCGCCGAGACGTCTGCAGGATCGTCTCCTGCCATCAGCGCAAGGATCAATTTCACCGAAGGCGCCCACCGCCCGGCATCTGGCAGGATTTCGGGGATGGGCACATCGCGGCCAGCCGTCTCGACCGCCTCAAAGGCAGCAGTAATGGCTGTGTCACATGCCTGCACGTTGCACGCGTCCGCGAAATCGCCATCAGTCCAGACCTGAAACGGATTTGTTACATCCTCGGTTCGGTACAATGCCCCCAACCGGTCGGCCCAGTCCACCAGCGGATTTTCATCCGCGCAATGCAACCAGTGACAGCCATGATCCCACGGGGCAGGCAGCCCCACCGCCGCCGTATGGGCGCGCCCGCCGACGCGGTTTGCCGCCTCCAGCACTATATAGGGAATGTCGCGCGCCTTGCATTCCAGCGCTGCGCCGATACCGGCGGCCCCTGCGCCGACGATGATGATGGGATCGCTCATTCCGGATGCCTTTGATGCCTCAGCGCAGCATAGCGTCGCCGAATGCCCCTGCAAGTGTGGCGCGCCCAATCCCCGATTGCCATGGCGCGCGATTGCGTTAGGTTCCGTGCAACGAGAATGGCGGGAGGCCACTGCATGACGGCGATCGTTGACGTGACGAACATGGGCAAGGTCTATGACGGCGGATTTGTCGCGCTCAAGGATGTGTCGCTGAAGATCGAAGAGGGCGAGATCATTGCGCTGCTCGGCCCCAACGGCGCGGGCAAGACGACGCTGATTTCGGCACTGTGCGGCATCGTCACGCCCACCAGCGGACGCGCAACGGTGGGCGGGCATGACGTGGTCAGCGGGTATCGCAAGGCGCGCGCGATGATTGGCCTTGTGCCGCAGGAAATCGCGCTGGAGCCGTTCGAGAAGGTTATCAATACGGTTCGTTTCTCGCGCGGCCTGTTTGGCAAGACACGCGACGATGCCCTGATCGAAAAGATCCTGCGCCAGCTCAGCCTGTGGGACAAACGCAATTCTCGCATCCGCGAGCTTTCGGGCGGGATGAAGCGTCGCGTGCTGATCGCAAAGGCGCTCTGCCACGAGCCGCGCGTTCTGTTCCTGGACGAGCCGACGGCCGGGGTCGATGTCGAACTGCGCCGCGATATGTGGCAGGTGGTCGAGGATCTGCGCATCTCCGGCGTCACCATCATCCTGACCACGCATTATATTGAAGAGGCCGAGGCGATCGCCGACCGCATCGCCGTCATCAACAAGGGGCAGATCCTGCTGGTCGAGCCCAAGGCGGACCTGATGGCGCGCATGGGGCAGAAAACCCTGCGCATCGACCTGTCGCAGCCGCTGACGGAGGTGCCGACGGCGCTGGCCGAATATGATCTGACGCTGGGCGAGGACGGCAATTCGCTCAGCTATACATACGACGTGGGCGGCGAACGGACGGGCATCACGCGGCTCTTGCAATCGCTGGCCGCCGAGGGACTGGCTTTGCGCGACATCCAGACCAAGCAAAGCAGTCTGGAGGAAATTTTCGTTGGGCTGATCAAGGAGGGCGAGGCATGAACCTGCCAGCGATCTGGGCGATCTACATCTATGAAATGAAGCGGTTCTTCCGCACCTTGATGGAGAGCTTGCTGTCGCCTGTCATCTCGACCTCGCTTTACTTCGTGGTGTTCGGCGCCGCCATCGGCAGCCGCATCGACGAGGTTGAGGGGATCAGCTATGGCGCGTTCATCGTGCCGGGGCTGATCATGCTCAGCGTGATGACGCAGGCGATCAGCAACGCGTCCTTTGGCATCTACTTCCCCAAATTCATCGGCACGATATTCGAGCTGCTATCGGCGCCCGTCAACTTTCTGGAAATCGTTCTGGGCTATGTCGGGGCGGCGGCGACAAAATCGCTGCTGATCGGGATCGTTATCTTGGTAACGGCCGGGTTTTTCGTGGAAATCCGTATCCTGCACCCGTGGGCGATGCTGGCCTTCCTGCTTCTGACCTGTATCAGCTTCAGCCTGTTCGGCTTCATCATCGGGATCTGGGCCGAAAATTTCCAGCAGTTGCAGTTGATCCCGCTCTTGGTCATCACGCCGCTGATCTTCCTTGGCGGTGCGTTCTATTCCATCTCGATGCTGCCCGAAAACTGGCAGACCGCGGCACTGTTCAACCCGGTCGTCTATCTCGTATCGGGGTTTCGCTGGTCGTTTTTCGGCACCGCCGATGTCGGCGTCGGCTGGTCGCTCTTGGCCATCGCGGCATTTACCGGCATCTGCATGGGCGTCGTCTGGTGGATTTTCAAGACCGGCTACCGGATCAAATCATGACGTTCGGATCCGCGACAGCCAGATATTTTTGCAATAAGGCGCAGGGCGATAGTCCCGCCGCCTTGCTTCACACTGCTTGGGATTATACATCGCACACATGACAAAATGGTCCGCGCCCCTTTCCCGACTGCCTTTCATTCAGAGCAAGCCGCGCGTTGCGGTCGTGCGTCTCAGCGGCACGATCGGCACGGGCCGCATGGCGCTGAACGACGAAGCGCTGGCACCGATCCTTGAAAAGGCGTTCAAAAAGGGCAGGCCACGCGCGGTCGCTTTGCTGATCAATTCGCCCGGCGGATCGCCCGTGCAATCGTCGCTGATCGCCTCGCGCATCCGCCGATTGGCGGATGAAAAGAGCGTGCCGGTTCATGCCTTTGTCGAGGATGTCGCCGCCTCGGGCGGCTACTGGCTGGCCGCGTCGGCGGATGACATCTGGGTCGATTTCGGTTCGATCATCGGGTCGATCGGTGTGATCTCGGCCAGCTTTGGTTTGCCGGTTTTCCTGGCCCGGCAAGGGATCGAGCGACGGGTGCATACCTCGGGCAAGTCCAAGTCGACATTGGATCCCTTCCTGCCGCAAAAGGAAGAGGATGTGGAGCGGCTGAAGCATATTCTTGAGGATCTGCACAGCGGCTTTATCGCCTACGTCAAGGAGCGGCGTGGCGCAAAGCTGGCCGACAATCCAGCGCTTTTCACCGGCGAATTCTGGCTGGGCCGTCGCGCGGTCAAGCTGGGGCTGGTCGATGGCGAGGCGCATATGATGCCCAAGCTGCAACAGCTATACGGCAAGGATCTGCGCCTGATGCGCTACGGGCCGAAAAAGGGCCTGCTGTCGCGCTTTGGCGCCACAATGGCCGAGGACGCGATGACCGCTGTTGAGGCCCGCGCGCAGTACGCGCGGTTCGGGTTGTGATCCTGTGATCGTCAAGATCGTCGTCCTTTTCCTGGCCGCGATGGCCGTGCTGGCCATGTTCGGGCGCTTCCGGTTTCCGGGGCAAAAGCGTCTGGGCGCAGCGAAATGCCCGCGATGCGGCAAATTCAGGATCGGCAAGGGGCCCTGCTCGTGCCAAAAGGGTTTGGGTAAATGATCGTCGTGTGGCTGCTGGCCGGGCTGGGCCTGGTGATCCTGCTGCTCGCCGGTGATGCGCTGGTCAAGGGGGCGGTGAACCTCAGCTTGCGCGTCGGAATTCCCGCGCTGATTGTCAGCCTGACGGTGGTCGCCTTTGGTACTTCGGCGCCGGAGTTGCTGATTTCGGTCAACGCAATCCTGCTGGATAAACCGGGGCTGGCGCTGGGCAACGTGGTGGGGTCGAACACCGCCAACGTGCTGCTGGTGCTGGGTATTCCGGCGATGATGACGGTCATGCACACCAGTGACTGCGATACCCGCAGGACCTATGTTTTCATGCTGATCGCCAGTGTTCTATTCATCGGTCTGGCGACCTTGGGCACCTTTACCTTCTGGTCGGGTCTGGTCCTTCTGGCGGCGCTGGCACTGGTCTTGGCGGTCCTCGCACGCGATGCGCGCAATCACCGCCGCGCCGAGCGTGCGAACCCCGCTGACGATGTCGAGGGCGCGGACCCCGACATGCGGTGGTGGCAGATCATTCTGTACCTGGTGCTGGGCCTTGTAGGCCTTCCGCTTGGTGCGGATATCCTGATCGACAACGCGTCGATAATCGCCGCGCGTTTCGGCGTCAGCGACACCGTGATCGGCCTGACATTGGTCGCGCTGGGCACGTCGCTACCGGAACTGGCGACGACGGTCATGGCGGCGCTGCGCAAGCAGGCCGATGTGGCGCTGGGCAATGTCATCGGGTCGAACATGTTCAACCTGCTGGGCATCATCGGCGTCGCGTCGCTGGTTGGACCGATACCGGTCGATCCCGAATTCCTGACATTCGATTTGTGGGTTATGCTGGCGGCGTCGCTGGTGCTGGTGCCATTCGTGTTTTTCAAAGTCGACATAGGCAAGGTCTGGGGCGTGCTCTTGACCGCTGCGTATCTGGCCTATGTCACCATCATATTGATCTGACCCGCTGGCAGGAGGCGCGCATGGGACGAGCATTGGTAACCGGCGCGGGCACTCGTCTGGGCCGCGCGATGGCGCTGGAACTTGCCCGGCAGGGCCATGACGTTGCGGTCCATTATCACAGTTCGGACGCGGGCGCGAAGGCGGTCGTTGCCGAAATTCGCCAGATGGGCCGCAGCGCGATAGCCTTGCAAGCCGATCTGCTGGACGAGGCAGAGGTGACGCCGCTGATCCCGGCCGCCGCGTCCGCGCTGGGCGGGCCGATGACGGTTCTGGTCAACTCGGCCTCAATCTTTGACTACGACACATTGCAAGGCGCGACGCGCAAGACCTGGGACCGTCATTTCGAAAGCAATCTGCGCGCGCCGTTCGTGCTGACACAGGAACTGGCCGCGCAAATGCCGGACCCAGTGGACGATGCGCATGGCGAGCCTGTCGCGCAGGGCCTCGTGGTCAACATGGTCGACCAGCGCGTGCGCAAGCTGACGCCGGAATTCATGACCTACACATTGGCCAAGATGGGCCTCTGGGCATTCACGCAGACGGCCGCTCAAGCCTTGGCGCCGCGCGTGCGTGTCAATGCGATCGGCCCCGGCCCGACGCTGCGCGCCACCCGTCAGAGCGAGGCGCACTTCGCCGCACAGCGCGCCGCCACAGTGCTGAAACGGGGCGCGAATGAGGAGGACATCACGGGCGCGCTGGCCTATTTCCTGAATGCTCCTGCCGTTACCGGACAGCTGATATGCGTCGATGGCGGACAGCATCTGTGCTGGCAGACGCCGGACGTGCTGGGCGTTGAATAGACGCGCCCGTGCAACCTGCTGGATTAAAGTTCTGCACTGCTTCCGTTATTGTTGTTCAAACGTTTAAAAAACCTCAATGTTATCAGCGTATTGCAGTGCAGCATAAAAAGAATGGCGTGAATTCAAAGTCTTAGACCTATGCTTAAAAAACAGGCAGTTTAGCGAAGCCCGTATCGGACAAGGGAAAATCGCGGGTGACGTAAAGTTACCCGCAGACTTATCCACAGAAAACGGGGACAGGATTCCGCTTGTCTCGGCCACGCCAAGATTGCAGCCGGACCACAGAATCATATCTATAGGCCCATGACCGACCAGACCTCGCAAATGCCCGTGCCTACCGGCCACAAGGTGATCCAATCCTACCTGCGCACGCTGGACGCGTCGCCGGGCGTTTACCGCATGCTGGATGCGCAGGCGCGGGTCCTCTATGTTGGCAAGGCGCGCAATCTGAAGGCGCGCGTTTCCAGCTATGCGCGTCCCACCGGGCATACGGGTCGCATAATGCGGATGATCGACGCGACTGCGTCGATGATGTTCCTGACCACCGCGACCGAGACCGAGGCGCTGCTGCTGGAGCAGAACCTGATCAAGCAGCTGAAGCCGAAGTACAACGTGCTGCTGCGCGACGATAAATCCTTCCCGAACATCCTCGTGACGAAATCGCATGACTACCCGATGATCAAGAAACATCGCGGCGCCAAGCGCGAGAAGGGCGCCTATTATGGCCCGTTCGCCAGCGCGGGCGCGGTCAACCGCACGTTGGCGCAGCTTCAGCGGGTATTTCAGCTGCGCAATTGCACGGACTCGGTGTTCGAGGCGCGCACCCGCCCCTGCCTGCAATATCAGATCAAGCGCTGCACGGCGCCTTGCGTCGGCTACATCTCCAAGGCCGAATACGCCGCGCAGGTCGGCGATGCCGAGCGGTATCTCAGCGGGAAATCCACCGAAATTCAAGAGAAGCTGGCCGGCCAGATGAACGAGGCGTCTGAGACGATGGAATTCGAGCGCGCGGCCGCCCTGCGCGACCGCATCAAGGCGATGACGCAGGTGCAGACGGCGCAGGGCATCAACCCGCGCAGTGTGGATGAGGCCGACATCATCGCGCTGCATCTGGAGGACGGGCAGGCCTGCGTTCAGGTTTTCTTCATCCGGGGCGGGCAGAATTGGGGCAATCGCGATTTTTACCCCCGCGTCGGCGTCGATGTCGAGGCGCCCGAGGTGCTGGAGGCCTTCATCGGCCAGTTCTATGACACCAAGGAGCCACCCCGCCAGCTGATCCTGTCGAACGAGATCGAAAGCCCTGACCTGATGGCCGAGGCGCTGACCGGCAAGCTGGGCCGCAAGGTGACGCTGATGGTCCCGCAGCGCGGCGAAAAGGCCGAACTGGTCGAAAGTGCCTTGCGCAACGCCCGCGAAAGCCTGGCCCGCAAGATGGCCGAAAGCGCGACACAGGCCAAGCTGCTGCGCGGGCTGGCTGATGCCTTTGGGCTGGATGCGCCGCCCCAGCGGATCGAGGTCTATGACAACAGCCACATCCAAGGCGCACATGCCGTCGGCGCGATGATCGTCGCGGGCCCCGAGGGCATGATGAAAAACCAGTATCGCAAGTTCAATATTCGTGGCGACGACCTGACCCCCGGCGACGATTTCGGCATGATGAAAGAGGTGCTGCAGCGCCGATTCAAACGTCTGTTGAAAGAGGACCCGGACCGCACCAAGGGCACATGGCCCGATCTTTTGTTGATCGACGGCGGGGCAGGGCAGGTCAGCGCGGTGCGCAGCATCATGAACGACATGGGCGTCAGCGAAATCCCGATGGTGGGCGTCGCCAAGGGGATTGACCGCGATCTGGGCAAGGAGGAATTTCACCGCACCGGGCAGCGTCCCATCGCCCTGCCGGGCAACGATCCGGTGCTCTATTTCATCCAGCGCCTGCGGGACGAGGCGCACCGTTTTGCCATCGGCACGCACCGCGCGAAGCGGTCCAAAGCGGTCAGCGCAACGCCGCTGGACGATGTGCCGGGCGTCGGGGCCGCGCGCAAGCGCGCGCTGCTGGCGCATTTCGGCAGCGCCAAGGCGGTCGGCCGCGCCAATCTGGCCGATCTCAAGGCGGTCGATGGCGTGTCGGAAGGACTGGCGCAGAAGGTCTATGACTATTTTCACGACAAGGGCTGAGCGCCCGCAATTGGATGGCTTCGGGCCTGTTTTTGCTCCGGAAAACATCCGCCGTCATGGCAAAGCGGGGCTTTCGCCGCGCTGCGTTGCGGGATAGACATGACCCCATGATCTGGACCATTCCAAATATCCTGACGCTTCTGCGTCTTCTGGCCGCGCCCGGTGTCGCGGTCATGTTCCTCTATTTCACACGCCCATACGCGGATTGGTTCGCGTTGCTCCTCTTCGTGTCGGCTGCGATCACCGACTGGTTCGACGGCTACCTTGCCCGCTCATGGAGGCAGGAAACACGGCTGGGCGCGATGCTTGACCCGATCGCGGACAAGGCGATGGTCGTGATCGCGCTGATGGTGATCGTCGGCTATTCGCCGATGTCGCCATGGCTGGTGCTGCCCGCGACGGTGATCCTGTTTCGCGAGGTATTCGTGTCGGGCCTGCGCGAGTTTCTGGGTGACACCGCGGGCACGCTGAAGGTGACGAAGCTGGCAAAATGGAAAACAACGGCTCAGATGGTCGCCATTGCGACGCTGTTCGCGCAGGGGGTCTTTGAGGGGCACGGCTGGAAATTGGCCAGCATGCACTACACATGGTATGCGGGGTTGTGGCTGTTGTGGCTGGCGGCGGTTCTCACGTTGATATCGGGCGTCGATTACCTGCTGAAATCGCTGCCATTCTTGAAGGATGATCGCTGATGGACGTTCTTTACTTTGCATGGGTGCGCGAGCGGATCGGACTGCCGCGCGAGACGGTTCAGACCGGCGCCGCCACGGTGCGCGATCTGGTGGGCGAACTGCGCGCGCGCGAGGAACGGTATGAGGCGGCCTTTGCCGATATCACCGCCCTGCGCGTGGCTGTCGATCAGGAACTGGCCGATTTCGACACGCCTTTGGCGGGCGTGCGCGAAGTGGCGTTTTTCCCGCCTATGACCGGTGGCTGAGCCTATGGTGATCCGCGTGCAGGAGGCGCCGTTCGATTACGGCGCCGAGGCGAATGATTTTGCCGCGCGCCAGACCGGAATGGGCGCGGTCGTCACCTTTGCCGGTATCGTGCGTGATCTGGACGGTGCGCTAGATCACATGCAGATCGAGCATTACCCCGGCATGACCGAAAAGGCGCTGGGCGTGATCGCGGAGGACGCGCACGCGCGCTGGGATCTGGGCGGCAGCCTGATCATCCACCGGCACGGAAATTTGCGCCCCGACGAGATGATCATGATGGTCGCCACCGCCTCGCGGCATCGCAAAGATGCGTTCGAGGCGGCGATGTTCCTGATGGACTTCCTGAAATCCCGCGCGCCGTTCTGGAAGAAAGAGTCTGTCGAGGGCGCGACGGGCTGGGTTGCTGCCCGGACCGAGGATGAGGATGCGCTGGATACCTGGCGAGAGTAGCCCGCTCAGCGCATCAGATCAGGCAGATCGCCCGTCAGCCCTGCCGCCTCGCGCATCAAGGCGCGGCGCAGGGGAGCGGCGGCATTGATCGCGCCCATGCCGATATCCCGCGCCGCTCGCAGCAGCGGGTTGTCGTTTGAAAACAGCCTGTTGCTGAGGTCTGTCGTCATAGCAAGTGCGGCGACGTCGAAGCGGCGCCAAGTTTGATACCGTTCCAGAACGTCCGGCGCTGCCAGATCCTCGCCTCGTTGGCGGGCGTCACCCAGCACCTGGCACAGCGCCGCGACATCGCGCAGCCCGGCGTTCAGGCCCTGGCCCGCAATCGGATGCATCCCGTGCGCCGCATCCCCGACCAAGGCGACCCGCGGCGCGACAAAGCTGTTCGCGACGGTCAGCCCCAGCGGATAGGTATAGCGTTTTCCGGTCAGGGAAATTTCGCCCAGAAAATCGCCAAAGCGGGGACGCAGCACATGCAGGAAGTCCGCGTCGCTGAGTGCCGCGAATTCGGCGGCTGTCATGTCGCTTTCGCTCCAGACGATGGACGATACGTTGCCGGGCAGCGGCAGAATGGCCAGCGGACCGGACGGCATGAAGAATTGGTGCGCGATACCGTGATGTGGCAGCTCGTGCGCGATCGCGCAGACCAGCGCGGTCTGTCCGTAGCTCCAGCCGGTGCGCCGGATTCCCGCCCGCGCACCGGTGCCGGAGGCGCGCCCGTCCGCACCGACGATCAACCGCGTATGCAGCACTTTGCCCGAGGCCAGCGTCAACTGGACGCCGTCGGCTTCGACGATCTGCGCGATGACGGCATCGCCCGAAATCTGCGTGACTCCCGGAGTTTTCTTCATTGCGGCCAGCAGGGCAAGGCGCAGAACGCGGTCCTCGCACATGTGACCCATCGGGCCTTCCTCCAGTTCGGCGTGATCGAAATGCAGGAAAAACGGCGACAGCGGCCCGGCGCCCGCGCGCCCGTCGCTGACCTTGATCTCCAGTATCGGCTGGGTCTGGTCTGCAATGCTGTCCCAAACGCCGATGGCGCGCAGCAGCCGGACCGATGCCAGCGCAAGGGCATAGGCGCGCCCGTCGAAGGCTGCGCTCCTGCGCACTGGCTCGGGCAGGGCGTCGACGATGGTCACGCTCAGCCCTGATTGTGCCAAGGCCAGCGCCAGCGCGGGGCCATTCAGACCGCCGCCGACGATCACGATATCGCTGTCATGTTTCATGCCGCTCAATATGGCGGGGATTGCCGGATTGTCCATGCGCCAACGCGCCGCTAGGGTCAGCGGGATTGCAGCAGGCGGGCGAGGGTGGATTATGCAGGACTGGCTGAAAAAGGGTGTGGCGGATCTGGGCCGCGGCATTGCGGCGGGCGAGATTGATCCGGTTGCGCTGACCGAAACCTACCTGAACGCCATCGACGCGCATCCCGATGCATCGCGCATATATTCAGTTGTCACGCACAAGCGCGCCCGCGCGGAGGCGGCCGCGGCCGCGGCCCGCGCCCGGGCAGGCCAGCGGCGCGGGCTGTTGGACGGCGTGCCGATCAGCTGGAAAGATCTGTTTGACTCTGCAGGCACCGCGACCGAGGCGGGCAGCCGACTGCTGAAGGGCCGGGTGCCGGATCATGACGCCGAAGTGCTGCGCCGCGCCACTGCCGCCGGCACGGTGTGTCTGGGCAAGACGCATATGAGCGAGCTGGCGTTTTCGGGGCTTGGGCTGAACCCGATGACGGCCACGCCGCCCTGCATCAATGATGCAGACGCCGTGGCCGGCGGATCGTCCAGCGGGTCTGCGGCCAGCATCGCGCACGAGCTGGCGCCCGCATCAATCGGCAGCGATACCGGCGGATCGGTGCGTGTTCCTGCCGCCTGGAATGATCTGGTGGGGCTGAAGACGACGGCGGGGCGCGTGTCTGCGGATGGCTCCGTCCCGCTGGCGGCGCGGTTCGACACGGTCGGCCCGCTGGCGCGCAACGTTGAGGATGCAGCGCTGCTGCTGGCCGTTCTGGAGGCGCGCCGCGCGCCCGATCTGCGCGGCGCATCCCTGCGCGGCATGAATTTTGCCGCATTGCAAAGCACGGTGATGGACGATCTGCGCGAGGCGCCCGCCGGCGCCTATGCTGGGGCCAGTGAGCGGCTGAAGGCGGCCGGCGCGACAATCACGCCGGTGACGGCACCCGAAGTGGACGAGGCGATGGACCTGTCGGCAGTGCTGTATTCCAGCGAGGCATACGGCACGTGGGGCAAGCTGATCGAGGCGGACCCGGAACTGATGTACGGACCCATTCGCGACCGGTTTCGCGGCGGAACGGCATTCAGCGCCCCCGGATACGTGGCGGCGTGGCAGCAGCTGGACAGGTTGCGCGCTGCATGGGCAGCGCGCATGGCGGGCTTTGACGCGGTGTTGATGCCAACGGCACCCAACCTGCCGCCAAACGCGCAGCGCCTGCTGAACGATGGCGATTATTATGTGATGGAAAACCTTCTGACGCTGCGTAACACGCGCGTCGGCAACCTGATGGGCCTTGCCGCGATTACCCTGCCCACCGGCGTGCCGAGTTGCGGCATCATGCTGTGCGGGCAGGCGATGGGCGAGGACCGGCTGCTGCGTATCGCCAAGGCGGCAGAAGCGGCGCTGGGTTGACCTGCGCCGCCTGGGCCCGTCTGTCAGAAAACCCGACGCGGCGCTATGATACTGGCGCCTCTGCCAAAAATGCCACAATCAGCCGCCCACCGGAATGGTTTTGCTGGACGCACCGCCGGGCAGAGGGTAGTTTTGGCGGATACGGGGCGATAACGATCCCGACCTGAGGCAGTAATTCGATGGTATCCGAGCGGTTTCCGATTTTTGCGGCATCTGCCGTGGTGCGCCCGTGCGATCCGTATCGCCGTGCTCTGCGGTGCGCATCCATCCAAGTTCTCGCCCCTCAGGGACATGAAACAATCAGCCGGATCGGGGGCGCGCATGCGGCCCTGCCGCGGCAGGCGGGCGCATCGCGCCGTCGATGGGTACGGTAAGGACGAGGGAAATAATGGCATATCAGACACGCGGGCGCGATCCTCTGCTGGACACCAACATGGCGCAGGCCATCGAAAAACGTGGCAAGGAATTGCTGGGTCTGGCCCTTGTGGGCCTGGCCGTGCTGGCTGCCATGATGTTTGCGTCTTACAGCGCCGAGGATCCAAGCTGGTTGTCTGCGGTCGACACGCCGGTGCAGAACTGGCTGGGCCAGACCGGGGCGACCATCGCCGCGACACTGGTCATGGTCGTGGGTTGGGGCGGCTGGGGCGTTGCGGTGGTTCTGGCGGCCTGGGGCATCCGCTTTGTCCTGCACAAGGGGCAGGAACGGGCAATGGCTCGTGTCATCTTTGCGCCGATCTGGATCGCTGTGCTGTCGCTATATGCCGCGTCGCTGACGCCGGGCGCGGAATGGTATGCCAGCCACAGCTTTGGTCTGGGCGGCATTTTTGGCGATACGGTCCTCGGCGCGGTTCTGGGCGTGCTGCCGATCGGCGCCGCCATCGGGCTGAAGCTGCTGTCTCTGGCGCTGGGTGTCGGCATGGTTGCACTGGGCGCGTTTGTCATGGGCTTTGAACGCTCTGAAATGGCGCGCGGTATCAAGCTGGCTCTGATTGGCTGCATCATGGCCTATTCGACCCTGATCGCGCTGGCGACGCGTGGCGCATCGGGCGCCGCCACAGCGGCACGGAATGCGCAGGCGCGCCGCAACGACCGCCGGATCGTCGCGACCGAACCAACGACGGACATCGTCCAGCCGCGCCTTGGCCGCAGCGCGCATGCCAAGGTATATGACGAGTCCGACGCACCGGTGCCGTACGCCCACGCGCGCACCATCGACAAACCCTCCGGTGGCCTTCTGGGCCGGATGCCATCTTTGATGCGCAAGCCTGAACCCCTGCCAGAGGCCGAGTGGGTCGATCAGCATGCGACCGCGGTGGACCGGCCCATGCCGGGCGAGGACCGCATCAAGGAAAAGATCGCCGACGTCATCAAATCACGCGTCCGGCAAGCGCCCGCCATGCATCTGCCGGTGGCTGCCAGCGCCGGACGCGGCGTTCGGCGCGGACCGATGCCGTTGCTGCTGGACACGGCGCGCAGCGCGCGCCTGACCGGTGAGCCGCCGCTGACCTCTGCTTCGGCTGCTGCGGCCCTTCGGCCCGAGCCGCCGCTGAGCGCGCCGCGCATGGCCGTCCCGTCGCAGCATGTACCGCCCGCCCCCAGCTTGGCGGACACAGATTCGCGCCTTGAACCCGAAGCGGATTTCGACGCGGACCCCTTTGAGGATGAAGCCGTCATTCTTGACGATACCGCGCCGTTTCCACCGCAGCCTGCGCCCCGCACGGCGCCCACGCCCGAGGCGAAAAAGGTTGTGCAGCATACCCAGCGCCGGGTCGTCGCCCCCTCGGCCCGTGCCGCTGCCGAGGCGCAGCCTGCACTGCAATTTGAGGAAAACGCCGACACTCAGTATGAGTTGCCACCGCTCAGCCTGCTCTCCAACCCTGAGAACATCACCCGCTACCACCTGAGTGATGAGGCGCTGGAAGAAAACGCGCGCATGCTCGAGGTCGTGCTGGACGATTACGGTGTAAAGGGCGAGATCGTGTCGGTCCGCCCCGGTCCCGTCGTCACCATGTACGAGCTGGAGCCGGCGCCGGGCCTCAAGGCAAGCCGCGTGATCGGTCTGTCGGACGATATCGCGCGATCCATGTCGGCGCTGTCAGCGCGCGTCAGCACCGTGCCGGGCCGCACCGTCATCGGGATCGAGCTGCCCAATGACAACCGCGAGATGGTCAGCTTGCGGGAGATCCTGTCGACCCGCGACTTCGGTGACGGCAACCACAAGCTGCCGCTGGCGCTGGGCAAGGACATCGGGGGCGATCCGATGGTCGTCAACCTGGCCAAGATGCCCCACCTTCTGATCGCGGGTACGACCGGATCGGGTAAATCGGTGGCGATCAACACCATGATCCTCAGCCTTCTTTACAAGCTGACGCCGGAAGACTGCCGGATGATCATGATCGACCCCAAGATGCTGGAACTCAGTGTTTATGATGGCATTCCCCACCTTCTGAGCCCGGTCGTGACGGACCCGAAAAAGGCCGTCGTGGCCCTGAAATGGACCGTGGCCGAGATGGAGGAACGCTATCGCAAGATGTCCAAGATGGGCGTTCGCAACATCGACGGCTACAACAGCCGCGTGGCCGATGCACTCAGCAAGAACGAGATGTTCAGCCGCACGGTACAGACCGGGTTTGACGACGACACCGGCGAGCCGGTGTTTGAGACCGAAGAATTCGCTCCCGAAAAGATGCCCTATATCGTCGTCATCGTGGACGAGATGGCAGACCTGATGATGGTCGCCGGCAAGGAGATCGAGGCCTGCATCCAGCGTCTGGCGCAGATGGCACGCGCCTCCGGCATCCATATCATCATGGCCACGCAGCGCCCGTCGGTCGATGTCATCACTGGCACGATCAAGGCGAACTTCCCGACGCGCATCAGTTTTCAGGTGACGTCCAAGATCGACAGCCGCACCATTCTGGGTGAAATGGGCGCCGAGCAATTGCTGGGCATGGGTGACATGCTGTATATGGCCGGCGGTGCCAAGATCACGCGCTGCCACGGCCCCTTCGTGTCCGACGAAGAGGTCGAGGAGGTCGTGAACAACCTCAAGGCATACGGCCCCCCCGAATATGTCGGCAGTGTCCTGGAAGGCCCCGACGAGGACAAGGCCAGCAATATCGACGCGGTGCTGGGCCTTTCCACGGGCGGCAATACCGAAGGCGAGGATGCGCTGTACGATCAGGCCGTGCAGATCGCCATAACCGATCGCAAATGCTCGACCTCCTACATCCAGCGCAAGCTGGCCATCGGCTATAACAAGGCCGCGCGGCTGGTCGAGCAGATGGAAGATCAGGGCGTCGTTTCGGCCGCAAACCACGTGGGCAAGCGTGAAATCCTCGTGCCGGAGCAGCATTGACCTTCGGGCCCTGCGCACCCGCTGCCGCGCAGGGCTGCACTTCTGGCTCAGCCGGACCGGCGGAGCGGTCATGGACTTGATATTCGGGGGTCTGCTGCCGATATCGGGCATGCGCGCGGTTGTTATCGCATATCACGGCGCGGATGGGGCAGACTGACCCCTGAACGCCGCATAGCCCGAATCGAAAGAGGCCCCATCCCATGAGATATTTCACTGCCGCCATCGCGGCGACTGCAGCTTGCCTTTGCATGGCGTTGCCCGCCGCGGCCGAAAAGCTGAGCCTTGGCGAATTGTCGCGATACCTTAACAGCTTCCAGACGGCCAGCGGCGCCTTCACGCAGATCAACGATGACGGCACGATTAGTCAGGGGCGCATCCTGATCAAACGGCCCGGCCGCGTGCGGTTTGAATATCAGCCGCCCGAGGACATGCTGGTCGTCGCGGATGGCGACACGGTGGGCATCATAGACGGAAAGTCGAATGATGGGCCGCAGGGGTATCCGCTGAATCGCACGCCGCTGTCGATCATTCTGGCGCGCAATGTCGACCTGACGCGCGCCCGCATGGTCACTGGCCATACCAGCGATGGCAAAACGACGACTGTCCGGGCGCAGGATCCCGAGCATCCGGAATATGGCAGCATTGAACTGGTCTTTACCGCCGCTCCGACGGAACTGCGCCAGTGGGTCATAAACGACAGCGGCGGCAGCCAGACAACGGTCATTCTGGGGGACCTGAAAACCGGGGTGCGCATCGGCAATGACAGCTTTGACATTCCGGGTATTGGAACGGGTAGCAAGCAGGACCGCTGAAACACGCGGCTCATTGCGGCGGCGCGAAATGGTCCTTGTATGACTTCGTTCGCGATATGTGGCGAAAACCGCGCGACACGTGAGCGTCGCGCGCGTTTTGTTTCAGACAACCGCGTCCAGCCTGAGGTGAAACGCTTTAGCGGCAGCTGCGCAATTGCGCCTGATAGGTGGCGGCGCGCGCCTCGACCGTGCCGGCGACGCGCACCAGCCATGCCTTGTTGTTGTAACTGCCACGGCGGAATCCGGTGCGACCCTCGTGATAGGCCAGATAGTGGTTGCGCGCATCATACATCTGAATGCCCAGTTCGTCGCGCGACTTGGACATGTACCAGCCCATGAAATCGGTCGCATCGTGGATGTTGTCGCGCCGGGCGCGGCGCGATCCGGCCTGTGTTATGTATTCGTCCCACGTGCCGTCCAGCGCCTGACTGTATCCGAACGCCGAGCTTTGGCGCCCCATCGGGATGATCCCCAGCGAATAGCGGTAAGGCGTGCGCGCATCGCTGACGAATTTGCTTTCCTGATAGATTGTAGCCATCTGGACATGGGTGGGAACGCCCCAGCGCCGCTCGGCGGCGCGGAAGGCGCGGGAATATTGCGGCCGTTCTCTCAAGATGGCGCAGGCGTCCTCCATTTGACTGGGAGATTCGCCATAGCCGCCGCCGCGCCCGCAGGCCGCGACCAACAACGTCAAAAGAACCGCGCGAAGCTGTCTGCTCATTACTGCCTCTGCTCTCGTTATCGGGGCAGTCTGCGCTGCCTCCGTTTTTTGTTTTGATGAGTGTACCCAATTTTTGTTGAATGGGAAATCACGAATTTACCCGCTCCGCCCTCTGTGGCGGCTTGGCACCGACGCGCCTCTGCTGCCGTGGTTGGCAACGGCGTCGGGATGCCGTGCCAATTTCAGAATGCATTCGGATTGACACACTGTTTCCGCATACGTGCACGATGATCGTTGGACAAACCATGCTTGAAACATTTAACCTCAGCCTTTAGAGGCTGCAATATATGCTGAAATCGCGTGCGAAATATCATTTGGGGCAGGTTGTCCGTCACAAGAAGCATCCGTTTCGCGGTGTGATTTTTGACGTGGACCCCGAATTTGCAAATACCGAAGAATGGTATGCGTCGATTCCGGAAGAAAGCCGCCCCGTCAAGGACCAGCCATACTACCACCTGCTGGCTGAGAATGACCAAAGCTATTATGTCGCCTATGTCAGCGAACAGAACCTGATAGCCGATTATTCGGGCGAGCCGGTCGAACATCCGGACATTGACGACCTTTTCGGCCCGTTCGAAGACGGGCAGTATCCCTTGCATTTTCACATGAACTGACCGCCCATGGGCCGGTGCGTTCGTAGCCGTTAAATGCTGTGGTTACAGGACTGCCATTGCACATTTGACACACCTCCCAGCGCGCTTGCCCGGCAGGACTGCACGGGCTTTGGCACGGAAGGTGCGGGCTGATCGCCGGCGGCAGCGCGGGTTTGGGGCGCATCAAGAACTGCGCCGCGCGGGCAAGTATGGACCGGACGCGGTTCGGGCAAGGGGATACACGACCTGCTGTCAGCCGTAATGAACACGCTTCTCCCGCTGCGTCGTGCCAAGATGTGCTGGAGGATTTCGTAACCTCGCCGCCACGCACGGGGTGCGGACTGTCAAATACGGCGCCGAGGCAAACCATAGCGGCTACAGTTTTTTCCTGAACGTGCAGTCTGGCCATAGTGGGAAAAGATCCAGGCTTGTTTCGGGCAAGTGCAATTCTAGCCATATGTGCCGGGCAAAGAGGGCACACATTCCCTCGGCCCGGCGCAGGATACGCGGCGACATGGCGTTCCCATTGGTAGGATCGGCGGCTTTGCCAAAGCGAGGTGTCAAGGCCGCCGCGAGGTTCGGGGCGTCTGTTTCTGCTAACCGCTTGGTGGGGTATTGTCCGCGTCAGGTGGAGCAAAGTTGATGCTTAAACAAAGATGGTTTCCTGCAGCGCAGCGCGTATAGCTGAGGCTGTCCGTCAGTGACCGGATCAGGAACCAGCCGAAACCCCCTTCGGGCAGCGCGCGCATGGCGCCGTCCAGCGATGGCAGTTGACCGCAGGGCGGGCACAGTCCGGGCAGGGCGTCCCCCGAATCGGCGATCTCGGCGGTCAAGGTGCGATGGCCGCGTGTCAGGGTGACGCGGATGATGCCGGGCCGGGCCGTGGCAAAGGCGTGCTCGGCGATATTGTTCAGCGCCTCTGCCAAAACGATTTCAGCAGTTCCGTTGGCGTCCGCGCCATAGCAGCCGACGTCAAGGAAGCGTCGTATATCCCGTAACCCCGTCCGAACGCCGTGCTCGGTCGCCAGGATGTGAAAGAGTTTACGCTCGGGATAGTTTGCCCCGCGCCCCCCCTTGGGCTCGGCGGGGCGTTGCCGGGCCCCGTTCGTCATCCGGCCTGCCGCGAAATCAGATCCTCCATAGCTGCATGGATGACAAAGATCGAGTTCATGCGCGTCAGGCGGAATACCTTGGCCACGTCCGGCGTCAGGCAGGCCAGGTCAAGCCGTCTGCCGGGACCCATCAGTTTGAGCACGGCGACGATGGCGCCCAGACCGCTGGAATCGATGAATTGCACCTGCCCAAGGTTCAGCACGACGTGATCGCCGCCTTCGGTGGTCATCGCCCGCATTGCGTCCTTGAATGCGATGGCCTGCGCGGCATCGATTCGCGGGGCATTTACCGTGATCAGGTGATAGGGGCCGTGTTGGCTGCTTTCGAGGTCCATAAATGCTCCGCTGAGTGATGTCATATCCGGTCAGACTAGGCGGGAAACCTTACCAATCGGTTCGCACCGCCCGAAAAATAGCGCGCCTCATGCTTGCCCTTGCCTTCGGGCTGTGATTTTCGCGACAAAGGTGGCGCGCAGGCGCCCGATTTTCAGCACGCACGCACGCACGCACGCGCAAGGATAGGATCGCCATGCGAATCGACTACGATGAAAAAGCCAAAACGCTCGCCTCCCTGACGACCGGCGAGGGGGATGTGATCGCGCTGATGGCGACAATGGCGTGCGAATTGCACCATGCCGACGACCGGTTCGATTGGACCGGATTCTACCGTGTGACGCAGCCCGAAATGCTGCGTATCGGGCCGTATCAGGGCGGGCATGGCTGCCTGGTCATTCCGTTTTCACACGGGGTCTGCGGTGCGGCGGCCCGGACGGGGCAGGTGCAACTGGTGGATGATGTGGATGCATTCGACGGGCATATCGCCTGCGCCAGCTCCACAAGGTCCGAAATCGTCCTGCCGGTGCGCGGCGCGGATGGCATGTTGATCGGAGTGCTGGATATCGACAGCGACCAGCCGTCGGCCTTCGATCAGACGGATGTGGTCGGCCTGACACGGCTGTTGCTCCAGACCTTCGGGGGTTGACCCTCCTTCAGTGAAATTTCCGTTGCTTTTTTCAGCGCGTTGGGACAGCGTGAAAATATCGCCGTAATTTTCACCAAACGAGTCTCCGCATGACCGTTCCTGTGCCGACCTTTCAGCGCACCCTCGGTGCCGATCTGCGCGCTCTGCGCAAGGCGCGGGGTGTCACGCTGGCCGCTCTCGCGGGGCACCTGGGCAGGTCCGTCGGCTGGCTGAGCCAGGTCGAGCGTGATCTGTCCCAGCCGTCGGTGTCGGACCTGCGCTGCATCGCGGCGGTGCTGGATGTGTCCCTGTCGCTGCTCTTTGACCATTCCGGTGCAAAAGAGGCCGAGGCGGGGTATATCGTGCGCCGCGACGCCCGCCGGCCCATCGGCAAGGGCAAACCCGGCCTGACCGAAGAGCTGCTGTCGCCCGATCTGACCGATGATTTCGAAATGGTTCACTCCACCTTTGCCCCCGGCGCCCGCGCTGTCGGGCCGCAAGCGCGCCCGACGCAGGAGGTAGGCTATATGCTGTCGGGGCGTCTGAATCTGACGATCGCCGGCCGCCAGTTCACCGTGGGCCCCGGCGACAGCTTTCGCATCCGGGGCGAGCCGTTCGAGTGGCACAATCCTTATGACATTCCCGCCGTCGCGATCTGGGTGATCGCACCGCCGGTTTACTGAGCACAGCAAGGAGACGCAGCAGATGAGCACCTTTCCCAGCACGGCCCGCGTGGTCATCATCGGCGGCGGCGCGGTGGGCGCGTCCGGCCTCTATCATCTGGCCAAGGCGGGCTGGACCGATTGCGTTCTGCTTGAGAAAAACGAACTGACGGCGGGCAGCACTTGGCACGCGGCCGGCAACTGCCCGACTTTTTCAACTTCCTGGGCGATCATGAACATGCAGCGCTATTCGACCGAGCTGTATCGCGGTCTGTCGGATGCGGTGGATTATCCGATGAACTACCACGTTACCGGGTCCATCCGGCTGGGCCATTCTGACGAGCGCGTGCAGGAATTCCAGCGCGCCTGCGGCATGGGGCGCTATCAGGGCATGGATATGCAGATGCTGACGCCCGAGGAGGCGAAGGCGCGCTATCCCTTCATGGAAACGCATGATCTGAAGGGGGTTTTGTTCGATCCCAATGACGGTGATATCGACCCCAGCCAGCTGACTCAGGCGCTGGCCAAAGGCGCGCGCGATCTGGGCGCGCGGATCGAGCGGTTTTGTCCCGCGACCGGCGTGACACGCGATGGGGATGAGTGGGTGGTGCACACCCACAAGGGCGACATTCGCTGCGAATTCGTGGTGAATGCCGCCGGGTATTACGCGCAGAAGGTCGGCGAGTGGTTCAAGCCCTATGGCGGGCGCACCGTGCCGATGATGGTAATGAGCCATCAATACCTGCTGACCGACGAGATCCCCGAGATTGCCGAATACACTGCCGCGCATGGCAAGCTGCCGCTGATGCGCGACGTCGACAGCTCCTACTACCTGCGGCAGGAGAAAACCGGCCTTAACCTTGGCCCGTATGAGCGCAACTGCAAGGCGCATTGGATCACGCCCGAAGACCCCTTTCCCGAGGATTTCAGCTTCCAGCTCTACCCCGATGATCTGGAGCGGCTGGAATGGTATATCGAGGATGCGATGGCGCGCGTGCCGCTGTTGGGGCAGGTGGGTATCAACAAGGTCATCAACGGCCCGATTCCCTATGCGCCTGATGGCCTGCCGCTGCTTGGCCCAATGCCGGGTGTGCCGAACGCGTTCGAGGCCTGCGTGTTCACCTTCGGCATCAGCCAGGCGGGCGGCGCTGGCAAGGTGCTGGCCGAATGGATCACGCAAGGAGCGACCGAATGGGACATGTGGGCCGTCGATCCGCGCCGCTACACCGACTACACCGACAGCGATTACTGCATCGCGAAGGGGCAGGAGATCTACGGCTATGAATACGCCATGCATTTCCCGTGGCACGAATGGCCTGCCGGGCGGGACAAGAAGCTGGGTCCGAACGACGATATCGTGCGCGAGCAGGGCGGCGTCTTGGGCGCCTATAACGGGTGGGAGCGGGCCAACTGGTTTGCGCAGCCCGGCGATGATCTGAGCGAAGAGAGCACCCAGACGTGGAACCGCGCCGGTCCGTGGGTGCAGCGCATCCGCGAGGAATGTGAGGCGGTCCGCGATCATTGCGGTGTTCTGGACCTGCCCGGATTTTCGCGGTTCTGGGTGCGGGGGGTCGGCGCGGACGAGTGGCTGCGCGGCTTTGTCACCGGGGCCTTGCCCAAGGTCGGGCGCATGAACCTTGTCTATGTGGCCGACAAGCGTGGCCGTATCCTGACGGAATGGTCCTGCATCCGGCAGGCCGAGGACAGCTTTATCCTGATCACTGCCGCCACGGCGCAGTGGCATGATGGCGAACTGATCCGGCGTAACGTGCCGGAGGGTGTGACGATCGGCGAAACCACGACCGAGCGCTCCGCGCTGATCGTCACCGGGCCGCAAAGCCGCGCGATCCTTGGCCCGCTGACAGACGCCGACCTGACCCTGCCATGGCTCAGCCACCAGCATTGCACGGTCGCGGGGCGCAAGGCGTTTCTGATCCGCGTCAGCTTTGCCGGGGAACTGGGATGGGAGGTGCATGCCGCGAATGAGGACATGCCCGATATCTACCGCGCCATTCTGGATGCGGGGGCCAAACCCTTTGGCATGTACGCGCTGAACAGCTTGCGGATCGAGAAGGGCTATCGCGCGTGGAAGGGCGACCTCAGCACCGATTATTCGATGTTTGAGGGCGGGCTGGACCGCTTTGTCAAGCTGGACAAACCGCAGGATTTCCCCGGCAAGGCGGCGTTGATGGCGGAAAAGCAGCAGGGCAGCGCCAAGCGTTTCGTCACGCTGATCGTCGATGCCGGGGACGCCGACGCGCCCTATATGTCGACGCTCTGGCATGACGGCGAGGTGGTGGGCGAGACGACCAGCGGCGCTTGGGGCTACCGCGTGGGGGCCTCTATTGCGCTGGGCATGATCCGCGCCGATCTGGCGGTGCCGGGCACGGAACTGGAGGTCGAGATCTATGGCCAGCGATTCCCCGCCACGGTGCAGCCCGATGCGCCGCTGTGGGATCCCGAAAACGAGAGGATACGCGCATGAAGCTGGGCGACAGCGCGCAGGCGTTGATTGCGACCTTCCCGCTTGGTTTTGTGGCGACGGTCAGGCCGGATGGCCGCCCGGCGGTCAGCCCCAAGGGCACGTTTCTGGTGCTGGACCACCTGACCGTCGGCTTTGGCAACATCCGCTCGCCCGGCACGCTGGCCAATCTGCGGCACGCGCCCTACGCCGAGGTCAATTTCATCGACCAATGGAAGCGCAAGGGTCTGCGCCTGAGCGGTCCCGCCCGCATTGCAGAGGAAGGAACGGCGGAGTTTACCGCGTTGATCGGCCTTTGGCAGGAAAAATGGGGCGATCTGGCGGGCCGCATCACCGATCTGGTGCTGATCGACGTCGAAGATACCAGCGAAATGACGACCCCGCCCTATGATGACGGCGCCGCCGAAGCGGAGATGATCGCCGCCTACAAGGCCAGATTTGCCGAGATCTACCCATGACGGACATCACCCTTCTGGACGGCTCCATCGGGCAGGAGATCGTCAAGCGCGCAGGCAGCGCGCCGACGAACCTGTGGTCCACCAGTGTCATGATGGACCGCCCCGGACTGGCCACCGAACTGCATCGCGACTATCTCAACGCAGGCGCGACCATCGCCAGCACCAACACCTACGCGCTGCACCGCGACCGTCTGGCCCGCGCCGGGATCGAGGATCGCTTTGCCGCGCTGATAACCCGCGCGCTGGACGAGGCTGGCGCGGCGCGTGATGCCCACGGCTCTGGCCGTATCGCGGGCACGCTGGGGCCGCTGGGCGCGTCCTACCGCCCCGATATCTGCCCCGCGCCCGAGGTCGCGGCGCCCGCCTATGCCGAAATCGCCGCGATGATGGCGGGCCGCGTCGACCTGCTGCTGATCGAAAGCGCCGCATCGGTGGAGCAGGCCGAGGGCGCGTTGCTGGGCTGTGCGGGCGCGAAATGCCCGGTTTGGCTGGCCGTGACGGTGATGGACGACGATGGCACGCGCCTGCGCTCGGGCGAAGACCTGGCCGATCTGGCAGGCATCATCGCTGGCCATGCCCCCGCCGCCCTGCTGATCAACTGCACCCGGCCCGAGGCTGTGGCCGCGGGGCTGGCCATCCTGCGCGGCTTTGGCCTGCCATTCGGGGCCTATGCCAACGGGTTCGACCACATCACGGCAGCGTTTCTTGAGGACGCGCCCACCGTCGATGCGCTGGAGGCGCGGCGCGATCTGACGCCCGCGCTTTATGCCGATTTCGCGATGAGCTGGGTCGCGCAGGGCGCCACCATTATCGGCGGCTGCTGCGAGGTCGGCCCGGCCCATATCACCGAACTGGCCGCGCGGCTGCGCGCCGCCGGTCACACCATCGTCTGAACCTCTGGCGCCAAGGAGCCTGCATCATGGATCTGCCCACATCGGCCCGCGTGGTCATCATCGGCGGCGGCGTCGTCGGCTGCTCGGTCGCCTACCATCTGGCAAAGCTCGGGTGGAGCGACGTGGTCCTGCTGGAGCGCAAACAGCTGACATCCGGCACCACTTGGCATGCCGCGGGCCTGATCGGCCAGTTGCGCGCGTCCAGCAACATGACCAAACTGGCGCGCTATTCGGCTGAGTTGTACACTGGGCTTGAGGCCGAAACGGGCGTCGCCACCGGGTTCCGGCAGGTCGGATCGGTCTCGGCCGCGCTGACGGGCGAGCGGCTGGAAGAGATGTATCGCTCAGCTGCCATGGCGCGCGCCTTTGGCGTGCCGGTCGAGGAACTGTCACCCTCCGAGGTCAAGGAGCGGTATCCGCACCTGAATATGGACAGCGTCACGGGCGGCGTCTGGCTGCCCACTGACGGGCAGGCCGACCCCGCCAACATCGCGCTGGCACTGGCCAAGGGCGCGCGCCAGCGCGGCGCAAAGGTGCAGGAGCGGGTGCGCGTGACCGGCATCAATCGCAAGGGCCGCCGCGTCACCGGCGTCGACTGGGCCAGCGATGACGGCACGGCCAAGGGCCATATCGAGACCGAGATGATCGTCAACTGCGCCGGTATGTGGGGGCATGAAGTGGGCCGCATGGCGGGCACGAACGTGCCGCTGCACGCTTGCGAGCATTTCTATATCGTGACCGAGCCGATCGAGGGGCTGACGCAAATGCCGGTCCTGCGGGTGCCGGACGAATGCACCTATTACAAGGAAGACGCGGGCAAGATGCTGGTCGGCGCGTTCGAGCCTGTCTCCAAGCCCTGGGGCATGAACGGCATCCCCGAGACGTTCGAGTTTGACCAGCTACCCGAGGATTTCGACCATTTCGAGCCGATCCTTGAGGCCGCCTGCAACCGTCTGCCGATGATGGCCACGGCGGGGATTCACACGTTCTTCAACGGGCCGGAATCGTTCACGCCCGACGACGCCTATCATCTGGGCCTCAGCCCCCAGATGGATAACGTCTGGGTCGCGGCCGGTTTCAACTCCATCGGTATCCAGTCGGCGGGCGGCGCGGGCCATGCGCTGAGCCAGTGGATGGACAGCGGCGAGAAACCCTTCGATCTGGGCGATGTGGATATTGCGCGGATGCAGCCCTTTCAGGGCAACAAGACCTATCTCTATCACAGGTCCACCGAAACGCTGGGCCTGCTTTATGCCGACCACTTCCCCTACCGCCAGAAGGCCACCGCGCGCGGCATCCGCCGCACGCCGTTTCATGCGCAATTGCTGGAGCAGGGCGCTGTCATGGGCGAGGCTGCGGGCTGGGAGCGGGCCAACTGGTTCGCGGCGCCTGGGCAGGAGCGGGAATATCGCTATAGCTGGAAGCGGCAGAACTGGTTCGAGAATGCCGCTGCCGAACATCGCGCGATCCGGGGCGGGGTGGGCATGTATGACATGTCCTCCTTCGGCAAGATCCGCGTCGAGGGGCCGGACGCCGAAGGCTTTCTGAACTACATCGGTGGCGGTGATTTCTCGGTGCCCGTGGGGCGCATCGTCTATACGCAGTTCCTGAACGCGCGCGGCGGGATCGAGGCGGACGTGACCGTCACGCGGCTGTCTGAGACGGCCTATCTGGTCGTCACCCCCGCCGCCACGCGGCTGGCTGATCAGACTCGGATGGAACGTTTGCGCGGCGACTATCAGGTCGTGATTACGGACGTGACACCAGGCGAGGGCGTGCTGGCCGTCATGGGGCCAAAGGCGCGGGAGGTGCTGCAGGCGGTGTCGCCGGGTGATTTCTTGAATGAGGCAAACCCCTTTGGCACGGCGCAGGAGATCGAGCTGGGCATAGGCCTGGCCCGCGTCCACCGCGTGAGTTACGTGGGCGAGCTGGGCTGGGAGATCTATGTCAGCGCCGACATGGCTGGTCACGCGCTCGAAGTGCTGCTGGAGGCCGGGCAGGCGCATGGGCTGCGGCTGTGCGGGATGCATGCGATGGATAGCTGCCGGATTGAGAAGGGCTTTCGCCATTTCGGGCACGACATCACCTGCGAGGATCATGTGCTGGAGGCGGGGCTGGGCTTTGCTGTCAAGACGGGCAAACCCGATTTCATCGGGCGCGACGCGGTGCTGCGCAAAAAAGAGGCAGGGCTGGAGGCGCGCATGGTGCAGTTCCGCCTGAGCGATCCCGAACCGCTGCTTTACCATAACGAGCCGTTGCTTCGGGATGGGCAGATCGTGGGCTATGTCAGCTCGGGCGCCTATGGTCATCATCTGGGCGGTGCGATTGGCATGGGGTATGTGCCGTGCAAGGGCGAAAGCGCGGCGGATGTGCTAGCCTCCAACTATGAGATCGACATCGCCGGCAGCCGGATTCCCGCCGAGGCCAGCCTGCGGCCAATGTACGATCCCAGCGGTGCGCGCACCAAGGTCTAGCTGAGCGCGGTTTGCGTGGCGGCGGTGTTCGAGTATTTTTGGAACATTGAAAGTCAGGCTGCGCTTCTGGACCCTTCGGTGGCGGCGCTGTAAGGCGGGGCATGCAATCAGACTACATGCCCCCCGATACGCCGCTATCCGTGCTTCATGAAGATTACGAAGTGTTGGCGGTGGACAAGCCGGAGGGGTTGCTTTCGGTGCCGGGCAAGGGCGCGCATCTGGCCGATTGTCTGTTGGCCCGTGTGCAGGCCGCGTTTCCTACGGCGTTGCTGGTGCACCGGCTGGATCGAGACACGTCCGGGGTGATGGTGTTCGCGCTGACGCCGCATGCGCAGCGGTTTTTGTCGAAGGAATTCGAGGACAGGCGCGCGCGCAAGACCTATGTGGCGCGCGTGGCAGGGCGGCTGGAGCCAAAGATCGGGGCTGTCGATCTGCCACTGATCGTGGACTGGCCGAACCGGCCGCGCCAGATGGTTTGCCATGAGACGGGCAAGCCGTCGCTGACGGAGTATCGCGTTCTGAAGGTGGCAGAGGATGAAAGCCGCGTCCGGCTATGGCCGAGGAGCGGGCGCACGCATCAGCTGCGCGTGCATATGCTGGCGCTGGGGCATCCGATTCTGGGCGATCCGCTCTATGCGCCGGACGCTGCGTTCGCGCGGATGATGCTGCATGCCGAGGAACTGCGCATCAACCATCCCGAAAGCGGGCGGGGGATGTCGTTTCGCGCCAAGGCGTCTTTCCAAAGCGTTTCGCGTTTAACCTGAGACATCAGACAAAGGCGAAACGCGCGCAACGCTGATATGGTGCGCACGTTCCGCGAAAAGCTGTGAATCAGGTTTTTCGCGAAACGCTTTAGCGTTTCAACACGCGGTCGGTCAGGTTCTGGCGGTTCGCAATGATGGGCTTCAGCGCCTCGGCCAGCTGCGGATCGGTCTTTTGCAGCACGGCCAGTTCGTCCAGTCGGTTGGCGGCGACGAGGTGCAGGGCGTCCATGCGCGGTGTGCCGTCCGGGTGGCGGGGCAGGCGCGCGACGGGCTGGATGATCTCGGGGCGCGGCGCGGGGGCGAGCGTGACGAGGGTCGGGGCATCAAGGGACGTCTCGACAAAAGCATAGAGGCCAACGCCCTTGGCTGGCAGCGCGTAGGTGCTGAGCGCGACGTCCGTCACCTGCCGGTGTCCCAGCAGCGCTGCTGTCAGGGCGGGGCCGTCGCGGTCGATCCGGTCCTCGGTGCCTTCGCCGTCGGACCAGTTCATCAGGCGGCGGGTGATAAAATTATAGGCGCGTTTGCCGGTGGCCATCCAGATGCGCGACGGCAGCGCCTTTTGCGCAAGCATTTTGCGTTCGGACGGGACCAGCAGGTGCGGTGCGTAGGCGCGTTTCTGTTTCAGCAAATGGCGCAGATCCTCGCGCGCCATCACACGAAACAGGCGCCCGCGCCGCCGGTGGACCGATGCCAGCTGAAAGTCGATCACGGCAGCGCGGCCCTCCGGCGTCATCAGCCAGTTCTGCGGCTTGGCGATATCGTTATGCGTGACCCCGGCGCGGCGCATTTCGCGCAGGAGGCGCTTGGCATCGCGGTACCACGCCGAATCGGACGGCTTGGCCAGTTGCAGCGGCGTGCCGCTGGTCCAGCTGCGCAGCAGGCCGGTGCTGTCGACGCGCACCAGCGCCGGGCAGCCTTCGATCCCCTGCACCGCTTGCAGGCCTCGGATTTCCTTGCGGGCCAGCGCCCAGGCGAGGGGGCGGGCGTAGAATGGGACGGTGTCCAGTTTGCGCAGCACGACAGGGAAATCCGGCACGCCGTCCAGATGGCCGGAAATCGTCTCGGAGAAGATGTCGCGCTTGTGGACCGTCTCTGGCACGAAGCGGGCTTGGGTGATGTCGCGGGATTGAGTCAATGACCTGGCTTCCATTTGTGCTGCCTGCAGCCTCGCCGGTTAGTGTGACGGCTGGCCAAAGAGTGCTGCCAATGTGCCGCGCAGAAAAGCCGTCCGTTTGACACGGCGAACCCTCGAAAAGAGTATAGCGGGGGATACGCTCCGCGCCAGTGCATGCCCGACGGCGCGACTGCGGGCCAGCGGGCGGCGGTGCTTGCGCATGGTGTAAAGGCGGGACCAGCCCATGTGCCACGCCTTGAGCCGCTCGACCGCGATCCGCGGCCCTGACGATGATGCGCCGCCGCTGTGATGGACATGCGCGTTATCTACCAGAAAAAGCGGGCAGGCGTTATGGCGCAGACGCACGGCAAGGTCGTCATCTTCGTAGAACAGGAAGATTGCAGGATCAAACCCGCCGACCTTATCGAAATCGCGCTTGCGCATGAAAATCGCGGCGCCGGTCAGTATGGTCAGCTCGTTGCCTGCGGCGGGTCCGCTGCGGGGCATGTATTCGGAGCGCGGGATGAGATCGCTTTTGCGTTTCATCACGCGGTTGCCAGCATCGTCCAGTATGCCCGGATTGAAAGCGCCCGCTTGGGGATGTTGTGCGGCAGCGTCCAGCAGGGCATCCAGACAGTGTTCTTCCAGCAGCGTGTCGGGGTTCAGGAACAGCAGAAATTCCGATGTCACGGCTGCGGCGCCCGCATTACAGGCCCGGCCAAACCCGAGGTTCTGCCCGTTCTCGATCAGCTTAACCCTTGGATGCTGCGCCAGATCCCGGATCTGCGCCACATCGGTCGAGCCGTTATCGACGATGACGACGGGGCAGACATCCGGAACCGATGCCAGCATGTCGCCCAGCACTGGCGCGCTGTTGAAGCTGACCGTGACGATTGTTACGCTGGACAGATCGCCGGTCATGGTTTGGTTGCGGCTGTGTCTGCACCGCTGCTGCGCGAAAAGCGTCTGACGGCGCTGCGATATCTGCCACGCAGCATTTCCCGGCGCAATTTCTCGGTCAGTCTGCGATCATGCGTCTGAATCGTGCTGCCGGCCAATTCTTCGTCTATATGCGCCACACCGGATGGATAGACCGTCGATGGCACCAGACCGGTGAACCAATGGCTTTGCACGAATGTATCAACAGGACGATCAAACGTCTTGCAATGCTGTAGCAGGCGGGCGGCGCCGTCGCGGCTGACCAGTTGCGCGGTTGCGCCGAGGCCGGGATTTTCGGCTTGGACAAGCGTTGTCTGGTCCTGCTGATCCAAGGGTCTCAATCGGCCTTTGGGCGCATTTTTGGACATCTTGATGTATCCAAGCCTGCCAATATGCCGCAAACCCAGATCGCGGGCAGGTGCAAAGAGCGGCTGGTCCAGGGCCACGTCATCTTCAAGGATCAAGGCCGCATCCAGATTGCGCTCCACGATCGCGGACCAGATTTGGCGGTGACTGAGGAAAGCGCCGATTTCGCCATTGCGGAGCGGAAATGGATAATGCGGTTTGAACAGGCGGTGCCGGTAAACCGCGTCTATCTGCGCCGCCGATAGCCCGGCACCGTCTACTGCGGGCCAGATTTCACCATCCAGCCCGCAGGTCTCTAGTAATTTCTGTGCATTGTCCCCGCGCGCGGCGGCGCGGCCAAGATGCAGGACGAATGCGCAGACCTTCATCTCAGGCAGCCGGATCGTAGCCCGAGATCGACTTGACCTCGATAAAGTCCTCGATGCCCCAGGGACCGCCCTCGCGGCCATTTCCGGACTGCTTCATCCCGCCAAAGGGCGCGCCCATGCCGCGGCTCTGGCCGTTGACCTCGACCATGCCTGCGCGCAGGGCGCGGGCAACGCGGGCGGCGCGGGCCGGGTCCTGGGTCTGGACATAGTCCGTCAGACCATAGGGCGTGTTGTTGGCGATGTAGATGCCTTCCTCTTCGTCTTCGAAGGGAATGATCGACAGAACGGGGCCAAAGATTTCCTCGCGCGCGACGATCATGGCGTTGTTCACGTCCGCGAAAACCGTCGGCTTGACATAAAAACCCCGGTTCAGGCCATCGGGGCGACCGACGCCGCCGGCGACAAGGCGCGCACCCTCGTCGATGCCCTTTTGGATCAGGTCCTGGATCTTGTCGAACTGCGTCTCGTTCACAACCGGGCCGATGTGATCGCCCCCCTCGCTGGCCGGGCCGACCCTGATCGAATTGGCGACCTTGGCCGCTGTCTCGACCGCTTGATCGTAGATTTCGCGCTGCACGATCATTCGGGTTGGCGCGTTGCACGACTGGCCCGAGTTGTTCATGCAATGACGCACGCCGCGTTCGACCGCGTCCGCATCGGCATCAGCAAACACCAGATTGGCGCCCTTGCCGCCCAGTTCCAGGCTGACGCGCTTCAGCGTATCGGCGGCGGCCTTGGATATCAGCTTGCCCGCGCGGGACGACCCGGTGAAACTGATCATGTCGACATCCGGATGCTCGGTCAGCAGCGTGCCGACGCCGGGGCCGTCGCCGTTGACAAGGTTGAACACGCCGGGGGGGAATCCGGCCTCGTCCATCATTTCGGCAAAGACCATCGCCGACAGGGGCGATTCTTCGGAGGGCTTCAACACCATGGTGCAGCCTGCGACGGCTGCGGCGATGACCTTGAGCGTGACTTGGTTCATCGGCCAGTTCCAGGGAGTGATCAGCGCGGCGACGCCGATCGGCTCGTTGCGGATGTAGCTGCCGGGGGTATCAGGATCGTGGGGATGCTCGAAGTCGAATTCCTTGGCTGCGGCAAGGAAGGCGGCGATGTGGCCTGCGCCCGCAGCAGTCTGCTGCTCGCGCGCCAATTCGATGGGGGCGCCCATTTCCAGGCTGATCGCCTGCGCCATATCCTCGGCGCGGGCCTCATAGACTTCGGCCAGCTTTTCGACCAGTGCGATCCGCTCGGCGGGGGGCGTGTTCATCCAATCGGGGAACGCTGATTTCGCGGCGGCAACGGCGGCGTCGACATCGCCATCACAGCCCAGCGTGATGATCGCGCACGGCTCCTCGGTCGAGGGGTTGATGACCGGATGATCGCGCTCCTGCGCCGGGTCGGACCAGTTGCCGTTGATATAGAACTGACGTTTCTCGATCATGTCGTATCTCCCGTTTGATTGTGCATCTGCGGGGAATTGATCTGTCCGAAAACTCACCGCAGCTTGGATCCAGACATAGTCCCCGCGCTTGCGGGCCGCAAGACGGGCAGGCAACCCGTTTTGCCGTGTCTTTGGGGGTGCAAATTTGGACGCGCGGCCTTATCTTGCGCACAAAGGCACTTGGCAACTTTGAAAGGACCGCTCAAATGGCATTGCGCATCAACGATACCGTCCCCAACTTCACCGCCGACACGGATCACGGGCAGATCCAGTTTCACGATTTCATCGGCGACAACTGGGCCATCCTGTTTTCGCACCCCAAGGATTTCACGCCGGTCTGCACCACGGAATTCGGCGCCGTTGCCCGCCTGGCGGACGAATGGGAAAAGCGCGGCACCAAGGTGATCGGCATTTCCGTCGATGGCGTCGAGGAGCACAAGCAGTGGAAGGGCGATATCGAGAAGGTCGCAGGCAGCAAGGCGGGTTTCCCGATCATCGCCGATGAGGGGCTGGAGGTGTCCAAGGCGTTCGACATGCTGCCCGCGGAGGCCTACATGCCCGACGGCCGCACACCAAACGACAGCGCGACGGTGCGCGCCGTGTTCATCATCGGCCCCGACAAGAAGCTGAAGCTGTCGATGACCTACCCGATGAATGTCGGCCGCAACTTTGCCGAGGTACTGCGCGCGCTCGATGCGCTTCAGACTGCTGCGAAGAACACGGTCGCGACCCCGGCCGACTGGCAGATGGGCGAGGATGTCGTCATCCCGACGTCGGTCAGCGACGCGGACGCCAAGGCGAAGTACGGCGATTTCGATACCGTGCTGCCCTATCTGCGGATGACCAAGCTGAAAGGCTGATTTCGGCCTTGATCCCGTTACATTGGCCCCGGCGTAATGTCGGGGCCTTTTTGCAAGCGGCTTGTTCTGGTTGAATTTCAGCGTCTGGGTGGCGATATTTTTGCGGCTGAAAAGCCTGCAAGACATCCCCGGCGCGCGATGTTGGTGCTGCGCAACCTACCGCCCAAAGCGGTCCGAAAGTGGCGAAATTCCGCCACGGGCGGGGGTAAGAGGGTTGCCAAAACCCGCTGTGATCTGCCCTTAGAGTGATACAGATTCCCTACGAGAGTCCAGTGTCATGATGCTACGCGCCATTGTCGCCGCTTCGCTGCTATTGACGGCGGCCTGTGCGGGGGCCCCGCCCAAGACCGCGCCGACCGTTTCAACCAGCTCGCCCATGCAGCTCTATCCTGGCGAGACGCCGCAGATCCGCGCGTTGGTGAACAAATACGCCGACCATTATCAGGTGCCCCGCCCGCTGGTGCACAAGGTCATCCAGCGCGAAAGCGACTACCGCCCAGGCGCCCGCAACGGTCCCTATATGGGCATGATGCAGATCCTGCCCGCGACAGCGCGCGGCATGGGGTTCGCCGGGCGCGACAGCGATCTTCTGGACGCCGAGACGAACCTGCATTTTGCCGTCAAATACCTGCGCGGTGCATGGCTGGTATCGGATGGCGATCAGGACAAGGCGGTGATGTGGTACGCTAGGGGTTACTACTACGAGGCCAAGAACCGCTGCCTGCTGGTGGAAACCGAGCTGAAAAAGCGCGAGTTGGCCAAGCATTGCCGCTGAGTTGGACTGCGGCTTGCACGCCATCTAGGCTGTTTTGACGCAAATGCGCGATACTTGATGTTTGATCGGCTGGCGCACCTGCGTTAGTGTCGACTCATCGGGCCAGGATGGCCGGAACTTTATCCAGAGACACGTGTGGTGCAATGGGAGCACGTGGGGTGGCGGAGGGTTTCGGTTGTGTGAATCGGGACCCTCCGTTTCAGTCTGCGATCAGCCCGACGTCAGCCTCCACATTCTGACATGATCCACGAATGTCAAAGACCCCGCGCACGGGGCCTTGATCGTTTTTGCAGATGGGCTGTGCGTTTCGCCTTTAACCTGAGACATCAGACAAAGGCGAAACGCGCACAACGCTGGTATGGTGCGCGTTCCGCGAAAAGCTGTGAGTCAGGTTTTTCGCGAAACGATTTAGTCCGCTTTCAGCTCGGTTGTGCACTTGCGCACCTCATAAAGGGCGTTTCTGGCGCCGCTCATGTCCACGATGTAGGCGCTGGGCGTCTCGGGAAATGCGACAAGTTCCTGTCCAACTTCGATATCCTTCACAAACTCGGGGTTGTTGATCAGGATATAGCCGCCTTCATATCCATCCTCTATGCTCGGACCCATACCTGTCGCCTCGCCGACATAAAGATTGCCATTGGCCAGCACCGCAATTTTCTGCTCGGCCGCGACGTCAGCGACCCGTTGCGAAAACAGGCCCAGATAGCCAGCCGTTTCATCCTCGGCAAAGCCAAACTGCACGATCGCGCCAGACTCGCTTTTGTAGGATGCAAAGCACAGGCCGCGCGTCTCGTTCTTGCGGATCTGCCATGCGCCCGCGCTGCGGAAGTTGGAAATCTCGTCGCCACGCGTCGGTAAAATGTCCTGCGCTGCTGCAGCAAAGGGGGCGGCGCATGCCAGCGTGATTGCGGTGAGGGTTGCGGTAAGCTTGACCATGTCTGTCACTCCGGTTTCTAGCACAAAAGCGCGCCCGTTCATGTGGCACGCTGGGCCCGCGCGGATCTGCGCAGGGGTTCAACACCTCAACCGCCGACGCCCAGATAAGTTCCCAAAGGACACGGCCCTTACCAGCCCTCGCTGCCGCCCATCTGGCAAATGATCCGCCACGCTTGAGCAGTGACGGGCTGCACCGACAGGCGCGGCTGGCGCACCAGCGCCATATCGGCAAGGCGTGGATCCGCCTTTATGGCCTCCAGCGTCACAGGCACCGGCAGAGGCGTCAGCGCGCGGATGTCGACGCAGTCCCAGCGCGGATCGTCGGTGGTGCTGTCGGGATGTGCTTCAGCGCAGACCTCGACAATGCCGACCACGGCCTTTTCATCCTCCGTGTGGTAGAAAAAGCCGCGATCGCCCAATGCCATCTCGCGCATGAAGTTCCGCGCCTGATAGTTGCGCACGCCGTCCCACTCCTCGCCCGCGTCGCCGCGCTTGACCTGATCGTGCCAGCCCCATACGGACGGCTCGGATTTGAACAACCAGTAGCGCATGGCCCTCAGATCACCTTGTTCCAACGGATCAGTTCGACAGACTCAAACAGCCCGGCCTTGCCGTATGGGTCCATTGCTACCCAGCCTTCGGCGGCGGCCATATCAGCCACCTCCAGCACCACGAGCGAGCCGCACATCTGCCCCGCATCGTCCAGAAGCGGGCCAGCCTGCGTGACCACGCCTGACGATTTCAGATAGGCGACATGCGCGTCGCGATTATCAAGGCGGATTTGCAGCGCGCCGGGTTTGTCACGGCCGATTAGGGCGATCAGCATGGTGGCTCCTGTGACTTGTTCGCGCCGCATCCTACTGCGCCGCGCGGGGCTGTGCAATTTACGCCTTGGCGCCCTTGCGCCCCGATCCCAGCATCGCCGGGCTGTCGGCATCCAGGGGCCAGCGCGGCCGTGCGGCCAGTGTCATGTCGTCGCGATGGCCCAACCGATATAGCTCGGCGCCCGCATAAGCGATCATCGCGGCGTTGTCGGTGCAGAGCGCCAAGGGCGGCGCGAGGAACCGCGCGCCCGCCTCCTCGGCAACCTGCATCAGGGCGTCCCGGATCGCCTGATTGGCCGCAACGCCGCCCGCCACGGCCAGCAGCCGCAGATCGGGATGGTCGGCCATCGCGCGGCGGGTTTTCTCGGCCAGAACGTCACGCACGGCGGCCTGAAACCCGGCGCAGAGGTCCGCGCGGTCCTGCGGCGTCAGCCCGCCCTGCCCGTCCATCACCGCGTCGCGGGTGCGCAGCAGGGCAGTCTTCAGTCCCGAGAATGACATGTCGCAACCGGGCCGGTCCAGCAGGGGGCGGGGAAAGGCATAGCGCGCGGGATCACCGGATTTCGCCTCGACCTCGACCGCCGGGCCGCCGGGCTGCGCGAGGCCCAGCAGGCGGGCGGTCTTGTCGAACGCCTCGCCCGGCGCGTCGACGATGGTGCCGCCAAGGCGGGTGAACCGCTGCGCGCCGTCGACGCGCAGGAACTGGCAGTGACCGCCCGATACCAGCAGCATCAGGTACGGGTAGGGCGCGCCATCCGTCAGGCGCGGGGTCAGCGCGTGACCTGCCAGATGGTTCACCCCGATCAGCGGCAGACCCGCGCCCGCCGCCAGTCCCTTGGCGCACATGACGCCGGACATGACGCCGCCGATCAGACCCGGCCCGGCAGTGACGGCGATGGCATCCATATCGCGCAGGCGCAGCCCACTGGCGCGCAGAACCTCGGCCACGCACAGATCCAGCTTTTCCGCATGCGCGCGCGCGGCGATTTCAGGCACGACGCCGCCATAGGCCGCGTGCAACTGTCCCTGTCCCTGCACCGTTTGCGCCAGGATCTGCGCAGGGGCATCACCGCTGCCCACGCGCACGATTGCGGCAGCCGTGTCGTCACAGCTGCTTTCCAGTCCAAGAATGGTCAGGGTATCGCCCGTCATGTCGCTTATGCTTCCGCCCGTTGCGTGCGCGCGATGGGGCAAGTATCACTTGCCGAGCAATGCCACAAGCAGCGGAGCGGCCTGACCTTGTCCCCGACGATCCTCATCACCCGGCCCGAACCCGGTGCCAGCCGTTTCATCGCCGCGCTGCGCGATTTGCCGGGCGGCGATCTGCCGGTGATCCGCTCGCCCGTCCTTGCGATCGAACCGAAGGGCGATCTGCCGGATCTGGCGGGGGTGCGCTGGCTGATCTTCACCTCGCAATACGGCGTTTTCCGCTTTGCCGAGCTTAGCAAGCGGCGCGATATTCCGGCCTATGCGGTGGGCGATGCTACGGCACAGGCCGCGCAAGAGGCCGGCATGCGCGCCATTTCCTGCGCCGGGGATGCGCGCGACCTTCTGACGCGTATAGCGGCGGATGGGGCGGCGGGGCCGATGCTGCATCTGCGCGGCACACATGCGGCGGCGGATGTCGCGGCCGCGTTGACAGCCGCCGGAACACCGGCGCGCGACGCGGTGCTTTACGCGCAGCGCGCCCTGCCGCTGAACGATGCGGCGCGGGCTTGCCTGACCGGGATCGCCCCGGTGATTGCCCCGGTATTTTCCCCGCGTAGCGCCGCGATGCTGCTGGAAGGCGCGCAGATCACAGCGCCGCTGGTTATCCTTGCAATCAGCCGCGCGGCAGCAGACCGTGTGCCAGCGGGCGTCGCGCAAGCCTGCATCGTGGCGGACCGTCCCGATGCGGCAGGTATGCTGCGCGCCTGGCCCGATGCGCTGGCCGAGGCCAATCGCCTTGAGGGAACAAAGCGTGCGCAGTAAGGTTATCAGGTTCAGAACATTGGGCAGATTCGGAAGGGACGGCTGACGTGGCGGAAAAAAAGGTACCTTCAGGACGCAAGAGCTCTGCTGCGTCACGCAGCAAATCCTCCAAGGCAGGTGACAAGACCAAAGCTACGCCATCACCTGACGCAGAGAAACCTGCCAGCGGTGTCTCCGGTTCAGCCAAGAGCACTGATGCCAAAGGCGCCGCCGCCAAGTCGTCTGGCGCGGGCACATCCACCGCCGCTGCCGCATCCAGCGGATCAGGGAAAGCTGGCCTGGCTGCGGCCGCCGCTAGCGGTGACAAGCCCGCCAGCGGCAAGCCCGAGAGCGAGAAACCCGGCGCCGCTGTGCAGGCGCGCACGACGATACCGGCAAGCGGCACCAAATCGGCCGCTGCGGCGCGGGAGGCGCAGACCACCGGCACATCCGCTTCTGCAACGCCCGACCGGGACCAATCCGGCAAAACCGACACAGGCACAACCGACGCAGACAAGGCAACTGCAAAACCTGCCGGGACCAAGACAACGACATCCGCTTCCGAACCCGAAGACAAATCGCCTGCGGGACCGGACGCAAATTCAACCGCAGATGACAGGCCGGTAAGGGCCGACACACCCGCGAAAGCTGCGGCGGCAGCCTCTTCTCGAACGACGGCACCGAAGGCGTCTGATCAGACGGCCGCGCCGTCCAGCGCCGCTCAGCCTCGGGCGCGCAAGGGCGGATTCTTTGGTCTGCTTCTCGGCGGCGTATGCGCTGCGGCGATCGGGTTTGGCGCGGCCTACTACATCCTTCCCGAAATAGGCATTCTGTCTGCGGATAGGGCTGCGACTGAAGGTTTTGCAGGTAAGCTGGCGGAGCAATCGGACCGGATTACCGCTATGGAGGCTCGCATTGACGCAATTCCCGGCGCGCCTGACACCAGCAATATCGAGGCAGGGCAGACCAGCATGGCCGCGCAAATCGCTGACCTTTCCGATCAGGTCAGCGCCTTGACCGCCCGGCTGTCGGATATCGAGGAACAGCCGGCCGGACCCGGCGACGGGGGCGTCACGACCGGGCAACTGACCGAACTGCGCCGCACACTCAAGGCGCAGGGCGATCAGGTTGCTCGGCTTGTTTCTGAGGCCGAGCAGCGCGACGATGCCGCGCGCGCCTCTGCTCAGCAGGATTTGCGCCGCGCCGCGTTGACGCGAATCCGCACCGCGCTGGATACCGGCACCCCGTTCGCCCCCGCACTGGGCGATCTGGAACGGGCAGGCATGGCCGCGCCGGATGCGCTTCAGGATGTGGCCGAAGCTGGCGTGCCGACACCCGGTGCCTTGCAGCAGTCATTTGCGCCTGCCGCCCGCGCCGCGCTGGCCAAGGCGCGGAAATCGGACGATGAGCAGGGGACCACCGGCGTTTGGTCTTTCATGTCGGAACAGCTGGGCGCGCGGTCGCTTGAGCGTCGCGAGGGTCCAGGCACCGATGCGGTGCTGTCGCGCGCCGAGGATGATCTGCGTCAGGGCAACCTGCAAGCTGCCCTGACCGAGGTCGAGGCATTGCCCGAGTCTGCCCGTGCCGAAATGTCGGACTGGGCCGAGAGCGCCCGCGCCCGCATGCAGGCAATTGCCGCCTACGACGCGCTTGCCGCGAAATTGAACTGAAACCGAAAGGGCACGCCTTAAATGCTGTGGTCAATCATCAAGATCGTCGTTTTCCTGGCCCTCGTGGTTCTGGTGACGTTCGGTGCGTCCTACCTGCTGGAACTGGATGGCGGCGTGCGCATCGTCATGGCCGGGGTCGAGCTGAACCTGACCCCGGTCAAGGCGGTGCTGGCGCTGGCGATCATCATTCTGGGTTTGTGGCTTCTGATGCGGCTTGCGGCGCTGCTGATCGCGGTTCTGAAGTTCATCAACGGCGATGAAACCGCGATCTCGCGCTATTTCGACCGCAACCGGCAGGAAAAGGGCTATCGCGCCCTGTCCGAAGGCATGCTGGCGCTCGCTTCGGGCGAAGGCGACGTGGCCATGGCCCGTGCCGCCCGCGCCGAACGCTATCTAAAGAAACCCGCACTGACCAACCTCGTCACCGCGCAGGCCGCCGAAATGGCGGGCAACCGGGCCAAGGCCGAAGAGGCGTACAAGCGCTTGCTCAAGGATGATCGGACCCGTTTCGTCGGCGTGCGCGGTATCCTGCGCCAGAAGCTGGCAGATGGCGACACGGACACGGCGCTGAAACTGGCGCAGACGGCCTTTGGCCTGAAGCCGGCGCATGCCGAGATTCAAGATACGCTGCTGAAATTGCAGACCGGACAGGAGGATTGGGTCGGCGCGCGCTCGACCCTCAATGCAAAGCTGAAATTCGGCAACATTCCTCGCGACGTTCACAAGCGCCGCGACGCTGTGCTGGCCTTGTCGGAGGCGCGCGACATCGCCGTTTCCGGCAATACCGTCGAGGCGCGCGTGGCCTCTATCGAGGCAAACCGTCTGTCGCCCCATCTGATCCCTGCTGCGGTCATGGCCGCGCGGAGCTATATCGCCCAGGACGCGCCGCGCTACGCGGCTCGCGTCATACGCAAGGCGTGGGATCAGCAGCCGCATCCGGATCTGGCCGCGGCCTTTGCCGCGATCGCGCCGAACGAGACACCGCAGCAGCGCCTGAAACGCTTTGCCAAGCTGTTCACGGCGCGCCCCGATCACCGCGAATCGAAACTGGTCGAGGCCGAGCTGAACCTCGCCGCCGAGGATTTTCCCGCCGCGCGGCGCGCGCTGGGCGATCTGGTGGAAAATGATCCCGACGCCCGCGTCCTGACGATCATGGCCGCCATCGAGCGCGGCGAGGGTGCCCCCGACCGCGTGGTCAAGGGCTGGCTGGCCCGCGCCCTGACCGCCCCGCGCGGGCCCCAATGGATCTGCAATAACTGTCAGCATATCCACGGCGAATGGGCACCCGCCTGCGAGAATTGCGGGGCCTTCGACACGCTGGCATGGAAATCGCCCCCTCAGAGCGATGCAATATCGCCCACCGGGATCGAGATGCTGCCCCTGATCATGGGGGATCTGGAGGATCACAGCGCCACGGATGTCGCGGCCGTCGTCGATGCCGAGATCGTTGACGCCAAACCGCCAGAAGATGATGCCGCCGCCAGCGCGGCGGCGACTGAAAAGTAAATCTGGTGCCTTGAAATAGGCGCTGCTGCCGCCCCGTCGCCAATCGCTTGTGCGGGACCGAAACCGCAGCCAACGGGCCCTGTCATATACGTGAGCAGCGGGATCGACCCTGAGCAAGCGGATGCCGGATGAGGCCCGCGGCGCGGCATGAGGATATTAGTGCAATCAGCCCGGTTCCTCGCGATCTGCAAAAGCAGGCTTTGATCCAGTGCGATTCGCACGCAGCCACAGACCAGATCCGCCCGACATGGCATTGCCTCTCTTGAAGAGAAAAGGGCCATTGGTGCTAAAGACAGATTGTTGATGGTGCCCCAAGACGGATTCGAACCGCCGACCTACTATTTACGAAACAGTTGCTCTACCTGCTGAGCTATTGGGGCTGCCCGGTTGCTCGTTTAAACGCTAAGAGCCAACCGTGCAAGGCAGATTCAGAACGGCAGCGCGCCGCGGCGATCATGCCCGTTGCCGCCGACGCGGGCTGAAAGATGCATGATCGCGCCTTGCGGGTTGCGCCAAATCTGAAGTCGGCCAAGCTGATCCGGCGGCAGTCGCAGAAAACCTGCCCAGCCATCAGCCCGCGTTACCTGCACCCGGTTTTACGGGATACGTTCGAGCCGTCTGAACAGCAGGGACAGCCCGAAACACAGCAGAAAATACAGCGCCGCAGTGGTGATCCACGCCTCGAATATCAGGCGGGTGGTGGCGACCAGTTCGACCGTCTTGTAAGTCAGATCCTGCACAGAAATCAACGAAATGATCGAACTGTCCTTGATCAGGCTGATGAACTGATTCGCCATGGGCGGCGTCACTTTGCGCATGGCTTGTGGTAGGATGATATGGCGCATTTCCTGCACCGGCCCCATGCCGATCGCGCGCGCCGCCTCGCGCTGGCCGTTGGGTGTGGACTGGATCCCGGCGCGGACGATCTCGCCGACAAAGGCGCTCTCGAACAGGGCCAGGACGATGATGCCCGAGATCAGCGACGCAAAGCGGCGCATGTCGCCGAAGAAGAATTCCCATATGGCAGCGTTGTCGCCGCGCGCGATGCCGCGTGCCCAACTGTTCAGGTCCAGCGCGTCGATCAATTGTTGCGACAGGAAAAAGAAGAAGATGAAGATGATGACGACGGGCGGGATGTTCCGTAAAAGCTCCATATAGGTGCGCGCCAGCAGGCGGATCGTCAGGTTCTGCGCGCAGCGCGCGATACCCAGAAGCACCCCCAGCACCAACGCCAGAACGCTGGCATAGATGCTGATGCGGATTGTCGTGACCAGACCCTGAAGCAGCAGGTTGGCAAACCATTCGCCCCGGTCATCGCGCCAGCGCAGGATGTAATCGGGGATCAGGTGCCAGCGCCATTCATAGCTGAGCGTGCCCTCGATGGTCAGCGCGACATAGCCGAACCCCGCCGCCAGAACGGCGAGGATCAGCAGGTCGGGCCAGCGCAGGTTTCGCAGGATCGGCGGCGCGCGGCGCATTTTCAGTCAGCGACCTGGCTTTGCCACTCGACGCCCTTGAACCAGTAATCATTGCGCTCCTTGAACCAGCCTGACGCTGTCCGGCCAGAAATCCAGTTGTTGAAGAAATTCAGCGCATCGGGATCGCCCTTGCGCAGGGCAAAGCCTTCGCCGGTGGCAAGGAACGGCTTGTCAAATGGCACGTGCAGCTTGTCCGGATAGCGGCGCGCCTCGATCGACGGGGCCGGCTCGGCGTACATGGTTGCGTGCGCGTTGCCGTTCAGCACCTCCTGGACCGACGCAGCCTCTTCGTCAAAAAGCAGCAGCTGCGCTTCGGGGAAAAGCTGTGCGATCAAGACGGGGGCCGTTCCGCCGCGCCGGGCCGCGAATATGACGTCGGCGCTGTTATAATCCTTTTGGGAAAAGCCATCGGTCATCGCCTCGTTCGCCAATATGGTCAGACCGGAAAACGCATATGGGTCCGAGAAGTTGACGGTCAGGTTCCGCTCGGGCGTGATCGACATACCCGAGATGATGACGTCGAAATTGCCCGAGACAAGCTGCGGAATGATGCCGTCCCATGAGGTGGGAACGAACTCGACCTCAACGCCCATATCCTCGGCCAGCGCGCGGCCCACGTCCAGCTCGAACCCGATCAGCTCGCCGTTCTTGTCACGCATGGACCATGGGGTGAATATCGACAGGCCAACGCGGAGGACGCCGTCCTGCTTGATCGTCTCGATCACGGATTCCTGCGACAGGGCTTGCGTCGCTGACTGCGCCAGTGCGGGCTGCGCGATGGTGCTGGTGGTCGCGGCAAACGCCAGGCCCAGCAGCAGGGCCTTTCTACGGGTGGTCGACATGGGGGAAATCTCCTGAAATCCGTATCAGTTGAGGTTGAACCGCCGCTCCAGCGCCGAGGCGCCGAAGGACAAAGCGAGGGTAAGTGCAAGATATACGGCGGCGACCGTAAACCAGATCTCAAAACTCATGTAGGTGTCCGAGATAATATTGCGGCCCACCGTGGTCAGTTCGGCCACCGCGATCACGCTGACGATGGCCGAGGATTTGATCAGATGCACGGCCTCGCCCGTCAGGGGCGGCAGCATGAAGCGTACCGATTGCGGGATGATGATATAGCGGAATGCCTGCGCGCGCGACATGCCGATGGCATCCGCCGCCTCCCATTGCCCGCGCGCGACAGAGTTGATTCCGGCGCGGAAAATCTCGGATATGAGGGCTGAGTGGAACACCGCGAGCGTCAGGATCGCCGCGCTCCAGCGGGTCAGGCCAAAAATCGGGCCGAGGACGTAATAGAATAGGTAGAGCAGCACCAGCAGCGGGATGTTGCGGATCAACTCCAGATAGACGACCGACACGCCCTTGCCCACGATCAGCCCTGACATGCGCAGGATGGCGATCAATGCCCCCAGCAGCGTGGCCAGCACAAAGGCCGCCGCCGACAGCCGGATCGACGCCCAAAGCCCGATCAGGATCTCGCCCGGCTGAAAGCCGTCGTCGGTCAAAGTGTAGAGGTATTTCGGCACGCGATACCATTGCCAGTTATAGCCCATCTGCAGCGCGCCCGCATAGGACGCCCAGACGATCCCGGCCATGATCGCAGCATAGAGCGCGACGGCAACCACCGGCATGTTCAGAAGGCGGCGCAGGGATCTCAATGTCCCAGGATCTGGTTGAGGAACAGTTTCGCGCGGCCCGTTTCGGGGGTGCTGAAGAACTTATCCGGCGGCGAAATTTCGACAATGCGGCCGGCCTCCATGAACACCATGCGGTCCGCGACCTTGCGCGCGAAACCCATCTCATGGGTGACGACGACCATGGTCATGCCGCTCGTCGCCAGATCGACCATGACATCCAGCACCTCACCGATCATTTCGGGGTCCAGCGCCGATGTCGGCTCGTCGAACAGCATCACGCGCGGCTCCATGCACAAGGCCCGCGCGATGGCGACGCGCTGTTGCTGCCCGCCGGACAGCTGGTCGGGGCGCTTGTCCGCCTGCTCGGGGATGCGCACGCGCTCCAGGTATTTGCGCGCCAGCGCCTCGGCCTTGGCGCGGGGCAGGCCGCGCACCTTGCGCGGGCCGATGGTCAGGTTCTCCAGCACCGTCAGATGCGGAAAGAGGTTGAACTGTTGAAACACCATCCCGACATCCTGCCGCAGTTGGCGGATATGCGGCGCATCCGCCACCATTTCGCGCCCGTCGACGATCAGGTGTCCGCCGTCATGCGCCTCAAGCCCGTTGAAGCAGCGGATCAGCGTCGATTTACCCGATCCCGAGGGGCCGCAGATAACCACACGCTCGCCGAGGTGGACGGTCAGGCTGACATCACTGAGCGCTTGAAAGCCATCGAAATGCTTGTCGATATGGCGCGCGTCGATGACAGGTTGCTGCGTCATGGTCATAGTGTCCCTATCCGGTCCGGCACAGATAGGGCGTTCTGCCCCAAAGCAACAGTCATAGCGTGGATTATGGGCAGGTCAGTCCATAGCCCCCAGGATGCGCGCCAGATTGCTGAACCGCGCGATCAGCGAAAAGACGGTGATGTTTACCAGCAGAAACAACACCGCTATCGACGCGATCGCCGGCGTATAGCCATAGCGCAGCGCGTTGAAGATCTTGACCGGCAGCGTTTCGACCGTAAAGCCGACCGTCATCAGCGCGATGATGTATTCATTCAGGCTCAGCACGAAGCAAAATGCAAAACCGGCCAGCGCAAAGGGCGCGGCGATGGGTGCGATCACCGTGCGGAACACGGTCCAGCCGGATGCGCCCAAGGTCTGCGCCGCTTCGATCAACGCCTTGTCGATACTCTCTAGCCCCAGTGAAATCGTCACAAGCGGCAGCGCCAGCAGGAAAATCGCGTGTGCGATGATGACATTCGCCATCAGGCCGTTGATGCCCACGCTGGAGAAAAACAGTAGAAAGGCCAGCGCCATGATGACGGGGGGCAGGATGAACGGCGCGATCCCCAGCGCGAACAGCACGCGGGCGTAGCGCAGTCCGTAGCGCCATGCCGCGTAAGCGACTGGCAGCGCGATGGCAGTCGACAGCAGGGCCGAGGCCGCCGCGATAGTCAGCGAATTCATCAAGGCAGCGAACCAGTCGTTCTCCACGAAAATTGCCGCATACCAGCGCAGTGAAAAGCCGCGCGGCGGAAAGGCGAGGAATTTCTGTGCGTTGAACGACACCGCCGTGATCACGATGATCGGCCCGATCAGGTACAGCGCGAAAAGCGCCATGTAGATGCGGCGCAGGACAGTCATCATGCCTCCGCCCTCCGGCCCAGCCATGATACCAGCGCGATGACGCTGGCGCTGAGGGCCAGCAGAACAACGGCCAGCGCAGAGGCGAAGGGCATGTTGAAATTGAAGATCGCCTGATCGGTGATCAGCACCGACAGCGTCCAGTGCTGCGGTCGGCCCAGCACCTGCGGCACGATGATCGCGCCCAGCGTCAGCACGAAAACCGTCACGGCGCCTGATATGATGGCCGGGCGCGTCACCGGAATAACGATGGTGAAAAACGTGCGGACGGGCGATGCGCCCAGCGTGCGCGCGGCCTCCAGCAGGCTGCGGTCCATGCGGCTGAGTGCCGGGAATAACAGAAGCACCGAAAACGGCACCGTGAGATAGACCAGCGCGGCGATGACGGCGCCCGCAGAAGGCGCCATGGCAAAGCTGCGCTCGACAATACCCAACATGGCCATGATGTTGCCGATGCCCGATGTGCGCGACAGCAGGATCTGCCAGCTGAAGGCGATCAGCACTTCGGACAGCGACAATTGCGCGAGGATGTAGATCAGCCACAGGTCTTGCGCGCGGCGTTTGAACGTCGTCAGGAAGTAGGTGAACGGGAATGCGATGGCCATGCTGATCGCTGCGATCAGCGCGCAGAGACCAGCCGAGAACAGCGCGCGTTCGATGTAGAACCACGTCGCGAACCGCTCGAAATGTTGCAGGTCGAACCCCAGCCGGAAATCGGCGTCGTCGGCAGGGCTGGAAACGCTGACCAGCAGGATCAGCGCGAAGGGGATGGCGAAGAAGACGCCGATCATCAGCGAGGACGGGACCAGCGCGATGTAGCGGGACAGGGAAGAATTGCGCATCGCGTCCCCCTATGGCGCCAGAACGCTGCACGCGTCCTTCGGCATTTCAACATGCACATCCTGCCCGATCCTGACGTCCGGCCAGTCCTTGGGCGTGAGGACGGAAACCACTTCGTTGCCATCGCAATCGACGAGGATCTCGATGGTGGCGCCGATATCGCGAACGAAGGTGACGCGGCCTTTGACAGAGTTCGGCGGCGCGCTTTTGCTGGCGGGGCGGACGAACACGGCCTCTGGGCGGGTCATCAGAACCACCTCGTCGCCGGCGGTGAACACTTGGGTGTTCGCTCCGACTTGCACCACTGCATCGCCCACCTGAGCCGTATCCGCGCCGGTCATGCGGGCGGGCAGCAGGTTCGACGTGCCGATGAAGTCGGCGACGAAGCGGTTGACGGGCGAATTGTAGATATGCATCGGCGTGCCCGATTGCAGCACGTTGGCCTTGCCCATGACGACGATCGTGTCGGCCATGGTCATTGCCTCGGTCTGGTCGTGGGTGACGACGACGGTGGTGATTCCCAGCTCCTGCTGCAATTTGCGCAGCTCGATCTGCATCGCCTCGCGCAGGTTGGCATCAAGGGCCGACATCGGCTCGTCCAGCAGGAAAATCTGCGGATTCAGCGCCAGCGCGCGGGCGATGGCGACCCGCTGCCGCTGCCCTCCCGATAGCTGGCTGATGCGGCGGTCCGTCATGCCGGGCAGGTGCATCATGTCCAGAAGTTCGCGCGCCCGGTCCTCGCGCTCGCTGCGCGAATGGCCGCGGATGCGCATGGAGTAGGTGATGTTTTCGCCCACCGTCAGATGGGGAAACAGGGCGAAGGACTGGAACACCATGCCGATTTCGCGCTGGTGCACCGGCACTTGCGTGAGGTCGCGCCCGTTCATGGAAATGCTGCCTGTTGTCGGCTCCTCCAGCCCCGCGATCATGCGCAGAAGGGTGGTCTTGCCGCAGCCGGACGGGCCGAGAAAGCAGATCATCTCGCCCTCGGTGAAGGTCAGGCTGACGTCTTCGACGGCGGTGACGGTGCCGAATTTCTTCGAGGCGCCGTCGATGATCAGGCCGCTCATGGGTGCATCCTTGTCTTGAATGGCCCGCCCGAACGGGTGCGGGCCGCAATTGGCCTTAGCCCGCAATCATCTGGTTCCAGCGGTCGGAGATGAAATCGCCATGCTCGCCATACATCTCGTAGCGGGGCACGATGGGCTCGATATCGCTGGTCACGGCGGCCAGTTCCTCGGCCGTCAGATCGGTCAGCGACGGGTCGATCACCGGCGCGGTCCCGAGGTTGCGCGCCAGCGTCGCCTGCGTTTCGGGCTGGCACATGTAGTTCAGGAATTCGGCTGTCTGCGCGTCTGCATCCGCAAATTCCGGCACGACCCAGTAACCGCTGTCCAGGATGCCGCCCTCCTTGGGGAAGGTCGAGACGACGGGAAATCCTTCGGCGGCGGCCAGCCCGGCGACATCGTGGTAATATTGGCCCATCGGGATTTCGCCCTGCTGCAGCGCCTGCTGGAAACTGCCTTCGTCCTTGTACCAAAGGCGCACGTTCGGCACGACCTCGGACAGCTTGTTGAACACCTGCTCGATGCCCTCTTTCGTCGCCAGAATGTCGGTGCCGCCAAAGAATGTCGTCGCCGTCACCTCCAGCAGGAAAGAATTGGTGGCAAGGCCCAGAAGGCCGATCTGGTCCTGATACTGGCTGTCCCACAGCGCCGTCCAACTGGTCGGCGCCTCGGGAATGACCTCGGAGTTCGTGCAGAGCGTGATATACCACGACACACCGCCGACGGCGTAAAGGCCGCCGTCCTCGTAGCTTTCCTTGAACCGGTCATTGAGGTTCGCAAGGTTGGGGATATTGGCGGCGTCGATCGTCTTGAACACCTTCTGCTTGGCCCCTTCGCGGCGCGGGGTGCCGGCCATCAGGCCGACATCGGCGGGCGCGGTTTTGGCGCGGGCGGCGTTCTTGATCTGAACCAGCCAGGTCTCGCCGGTGGGAACGGCCAGCGATTCAACCTCGATCCCGGTCGCCTCGGTGAATCCGGGATAGATATGCTGGCTGAAGCTTTCCTCGAAAAAGCCGCCGTAGGTGCCCACGCGCAGCGGGCCGTCGGCCGCCCGCAGGATGGATGGGGCGGCAAGGGTTGCAGCACCAGTAGCGGCAGCGGTGCCCAGAAAGCGGCGGCGTGTCAGGTGGCTGGTCATTTCAGTTTCTCCCTTTGGTTTTTTTATCAAGCCCAGACGCGTGGCAGCACGCAGAGCATTTCATACAGCAGATTCGCGCCGATCATCGCGGTCGCGCCGCTGGTGTCGTACTGCGGCGAGACCTCGACCAGATCACCGCCGACAAGGTTCAGCCCCTTGCAGCCGCGCACGATTTCCAGCGCCTGAATGGTGGTCAGCCCGCCGATTTCCATCGTGCCGGTGCCGGGGGCAATCGACGGATCCAGGCTGTCGATATCATAGGTCAGGTAACAGGGTGCATCGCCGATCTCGGCCCGGATCTGCTCCATCAGCGGCGTCATCGATTTGTGCCAGCATTCTTCGGCCTGAACGACGGTAAAGCCCTGCTCGCGGCCCCAGTCGAAATCGCCGGGCGCATAACCGGTGCCGCGCAGGCCGATCTGGAACACCTTGTCGTTCAGCAGCAAACCATCCTCGACCGCGCGGCGGAAGGGGGTGCCATGGGCAATCTTTTCGCCGAACATCTCGTCATTGGTGTCGGAATGGGCGTCGATATGGATAAGGGCGACAGGCCCGTGTTTTTTCGCGATGCTGCGCAGGACCGGATAGGTCAGCGTATGATCCCCGCCCAATGTCAGCGGCACGACGTCGTGCTTCAGAATCTCGTCATAGGCGGCGGTGATGATATCGACCGTCTTTTTCAGATCGAACGTATTGATTGCCACGTCGCCGATATCGGCCACCTGCATTTTCGCGAACGGCCCGGCGCCGGTGGCCATATTGTAGGGGCGCATCATCGCGCTCTCGGCGCGGATGGCGCGGGGGCCGTGGCGCGTGCCGGTCCGGTTGGATGTGCCGATATCCATCGGGATACCGACGAAACAGGCGTCCAGCCCCTCGGCTGTTGCCTGCTGCGGCAGGCGCATCATGGTGCCACCACCGCCAAAGCGGGGCATGTCGTTGCCGCCCAGCGGCTGGTTGAACTGGTTTGCGTTGCTCATGGGCGATTCCTCTGGCCGAATTGGGCGTGAAAAGGCCAGTCTAAGCCATTGCCGGGCAAAGATGTATATGCACGCGGTGCTTTTTCTCGTGGCAATCCACCGCTTTCGCTCAGATCATTCAGCGCATAGCATGAGGATGAACCGGCCCTGCCGAAAGGAACACCGCCATGACCGACACGCCCCCCCTGACGATGAAGGCCGCAGTCTGCGCGGCCCCGGGCGCACCGCTGGAAATTCGCGAAATGGCGACACCGACACCGGGTGCCGGGCAGGTCCTGGTCCGACTGGAGACGTGCGGCGTCTGCCACTCCGACCTGCATTTGCGCGATGGTCAGGAGAATTTGCCGGATGCCTATTATCCCCTGATCCTTGGCCATGAAGGGATCGGACGCGTCGTGAAGATCGGCCCCGGCACCCAAGGCGCACCCCCCATCGGCGCGCGCATCGGTTTGCCGTGGATCTATGACACTTGCCTCAGATGCAAACCCTGCCGGACTGGGCACGAGGTACTTTGCCCCGATAATACCGCGCGCGGCGTGCAGAAACACGGCGCCTTTGCCGAATATGCCCTTTGCCCGGCGGATTTCGCGGTCGAGATCCCCGATGGGATCGACCCGCTGAAGGGCGCGCCGCTGCTTTGTGCCGGCCTCACGGCATGGTCGGCGCTGCGCAAGACCAAGGTCGAGGCTGGCACGAATGTGCTGATCCTCGGGGCAGGGGGTCTTGGCCAATATGCCATTCTCATTGCCAAAGCGCGCGGCGCGCGGGTGATGGTCGTCGACCGCGACCCGGCAAAGCTGAAGAGGGCGCAACAACTGGGCGCCGACGTGATTGTTCCTGCGGGCGAGGGTGCAGGCGCTGCAATCAAGGAGGTCGGCGGCGCCGATGTCACGCTGAATTTCGCGCCCAGCCCCGCGATCTGGGAGACGATCCAAACGGCGGCAAACCCAATGAGCGATATTGTCGCGATTGCCATGGTTCACGACCCGATGCCGTTGTCGATGATGTGGCTGATCGACGGCGGCCACCGCGTGTTTGGCTCGTCCGTGGGCAGCAGGCAGGAACTGGCGGATTTTCTGGCCTTCGCCGCAGATCATCCGCTGAGCGTGGATGTGCAGCCGATCGCGCTGGGTGATGTGAATGCTGCGCTTGATGCGCTGAAGGCGGGCGAGGTCGCCGGGCGGCTCTGCATCGATTTCGCACGGTAGCGGACAGGCGATCAGCAGGATTGGCCGCTTCGGGAGGGGGGTGGCGCCAGCGCCCCGCACCCGGACCGGAAGCCCGGCCATCACGGCGCGGCGCAGCCGCGTCAATACCCCGTTACGGCCGTCTTGTGCCGGAATGGCAGCCCGGCATGCGTTTTCGCGCCTTGCAAAAAGGACGGCGCGCTCATAGGTTCCGCCAAATTCGCGGGGATACCCCCGCCGTCAACAGGAGTATCCCACATGGAAGGCGGATCCGCGTTCGCGCAGTTCATTCCCCTCATTCTGATCTTTGCGATCATGTATTTCCTTCTGATCCGTCCCCAGCAGCGCAAGCTGAAGACGCACCGCGCGATGGTGGAAAACCTGCGCCGCGGCGATCAGGTGGTCACCCAGGGCGGCCTGATCGGCAAGGTGTCCAAGGTCAAGGATGACGACGAGATCGAGGTCGAATTGGCCGCGAATATCAAGGTGCGTGTCGTCAAGTCGACCATCGCCCAGGTCGTGTCCAAGACCGAGCCTGCGGCCGACGCTCCCAAGGCCTGAGTCGGCCTCAAGCACCCAACATAACGCCAGCACTGCATAAAAGGCGCCGACATGCTTCAGATCGATCTGTGGAAACGTATTTGCATCTGGGCTGTCGTCGCCCTTGGTATCTTGCTGGCGCTGCCGAATGGTTTTTACGGGCGGGTCGAGGCGCATAACGATGCGGTCAAGGCCGTCGAGATGGGCACCGACCCCGCGCAGGTGCAGGACGCATTGGACGCCTGGCCGTCCTGGCTGCCTAGCGGTCTGGTCAATCTGGGCCTTGATCTGCGGGGCGGCGCGCACTTGCTGGCCGAGGTCAAGGTCCAGGATGTCTACCAATCCCGAATCGAGGGCATGTGGCCCGCCGTGCGCGATCTTCTGCGCGACAAGCGTGATGAGGTTGGCACGATCCGGCTGGAGCCGACGGATGGCCCCGAACTGGTCGTGCGCCTCAACGAGCGGCCCGAACAGGCGGCGCGTGCGGCAGAACTGGTGCGCACCCTCGCCAGCCCCGTCGCCAGCCTGACCGGCGCCGGCGCCAGCGATATCGAAGTGACCACCCGCAACGGAAGCGTTGTCGTGCGCCTGTCCGAGGCCGAGCAGCGCGCCACCGACGAGCGCACGGTGCGCCAGTCGCTGGAAATCATCCGCCGCCGCATCGACGAGGTCGGCACGCGCGAGCCGACGATCCAGCGTCAGGGCAGCGACCGCATCCTGATTCAGGTCCCCGGTATCGGCAGTGCGACCGAGTTGAAGGACATCATCGGCACCACGGCGCAGCTGACGTTCCAGCCCGTGGTTGGCCGTACGTCCTCGGCGGACGAACGTGCAGGCGCCGGCAACGAGATCCTGCCGTCCATGGATGAGGACGGCGTGTTCTACGTGCTGGAGCGCGCGCCGGTCGTGACCGGTGACGAGTTGGTCGATGCGCAGCCCGATTTCGACCAGAACGGGCGCCCGGCGGTATCTTTCCGTTTCAACCCGACAGGCGCGCGCGCCTTTGGCGACTATACGGCGGCCAATATCGGCAGCCCATTTGCTATTGTTCTGGACAACGAAGTCATCAGCGCGCCCACGATCCAAAGCCATATCCCCGGCGGGTCGGGCATCATCACGGGCAACTTCAACGTCGAGGAAAGCACGAATCTTGCTGTTCTCTTGCGCGCCGGTGCCCTGCCTGCGGGCCTTGAATTCCTCGAAGAGCGCACAATCGGCCCCGAATTGGGCGCCGACAGCATCGAGGCGGGCAAAGTGGCCAGCATCGTCGCCTTTGCGCTGGTGCTGGCGTTCATGTTCGCCAGCTATGGCCTGTTCGGTCTTTTCGCCAACATCGCATTGATCGTCAATGTGGCCATGGTGTTCGGCCTGCTCAGCCTGATCGGTGCCACGCTGACGCTGCCGGGCATCGCGGGTATCGTGCTGACCATCGGTATGGCGGTGGACGCCAACGTGCTGATTTTCGAGCGTATCCGCGAAGAGATGAAGACGGCCAGGGGCGCCGCACGCGCCATCGAATTGGGTTACGAAAAGGCGCTGAGCGCCATCGTGGACGCCAATATCACCACGCTGATCACCGCGGTCATCCTTTTTGCGATGGGCAGCGGGCCTGTGCGCGGCTTTGCGATCACTCTGGGCCTCGGCATCCTGACCTCGGTGTTCACCGCCATCTTCGTCACTCGCCTAATCACCGTCATGTGGTTCGAGCGAAAGCGCCCCAAGACAGTGTTGCAGGGCCGCTATCTGAAGCTGGTCAAACAGGAAACAAACGTCAATTTCTTCCGCCGCTGGAAACTGTCCATCGGCGTGTCGGTGCTGCTGATCGTTGTTGCCAGCGTCTCGTTCCTTACGCAAGGTCTGAACTTCGGTATCGACTTCAGGGGCGGCACGACCATCCGCACTCAAAGCGCGCAGGTCATCGACATAGGTGAATATCGCGGCGCGATGAAGGATCTGGGGCTGGGCGATATCAGCATTACCGAAGTGTTCGATCCCACCTTCGGGCCCGATCAGAACGTGTCGATGATTCGCATTCAAGCGCAGGATGATGCCGAGGCGGTTACGCCCGAAACCATCGCCGCCGTCGAGGCCGCGCTCAAGGTGGTCGTGCCGGATATCGAGTTCAAATCGGTCGAAAGCGTCGGGCCGAAAGTGTCTGGCGAGTTGATAACGACAGCGGCCATCGCGGTCATTCTGGCCATGGCGGCGGTGCTGATCTACATCTGGCTGCGCTTTGAATGGCAGTTTGCGGTCGGCGCAATCGTGGCACTGACGCATGACGTGATTCTGACTATCGGCGTATTCTCCGAGGTTCAGTTGCAGTTCGATCTGGCGACCATCGCGGCGCTTCTGACCATCGTCGGTTATTCACTGAACGATACCGTCATCGTGTTCGACAGAGTCCGTGAGAACCTGCGAAAATACAAGACGAAGCCCTTGGTCGAGGTGCTGAACCTGTCGATCAACGAAACCCTCAGCCGCACGATCATGACTTCCTTCACCACGATGCTGGCGTTGCTCGCGCTCTATTTCCTCGGCGGGGATGTTATTCGCGGGTTCGTCTTTGCCATGATGTGGGGCATCGTCGTGGGTACTTACAGCTCGATTTTCGTGGCCTCGACCTGCCTGCTTTGGCTGGGTGTAAAACGCGACTGGAACAAGCCCGACGCCAACGTGGGGAACCAGTTCGCAAACGTTGATGCCTGACGCCGCCCTGGCGGCGCTGGCGCTTCCGGGGTTCTGGTGGCTGGCTGCGACGCTTGCGGTGGCGGGTATCGTGCGCGGGTTCACCGGATTTGGCTCGGCCCTGATATTTGTGCCTGTGGCGGGAATGTTTCTGCCCCCGGTTCACGTTATCGCGATCATCGCATTGGTAGAGGTCGCCAGCATCGCGGCACTGGTGCCGCGCGCTTGGAACCACTCGGATCGCAGCCAAGTCGGCCTGCTGGTTCTTGCGGCGCTGCCCACCGTGCCCCTGGGCCTGATGGTGATGGAGGCGCTGGACGCAATCGCCGTGCGCTGGATCGTCGCCATCTTTGCCGGCGGCACGCTGATTGCGCTGATGTCGGGCTGGAATTTCAAGCGCAGCATAAATCTGCCCATGGTGCTGGCCATTGGCGCCGCCGCAGGGTTTCTGGGTGGCATGACCGGGCTGACCGGGCCGGTCGTGGTCCTGTTCTACCTCGCGGGCGGACGGGCGGCGCGGACGGTGCGTGCCAACACGATCCTGTTTCTGGCCGCGCTCGATCTGGTAATTGCGGCCAACCTGCTGCTGCGCGGCCTTGCGGATATTTCGATCCTGTGGCTGGGCGCGGTGCTGGCTGTGCCCTATTTCCTCAGTATGATGGTCGGCCAGGCCCTTTTTCATCCGGCGCATGAGCGTCTTTACCGTCGCGCGGCGCTGGCGGTCATCGCGCTGGCCGTGGTCACCGGTCTGCCGATCTGGGCATGATCGCGCGAAAAAAGGAGTGCAGACATGCAACTGAACGAAATCGCCTTTGCCGAGGCTACCCCGATTGACGGCTACGGCCCCGGTTTTTTCCGCGTTGGCGGCACTGTTATCAAAGGCGCCGCGCTGGTGACCGAAACCGGTGCGCGCGGCTGGGGCGGATTCGAGGACACGCAGCCGCTTCTGGATCTCGTGGGCGAAATCGACGTTCTGTTCGTCGGAACGGGCGCGGAGGTTGCACATATTCCTGCGAGTTTGCGCAGCACATTGGAAGGCGCGGGGCTGGGCGTCGAGACGATGAATTCGCCCGCGGCCTGCCGCACCTACAACGTGCTGCTATCCGAGGGGCGGCGCGTCGCGGCGGCTGTCCTGCCAGTGTGAGGTCTGGTGTCACTTCCCCCCTCGCGCGGTTTGCGCTAAGCGTTGCCCATGTCGTTATCTGCCCATGATCTCAGCGTCTCTCGCGGCGGAATTGCCGTGCTGGAGGGCTTGAATTTCACGCTCGCGCCCGGCCGTGCGCTGATTCTGCGCGGACCCAACGGATCGGGCAAGACCACGCTGCTGCGCACGCTCGCGGGCCTGCAACCGCCCCTGCGCGGAAGCGTGAAATCAGTGCCGGAAACGCTGGTCTATGCGGGCCATGCCGATGGCATCAAAAGCGCGCTGACGGCCCATGAAAACCTTGTATTCTGGTCCAATATCTTTGGCGGCGGCGACGTGCCCGCCGCCATGGCCGCGTTTCAGCTGGACGGGCTGGCAGAGCGCCCCGCTGGCGCGCTATCGGCCGGGCAAAAAAGGCGCCTTGGCCTTGCACGTCTGATCGTTGCGCGCCGCAGCGTCTGGCTGCTGGACGAGCCGACGGTGTCGCTGGACACGCATGCGACCGCCCTCTTCGCAGGGGTCGTGCGGGCACATCTGGGCAGCGGAGGATCGGCCATCATGGCGACCCATATCGACCTTGGCCTTTCCGAGGCTGAGGCAATCGACGTGGGGCCGTTCAAGGCGTGCGCGTCCGCGCTGGACAGCTTTGAGGGGGCGTTCCTGTGAGGGCGATCCTGATCCGCGATCTGCGCCTTGCCATGCGGGCGGGGGGCGGTTTTGGCCTTGGTCTTGCATTTTTCCTGATCGTCGTGGTGCTGGTGCCCTTCGCCGTTGGTCCGCGCGGGGATCTGCACAGTGTCATCGCGGCGGGCATCCTGTGGCTGGGCGCCCTGCTGGCGTGCCTTTTGTCGCTGGACCGGGTGTTCGCGCTGGATTACGAGGATGGCTCGCTCGATCTGCTGGCCACCGCGCCGCTGCCGCTGGAGGCGCTGGTCAGCCTCAAGGCGCTGGCGCACTGGCTGACGACGGGGCTGCCCTTGGTGCTGGTCGCGCCGTTTCTGGCCGTCCTGCTGAACCTGCCAATCGCGGGATATGCACCGCTGCTGTTGTCGCTGGCGCTTGGCACGCCGGCGCTCAGCGTGATCGGCACCTTCGGGGCTGCCCTGACGGTTGGCGTGAAACGTGGTGGGCTGCTGCTGTCGCTGCTGGTGCTGCCGCTTTATGTGCCGACGCTGATTTTCGGGGCCGAGGCTGCACGGCGCGGTGCCGAGGGGCTGGATTATTCCGCGCCACTAATAATGCTGGCGGGTATCACCTGCGGCACTATCGCGCTCTTGCCCTTCGCCTCGGCTGCGGTAGTAAGGGTCAACCTGCGCTAAACACGTCTTCAAGGGATAATCATGGCCTCGCTCTGGGAATACGCCAATCCGCGCAAGTTCATCGCCACGTCGGACCGCGTCCTGCCGTGGGTCGGCGCATTGGCGCTGATCTGCTTGGTGTCGGGCCTTGTATGGGGGTTTTTCCTGACCCCCGAGGATTATCGCCAGGGCGCTAGCGTAAAAATCATTTACCTGCACGTCCCCGCCGCCCTGATGGCGATCAACGCGTGGCTGATGATGCTGGTCGCCTCGCTGATCTGGATCGTGCGGCGCCACCATGTCAGCGCACTGGCCGCCCGTGCGGCGGCGCCGGTAGGCGCAGTGATGACGATCATCGCATTGGCGACGGGCGCATTGTGGGGGCAGCCGATCTGGGGCACATGGTGGGTGTGGGATCCGCGCCTGACGTCGTTCCTGATCCTGCTGCTGTTCTACCTGGGCTACATTGCCCTTTGGGAAGCGATCGAAAACGACGATACCGCCGCCGATCTGACGTCAGTGCTGTGTCTCGTCGGATCGGTCTTTGCGCTGCTCAGCCGCTACGCGGTCCTGTTCTGGAACCAAGGGCTGCATCAGGGCGCATCGCTGAGTCTGGACAAGGAGGAAAACGTGTCCGACGTGTTCTACCTGCCGCTTTTAGTCTGCATCGCGGGTTTCGTGCTGCTGTTTGTGGCGCTTGTGCTGCTGCGTACGCAAACCGAAATCCGGGCGCGACGGATGCGCGCGCTGCTTGCCCGCGAAAGGATGGGATGATGCCCGAACTGGGAAAATACGCTTTTGCCGTGCTTTCATCCTACGGGATTTCGGTCGGAGTGCTTGCCTTGCTTTGCGCGTTCAGCTTGATGCGCGCGCGCCGGATGCGGCGCGATCTGGCGGCGCTTGAACGCAGGATGCAGCGAAATGGCTAAGGTTTCACCCTTCATGATCGCGCCGCCGGTCATTTTCGCTGGTCTCGTGGGGCTGTTCTACATCGGGATGCAACGCGGCGATCCCAATGTGCTGCCGTCGGTTTTCATCGGCCAGCCCGCACCGGCGGTTCCGGACATGCCGCTTGGCGGGCGTACATTGCTGACCGATGCCGACCTGCGCGGCGGCGACATAACCATCGTCAATTTCTGGGCCAGCTGGTGCCCGCCCTGCCGGGTTGAGCACCCGCAGCTGCACGCGTTGAGCGCCGAGGGCCTGCGCGTTGCGGGCGTGAATTTCAAGGATGATGCCGGACAGGCCAACAGCTATCTGGAGGATGAAGGCGATCCGTTTTTTGCCCTTGGGTTCGACCCGAAGGGTAGCAGTGCGATCGACTGGGGTGTCACGGCGCCGCCCGAGACCTTCATCGTCGATGGCGATGGCACGGTGCTTTTCCGGTTTGCCGGTCCGCTGGTCGGCAGCGATTATGAGCAACGCTTTCGCCCCGCGCTGGACAAGGCGCTTGGGCGTTAGACCCCGGGACATCCGCCGGGGCCCATGACCAACTCGCCGCTCAGGCGACGTTGCTGCCGCTCATCGCTGCAAGCTCACTGCTGATTTGAGTGCGTTTGGTCTTTTGATCCTGTTCGACCATACCGGGGATGAGGAACGCGTCGACAAGCAGCCAGATGCCAACGATGCTCAGGGGGATGATTCCGATCAGGATGGCGACCGTGAGCCAGCCGATGAGCCACATTGCCAAAATTGCGATCGCCGATCCGGTTTTGCCCAGGTAGAAACGGTGCGCGCCGAACCCACCGACCAACAGCCAGAGCACATAGGCCACTCCGACTGATTTCTTTTCGTTCCCCAGCCGTTGTTCGACCAGCATCTGTTGTTCTGTCGTCAAAGCCATCAATCTTTCCTATCCGGATCAGTTTTCTATTCCGCCGCAATACTGCGTCAGAGTATTATTGCTAAGAGAAAACAAAGGATTAACTGCGACGAATTCGGGGCGGAAAAAAGAATGACAGTGGTAAAACAATATGGCGCGCCCGGGCCGGGCGCGCCGCCATTTATTCCCGCCTGCAGAGCTTATCAGGCGGATTTTGCCAGATCGCGCAGCACGTAGTTCAGAACGCCACCGTTTTCGACATATTCTTTTTCGATCGCGGTATCGATCCGGCACTTGATGGTGATGTCCTTGGTCGTGCCGTCCTCCATCGTGATCGTGCAGGGCACCTCGGCTTGCGGCTTGATCTGGCCGAGGCCCTTGATCGTCACGCTTTCCTTGCCCGTCAATCCCAGCGATTTGCGCGTATCGCCGCCTGTGAACTCGAACGGCACGACCCCCATGCCGACAAGGTTCGAGCGGTGGATACGCTCGAAATCCTCGGCGATGACCGCGCGCACGCCCAATAGGGCCGTGCCCTTGGCCGCCCAGTCGCGCGAGGATCCGGCGCCATACTGTTCGCCCGCGAAGATCACCAGCGGCGTGTCGTTTTCCGCGTAAGCCATGGCGGCGTCAAAGATCGACGTCTGCTCGCCATCCGGGCCCAGGGTATAGCCGCCCTCGACATCGTCCAGCATCTCGTTGCGGATGCGGATATTGGCGAAGGTGCCGCGCATCATCACCTCGTGATTGCCGCGCCGCGAGCCATAGGAGTTGAATTCGCGCACGGGAACCTGACGATCGCGCAGGTATTGGCCTGCGGGCGTGCTTTCCTTGAAGCTGCCGGCGGGGCTGATGTGGTCCGTCGTGACCATATCCCCCAGCAGGGCCAGGACGCGGGCGTCCTCGATATCATCAATCGTGCCCGGATCCTTCGACATGTTCTGGAAGTAGGGCGGGTTTTGTACGTAGGTCGATTCCGGCGGCCAATCGTAGGTCTCACCTTCGGATGTCTCGACAGCTTGCCATTTCTCGTCGCCCTTGAAGACGTCGGCATATTTTGACTGGAACGCCTCGCGCGTCACGGTCGCCTCGACCAGTTCGGCAATCTCCTCCTGGCTGGGCCAGATATCCTTGAGATAGACGTCATTGCCGTCCTTGTCCTTGCCGAGCGACGCGGTGGTGATGTCCACATTCATGTCACCCACCAGCGCATACGCGACTACCAAGGGCGGCGATGCGAGGTAATTCGCGCGCACATCCGGGCTGATCCGCCCCTCGAAATTGCGGTTGCCCGACAGCACCGATACGCCGATCAGGTCATTGTCATTGATACATTTGCTGATTTCCGGCGCGAGCGGTCCCGAGTTGCCGATGCAGGTGGTGCAGCCATATCCGACCAAGTTGAATCCAATCTTGTCCAGATCCTCCTGAAGACCTGCGGCCTCCAGATAGTGCGACACAACCTGCGAGCCGGGTGCGAGCGACGTTTTTACCCATGGTTTGCGGTTCAGCCCGCGTTCGGCCGCCTTGCGCGCCACCAATCCCGCACCGATCATCACGTAAGGGTTCGACGTGTTGGTGCAGGACGTTATCGACGCAATCACGATAGATCCGTCGTGCAGCTGATAGCTGTCGTCGCTCTGCACATAGCCACGCTTGTGATGGCCTTCGTCGCCGGGAATATCGCGCGGCTCGGGCTGGCCGCCCTCGGCCTCCCATCGCCCCTGGGCGTTTTCTGTGCCGTCCTTGGCGGACCGCTGGCCATCAATGTATTTGTGAAAGGCTGTAGCCGCTTCATCCAGCGCGATATAGTCCTGCGGCCGTTTTGGTCCGGATATGGCGGGCACGATCGTGCCCATGTCCAGATGCAGCGTATCTGTGTAAATCGGCGCGTAGTTCTCGTCGCGCCACAGACCGTTCTCCTTGGCGTAAGCTTCGACCAGTGCGATCCGATCCTTGTCTCGGCCGGTGTTGGTGAGATAGCGCAAAGTCTCGTTGTCGATCGGGAAAAAGCCGCAGGTGGCACCGTATTCGGGGGCCATGTTGGCGATTGTCGCCCGGTCTGCCAGCGGCAGCCGGTCGAGCCCTTGACCGTAAAACTCGACGAACTTGCTGACCACGCCCCTCTCGCGCAGCATCTGGACAACCTTCAGCACAAGGTCGGTGCCAGTCGTGCCTTCGGTCATCTCGCCCGTCAGCTCAAAGCCGACGACTTCGGGGATCAGCATGGAAATGGGCTGGCCCAGCATGGCCGCCTCGGCCTCGATCCCGCCTACGCCCCAGCCCAGAACGGCGACGCCGTTAACCATGGTCGTGTGGCTGTCGGTGCCGACCAGAGTGTCGGGATACGCGACCTCTTCGCCATTCTGGTCAGTATCGGTCCAAACGGTCTGGGCAAGATACTCCAGGTTCACCTGATGGCAGATGCCGGTGCCGGGGGGCACGACGCGAAAATTGTTGAACGCTCCCTGACCCCATTTCAGGAACTGATACCGCTCCATATTGCGTTCATATTCGCGGTCCACGTTCACCTGAAACGCGCGAGGATTCCCGAATTCGTCAATCATGACCGAGTGGTCGATAACCAGATCAACCGGATTCAGAGGATTGATCTGCTGCGCCTTGCCGCCCAGGGCGACGATTCCATCGCGCATCGCGGCCAGATCGACGACCGCCGGCACGCCGGTGAAATCCTGCATCAGCACACGTGCGGGACGGTAGGCGATCTCGCGCGGGTTTTTCCCGCCTTTCTCTGCCCATTCCGAAAATGCCCGGATATCATCTTGCGTAACGGTCTTGCCGTCCTCGAAGCGCAGCATGTTTTCCAGCACGACCTTGAGCGCGGCGGGCAGGCGCGTGAAATCCCCAAGTCCGGCCTCTTTGGCCGCCTTGATCGAGTAAAAGGCGACCGATTGGTCGCCGGATTTCAACGTCTTGCGTGTTTTGGCGGAATCGTGTCCCACATTGATTGGCATCTGGCTGTCCTTTCAGGTCACTGGCGTTATGCGAAAGCGCGCTTACAATCTCATGAACAAACGTCTCAGTCGGGCCATTCGTTGCACGCGTATTCCCGACTGCTGAGGCTGAAGGCGCATTCAGGGGCAATGCGCCGATGTTCCTCTCCTTTTGACGCATTTCAAATCGGCTATCAAGCGTCATCGGCTTTTTTGTATACTACGGCACACCGAGCTTCAGGGCAATACGCGTCCGCTCTGCTGACGAAACCTTGATTGGCGTTTCAAACGGCGCCTGCATAAGTTGCTGGCATCCTAAGTGGAATGCAGAGTGATCGCGATGCGCACAATCCTATTTGCGGTGGTCATTGCCATGATGCCCGCGCTCGCTTGGGCAGAGACCGCTCGCGTACAACCTGTTCTGGTAGAGCTTTTCACGTCTCAGGGATGTGCGTCCTGTCCGGCAGCCGATGCCTTCTTGCACGAGTTGGCCGAGCGTGACGATGTGATCGCGCTGGCATTGCATGTGGACTACTGGGACTATCTTTTCGACGATGTATTCGGCAAGCCTGCGCACACCAAGCGCCAGTACGGGTATGCCGATGCCGCGGGACGCCGGATGGTCTATACTCCGCAGATGATCATTGATGGCCGCGACGATGTGGTCGGAAACCGGCCGCGTGATGTGAATGCGCTGATCGAGCGCCGTCTGGCCGCCCCCGAGACCGTGGCGCTGGACGTGAAGCGTGAAAATGATCAAGTCGACATCTCGGCGCGGTCACTTACAGACAACGGTCGTCCTTTGGTCATACAGATCGCAAGATTCATCCCGCATCAGGACGTCGCGATCGACAAGGGCGAAAACGCCGGGCACGTTTATACATATGCAAATATCGTGACGGATCTTCAGGAACTTGGACGCTGGGACCCTGCGACACCCTTGTCGCTGCGCGTGCCGGTCGACGGAGAGGCGCCGATCGTGGTGATACTTCAGAGACCAGAGTTTGGCGCGGTCGAGGCTGCTGCGATTTTACGTTAGCGATGTGTCCTGTGGAGAACCGCTTGGCTGGGCGGCGATTCTTGCCGCTCCGATATCAGCCATCTTGCCGGTCCCATCCTTCCATCGTCGATGGATCCAGAACCACTGATCCATATGCTCACGCACCTGCGCCTCAAGCCGCGTGTTGAATTCGCGTGTCATTTCGACCGGATCGCCATGCGGGATCGGTTCCTCGACATGGATATCAAAGTCCAGACCGTTCTCGCGCCGGATACCCCAAACGGGAACCAGGGGCGCATCGAATTTGAGTGCGAGTTCGGCTGTCACCAGCGAGGTCAGCGCGGGCTCGCCAAAAAAATCGAGCGGCACGCCGCCATGCGCATTCAGATCGTTCAGAATCGCCAGAACGCCGCCTGCGCGCAGATGCTTTGTCATCTGGATCATGCCGCGGCGACCCTGCTCGAACATCGGCTGGCTGAGAGCGCCCATCGCCTCGGTATAATGCGCATTGAAATAGCGGTTTTTCATCGGGCGATAAAAAACACCCATTTCAAAGCCCTGTTGGACCATGGCCACACGAGCGGCGTTGAAACTGCCGAGATGACCAGTGACGAATATGACAGGGCGCCCCTCGGCGCGGGCCCGTTCGATGACCGGAAGGCCGGGGCCGGCCACGGGCGAATGGCGGGCGCGGGCAGAAAATTCGGCCGCAGAATACATTTCCATCATGTTGCGACCGGCGTTGTCCGGCACGGCCCGCATCAGGCGGCGGATCTCTGGATCGGGCAAGTCTGGCAGAACGAGGCCGAGGTTTTCTCGCACGCGCTTGGAATAGCCCGCCAAGGGGGCCACGATGCGAGAGGTCATCCACCCCAGGGCCGGTATGCGCCAGCGATAGGGCATGAGGCCCGCCAGTCCGATCAGCCCGCGCAGCAGCAGATTGACGAGATATTCGCCATAGCGCGCGATGGCAGGATCATTCTGGTTGCTCATAGATATCACCGCCAACTTGCCATGGTCCGGCAGACATAAAGAACGAGCGCCGCGATCACAAGCCGCGCGGGACTTTGGCGGGATCACTCAATCCTCCTCGTCGTCATCGCCGGGATGGATCAAGGTGATGTCGCCGGAGGCCGCCAGACGGCGGACGGCGTTGACGACCTGCGTCATCGCTTCCTCGCCGTCCTTCGACTTGACGCGGCCCACTTGCTCCATTTCTTCGCGCAGCGCGTCTGCCATACGCTGTGACATGTTGTTCAGTATGAATTCGGCCACCTCGGACATGTCCCCTGCGGACGCGGCCGCCAGGGCCGTGACGAGTGCGGCATTGTCGACATCACGGGTGACTTTCGGCACGTCGATCGGGTTCACGCGGGCCGGTACGTGGGCGAATGTGAATATGGCGCGGCGCACCTGCGCCGCGAATTCCTGATCCTCGGCGTCCAGACCTGTCAAAACGTCGTCGCGCAGGGCGGACGTGGTCGAATTCAGGATGGCCCCGATGCGGTTCGCCGGCCCATCGGCAAAGGCGGTTTCGGGCATGTCGTTCAATTGCGCCGCCAGCGACAGGCCGATCCGGTCCACCGCGCCCGGCGTCACGGCGCCGGTCTGCGATACGGCGAAGGTGACGCGGCGCGCCTTGTCACCGGGCAGGCGGCTGAGCAGGTCGGCCGCGCGCGTCACGTCCAGCTTGGACAGCATGACGGCGGCGACCTCGGTGCTTTCGGCCAGGACGATGGGCACCAGATCGTCCAGATCTGCGGCGCAGACCTGTTCCCACGGGTCGCCGAACTGCCGCACGCCGGCCTCCTTGCGCAGGCGCGCCGAGGTCTGCGGGCTGATCCGGCCATCCAGCGCCGTCAGCGCACCAGCAACCCCATGCGGGAAGGTGAGCCCCATGCCCTCAAGTTCGGCCGCGAATTCAGTGACAACGGAAATCAGCGTGGTGCGGTCAACATAGCGCATCGACCCCATTTGGGTGGTCAGCGTGCCCTGCAACGCGTCGGGCAGGTCCGACAGCGGCACTTCCGCACCCTCATTGATCAGGAAGCGCACGATGATCGCCGCCTTCTGCTTGCGCGTGAGGCGCGCCGCCGTGGCGGCAAGGGTGGGCTGCGCCTGCGGCGTGATGCGGGCAAGCGGTGTCGGTTGGCTCATTCCATCCCTCGTTCCGGGCGTTTCGATCACCATAGGCCCGGAAGAGTGAAGAAATGTCTAAAACGCAAACAAAGCGCGATTATCCGCGCATTAGCTGTTGATCGGCATGCACGCCTTTGCGTCGGCATCATAGGTCGTGCCAGCCGCGCAGGTCATGGCCTGCACGTTTTTCTTGCCGTGATCGCAGCCCATGGCCAGCGACAGGGTGGGCGCCAGTGTCAGCAGGACGGCGATGGTCAGGGTTTTCATGGCGAGGTCTCCTTGTGGAAAGGTGACGCAAGGGTAACCTCGAAGGGCCGCCCCCGCCAAATCACTTTTTCAGATCATCAATCGCCAAAGACGCGGGCAAAGATCGTGTCGACATGTTTGGTGTGATAGCCTAGATCGAATTTTTCCTCGATCTGCTCGGCTGTCAGCGCCTTCAACACGTCCGCATCCGCCAGCAGTTCGGTCTTGAAATCCTTGCCGTCTTCCCAGACCTTCATCGCGTTGCGCTGGACCTGTTTATAGGCATCCTCGCGGCTGACCCCGGCCTGGGTCAGGGCCAGCAGAACGCGCTGCGACATGACCAAACCGCGGAATTTATTCATATTGGCCAGCATGTTGTCGGGGTAAATCACCAGTTTGTCAACCAGCCCGGTCAGCCTTGCCAGCGCGAAATCCAGCGTGATGGTGGTGTCGGGGCCGATGTTGCGCTCGACCGAGGAATGCGAGATGTCGCGCTCGTGCCAGAGCGCCACGTTTTCCATCGCCGGAACCACGGCCATGCGGACGAGGCGCGCGAGGCCGGTCAGGTTTTCTGACAAGACCGGGTTGCGCTTGTGCGGCATCGCGGACGAGCCCTTTTGACCGGCGCTGAAAAATTCCTCGGCCTCCAGAACCTCGGTGCGCTGCATGTGCCGAATCTCGATCGAGATGTTCTCGATGCTGCTGGCGACAACGCCCAGCGCGGCGAAAAAGGCGGCGTGGCGATCGCGGGGGATGACCTGCGTGCTGATCGGTTCGGGCTCCAGCCCGAGCTGCTTGCAGACATGCTCCTCGACCGCCGGGTCGATATTGGCGAAGGTGCCGACGGCGCCGGAAATCGCGCCTGTGGCGATCTCGTAGCGGGCCTTTTCCAGCCGGTTCAGGTTGCGGTCCATTTCGGCGTAGAAGCGCGCGAAGGTCAGGCCCATTGTCGTGGGCTCCGCGTGGATGCCATGGCTGCGGCCGATGCGGACGGTGTCCTTATGCTCGAACGCGCGGCGTTTAAGGGCGGCCAGCAATGCCTTCATGTCGTCGATCAGGATGTCGCTGGCGCGCACCAGTTGCACGTTGAAGCAGGTGTCCAGCACGTCCGAGGACGTCATGCCCTGATGCACGAAACGCGCGGCGTCGCTGCCGACATGCTCGGCCAGATGGGTCAGGAAGGCGATGACGTCATGCTTGGTCACCGCCTCGATTTCGTCAATGCGCGCGATGTCGAATTCGACGTCCTTTGCCTTCCACACGGCCTCGGCGTTCTCGCGCGGGATCACGCCCAGATCGGCCATGGCGTCGCAGGCATGTGCCTCGATCTCGTACCAGATGCGGAATTTTGTCTGCGGCGACCAGATGGCGACCATTTCGGGGCGGGAATAGCGGGGAATCATGTAAGAGGCCTCTGATCTATGGCGGTTGCGCGGGGTTTATCCCGCGCGGCGCCCGATGCCAAGGCGGGCGGCCTATCCGGCCCTCGTGACGATATGCGACGTGGCCTCAAGCGTGCGGTGCACCGGGCATTTGTCGGCGATTTCCAGCAGACGCTCGCGCTGCTCCTCCGTCAGATCGCCGTCCAGGTAGACAACGCGCGTGAACTGATCGACCTTTGCCGGGCTGGTGGCACCGGCGTCCTGCGCGTGGACCTTGTCGTGGCAGACATCGACGCGCACATGCTCCAGCGGCCACTCCTTGCGCCGCGCATACATGCGGATCGTCATCGAGGTGCAGGCGCCAAGGCCTGCCGCCAGAAACCCGTAGGGCGACATGCCGCGATCCGTGCCGCCATAGGCCAGCGGCTCGTCCGCGACGGCATGGTGGCGGGGGCCAGAGTTGATATCCTGCAGGAACCCGTCGGGGTCCGCTTCGGACACGCGCACGATGCCTTCGGGCGCGCCGGGGGGCGGTGCGGGCGGGCTGAGGTCCAGATAGCGGGTCGCCCAGGCGGCAATGACCTCGGCGACGTATTCGGCGTCTTCGGGGCGGGTGATCAGGTGGTCCGCGTCGCACAGGGTGACAAAGCTTTTGGGGTGCTTCGCGGCGCTGAAAATGGCGGCGGCATTGTCGATGCCAACGATTTCGTCGCGCGGGGCATGCATCACCAGAAGGGCGCGCCTGAGGTTCGCGATTTCGGGCGCCAGCGCCTCGGCGCTAACATCCTCGACAAAGGCGCGGCCGATACGCACGGGACGCCCGCCCAGATCGACCTCGGCCGAGCCCTCGGTAGCGATCTCGTCCAGCGCGCCCGCGAAATTATGGGTCACATGGCCCGGATCGAAGGGCGCGCCAATGGTGGCAACCGCGCGCACCGATGGCAGCCGCCGCGCCACGCGCAGCGCCGCCGCACCGCCCAGCGAATGGCCGATCAGCAGGGCGGGGGCCATGCCGCGCGCCTCCAGCGCCTTGGCCGCCAGTTCCAGATCCTCGACATTGCTGGTGAAGGTGGTGTTCTCGAACTCACCCTCCGAATGGCCGAGGCCGGTGAAATCAAAGCGCAGCACGGCGATGCCCGCCCCCGCCAGCCGCGCCGCGATGCGGCGGGCGGCGTGGATATCCTTGGAACAGGTAAAGCAATGCGCGAAGAGGGCCGTGGCCAGATGCGGCCCCTCGGGCAGGTCCAGCCGCGCGGCAAGGGCAGCGCCGTCATGTCCGGCAAATGTCAGGCGTTCGGTTGGCATGGGCGCGGTCCTTTCGTGTCACGCCCCGAGACTAGGCACAGCGAGCGACAGTTGCACCCCCTGCCTGTGATTTGTCACGTCAAGGTGAGGGGCCGCTATGCCCCCGTCAGCGCAGGATCGAACGGGTAGGTCGTCAGGTTCTCGTACCCGTCTGCGGTAATCAGTACCTGATCCTCCAGCTTGATCGAGAAATCGCCGCCTTCGGGGCTGATCAGTGCCTCGACACACAAGGTCATGCCCGGCTCCAGCGCGTGATCGAAGGCCCCCGGCACGGCCTGATCGGGATAGGCGACAAGCGGCCATTCATCGCACAGGCCCACGCCATGCATGAGGCAGCCATATTTGCCGCGCTGATACTGTGCGTCCAGCCGATGCGCGCGTTCGCTGAGTTCCGGCACGGTGATGCCCGGGCGCAGCAGCTCCATGTTGGCCCGAATATGCTCGATGCCGTGCTGCATGGCATAGATCATGTCGAGGCGCGGTTTCGCGTCGCCTATCCACCATGTGCGGCTGATATCGACGCAGATGCCATAGCTGCCGATCAGGTCGGTATCAAACGCTACAATCTCGTTATTCTGCACGATCCGCCCGCCACATTCCTGAAACCACGGGTTCGTGCGCGGCCCGGATGTGAGCAGGCGGGTTTCGATCCACTCGCCGCCACGGCGGATGTTTTCCGCGTGCAGGACCGCCCAGATGTCATCCTCGGACATGTTGCCGCCGGGCACGCCGGCGCGGGCGGCGTCCTCCATCGCACGCACGGCAACTTCGCAGGCGTGCGACGCGCAGCGCATCGCGCGGATTTCATCCGGGCCTTTGACGGCGCGGCATTTCTCGGTCAGCTCCTCGCCGGGGAGAATGTCCAGCCCCTGCGCCTCCAGCGCGCGCAGGCCGTGCAGCATGATCTTGTCCACGGCCAGCCGCCTGTTGCCGGGGGCATGTTCGGCCAGCAACAGACGCACCTCGTTGGAGAAGGTATCGGCGGCCACGTCCACCTTGTCGCCCCGGTCGAAGTAAAACAGATCCGCACCGCTGCGCTGTTCGCGCACAAGCGGATTGAATTCGCTGAGAAATGGCGAGTTCTTGTAATCCCAGATCACCATGTAGCCGTCGGCGCACAGCAGCACCGCGCGGAACGGGTTATGCGTGTTCCACAGCTGCATGTTGGTGCTGTCGGTGGCATAGCGGATGTTCAGCGGATCGAACACCAGCAGGCCGGCATAGCCGCGATCATTGACAAATCGCGTCAGGCGGTCCCACCGATAGCGGCGCATTTCCTGCAGATCGGGCAGCTCCAGCCCCGCCGCCGCCCATTCGCCGTAGGCCAGCCGCGTCGGTCCGATCTCGACCCGGTCGGCATCGTTGGGGGTGTTGTCGCCCAATGTGGCGCCGCGTGTCGGGTCGATCTTGCGGGTGTCGCGGAAATGCGTGTTCATGGGGCTGGCTCCGGCGCTGTGACTGGGGTCAGCGTGACCGCGCGGCATCGGGCTGTCGGCGCCATTTGCGACATCCGCGACGGTTTTGAGCAGGATCGCCCTGCCCAAGAAAAAGAGCGGACGTCTCCGCCCGCTCTTCAACCGCTCGCAATCGCCGCGATCAGCAGCTGTAATACATCCCGAATTCCACCGGGTGCGGCGTCTGGTCGTATTTCACGACCTCGGCCATCTTCAGCGACACATACCCTTCGATCTGGCTTTTGGTGAACACGTCACCGGCCAGCAGATAGTCGTGATCGGCCTGCAAGGCTTCGATCGCCTCGCGCAGGCTGCCGCTGACGGTGGGGATGCCTTTCAGCTCTTCGGCGGGCAGATCATAGAGGTTCTTGTCCATCGCCTCGCCCGGATCCATCTTGTTCTTGATCCCGTCAAGGCCGGCCATCAGCAGCGCCGAGAAGCACAGGTAGGGGTTCGCCGCCGGATCGGGAAAGCGCGCCTCGACCCGCTTCGCCTTGGGCGATTCGGTCCACGGAATACGCACGCAGCCCGACCGGTTGCGCGCCGAATAGGCCAGCAGCACAGGCGCCTCAAAGCCCGGAACCAGCCGCTTGTAGCTGTTGGTCGTGGGGTTGGTGAAGGCGTTCAGCGATTTGGCATGGCGCAGAATGCCGCCGATGAACCACAGCGCCTCCTGGCTGAGGTCTGCGTATTTGTCGCCCGCGAACAGCGGCTTGCCGTCCTTCCAGATCGACATGTTGACATGCATCCCTGACCCATTGTCGCCATAGATCGGCTTGGGCATGAAGGTGGCCGATTTGCCGTAAGCCTGCGCGACATTGTGGATCACATACTTGTATTTCATGATCTCATCGGCCTGCGTGGTCAGCGTGCCAAAGATCAGACCCAGTTCATGCTGGCAACTGCCAACCTCGTGGTGATGCTTGTCGATCTTCATGCCGAGGCGCTTCATCGTCGACAGCATCTCGCTGCGGATGTCATGTGCGTCATCGGTGGGGTTGACCGGGAAATACCCGCCCTTCAGGCCGGGCCGGTGGCCCATGTTGCCCATCTCATAGACCGTGTCGGTGTTCCACGATCCGTCCTGCGCGTCGACCTCGTAGGAGACCTTGTTGATGGTGTTGGAGAACCGCACATCGTCGAACAGGAAAAACTCGGCCTCGGGGCCCATATAGGCGGTGTCGCCGATGCCCGACGATTTCAGGTAAGCCTCGGCCTTTTCGGCGGTGCCGCGCGGGTCGCGATCATAAGGCTCGCCGGTGTCCGGCTCGACCACGGTGCAATGAACGCAGAGCGTTTTTTCGGCATAGAACGGGTCGATATAGGCGGTTTTCGTGTCCATCATCAGCTTCATGTCCGAGGCTTCGATCGACTTCCAGCCGGCAATGGACGAGCCGTCGAACATGAAGCCTTCCTCGATGAAATCCTCATCCACCAGATCGACGGCGATGGTCACATGCTGCAAGGTGCCGCGCGGATCGGTAAAGCGGATGTCGACATATTCGACGCCCTCTTCCTTGATGGTACTCAGCAGGTCTGCTGCGCTCATGGTATGAATTCCTCTTGGGTTCAGTGTTTGTTACAGCGCGTCCGAGCCGGACTCGCCGGTGCGGATGCGGATGGCCTGTTCGACCGGGCTGACGAAAATCTTGCCGTCGCCGATCTTGTCGGTCTTGGCGGCGTCAATGATGGCTTCGATGGCGCCGTCGACCTGATCATCGTCCAGCACCACCTCGATTTTTACCTTGGGCAGGAAATCGACGACGTATTCTGCACCGCGATACAGCTCGGTATGGCCCTTCTGGCGGCCGAATCCCTTGACCTCGATGACGCTCAGGCCCTGGATGCCGGCGTCCTGAAGGGCTTCCTTCACTTCGTCCAGCTTGAACGGTTTGATGATTGCTTCGATCTTCTTCATCACCTTGGCTCCTTGGCATGCCTGTTCTCGGGACCTGACAAACCACGATTGACCGCGCTGCTCAATCCGGCAGGGCGCGAGGCATCAAGGGAATGGGAAATAAATCGGACAGTGCCTAAAATTTAGGCACTCGTCTTGTGTCCTGCCCGCTGAATCGGCGGACGTGCAGCGGGTCGGCATGAATTCAATTTGGATAGCCAAAATCGGCGATCATGCGCCAGATGTCGCGGTTGATTCGGCGCAACTCGTCGATTGCTGCGGTAATGTCGGCAGCCGCCGACGCATCCAGGGGATCCATCTGCCCCATCTTCAGGCTATCCTTGCGGTCTGCGATGCGCATCAGGATAGTACGCGGATTTCCGCCTTCGCCGTCAAAGGCGTAGATACAATGATTATAGCGATTGCGCAGCGACGACTGGCCTTGAATGCGCCGGGTCAGTGCCAGTGTGCGGTCGCGCTGCTCTGGGTCTGTCCGCTCCAGTTTCGACAGGCGGTCGACCAGGTCGATGCGTGCGCGGGCGGTGTTGAGGGTCAGAAAAACGATCGTCGCCGTTTCCTTGTCCATCCTCCCAAGGCCGGCAATCAGATGGATCAGCAGGCTCTCGGTATTCGCCCATGCGTAATTCAGCTTGCCGATCAGCAACAGAAAGGCGTTGAATTCGGGCGGCGGCGCGGCGGTCATTGCCGACGGCCATTTGAACGGGGCCTGTTCGACAAATACCATATCGTCGCCTCGGTCCGGTTCGAGACGCCAAGTTTCGCAATGATATGATGCATGTGAAGCTTGACCGTGTGCTCGGACAAACCCAGATCGCCGGCAATGATCTTGTTCTGCTTGCCCTCGGCGGCAGAACTGAGAACCTGGCATTCGCGAGAAGTCAGATTGATGTCATGCGCGGGCGCCGGAGCGGCGGTGCGGGATTCGGCCGGCATGCGGTGAATGTCGATCAGGTCGGCGGGTATGTAGCGTTCGCCGCAGATCAACAGGCGCAGCGCCGAAAGCCAATGGTCCAATTCGACCTTCATCGGCAGAAAGCCGATTTCCTCCGAGCCGGGGAATTGCGCAACATCTGCTATCACCTGCAGGGCCTTGGCCTGATCCCGATAGGCGAGCGCCAGGCGGCTATAGGCGAATTTGGTCCTGATCTGGGTTAACGCATGCTGGAACTGTTCCAGTTCTCCTTCATCCACGATGATGATCCGCACGTCGGATGCGTCTGGCTCGGCCAGTTTGAAAAGCTCCGCAACGGCATTTTTGCGATGGAAGGTGATACAAGGGATTTCGTCACAGCCCAGCCTGATGACCGTATCCGAGAAGTTCAGGCCGCTGCCTATGAACAGGCCAATCATATTTCTTTGAGGGTCGGTTACATTTCTGACCATTTTACACACTTACGTTTATTAAAAAATTTCGAATAATTACAAAGCGGTTGACCATTCAAAAAAACCGAAAATCGACGTTGGTACCTGCGTCAAGAAAAAAATATCCGATTTAAACAGGGCGAGACAGCCCAATTCAGCCATAATTTTGCATCGGACAACCGCAGCGTTCGGTCATCTGGAGACTCATTCAATTTTAACACAAAGATCAAGAAATGTCCGGTGGATTTTAGCACTGGGTCGAGCGTCAGTTTAACGTTAGGGAACCCGTCACCCAATGAATACTGGCCATATTGCCGCATGGATGCCCGGTCATGCCTCGTCCATGGCGAACTAGATCGTTAGATGTAGCTTTATAATTTATACCACGATTACAATTGTTTGGAGGGCGCCTTTTTCTAGCCCTATTGTGCATCTTCTCAGACGCGCCCCATTCGGTGATCATGAAACTGCCGCAGAAGTCTGCCGCGGCTAAACATAATAAAGCGCATCCAATTCGGCCCTCTTTTTCCAGTGACTGCAAGGTTTTGTGGTGTTCCGGGGCCAGAAGAGAGAAGCGCGCCATCAATGGGGGGAAATCATCACGAAACCATGAAGATAGGTGCGTCCCGGCGTCCGCACGGACGGTCAGACAGACGAATCAGAGCGTTCCCTGCGGCACGGCCCGGCACCACCAAATCAATCCAGTATAAATAGAAATATCATCCGGACGATTATCGCTTTTTACAGAGTGGCGGTTCGCTGGATGTCCATACGGGAGATATGGAAATGGTTAGCAGAAACCCATTCAACACACTCATCTGGGGTTCCGGTCATGGCGAACAAAGTCAGGACCAGGATCAGGGCCAGGACCAGCTGCAAGGGCAGGCCCAGGCCGAGCTTCAGGCCCAGCTTCAGGGTCAGGCACAGTCGTCCCACAGTGATAACGACAACAGCAATCACAACGGGAACGGCAATGGCAACCTGAACGGGAATGGCAATCTCAACGGTAACGGCAATCTGAATGGCAACGGCAACGACAATGGGAACGCCAACGCCTCCGCCAACCTGAACGGGAATGGCAACCTGAACGGCAATGGCAACCTGAATGCCAACGGCAACCTGAACGGCAACCACAATACAAACACGTCGAATACCGATGTGCATGTGGGTGTCGATATTGCCATGACCGACTGGATGCCGACCGACGACGACTTTGCTGATATCGACATGGTTGGGTCGACCGCCGGTGACTTCATCATGGCCAAGGGGAACATCGACTATAACCCCGGCGATGACATGGACTTGTCCAACATCCTGAACGATGCCCTGAACGGAGCCGGCAACGATTCCGCCACGGTCAACGCGCAGAGCAACAAGCTGATCGACAATGATACGCTTGATAACGTGTCGAACAACGGCAGCCTGAGCCAGACCAACACATCGACCGGCGGCACTGCCACGTCTGACGACGGCATCGCGGCCGGTGCTGATGGCGGCAACGGGTCGGGCACTGCCAACTCCACTGGTGGCGGGGCTCTTGGCGGTCTGGGCATCGGCGGTGCGGCAGGTGCCATAGGCGGCGCCAGCGGCAATGGTGGTGGCGCGACCGCAGGTGGCGGCACGGGCGGCAACGGCGCGGGCGCGACAGCAGTCGGTCTGGGTCTTGGCCTGGGCGGTGCATCCTCGGGTGCCGGCGCAACTGGCGGTAACGGCGGCGACGCCGGATCCGTCGCGGCCGGTCTGGGCGGTGGCACGGGCCTTTCGGGTGCGGCCGCAGGTGGCGGCGACTCGGGTGCTGCCGGTGGCATCGGCGCGGGTGTCGGCGCAGCAGGTGCCTTGGCCGACAGCTCCAACACCGGCGACGCCGGTGCGCTGGGCGCAGGTCTGGGCCTTCTGAACCTGGGTCTGGCCGGTGCCAACAACGGCCAGACGGGTAATTCCGACGCCGATGCACTGGGCGCGGGTCTGGGCGTCGGCCTTGGGGCCAGTGGCGACGGCGGCGATGCGGGCGCGCTTTCGGGTGCATCCGGTCTGGGCGTCGGTCTGGCTGCTGCGGGTGATGCTACCGGCGGTGCCGGCGGCGGCGCAACCGCAGGCTCACTGGCGGCCAACTCGGCGTCCGGCGCAGGCGGGACGAATTCCGCAACCGGCGGTGACGGTGGCTTTGGCGCAGGCGGATACGCCGGTGGCGGGGCATCCGGGGACGCTTATGGCGGTCAGGCCTATGTCGGCGGGACCTATGCCGGCGGCGGTGCCGGAGGCTATGCCGGTGACGCCTACGCAGGCGGCGGCGGTGCAGGCGGCAATGCCGGATCGTGGGGATCGAACAACGGTGACGACGGATATGTCACCGGCGAATCCTTCGCCTCGGCTGCGTCGCAGATCGACACCGATGCGTTCAACCAGACCATTGTGATGGGCGCGAACGTGCTGGGCAACACCGTCGACATGACGGTTGTGGGCGGCTCGTTCAGCTCCAGCTACATCGGCGACGATAGCGACGGTGCATGATCGCCCCATGTAAACACACCGGGTCCGGCATGTGCCGGGCCCGGAACCTCAACCCGGATGCACAAGATTTCGAGAGATCGCAGGCCACTGCGCAAACATAAAAAAAGACACGGAGGCAGGCAGCCGGATCTACGGAAAGCGAGGCTGCGATGATGTTAGATAAAGTGACCGAGATGGTCGCCCACATGATCGGCATTTTCCACACCGAGATGGAAGCCCAGCGCATGCGCGACATCTATGACGCGTTCAAGGCGCTGAAGGCCGAAAATCCGGAGGGTGAGCCGATTGCCGCCGTCGCTGTCAGCATCAAGGTGCCCTACGAGTTGGGTGGTTTCACGCCGGGCCTGGATCATGAGGCTCCGCTGCCGACCGCGTCCGCCCTTGATCCCATCGCACCGCATTATTGGACAACGGCCCAACCCATCAGTTTTTTCAACAGGTTCCTGCCCTCAGAAGAGAGCGTGTCTGCCTCACCGGGACATGCCTTTGGCGGCGGGATTGCCGTCCCCGTGCCGACACTCGAGCCGCCGGGAAGTGTGGCGGTCATCACGGTGCAGATGGCATTTCTTTCCGATGATGATTGGGTGATGCTCGGCGACGGAACCACTATCTTCACTGACCCGGACGCGTTTTTGAACGATTTGCTGGTGTATCAGGATATCGCCGCATCCATGACTGCCCCCATGGGGGCCGATCCGCTGATGCCCGGCCCCGATGCACGGGACGATGCCGTGACGCTTCATGCCCGTATCTCCGCGTTCGTCGGCGGCGCTGTTGCCGGTAGCACCGAACATGTGGCGCATGGCGCCGAGGCGGACGGCATTCACCAGAACGGTCATGCGGCCACGGAATTGCCGATGCTGGACGACGTGATGCCTGCCTATCTGAAGGCGAAAGCCGGACAGGACGAGAGCGAGACATCCGAAGAGGATGCAGGCCACGAATGGCCGGATGCCTTCGAGGGGCTGGGCGATATCGACGCGCCCATGCCGTACCGGCCCGACGTGGAGGCGGGTCATCTGGTTATCGCGGGTGGCAACACGATGATCAACCAGGTCACGATTTCATCGGCATGGCTGGACGCGCCGGTCATCGCGGTGATGGGGGATGTCGCGCAACTGAACGTCATCGCGCAGGTCAATGTGCTGGTGCAACACGCATCGGGCGGTATCGGCGCGGTCGCGCCATCCGCCAGCATCAACAGCGCCGAGATCGCCCGGACCTCGACACTGCCCCAGCCCGATCCCGAGGCAGGCCCCGAGCAGGACGAGGCGGACGGGCCGTCGACCCTGCCATCCAACTGGGTGGTGACGCGGATCGACGGCGATCTGATCAGCGTCAACCATGTCAGCCAGTTCAGCTTCCAGACCGATCATGATCGCGCCGAGGTCGCCTTTACCGGCACCAGCACGTTCATCGGGCTGGGCGACAACACGATCGTCAATGTGACCGATCTGGCCGAACTGGGCTTTGGCTATGATCTGATCATTGTCGGCGGCGCGATGATTTCGGTCAACTGGATCCAGCAGATCAACGTGCTGATCGACAATGACGCGATCACCTATTCGGGGGTCTTCCCGGTCGGTGTGCAGGTTGGCGACAACCTTTTGTTCAACGGTGCGCAGATCGGTGCAAACGGCATCGATCATTACGAGGAGATGACGTCGAACTTCGCAGGCGCGTCGGACAGCCTCGCTGGCGGCGCCAATACGATCGGCAGCGATGTCGCCCACGATCCGTTGTTCGAAGGGGTCGATCTTTTGCGCGTGCTCTACATCGACGGCGACCTGACGACGGTCAACTGGCTGGAGCAGACCAATGTCATGGGCGATTCCGATCAGGTTCACATGGCGTTGGACGATCTTCTGGCCGCCACTGGCGCGTCGGTGGACGTCATCACAGGGTCGAACGCGCTGATCAACCTGGCCAGCATCAACCAGTACGGCACCGACTCGACCGTGATGGTTGGCGGCGACGTGTATGACGATGCGCTGCTCTATCAGGCCGAACTGATCGACACGGACGCCGATCCGCTGGGTGTGGGGATGCCTGCACTGGCGCCGGCCGCGGTGGCGTTTCTGGCCGATGACATGCTGGAACCCGAGGGCGCGCAGATCGACACTCCGATCCTTCCGACCGCACCAGAAGGTCATGCATCCCCTGACATGATGCAAACAATGCTGGCCTGAGGGCCGTGACCCGAGAGCCGACGCGAGAGGACGCCTCGACATGAGCCTTGACGACATCAAGACCGAACGTGCCGCCAGCTTGAACCGGCCCGCGGCGGAAACGCCCCCCAAAAACACCGCGCGCCGCGCAAATCCCCTGCCTCTCGAACCGGGGTTGCGCGTCGACGCCAAGGCCAATCCCGCGATCGAGGAAAGCCGCCCCGCCAAGGGACTGGGCGGGGCGCAGATTGACGCGGATACCGGGCCCATCCTGAAAGCCGAGGGCAGCGGCAAGCCGCCTGTTCAGGTCGGTGGCGGCGGTGGCGGATCGGGCGGCGGTGGCGGCACCTCCGGGTTTCACCGGCGCGCAGGACCGGACCAGTTCGTCCAGCAGTTGAACACCGGCGTCGCCATCGTACGCCGCAACCTCGGATTTGTGATGGTGCTGACTTTCGCGACAAATCTTCTGGTGCTGGCGATCCCGATCTATCTGTTCCAGATTTCGGACCGTGTGCTGACCAGCCGGTCACTGGATACGCTGATCATGCTGACGGTCGTGATCGTTGGCGCGGTCGTCTTTCAGGCCATTTTCGATGCGGTGCGCCGGTTCATCCTGATGCGCACGGCGGTCGAGGTCGCGGTGCGGCTGGGGGCGCCGGTGCTGAGCGCTGCGGCGCATGCCTCGCTTTATGATAACGGCAGGCAGTATCAGACGCTGGGCGATCTGCAGCAGTTGCGCGGGTTTCTGACCTCCGGCACGCTGATTTCGTTTCTCGATGTGCCGTTCGCGCCGCTATTCATCTTTGCGATCTTTCTGGTGCATCCGCATCTGGGAATGATCGTGGTCGTGACCGCGATCCTTCTGATGGTCATCGCGCTGGTCAACCAGAAGGTCACGGCAAAGCCTTTTGCCGAGGCGAATGTGGCCCAAAGCCGGGCGAACATGCATCTGGACTCGATGTCGCGCAACAGCCAGATCATCAACGCGCTGGCGATGGTGCCCGAGGCGGTGGCGCTCTGGGGGCGTGACACCGCCAATTCGCTGCGCGCGCAGGTCCGGGCGCAGGACCGCAACATCGTCTGGGCCGCCGTATCGCGCGGCGCACGCCTGCTGACGCAGATCGCCATGCTGGGCTGGGGCGCGTATCTGGCCATCCAGGGTGAAATCACCGGCGGCATGGTGATCGCGGCGTCGATCATCGCGGGCCGCGCACTGGCGCCGATCGAGGGCTCGATCGAGGGTTGGAACGGCTTTTCGCTGTCCCGCTCTGCGTTCGACCGGATCAAGGGGCTGATGCACAATTCGATCCAGCGGTTCGAGAAGCTACACCTGCCCAATCCCGAAGGCCGCCTGAATGTCGAACGCCTGCTCTATGTGCCCGGCGGCACCAAACAGGTGATCCTGAACGGTCTGACCTTCAGCCTGGAGCCGGGCGAATCGCTGGCGGTGATCGGCAATTCCGGCGCGGGCAAGACGACGCTGGGCAAGATGCTGGTCGGGTCGATCCTGCCGACATCCGGCAACGTCCGGCTGGACCTGATGGATCTGCGCAATTGGGACACACGGCAACTGGGCGAGAATATTGGCTATCTGCCACAGGACGTCCAGTTGTTCCCCGGCACGATCAAAGCCAACATCGCCCGGATGCGGCTGGATGCGAAGGACGAGGATATCCACCGCGCCGCCCTGCTGGCCGATGTGCATGACATGATCGCGATGCTGCCCCACGGCTATGAGACGCAAGTCGCCGCCGACGGATCGCCCCTGTCGGGCGGGCAGAAACAGCGCATCGCGCTGGCCCGCGCCTTTTTCGGCAACCCCCGCTTTCTGGTGCTGGACGAGCCGAACTCGAACCTTGACGCCGCAGGCGACAAGGCGCTGGCAAACGCGATCAAGCACGCGGGCGAACATGGCATCACCGTCGTCGTGATCACGCAGAAACCATCGCTTCTGGGCGTGGTGGACAAGATCATGCTGCTGGCCGACGGCAACATCGCGATGTTTGGCCAGCGCACGCAGGTGCTGCAGCAACTGGCCCAGCGGTCCGGCAGTGGCGCGAACCTGCCCGGCCAGGGTCAGGCAGGGGGGCTTCCGAATGTCTGATATGACGCTTTATCCTGTTCCTGCCGAATGGCATGACGACGTGCCGCGTTCAGTGTCGAAACTGGTCATCTTCGGCCTTGCGCTTTTCGTCCTTGGCTTCGGTGGCTTCGGCCTCTGGGCGTTCCGCGCGCCACTGGCTGCGGCGGTTATCGCGCAAGGCAGCTTTGTGGCGACCGGAAGCAACAAGATCGTGCAGCACCTCGAGGGCGGCATCATCAAGCAGATCCTGGTCGCCGAGGGCGACATCGTCACCGAAGGCCAGCCCATCCTTTTGCTGGATGAAACATCGGCGCTGGCCACCGAGCGCGAGCTTTTCCTGCGGGCGATCCGGCTGGAGGCGATGGAGGCGCGGCTTCTGGCGCAGCACGCCGGTGCGAGTGTGCTGAGCTTTGCGCCGCATATCGAGGCGCTTCGCAACGATTTCGATATTGCCTCGATGCTGGACGCGCAGACGATCACCTTCGACGCGGCCACTCAGCAGTTGCGCAACGACATCGCGTTGCTCACCCAAAGCATGGAGGCGCTGCGCGTCCGGTCGGCCGGATATGAACAACAGCTGATTGCGACCCGGACCCAGATGGGCATCCTCGAAGAGGAGCTTGAGACCAAGCAGACGCTGTATGATCAGGGGCTTGTGCGCCGGACGGACGTGAACACGATCCGCCGCGCCATCGCCGAGGCGAGTGGCCAGATCGGCAGGTTGACGGCAGAGATGGACGAGATCGTCGAAGTCACGCGGCGCTATGAGGCACAGATCGAGCAGACCATCAGCGAACGGCGCAAGATCGCGCTTGACGAGCTTCAGATCGTGCAATCTGAACTGGAAAGCGTGCGCGAACAGTCCCGGCGTGCGGAAAACATCCTGAGCCGCGCCGAAGTGCTGGCGCCGGTGTCGGGCACGGTCATCCGGCTGCATTACCACACATCCGGCGGCGTCATCGAAAGCGGCAAGGCAATAGCCGAGATCCTGCCATCAGGCCAGCCGCTGATTATCGAGGTGTCGATCCCCCGCACCGAGATTGACGTGGTGCGCAAGGGCCAGCCCGCCACCGTGCGGCTGACGGCCCTCAACGCGCGCACGACACCGATACTGGAAGGTCAGGTATTTTATGTCTCGGCCGATGCGATCAGGGACCGCAGCCAAGAAGAACAGCAGGAAATCTACGTCGCGCGCGTGTCCGTCCCGCCCGAGGAACTGGACCGCGTGCGCGGTTTCAGCCCGACACCCGGCATGCCGGTCCAGATCATGATCCAGACCGAAGAGCGCACGTTCATCCAATACCTGATGAAGCCTGTCACCGACAGCATGACCCGCGCCTTTCGCGAGCAATAAAGCGTTTCGCGCAAAACCTGACTCACAGCTTTTCGCGGAACGCGCGCACCATACCAGCGTTGCGCGCGTTTCGCCTTTATCCGATGTCTCAGGGTAAAGGCGAAACGCTTTAGTGGCCGAAGGCCGGGTTCGCGAGCGAGTCAGTAGGTGGAGACGGCAGAATTTTGCGTATCGGCACTTTCAAATCAACACCGGCGAAAGGATCGTCTGACAATAATCGATTGGCTGCCACGACAAGCGTCTCGACGATGTTTCATCTGGCCTGACCTCGGGTGCGGTGGGGGGCAGGGCCGAGAACGCTTCCAAACCCGCCGCCGGGCAGGAGCGTTGCATCCAGACGATTTGTGAAGATTGATGGCAGATCGGTGTCGCCAGTGGAACGTATTGCTGCGGGCGCAACAGACAAAGTCGTTCGCCAATGCAGACTTATCGGCAGAGGAAATGTAGCCAGCCTCCGATCTTTCGAATAGGTCTTGGGCGTGCTACAGATCGGAATGACTAATGATATTTTAGTTCATATACAGAGCGTTGCGGATTTTCGTCTGCGGCTGCCCCTACCGGAGGCCTTCATGCTCTCGACGCCGCGCCAGATCACCATGACACCAGAGCGTATCGCTGCGCTGCGAAAATCGCCCGACGATCACAAATATGACCATGGACATTTGATGGTGCTTTCGGGCGGTGCGGGGCGGACCGGCGCGGCACGTCTGGCGGCGCGCGGGGCGCTGCGGATCGGCGCCGGGCTGGTTACGCTGGGCGTGCCGCCCGCTGCGCAGATGGAAGTGTCGACGCATATCACGGCCCTCATGATGACGCGGATCGGGGATGCGGCGGCGCTGGAGGATGCGATGAATAATGCCCGCATAAGCACACTATGCTTCGGGCCGGGTATGGGTGTGGACAGGGCAGCGGCGCTGGCGAAATCCGCGCTGGGCGGCGGCACGGCGCAGGCGCGTGCGACGGTGCTGGATGCCGACGCACTTACCGCACTGGGCAGAGACCCGGCCCTGTTCGATCTGCTGCACCCGGCCTGCGTGCTGACCCCGCATGCAGGCGAATTTGCCCGCGTTTTTCCGGATTTGGCTCAGAACCTGGGCCAAGCCGAAGGCAACGCCCGCGCCGACGCCGTCCGCGCGGCGGCCCGGCGGGCGGGGTGCACCGTGCTGCTCAAGGGTGCGGATACGGTGATCGCCGGACCAGATGGCGACTGCGCGATACATTCGGCACGCGGCGACGCTGCGGTGCCTTGGCTGGCGACAGCCGGGGCGGGCGATGTGCTGGCCGGGTTCATCGCAGGATTGATGGCACGCGGCCTCGCGCCGATGGAGGCCGCGCAATCGGCGGTCTGCCTGCACGCAGCGTGCGCACGCCATATGGGCCCCGGCCTGATCGCCGAGGATCTGACCGAAGTGCTGCCGACAGTTCTGGCAGGCCTGGGGGTCTGATCGCCAGGCCCGGTTTGCGCGTCTTTTTCGCGGATGCGGCGCGGCAAACACCATTTTCCCTCTCGCATCGGCACTTCTGCTACGTTAGGACGTGCTGGAGTCGCGGGCCTGATGGCCGTGCGGCGCAGTGCGGGTGTGGCGGAACTGGTAGACGCACCAGATTTAGGTTCTGGCGCCTTTGGCGTGGGGGTTCGAGTCCCTTCACCCGCACCACTATGATTTCACTGGAATCTTCGTGTGGCCCATTGCCGCGAATATCCACACTGACCAGTCCCCATAAATTAAAGCGTTCCGCGAAAAACCTGACTCACCGCTTTTCGCGGAACGCGCGCACCATACCAGCACTGCGCGCGTTTCGCCTTTGTCTGATGCCTCAGGTTAAAGGCGAAACGCTTTAGGCTACTGACGCCTGTTCGCCAGCCAGCGTTTCCAGTCCGACGCCGCGCCGGAAAATGTGTTCAGATCTACGTCACCATTGATGCCCGGCACGGTGCCCGTGCCGGAATATTGCCAAAAGCTCCAGTGCTGGCCCGGATAGACGTCGCGCGGGTGCTTTGCGGTCGAGCGGAGCCAGAACTCTTCGCCTTTCATCTGTTGCATATCATTCACACGATAAAATTCGGGCGTTGTATAGATAATCGGGCGCTGTCCGTAATGGCGTTCCAGCGTATCGAGAAAAACCTTCGCCTCGCGCCTGACGGTTTCGCCAGGGGGCCGCTTGCGACAGGTGGGCGAGAAGGCATTCCACTCCATGTCCAAAATCGGCGGCAGAGCGCCCGCTTCGCGTGGGACATGGCGGACAAACCAGCGCGCTTGATCGGCGGCAGAGGTACAGAAATAAAAGAAGTGATAGGCGCCGCGAGGAATGGACGCATCGCGCGCGCCGCGCCAATGATCGCCAAATCGCGGATCAAGCATGTCGCCGCCCTCAGTCGCCTTGATAAAGGCGAACTGTACGCCCGCGTCGCGCGCCGCATGCCAATTGACGCTGTCCTGAAACCGCGCAACGTCGATGCCGTGAACATCGTATCGGTGCGGCGCGTGGCCATGCTGCCACTCGACTGGGTCGCGTTCGCCAAATCCATTTGCGCCGCCACCGTTGTCGGACGGTTGGGGTGTGGCGCAGGCGGCAAGTGCGAGGGCAGCAAGTATCGGGAAATAGCGGATCATCGGCGCGACTCCTGCAGGGGGCGTGTCTAATATGCAAGGAAACTCACCGCGCCGCCACCAGATCAATTTCGGCTGTTTCAGCGGTAGCGAAGACCGCAATTTCTCGAGCTACTGACTGTCACTATGGGCGCCATAATAGGCAGCTACGATTTCGTAGTATTCATCAGCCCCCATCCCGAGATATTCATGGCTGGAGCGAATCTCCCTGCGTCCCAAGCTAGTGATGTAGTGCCATACGATCTTGATATCGCTTGAAAACAGATCACGAATGCCCTTTTCTGTCATTTTTATATTCACAGACGCACCTCCGAAAAACCGCCCCAGCGTGACACTCTCAACACAGTTCCATGGAATCAGGTTCGGGCTGATCCGTGCATCACAAAAACCCACCGGCGACAGCACAACAGCAGTATCCGTACCCAGTTTTTTCAAGCGAAGAAGTTTGTCGAAAATTGTGGCGTATATCGCAAACCCACTGCCGGTCAAAAAAATCAACGACGGGTTAACTGGCTGGACGAAGAGTGAACAAACCAGCAGCGGCCCGAATGCCAACGCCAACAATCCTAACCCGACCATTCGAGTAGTTAACCACCAGTCTGGCCAGTGGCGCAAATTTCGAATTTGGTTCATATCTCATGTCTCATGTTCTATCCAAAACCAATCCTCAAACGAAAATATGTGCTATTCCAGCGGTTTTTTTAAGGGACAACCCAGCCATTGGAATGCTTTGCAGCCAAAGAAGGTTAACAATCCGAACGGGACGGGCGGCAATAAAAACAATCTGTTACCATTGTTGGCGATAGCTCATCCATGGGTTTCGGCTTGAATTAATCTGACGCCGCACTATCGCTGGGGTGTAGTCAAATTCGCCGTTTCAAGACCAAGAGACAGCGCAAATCAAGGCGGCAGACAGGAAAATGCACGAGAATATCGGGCATACTCCCTGATCCGAATGTATCCGTTATGATGTATCCGTTATAATGCGCGGATAGCTTTGATACGGACCTTGTCCGCAGTCTTGCCGCTGCGTCCTGGCTGGGTGAACGACCGTTGAGGACGACGAAACCTTGTCGGTTGCCTTGCCTTGACCGGCCGCTGAAAAACTCCGCCTCGACAGGGATTTGAGAACGTGATTCACCTTTTCAGGTGATGATGCGCGGGACGGCACCGCTGGATAAAGCGTTTTGCAAAAACCCGGCTCACAGCTTTTCGCGGAACGCGCACACCATACCAGCGTTGCGCGCGTTTCGCCTTTGTCTGATGTCTCAGGTTACGGAACTCAATCGAACCTGAAATGAAGGTTTCCGGCAAATGTTAGTGCGCAGCACCGCGGAGTTGTAGAACTTGCATCCCAATTGCCATCGCTGGTCCGATACCCAAGGCAAAGAAAACCGTGCCCAAGCCAAGCGTGCCGCCCAGACTCCAACCGATCACGACGACCGTCAACTCAATAAACGTGCGCACGAGCGCGATGGGTTGATCTGTGACAGATTGGAGTCCGGTCATGAGGCCATCTCTGGGACCTGGACCCAAATTCGCGATCAGGTATATCGCCCCGCCTAATCCGGTCACCAAAACACCCACCAGTGCCAGCAAGGCATTGGCAGCATAGGTCTCGAATGTTGGCAAAAAGGGCAGCACATATTCCAACACCAACGCTATTATGATCGCGTTGAGGATCGTTCCCATGCCGGGTGTTTGCTTGAGTGGAATCCACAAGATCAAGACGGAAGCGCTGATGACAAAGGTCGCAAACCCCAAGCTCCAGCCTGTGACATTGGTCACGCCTTCCGCAAACAGGGTCCAGGGGCTGACGCCAACGCCTGCGTTGACCAGGAGGGCTTCCCCCAGACCAAATACCACCAAGCCAATGATGAGAAACGCGACCGACGCCAGAGGCGGCTTCATGGTGAAAGCCTCTGGCGAACTCCATCGAAGCTTTGGGACTGACGTGACCGAAAGAAAACTCAAAACTAAATCCACGTAGAAGCGTTAAGTGATCGAGGTTTGTGCCAGTTTAAACTGCACACGGCAAGACTAACCTTTGCAGAGCACGCGTGGCTTGCCTGCTGTCGAACCACCTCTTCCGATGGGCCCGTCATACGGCGATCAGGCGTCGGGTTTCTTCGCTGTTGCTGTCAGGCTTTCAGCCAGCGCGGGCGTCATGAAATCCATGACAGCGCGGATGCGGGCGGTGTGGCGCAAGTCTTCGTGCGTTAGCAACCACAGGTCAAGTGCAAAGCCATCGGGCAACTCGGCCACGCGGATGAGGTCGGGTTTCTGTTCGGCGATCGCGCAGGGCAAGGCGGCGAGGCCGAGGCTCGCCTTGGCCATTCGTACCGTGCAGGCGACCGAATTCGAGCGCACTGCGGGCCGCACACCCGGCAGGAATTCCGCAAATCGTCGGGTCAGCGGCGCGTGTCCGCCGTCGAGGCCGATCCAGGTATGCTCGGCCAGTTCGGTACCCGAGTGCGCGGCGCAATAATCCGGCGCGCCGTAGACCGCGAACTTCAATTGACCGACCCGCCGCCCGACCAGCGTCTCTGGCGGGGCGCTGGAGATGCGCAGCGCGATATCGGTCTCGCGCCGCGACAGATCAAGCGCCTCGTTGCCGACCGCCAGGCTGATCTCGATCCGCGGATAGGCATCGCGGAACCGCGCGAGGTGGTCGGGCAGCAGCCAGAAGGCGAGCATGTCGACGGCCGTGATCCGCACCGACCCGCTCAGGCGTAGATCCTGCCCGGTGACCGTGCGATTGAGCGTGGCGACGTCATCCTCGATGCATTCGACGATACCAAGGGTTTCGTTGCCCGCCGGGGTCAGCGCATAGCCGTTTGGCAGGCGCTCGAAGAGCCGTACATCCAGCGTTTCCTCAAGCCCGGCAATGCGGCGGAAGACAGTGGAATGGTTGACGCCAAGGCTGCGCGCGGCGCCTGAAAGACTGCCTGCGCGGGCCACGGCCAGAAACACCCGCAGATCGTCCCAATTTGCGAGCTGTGCATTCATGCAAGGATACCTTTCGATTTTTGCCACTACTTGTGCGCTGATTGTGTAGCCATATTGAAAGCAGAGGCAACACCCATTTCATGAAAGGACCACGCCATGACCGACACAAGAACCCGCACTCTCCTGCGCAGCGACGAACTTTCCTGCCCGTCCTGCGTGCCGAAAATCGAAGGGGCGCTGCAGGCACTCCCCGGCGTGGAAAAGGCCGAGGTGAAATTTGCCAGCGGGCGGATCGAGGTCGAGCATGACCCGGCGCTTACGGACGTCGACACGCTGGTGAAGGCCATCGCCAACACCGGCTATACCGCCAAACCTTCGGCATTCTGACCTTCCGGTCCCCTCGCCCCCATCGCCCCCACAAGGCGGTGGGTTCTGCCCTGAAAGGAGAAAGCGCATGTTGTCCGCACTGACGACTATCTACAGACAGCCCGCCGAGCGGCGCAAATGGCTGACCATCGCCAGCGGGCTCTTCATCACCGTGGCCTTGGTCGCCTGGTATGGCTTCGGGATAGCCGCCCCCTGGGCGCCGCTGATGACCATCGCCGCCGTGCTTGCGGGTTATGACATTGCCTTGCGGGCCTGGGGCGCATTGCGTCTGCGCCAGCTCAGCATCGAATTGCTGGTCATCGTCGCCGCCGTCGGCGCGCTCTTCATCAACAACCATTGGGAATCGGCCGCCGTCACCTTCCTGTTCATGCTGGGCGCGTGGCTGGAAACCCGCACCATGAGCCGCACGCGCGGTGCGCTGAAGGCGCTGATCGACGCGGCCCCCGTGACCGCAACGGTGTTGCGCGACGATGAGACCATCGAGGTTGCCGCCCATGAGGTAGCTCTGGGTGAAACCGTTCTGGTCCGCGCGGGCGAACGCCTACCGGTCGATGGCGAAGTGATCGACGGCACCGCCGCCGTCAACGAGGCCTCGATCACCGGCGAGCCGATTCCGGCGGAAAAAGCCCCCGGTTCGAAGGTCTTTGCCGGGACACTAGCCGAAAACGGACTGCTGCATCTGCGCGCGACCGGAGTCGGTGCCGATACCACGCTGGCCCGCATCATCACCCGCGTCGAAGAGGCGCAGGAGGCCAAGGCCCCGGCCCAGCGGATGATCGAAAGCTTCGGGCGCTGGTACACGCCTGCGGTCTTCGTGATGGCCATCGTCAGCTATATCGTCACGCGCAATGTTGAGCTGGCGCTGACGCTGCTGGTGGTCAGCTGCCCCGGTGCGCTGGTCATCTCGACGCCGGTTTCTGTCGTGGCCGGGATCGGGCGGGCGGCGCGCGCCGGCATCCTGATCAAGGGCGGCGAGCATCTTGAGAACGCCGGGCGCATCAACACGCTGGCGCTGGACAAGACCGGCACACTGACCGAAGGCCAGCCGCGCCTGGCCGAGGTCGTGGCACTGGCGGGCCAAAGCGACGCCGACGTGCTGCTCTGGGCCGGCATCGCCGAGACTGGATCGAGCCACCCGCTGGGCCGCCCGATCATCGAGGCGGCGCGCAAGCAGGGGCCTCTGCCCACCGCAGAATCGCTTGAGGAAATTGCCGGCATGGGCCTGATTGCGCGCCATGGCGGGCACGAAATCGCCGTCGGCAGCCACCGGTTGTTCGACCACCTCGATATCACTTTCGACGCCGAGGCAAAGGTCGGCATCGCCCGTCTGCACGGGCTGGGCCACACGGTGGTGATCGTCGCGCGCAACGGCAAGGTCGTGGGCCTGCTGGGCCTGGCTGACATGCCGCGCGCCAGTGCCAGACCGATGATCGACCGCCTGCACGCCCTCGGGGTGAGCCGCGTGGTGATGCTGACCGGCGACCAGCGTCCGGCTGCCGAGGCGATTGCCAAGACGGTTGGCGTGGACGAGGTGCATGCGGCAATGATGCCCGATGACAAGCTGGGCCGCATCCGCACGATGCGCGCCGAGGGGCTCCGCGTGGCGATGGTCGGCGACGGCATCAACGACGCGCCTGCGCTGGCGGCGGCAGACATCAGCATCGCGATGGGGGCGTCGGGCAGCGACATCGCCATCGAGACGGCGGATATCGCGCTGATGACCGACGATCTGGGCAAGATTGCCGAGGCGATGGAAATCTCGCGGGCGACGCTCACCAATATGCGACAGAACCTCGTTATCGCCGTGCTGACCGTCATAGGCCTGCTGCTCGGGGTCTATACCGGCTCCATCCACATGGCCGGCGGCATGCTGGTGCACCAACTCTCGGTGTTGATCGTCATCCTCAACGGCATGCGTCTGCTGCGTGTGCCGAAGGCAGCGCGAGGCAGAGCGGCGCGGCAAACCGCAGAACGCGCCACTGCATAGACATTTGCAGACAAGGCACGGGGCCCGCGCCTTACTGGCGCGGGCTCCTATGGCCGATAGACCAAGCGGCGCGGAAGAGTGTCGTGCCCGTAGAACGAAAGGGACGTAACGCGCGGGGGGCAAAGCCGCCCTGTTCGTCGTTCACCCGCTCGAACACATTCATTATCAGCGCGATGCTGTCGCCATAGATGGCGTGCTGGTGCCCGCCGCTAAAGCGTTTCGCCCTTATCTGATGTCTCAGGTTGAAGGCGAAACGCTTTAGCGGCAGGTTCCGCGCCCTGCGGACGACCGGGCATTCATCCGGCAGGGCGCTGTTCTGTGCGGAGCGGTGTTACGCCAGCTTCTTGGCGATTTCAACGAGGCGGCGGGCTTGGTGGCTGATGGCCGATTTCGCGTCATCGTCAAACTCGGCGCCTTGCGTGTGGCTGTAGCCGTAGGGATTGCCACCGGTCTTGAAGATGACCTCGTCGGTATAGCCGGGCGCGACGATGATGCTGCCCCAGTGGATCGCGGTATTGTAGAAGGAGCTAAGCGTCGTTTCCTGCCCGCCATGGGCATTTTGCGCCGATGTCATGGCTGTGATTGGCTTGTTCGCCAGACCGCCCTTGGCCCAGACGCCGCCCAGCGTGTCGATGAAGGCGCGCATCTGGCTGGCCATCACGCCAAAGCGTGTGGGCGCCGAGATCAGATAGGCGTTGGCCCACTCCATGTCTTCGGAGGTGGCCCCCGGAATGTCGGCGGTCTTTTCGGCTTGCGCCTTCCAGGCGTCTTGGCTGTTGATTGCCGCTTCGGGCGCGGTCTCGGGCGCTTTCAGCAGGCGCACCTCGGCGCCCGCCTCTCGGGCGGCATCGGCGGCGATGCTCGCCATCTGGTGGTTGGTGCCGTAGGTGGAATAATAGATGATTGCGAGTTTGACGGTCATTTTCAGTCTCCATTCAGTTAAGTGATCGATGATCTTCGGGAACTCAATCCGCCAAAGCGGGCAATGTTCCCTCAAGCCGGTCGCGCAGATGCGCGTGTTGATCAGGCAGCTTCAGCGCCTCGCCCAGATGGGCGGGGTCTTCGTCCCGGTCAAAACCCGGCTCGTTCGTGGCGATCTCGAACAGCACCCCGCCGGGAGTGCGGAAATAGATGGCCCAGAAGTAATCGCGGTCGATGACCGGCGTGACATGCGCGCCTGCCTCGATGAGGGCGCGGCGCACTTCGGCCTGCGCCTCGCGGTTTTCGACCGCAAAGGCGACGTGATGGACCGAACCCGCGCCCTCGCGCGCCGGGCCCGCATCAGGCAGCTCCTCGATGTCGATGACATCGGCGCCATTGCCGCCTTCCAGCCCCATGCGGATCAGCGCGCCCTCGCGGGCAATCTCGCGGTAACCCATGAGACCTAGCAGACGGATCGTCGCATCCGCACCGCGCAGCCGCATGGTCACACCGCTAAAGCCGCGGATGCCCATATCCGTCGGCACCGGGCCGCCATCGAAGGGCGCGCGCATGTCGCCGGGGGCCTCGACCAGCGCAAAGCTGTCGCCGTCGGGCCCGTAAAAGCGCAGGCGCGGCTCGCCGAACTGTTCGAGCGCGTCAATGCCCTTCACACTGGCGATCGACAGACGCTCGCGCCAGTAATCGAGCGTGCCGACCGGCACGGCAAAGGCGGTCTCGGATACTTCGCCGGTGCCGCGGCGACCCTTCACGATATGCGGGAAGGGGAAATATGTCATGACGGAGCCGGGCGTGCCGCTCTCGTCGCCGTAATAGAGGTGATAGATTTCGGGGGCGTCGAAATTAACGGTCTTCTTGACCCGGCGCATTCCGAGCAGCTTGGTAAAGAAATCGTTGTTTTCCCGCGCATCCGCCGCCATCGACGTAACGTGGTGCAGGCCTTTGATCTGGGTGAGCATGGCTGGCCTCCTTCCTGAGTGATCTTGCTTGACCCCGAACATAAGGTATGCGGCCACTCGCCGGAATAGGTATAATCTTGCGTTTACCGTTGCACTGAGCGCAATAATAGCGACGTGGGTGAACTGGAATCTATTCGCGTCTTTCTTGCCGTGGCCGAACAGGAAAGTTTTGCCGGGGCCGCGCGTCAGCTGGGGATGACGCCTGCCTCAGTCACGCGGACCATCGCGGCGCTTGAGGACAAGCTGCGTTTGCAGCTACTGGTGCGTACGACGCGGCGGGTGTCGCTGACATCTGCCGGTGCGCTTTATGCCGCACGGGTAACGCCGCTGGCACAGGGTCTGGCCCAGGCGGTGGAAGAAACGCGCGAAGCACAAGGCATGACCGCAGGTCGCATCAGCATCAGCGCGCCCATGTCGCTGGGGCTCAAGGTGCTGCCCACTGTCCTGTCGCAGTTCGCAACGCTGCATCCGCAGACCCATGTCGCCGTCAATCTCTCGGACAGCTTTGTCGATATCGTCGAAGAGGATTACGACCTCGCCATCCGGGTTTCGAGGCCGCCTACCGACAAGTCCACGATCTGGCGCAAAATCTGCAAAGTGCCGCGTGTTCTGGTGGCGACCCCCGATCACATCGCCGCCAAGGGCCGCCCGAAGATACCTGAGGACCTCGCGGGTTTTGCCTGCCTGAGTTACCAGTCAGGCGCGCACGAAGAGGTATGGGAGCTTTCCAAAGGGGCAAATCACCGGAGCCATAGGGCCAACGGCACCATCAGCGCCAACAATGGTGATTTTCTGGCACAGCTGGTGCTGAACGGCGAAGGCGTAGCGCTTTTGCCGCGCTTTATTGTGGCGGGCGATCTGGATGCCGGGCGACTGATCCAAATCCTGCCCGACTGGAAGATATCCGAGATCTGGCTGACGCTCTATTACCCGCCCTACAATCAGCTTCCACTGCGGGTGGCAACATTCTCGGACTTTTTTGAGACCCATGTCAAAGAGACGTGCGCGCTTTGATTACAACTGCCGGCAACCTTTCCTACTCCTGCGAATAGCGCGGGGGATATCTGACCTTGACCGCGCGCTGGCGGGCGACCGCGCCCCGATCACGCGGCTTAATAACGGTCTCGGGCGATAGTCAGAACCGGATGGCGCCACGGGATCGGGGGGCAGGTCGACTGCCAACCGCCTGCGCGATGCGAAAGTTTCGCTGTGGAGCGCGCCGGGACGATCCTTGCTGCACGGCTGCGGCGTGAAGGTAGCGCGCGTCGCCTTTTGCAAACAGGGCACGTGCGGGCGCGAAGGCATGAAGCGCATCATGCAGTTTTACCGCGAACCCCGCAAATTGCCCATAGTCCTAAGCGTCGAGGAGGTGGCCGATCTGTTGGCCGCCGTTCCCGGGCCCGGGCTCAAGATTATCGTTTCGCACATTCATGGCCCGTTTCCATTGTGTTCTGCGACGCAATGATAACAGATAACATTCGTCCGATTTAGGTTGTGGCGCCTTTGGCGTGGAGGCTCGGGTCCCTTCAACCGCACCATGAAGTCTTGGAAATCAATGTTTGGCAAATGCCGGGGCCGGATGCTCCCTCTCAAGGCGTTTTGCCTTTAACCCGAGTCATCAGACAAAGGCGAACCGCGCGCAATGCTGGTATGGTGCGCGCGTTCCGCGAAAAGCTGTGAGTCAGGTTTTGCGGGAAACGCTTTAGTCCTTCGGATTTTCTGAATGTCCGATGGCGCCATTACACTTGGCGAGCGCCGTTCAGACCACCGATTCTCGCCATTTCCACCACGTCTGGCGCAACGCTGCCATTTGACCTGAAAAGCGCGCGACGGCTACATTCCAAAGGAAAAGGCCCGCCGCGTTCCATGCGGCAGGCCCCAATGTTCGTGCGTTCCGGCAATGTCGTGCCGCAAGCCTACGCCAGCGAGCCGTCGATGCCCTTGCACGCCTCGACCAGGCCTTTGACGGCGCTGACCGATTTGTCGAACATCGCCTGTTCGTCCTTGTTCATCTTGATCTCAACAACCTTTTCGATGCCGCCCGCACCGATCACCGTCGGCACGCCAACGTAAAACCCCTTCAGCCCATAAGCACCCTCGACATGCGCGGCGCAGGGCAGGACCCGTTTTTGGTCCTTGAGATACGCCTCGGCCATTTCGATGGCGGAGGTTGCGGGCGCATAAAACGCGCTGCCGGTCTTCAACAGGCCGACGATCTCGGCGCCGCCATCGCGGGTGCGCTGAACGATCGCGTCCAGTTTCTCCTGCGTGGTCCAGCCCATTTCGATCAGGTCGGGCAGCGGAATGCCGGCAACGGTGGAGTAACGCACCAGCGGCACCATCGTGTCGCCATGCCCGCCCAGCACGAAGGCCGATACGTCGCGCATCGACACGCCGAACTCAAGGCTCAGGAAATGGCGGAACCGGGCCGAATCCAGAACGCCCGCCATGCCGCAGACCTTTTCATGCGGCAGGCCGGAGAATTCGCGCAAGGCCCACACCATCGCATCCAGCGGATTGGTGATGCAGATGACGAACGCGTTCGGGGCATGTTTGGCGATGCCTTCGCCGACCGATTTCATGACCTTGAGGTTGATGCCCAGCAGGTCATCGCGGCTCATACCCGGCTTGCGCGGAACGCCTGCAGTGACGATGCAGACGTCGGCGCCTGCGATGTCCGCGTAGGACTGCGTGCCCTTCAGCGTGGCGTCAAAGCCTTCGGCGGGACCGGATTCCGCGATATCCAGCGCCTTGCCCTCGGGGATGCCTTCGGAGATGTCGAACAGGACGATATCGCCCAGTTCCTTGATGGCGGCGAGATGGGCAAGCGTGCCGCCGATCTGTCCGGCGCCGATCAGTGCTATCTTGGGTCTGGCCATGGGTTGTTACCTCCGATTGGCAAAGAATTTCCGCCGTTGGAATATTCCCATTCGACCCCGCGCGCAAGGGTTGTACATCGCAGCAAAGGGTGCGCGCGGCCGACGCGGTCGCGGGTATTCTGCGCTGCGGCGAGAAAAGCCTTGAACCAATGCGCCGGAAAATGGCATTCCTGCGCAGCAATATTACAGCCCGAGCAGGAGAAATCCATGGACTCAGCCACTCGTCCCTTCCGGTCCGTCCTTTATATTCCGGCCTCGAAAGAGCGTGCGCTGGAAAAGGCGCGCGAGCTGCCGTGTGACGCGGTCATCTTCGATCTGGAGGATGCGGTGGCCCCTGATGCCAAAGCCTCCGCCCGCCGTACGCTGATGCAGGCGCTGAGCGACGGCGGATACGGCCACCGGGCCAAGATCGTGCGCATCAATGCGCTGATGACCGAATGGGGGCTGGATGACGTGCGTGCACTGAAGGATGCAGGCGCCGATGCGATCCTGCTGCCCAAGGTCAACACCCGCTCGGACATCGACAATCTGGCCGATCTGCTGCCCGATACCATGCCGATCTGGGTGATGATGGAAACGCCGGTCAGTGTGTTCAACGCCCGCGACATTGCCGCTCATGGCCGCGTGACGGGGCTGGTGACTGGGACCAACGATCTGACCAAGGATCTGGGCAGCCGCATGCGGACGGACCGCCTGCCGCTGATGATGGCGCTGCAAACCATCGTGATGGCTGCCCGTGCGGCGCGGATCGTCGCCATTGATGGAGTCTATAACAGGTTCCGCGATGGCGATGGCCTCAGGGCGGAATGCGAGCAGGGCCGCGATCTGGGCTTTGACGGCAAGACGCTGATTCACCCCGCACAGATCGAGGGGGCGAACCGCGCCTTTGCGCCGACA
>JBLWYG010000002.1:94322-122133 GCA_048267045.1 Roseovarius sp. | reverse complement strand
GACAGGGCGATCCGCGAGTGCACGGCCCCGCGCCCGCGCGGCATTCGCGAGCCTCTGTCGCTGAACCAGCCGATTTACCAGCGCACCGCCGCCTACGGTCATTTCGGCCGCGCCCCCGAAAGCGACGGAGGGTTCAGCTGGGAGCGGATCAATCTGGTGGACAAGCTGCTGTCCTGCGTCTGAGCCCTCAAGGAAAAGGAATGCGCTGGCGCGCATGCCGGTTTTTACACGCGGCGGCCCGTCGGGCCGCCGCAGCGCGTTTGGCAGGCGGCGTGCATCTTGGAGGCGTTGCGTGCGCGGCGTGTGCTGTGCCGCCTTCGGCGAGGATATTTGAAGCAAGAAGAATGGAAGTCGCGCTATGTGCGCGATCTTGCGCCCCGAGCGGCGGCGGGGTAGAGCCTGCGGCCATGATCATAGACAGGCATCCATCGGGAGCGCCGCGGCGCAATTTCTACGGGCGATTCAAGGGCAAGGCCCTGCGCAAGTCGCAGGAGGTGTTGCTGGACGAGGATCTGGAAGAGCTGTCGCCCGGCCCCGTCGGCTGGGACGTGAATCCGAGCCGCGAGGAACTGGATCTGGGCGCGCTGTTTGGTGGGCAGGATCTGTGGCTGGAGATCGGCTTTGGCGGGGGTGAGCATCTGGCGCATATGGCGATGACCGAGCCAGACAAGGGATTCATCGGCTGCGAGCCTTATCTGAACGGCGTTGCCATGCTGCTGGCCAAGCTGCGCAAGATTGATACGCCGAATGTACGGGTGCATCCCGGTGACGCGCGCGATCTGTTTGATGTGTTGCCGGAGGCATCGGTGGGGCGGGCCTATCTGCTGTATCCCGATCCCTGGCCCAAGGCGCGGCATCATCGCCGCCGGTTCGTGACATCTGAGCATCTGGAGCCGTTGGCGCGCGCGATGCGCCCCGGTGCCGAGTTGCGCGTGGCGACCGATATCGAGGATTACGTGCGCCAGACGCTGGAGGAGGTCCCACGCTGCGGGTTTGAGTGGCTTGCCGAGAGGCCCCAGGACTGGCGCGCGCCGTGGGATGGATGGATTGCAACGCGGTATGAGAAAAAGGCGCTCCGCGAGGGACGCGTGCCGCATTACCTGCGGTTTCGGCGGGTCTGATCAGCCGGATTTGATAAGGAATCAGCGAGTTTCAGGCTAAGCCGATCCAGCATTTCCAGACATTGCAGCATCTGGTCTATCGTGACGAATTCGTCCGCCTTGTGCGCCTGCTCGATCGAGCCCGGGCCGCACAGGATTGCGGACATCCCCATGGTCTGAAAAATCCCGGCCTCGGTGCCGAAGGGGACGACATCCGCGCCGTTTGCGCCGGTCAGCTCCATCATGATGTCGCGGGCCTCCGACACTTCGGCGGGGATCAGCCCTTCGACTTCGCCGATGGTTTCGGTGCGGATGTCTGCGCCTGGGTACACCGCGCGCATGGCGGGCAGCAGGATGTCGGTGCAGTAGTGATGCAGATCCTCCTTAACCAGTGCGAAATCAGAATGCTGAACGGGGCGCATTTCCCAATCGACCTGCGCCGTGGAGGGGATGACGTTATGTGCGACGCCGCCGATCAGCGCGCCGGTGTTTATCGTGGTCCATGGAGGATCGAACCGGCTGTGCTGGGGCGCACGAGTGCGCAGCGTATCCTTGAGCGCCAGCAGCCTCGCAACGAAGCGGGCGGCGTATTCGACGGCATTGACGCCCTGGTCGGGACCTGACCCGTGGCCAGCCAGCCCGGTGAAATGCGTGGAGTATTCGCAACACCCCTTGTGGCCTTCGATCACGCGCATCATCGTCGGCTCGCCGATCAGTGCGACGGAGGGTTTCAGCCCCCGCGCCGCCAGAACCTGCGCCAGATCCCGGGCGCCGACGCAACCGGTTTCCTCGTCATAGGTGAATGAAAAATGCAGCGGGCGATTGCCGATCCGCTGGGCAAAGACGGGCGCCATGGCGATGGTTGCGGCAATGAACCCCTTCATGTCGCAGGCGCCGCGCCCGTAAAGCCGACCATCCTCCTCGTGCATCAGAAAGGGGTCGGTCGCCCAGACCTGATCCGTGACCGGCACCACATCGCTGTGCCCCGACAGAACGATGCCGCCGTCGCCCTGGGGGCCGAGGGTGGCGAAGAGATTGGCCTTTTTGCCGGACGCATCCTGCATTACTTCGACCCGCGCGCCGGACGCTTCTAGGCGCGTCGCGAGATAGGCGATCATGTCCAGATTGCTATCATGCGAAACGGTTGGGAAGCCGATCAGCGAGCGCATCAGTAAAAGGGTATCGTCGATGGGAAGTGACACGGGGGCGGCGGTCCTTGGCTGTCGATGTGCAAAAACGCCGGCGCGATAACGGCCCGCTTGCAGGATTGATGCCATGCCTGCGCCGCTGTGCCAAGACTTGTGTGCCAGCACGCGATGGGGCGGCGGTGGCCTTCTGCGTTTTCATTCCGAGCGGAGTGCGGTGATCAGGCCCGGTCCGGTATGCGGGCAGAGGTCCAGTGGCACATTGGCATGACATTGAGGGTCACGATGCGATTATCGAGCAATTCTGAGGGGCTCAGAGGTCCAGCCAGACTGTCACTGGCCCGTCATTGATCAAAGATACCTGCATCGACGCGCCAAATCGTCCGGTTTCACAGGCCACGCCAAGCGCGCGCAGGGCAACTGTGAAGTGCCGATACAGCGCACGGCCCTCCTCTGGCGGCGCGGCGGTCGAGAATCCCGGCCTGTTTCCGCTGCGCGTATCGGCGGCCAGTGTGAACTGACTGACCACCAGCGCGCTGCCGCCGGTGTCGCGCAGGCTGAGATTCATTTTGCCTGCAGGATCTTGAAAGATGCGCAATTTGGCAATTTTGGCGGCCAGCAAGTCTGCCTTTGCAGCGTCGTCGCCCTGCATCGCGCAAACGAGGATCAGGAGCCCCGGTCCGGTCTGGCCAATGAGTTCGCCATCAACCGTGACGCTGGCCTCGGTGACGCGTTGGATAAGGGCGCGCATCTCAGGCGCTTTCCGGCAGGGGGCATGCCATCAGACGCCACCCTTATAGACGGCGTAGGCAAAGCCGACGACCCCGGCCAGCAGCAAGCCCAGAATGATCGCAAAGGCAATTTTCCAAGCAGACCATGGCCGCTCGCCCTGCACGCGCCCGGTGCGGCCATTGACGACAAAGCGGAAGCTGCGGCCGCGGTATTTGTAAGCGGCCATCCAGACCGGCAGGAGGATATGCTTGAACGACGCATCGCTGATGTCGGTGTCGATGACGTGTATGCGTTGGCGGTCGCCGCCGATGTCAAAGCGAACGTCGCGGGTGATAACCGCGTCCATATGCGCGCGTGCCTCGGCATAGCCATCCTGCAGCGGGACGGTGTAAGCTTCGGCGGCGAAGCCTGCCAGAAATGCGGGGCTGTAGGGTTCGAGCGCGGACAGATCCCACGGCTCCAGCGCGTCGGTGTAGTGTTTCGGCAGGGCGTGGGAGGCCAGCACGAGGATGTCGTCGAATGCGCGCGCGACACGTCCCGAGACGGCGCGCCACCGCACCTTGGCGACCTGGACGGTCTTGCGTTTGCCGTCGCGTATGACGGTCTGTGTCTCGTAGTAAACCGTGCCGCGTTCGCCGCGATACGCCGAGCGGGTCGCGGCGTCATAGGTCCAGTAGGGGACATAGATGCCCTGCAGTTTGCGCCCCTTGCGGGCGTATTCCTTGAGGCCTGATGGCGCAAACCACAGCGCGCCCAGCCAGTCCGTCATCGCGGCCCTTGCAGTTCGTTCGTCGATGCCGAAGGGCAGCACGCCGCGCGGTTTGTAGCGGCGGGTATCGCCGGTGCCGGTTATCATCGGGGTTGCGCAGAACGGACAGGTGCCTGCATGCGCGTCGCCCTCCAGCACCACTTCGGCGCCGCAGCTGGGGCATTTCAGGCGCGGCTGATGCTCGGTCTCTTCGGTCGGCAGCTGGGCGGCGAGGGCGGCGGCAAGGTCCAGCTCTTTCAGCGAGCTGTCCCATGGGCCGGGACCGGTAATCTCCTGCCGGTTCCCGCAGTGATCGCAGACCAGCGCACCGCCGCCGGGCGCAAAGCGCATCTCGGCGCCGCAGGCGTCGCAGGGATAGTTATGCTGTGCCGGTGGGGTAGCGCCATCGGGTGAGGGTCTGGGCATGTGGCGGGCCGGTGCGATTTGAGTATTTCGGGAACGGTGAAAGGCGGGACGACCGCACCTGCCGCACTCAGGCGGGCGGCGGCGGGGGCGGCAGGACGGTGAACAGCTGGGCCAGTTCGGTTACATCCTCTGCGAGCATCCAGCCGTCCTGCCCGGCAGTCCAGACCTGGGTCTGGCGGGTCAGCTCGCCCGAACTTGCCATGCGTCCCATCGCGGCGCGCGAATAGGGGCCGCGGGTCTCGCCGTCCTCCGCGATGTGCCAGACATGCTCGGGCGGGGGTGGCGGGGGCGGGGTTTGCGTCTCAGCGGGCCGCGCGCCCCAGGGGCCGGGTTGGCCCCCTGGCTGGCCAGCCATCTGCTGCGCCATCGCCATGCCCATTCCCATGCCAAGACCCGCACCCATACCGCCGCCTGCCGGATTGCCGGCGGCCTCTGTCATCGCCTCGGCGGCGGAGTATTTGGTGTAGGCGCCCAGATCACCGGCGAGGCCCATCGACGTGCGCTTGTCCAGCGCCTTTTCCACGGCGGGGGGCAGCGAAATGTTCTCGATGTAAAGCTCGGGGAGGGTCAGGCCATAATTCGCGACTGTCTGGCTGATCGCACCTGCCACCAGCTTGCCCAGATCGGCGGTATTGGCGGCCATGTCGAGCACCGGAATGCCCGAGGATGCGATGGCGCGGCTGAATTCCTGCACGATGATGTTGCGGATCTGATAGCTGATCTCGTCCATTGTGAATTCGCCATCGGTGCCGACGATCTCTTGCAAAAAGCGGGCCGGATCGGTCACGCGCACGGTATAGGTGCCAAAGGCGCGGATACGGGTCGGGCCGAATTCGGGGTCGCGTAGCATGATCGGATTCTTCGTGCCCCATTTCAAGTTGTTGAAACGGGTGGTCGAGACAAAATAGATCTCGGACTTGAAGGGACTTTTGAAGCCATGATCCCAGTGCTGAAGCGTCGTCAACACCGGCATGTTGTTCGTCTCGAGCATGTAAAGCCCGGGGGTAAAGACATCGGCCAGCTGCCCTTCGTGGACAAAGACGGCGGCCTGACCCTCGCGCACGGTCAGCTTGGCGCCATACTTGATCTCGTGCCCCTCGCGTTCAAAGCGCCAGACCATGGTGTCTCGGGTGTCATCGGTCCACTGGATGACGTCGATGAATTCGCCGGTCAGAAAATCGAAGATGCCCATGGCGTCACTCCTCAGCCGCTTTAACAGGCCTCGATTGAAGCATGTTTGGCGGGCGCTGCCAAGCAGATGCCATGGCTGGCGGCCAGCATGCGCCGCGCCGCCGAGGCGCCGATGAGGGGGCGGGCGGGCTGTACCGGACCCGGGCCAACCAGTCCGGCCAGCGCGCGGCGCAGGCCCGGCAGGGCGGCACGTGTGGCGTAGGATCCGGCAAGGTAGGTTTCGGCCGGGGCGCCGTTGGCAGTGACAATCTGATGATCGGCCAACACCAGATGGATGTAGCGCATTTGCCGCGCGCCGCGTCGTTGCCGGATGCCCGGCACGTCCGTCAGCGCCTTGGCCGGAACCAGCACTTCACGCCCGGCACGATCCAGCAGCAGGAGGCGATGATTGGGTGACAGGACCAGCGTGCGCATCGGCACCGCCGGGCCAAGCGCACCTGCCTTCACCTCAATCGGTTTGTCGCGCATGTCGGGACCGTTGAACACGACGTGCCGCGCAAGGATCAGAAGCACGGGGCAGGGGCCGTGGTCCCGTGTCAGAACCTTGTCGCCGGGCACAAGCGCCTCGACCGGGCGGGGGCCGGACGGTGTGTCGATCATTGTGCCTGCAGCAAAACAGGGCACGAAGGTCTCGCGGTAGGTGTAGCTGTCCGAACTTGCGACGTATTGATATGAGAACCCGGCGGCCTGATCGTCCTGCACCGCCCTGCCATCCACCGTGCCGACATTCCTGGTGCCGGGAAACCCCTTCAACTGGTCTACGATCGGCGGCTTCTGGTCCATGTTGAAGACGATGTAGTTCCCGCTGTCGGGATCGACCAGCGCCAGCGAATCAGATTGCCCGGTGTTCCCCTCCGTCATGATGTTGGTCGAGGTTCCGCCCGCGCCCGATTCGTACCCGCCTTGGGACGCTTCCTGCGCCCAGCCAGGGGGCGTGCCTGAAATTTCGTTGATGATATAAAGCGTCTGCCCCGGCTGAAGCGTTGTGCCGGGTGGAAAGGTATGAAAATGGCCTTCGCGGGCGCTGTCGGGCGCGTTGGCACCGCGTCCTTGCGACCATATCTGCCAGCCGGAAATATCAACGGCGCTGCCTGAACTATTGGTGAATGAGACGAATTCGTCCTCCTGCGTGGCCGTGCCATCGCCGTCGCTGTCAAATTCGGCGCCACCGGAATTGTCCGTATAGACCTGATCGAAGCGCACGCCGTTCAGATTGATCGCCATTCCAACCTCCACTCAGTGGCGCCGGGTGGGCCACTGGCGACAGGATGGGGGCAAAAAGTGAACATACCGTTGCAGCCGATGCCAAAACCGTGCTGCGGGAACTCCGAGACAGGGATTGTCGTGCACACGCACGACGCGTGGCCGATGCGGGGCGTTCCCGACTGGCGCCGGGCCAGGCGGCGCCTGAGCGACTGCCGCAGGTGCGGTCCGGTCCGCTCTAGCTGGACCCGCCCCGCCGCTCGGCAATCAGCTGCACGAGGATCGGGCGCGCCTCATCATAGCTCATGCCCGGCTTCAGCCGGGGCGAGTAGAGCAGCCGCAGCAGTTCTTCGTCATGGCTGGTCAGCAGAGCGAATTCGTCATCGTCGTTGAAGATTGACGGACGCGCGCGCGGGCTGTCATTGGCGAGGCCCAGCCCCTGCGCCAGTTCCTCGTGGACGCAGGATTTGCGCAGCAGGCTGGGATGCTCTGTGCGGATCAGGGCAATGGCGCGGCGATAGGTGTGATCGTTGTTATTGTCTGAAAAGGCGACGACAAGGCAGTGGATCGACCGCGGTAGCGTTTCGAACAGATCCAGCGAGGATTGGTTGACGTTCGGCACAAGTTGCCGGATGCGCGCAACTGTCTGGGCGCGGTCATCCTCGCCCATGAACAGCACGTTGAAATTGGCATCGGCCCCGGCGCCCGTGCTGATCGGGTGGCCGGTCACGCGCGCCAGTCGGCCCGCATAGCCCACCACAAAGCGCTGATCGATCGTGCGCTGGTCTTTGGGCACCGAGGCGCCGAATTCGACCGACATGCGCACCGGACCGGTCCATTTGCGCAGCCCGCCCGGGCGCCCGTCGGATAGCGCCAGACCGCGGTCGCGCGCGTATTCGTCATGAAAGGCAATCTGCTCGAAATTGCGCAGAATGTCCGTGTCGGTATAGGGCGTGTCCGCGCCGCCGCCGTCGGTGCGCAGCAGGCCTTGGCCGACAAGGCTGGCCTCGACGCGGGCGTAGTGCGCGGCCAGCGCGCGGCTACGTTCGGACGGGGCCGTATCGGACTGGGGCACGGGCGGGCGCATCGCCGAGGGGCGGGCCTGCGACGGCGTCGCGCTGGGCGGCGGCATGTCGCTGCAGGCGGCAACCGCCGCAAGCAGGGCCGCGCCTGCCGATGTCTTCAGGATGCCGCCCGCGCCCATGCCGCTAGCCTTTCGTCGATGTGGCGAGGGTGTCGCCCATTCCGGTCTTGCGTGCCTTGGCCGAGGCCAGCGTGTCGCGCAGTTCGGCCTCCATCTTCTTCAGGTCCTCCTCGGCGGCGGCGCGGCGGGCCTTGCCCTCGTCCGCGATCTGGAGGCTTTCCTGAATGGTGCCGATCAGGTCAGCATTCGCCTTCTTGACCGCTTCGATGTCGAATACGCCGCGCTCCATTTCCTGACGGATCACTTTGTTGCTTTCGCGCAGGTTGGCGGCGTTGGCGGTCAAAAGCTCATTGGTCAGATCATTGGCGCCACGCACCGCGTCGGCCGCCTCGGCGCTGCGCTGGATGGTGACGGCCTGCGCCAGCTGGGTCTCCCACAGGGGCACAGTATTGACTAGGGTCGAGTTGATCTTTGTGACCAGCGACTTGTCATTCTCCTGCACGAGCCGGATCGACGGCAGCGATTGCATCGTTACCTGACGCGTCAGTTTCAGATCATGCACGCGGCGCTCCAGGTCGTCGCGGGCGGCGCGCAGATCGCGCAGCTCCTGCGCTTTCATCACCTGATCTTTTTCAGCCGCCTTCTCTACCTCGGCCTCCTTGGCCGGAATGTCGTTTTCATCCAACAGGCGGATTTTCTCTTCGCCGGCGGCGATATACAGCGCCAGTTCGTCATAGAATGTCAGCGTGCGGTCGTAGAGCATGTCGAGCGATTTGATGTCCTTCAGCAGAACATGCTCATGGCGCAGCAGATCGTCCGTCACCCGGTCGATCTGGCCCTGCACCTCTTCGAACCGTGCGGTGAATTTGGCGAAGGGAGCGGCGCGGCCCAGCAGTTTTTCCCACCAGGACCGCTCGCGGCGCACGTCCAGTTCGGACACGGAAAACCCGCGGATGGTGGTGACGATCCCGCGCAGCGAGTCGCCCGCCGGACCGACATCCTTGTTGCGCACGCCTTGCAGCATGGATTGCGAGATTTCCTGCAATTCCGCCTGCGCGCCCGATCCGAAGGAAACGATGGACTGCGTGTCGCTGATGTCGATCTCGGCCATGCGCCGTGTGATCTCGGCGCTTACGGGCTTGTCGGCATCCTTGAGTGGCACGATCGCGTTTGCGTCCTGCGGCACCGGCAGGATGCGCTGGCTGACTTCGGTCACTTCGGCGAGGCTGGCTTCGGCCTGTCGGCGCACGGATTCGGGCATTATTGGTCCTCTCGGGTGGTGGGTGATGCGGTGGGCAGGGTGACGCCTTCACGTTCCAGACGGTCGCGCAGCACGCTGATCTCGACCTCCAGATCGCCTTGGTCGTCCTGAAGCAGTTTTTGTGTCTTGGCGGCGAAATTCGCCTCCAGATCGTCCAGCAGCGCCATGTAATCGCTGCGCGCGCCATCATCGCGGGACCGCGCATAGATGTCGGCAAACTTGATCGTCGCGTCGCGCGCGCCCATGAGATAAACGCCGGTATATCGGCGCGCCGATGTCAGATCGCGCGGATCATCTTCGATTGTGCGCAACATGTCCCGCACGGTGGCCTGAAACCGCTCGACCCGCGCCTCGGCGCGGCGGTCTGCGGCGCGGCTGACCGCGTCCGCCATCTGTGCCAGCAGAGCCTCGGCCTTCTCTACCGTGCGCTGCGCGCGATCCTGCTGGAAGGTGTCAATCCCTTCCATGCCCTTGTCGCGCATCGGGTCGAGCCCAAAGGACAGGACATGCAGCCCTGTGGTGACAGCCCCATACAGAAGCGCCGCGATCAGTCCACCATCGCCCGAATAGGCGGCCAGTGCGATGCCGACCCCCGCCAGTACGGAAGAAAACAGCTTGCGCGGAATGCTGGGCCTGCGGGCGACCTTACGCTCGGCAAAGGCCGCTTCGGCGCGCAGACCATGGCGCAGCAGCCAGGCTGACAGCGCCAAAACCGCGGCGGAGGCCGCCCCTAGCGCGAGGCCCGTGGCACCCGAAGCAAGCGAGGCGAACAAGACGACTGCAGCGGGCACGAACATCAGATTGGCGCGCGCGCCGACAGGGTCGATACGGTGGCGCACGTTCCGCGAACCGTTTGCAGGACGACCATCACCGCCGTCGGGGCTGAATTTGCCACCAAATCGCTGTGCCATGCCGGTCAGAGCCCCCCCAGCAGGCCGCTGGTCACACCCAGCATCAGCAGTATCAGCGCAGTATAGCTTATGCGTTGCATCGTCACCCCTGTGTTTGGTGCCGCAATGTCGCGGGCCAGAGCCGTGCCATCCTGCGCGGCACGGGTCAGAGCGGATACCGCGACGCCTACCAGCGCCAGCACGGCGCAGACCAGACATATCAGCAATAGCAGTCGTGCCATCTATTCCCATCGCTCCATCACGCGTCTCTACCTTGTTGAAAAGGTAAAGGATGCGCATCGCCGTTACCAGAGCCAACCGTTAAGCATCATCACGCGCAGCCGTCTGAGACTGCTCCGGCCGCCATCCGTATCTCCCATTATGGCGTGCGGCGGCGTCGCTGGACTCCGGGGCGTGCAGTCTTGCCAGCCCCCGGCCCGGACTTGGATGCCCGTTTGGCTCCTGGTTTGGAATCGGATTTGCCTTCGGATTTGAAACTGGCCTTCGGGTTTTGCGCTGTCTTGCCAGAGGTCCTGCCCTCCGGCTTGCCCGTCATGGGCGCGGATTTGGGTGCCGATTTGGGTCCGGGCGCGGGTCTGCCCTTGCCCCCTGGTCTGCCTGTCTCGGGTCGCGTCGCCGGACCGGGCTTGCCCGCCAGGGAAGTCTTGCGATGCGGCGTGCCCTTGCTGCGGGGTTTCGGCTTCACTACCGGCTCGGCCTCATCGGGGGCTTCCAGACCAAGTTGGTCACGCAGGACGCGCGCGCGAACTTCCTCCACGGCGCCGGGTTTCAGATCGCCCAGCTGGAAGGGGCCATAGCTGACGCGGATCAGGCGGTTAACGGTCAGGCCGACAGCCTCCATCGCTCGGCGCACTTCGCGGTTGCGGCCCTCGCGGATGGCGACGGTGACCCAGGCGTTCGCCCCCTGTTGGCGGTCCAGCGACACGGCCATCGGCTGAAACCGCTCGCCGTCCAGTACCAGCCCCGCGCGCAGTGGCGCAAAAGTGGCGTCGGTCGGCCGTCCGTTGACCCGCGCGCGATACTTGCGCAGCCAGCCGGTGCTGGGCAGCTCCAGCTTTCGCTTGATGCCGCCGTCATTGGTCAGCAGCAACAGGCCCTCAGATGTGATGTCCAGCCGCCCCACAGTCATCACGCGGGGCAGATCATCGGGCAACTCGTCAAAAATGGTGCGGCGGCCCTGCTCGTCACTGTTGGTTGTCACCAGCCCCGAGGGCTTGTGATAGAGCCACAGGCGCGCAGGCTCGGGCGCGCTCAGCGGTTTGCCGTTGACGGTGACGCGGTCCTGCGGCGTGACGTTCAGCGCGGCGCTTGCGATGACGGCGCCGTTGACGGTGACGCGGCCGGTCTCGATCAGGCGCTCGGCTTCGCGGCGGCTGGCGATGCCGGCGCGGGCGATGACCTTGGCGATACGCTCTCCGGGCGGCGGGCCGTCTGCGGCGTTGGGGGACTCTTTGCTCATGGCGCCGGGCATAGCTCAAACGTGGCTCTTGCGAAAGCGTCTATCGCGGGGCAGGAAAGGCGGATGCGCTTTACCAGTCACATGGACGCCGCCCTCGTCGAGGCCCGCGCCGCCGCCGCCCGCGGCGAGGTGCCGGTGGGCGCTGTGCTGCTCGATGCGTCGGGCCGGATCGTGGCGCAGGCCGGCAACCGGACCCGCGAGCTATGCGATCCGACAGCGCATGCCGAGGTGCTGGTGATCCGCGCCGCCTGCGCCGCCGCTGGGTCCGAACGGCTGACAGGCCACACGCTCTACGTCACGCTGGAGCCTTGCGCGATGTGCGCCGCCGCCATCGCCGCAGCGCGGCTGAAGGCGGTCTATTTCGGCGCGTCCGACCCGAAATCCGGCGGCGTCCTGCACGGCGCGCGCGTTTTTACCCACGCTCAGGCGCATCACGTGCCGCAAATCTACGATGGCATCGCTGCCGACGCCTGCGAGACGGTTTTGAGGGACTTCTTTTCTGCAAAGCGCGGATAAAGAGATTTGATGCCTCCGGCGGGGATATTTTTCGCAAGAAGAAAGCACGGGGACTATAGTGAGATTCCCCGGCTTTTTCTTGGTCCAAATACCCGAATTCCGACATCAGAGGTCAATCGGCTCCATCACCTGTGGCTCGATCACGTTCACTCCGGGCAGGGCAGCGGCCAGCACGCCCGCAGATTGCTCCAATATCTCGAAGGTGCGGTAGTGGCAGGGAATCACGGTCTTGAAGTCGAAGAAGGTCTTGGCGGCATAGGCCGCGCGGCGCATGTCCATCGTGAAATACCCGCCCGCGCAGAGGATGCCGATTTCGGGTGCGTGCAGCGCCTGAAAGACGCCCATGTCGGCCATGACGTCGGTATCGCCGCTGACATAGATCGTGCGCCCGCCATGTTCGATCATGTAGCCGCATTCGCTGCCGGCTGCGGCGGGACCATCGTTGCCCGCAAAGCTGCTGGAGTGGGTGGCGTGGACCATCGTCACGCGCACGCCTTTCAGATCGACGGTGCCGCCCTTGTTGAAGCCGACGGTCTCGATGCCCTCATGCTCGGCCCAGTGGTTCATCAGGTCGAACTGGCCGACGACCGGGATCTTCAGCTTGCGCGCCAGATCCAGCGTGTCGCTGGCGTGATCGAAGTGGGCGTGGGTCAGCAGGATATGCGTGGCGCCCCGGGTGGCCTCATCGTGGCGCGCTCCGGGTAGCATCGGATTGCCATTCAGCCAAGGGTCGATGAGCAACGTCTGCCCGCCCCACTCGATTCGAAAAGAGCTGTGTCCAAGCCAGATGATCTGCATATCTTTTTTCTCCACCTATGTTTCCTTCGACGCTATCACAGCGCACGGCGTGCGCCACCGGTTCCCGCCGCGATACTTGCACCCGAACCGGGGCGGCGCTAAACGCTGCTCTGACGCTCGAAATCAGAGGATCGCCCCATGTCCATCGACACGAAAACCGCCGCGCGGGTGGCAAAACTGGCGCGCATCCGCGTCGAAGAGGACGCGCTGCCAGCGCTGGCAGCGGAGTTCAACACCATCCTAGGCTTTATCGAGCAACTGAGCGAGGTGGACGTCGACGGGGTCGAGCCGATGACGTCCGTTACCCCCATGCGGCTGCCGCGCCGCGCTGACAAGGTGACCGATGGTGGCCAGCAGGCCAAGGTGCTGTCGAACGCGCCCGATGCACGTGAAGGGTTCTTTGCGGTTCCGAAGGTGGTGGAATGATGCCCGATCTGAACAAACTGACCATTTCCGAGGCGCGCGATCAACTGCGCAAGGGCAATATCACCAGCGCAGAACTGACGGAAAGCTGCCTGACCGCGATGAATGGCGCGGGCGCGCTGGGCGCATTCGTTCATGACACGCCGCAGATGGCACGCGACATGGCCGCCGCCGCCGATACGCGCCTGCAAGCGGGCGATGCGCCCGGCATGTGCGGCATTCCGCTGGGAATCAAGGATCTGTTCTGCACCAAGGGCGTGCCAAGCCAGGCGGCCAGCGGCATATTGGACGGCTTCACCCCCGAATACGAATCGACCGTCACGTCCAAATTGTTCGAGGTCGGCGCCGTCATGCTGGGCAAGCTGAACATGGACGAATTCGCCATGGGCTCCAGCACGGAGACCAGTGTTTACGGCAATGCGGTCAACCCTTGGCGCCGCACGGGCGATGATACCGCGCTGACCCCCGGCGGCTCGTCCGGCGGGTCTGCGGCCGCTGTGGCCGCTGATCTGTGCCTTGGCGCGACGGGGACCGACACGGGCGGGTCCATTCGCCAGCCTGCCGCCTTCAGCGGCATCACCGGCATCAAGCCGACATATGGGCGCTGCTCGCGTTGGGGGGTGGTCGCCTTTGCCTCCAGCCTGGATCAGGCAGGCCCGATGACAAAGACGGTGCGCGATTGTGCGATCATGCTGGGCGCGATGTGCGGCCATGATCCCAAGGACAGCACCAGCTCCAACATGGCGGTGCCGGATTTCGAGGCCGCCTTGAGCGGCGACATGCGTGGCAAGGTGATCGGTATCCCCACGGAATACCGCATGGATGGCATGAACGCCGAGATTGAAAAGCTCTGGGCAGATGGCACCGCGATGCTGAAGGATGCAGGCGCGGAGGTGCGCGATATTTCCCTGCCGCACACCAAATATGCGCTGCCGACATATTACGTGATCGCGCCCGCCGAGGCATCGAGCAACCTCGCGCGCTATGACGGTGTGCGCTATGGCCATCGCGCCAAACTGGCGCCGGGCGACGGCATCACCGAAATGTACGAGAAAACCCGCGCCGAGGGGTTCGGCCCCGAGGTGCAGCGCCGTGTCATGGTCGGCACCTATGTGCTGTCTGCGGGATTTTATGACGCCTATTACAATCGCGCGCGCAAGGTGCGCACATTGATCAAGCGCGACTTCGAACAGGTGTTCGCGGATGGTGTCGACGCGATCCTGACTCCCGCCACCCCCAGCGCCGCGTTCGGTTTGGGTGAGATGGCCAGCGATGATCCGGTTCAGATGTATCTGAACGATGTGTTTACGGTGACGGTCAATCTGGCGGGCTTGCCGGGCATTTCGGTGCCGGCCGGGCAGGACGCGCAGGGGCTGCCTTTGGGGCTGCAACTGATCGGGCGGCCGTGGGAAGAGGGCGATCTGCTGAATTGCGCCTATGCGCTGGAACGCGCCGCCGGATTTGTAGCCAAGCCGGAAAAATGGTGGTAGAGCCGCGAGTCTCTTCTGAGCGAGGCAAAAGTGATCAAGCGATTTCTGATAGCAGGCGCAGCCCTGTCGGTACTGGCGGCATGCGGAACCAATATTCCCGACACTGCGCCCGATAGCGGCGCTGGCGTCGGCTTTGGCAGCTATAGCGAGTATGAGGCACGGCAGGCGGCGCGCGAAGCGCAGTTGGCAGGTGCTGCTCTGCCTGTATCGGGTTCGGTGACCAGTCAGCCACTTGGCGGCGGCACGCAGATGGCGTCGGGCAACGATGCCGATGATATCGCCGCGCAGACCCGCGCCGCTTTGGGCATCGGGTCCGGGGACGTGGCGACCGATTCTGGCGGCTCGATGATTCAGGCCCCAACCACCAGCCCCGCACCGCAGATGACGGACGCTGCGGGCATTTCTGTCGAGAACAACTTTGACGCGGTCAGCGCCAACCGCTCGATCGAGGATGACGCAGCACGCGTCGCTGCGGCGCAGCAGCAATATCAGGTCGCATCGGTCCAGTCTCTGCCGACCCGCAGTGGCGGCGAGGGCCCAAACATCGCGGCCTATGCGCTGAGCAGCAAACATGCGCCGGGCACACAGGTATACAAGCGTATCGGGCTGAACAAGCAGGCCAAATTCGACCGCAATTGCGCGGGCTATGCCGGGCCGGATCTGGCGCAGATCGACTTTCTGAAAAATGGCGGGCCCGAGCGGGACCGCATGGGGCTGGACCCTGACGGCGACGGTTTTGCCTGCACCTGGGATCCGCGCCCGTTCCGCAAGGCTGCCGGCGGCTGAGCTATGAAGTTGCGTGAGGGTGACCCGACGGCCTCTCCCGAGGCAGTCTGGCAGCCGTCGCCCAATTATGGCGGGCGGCGGGGCGGCGTGCGCCCTGACATCCTGCTGCTGCACTTCACCAACATGCCAACCGCTGAGGACGCGGTCGCGCGTCTGTGCGATGCGTGCGCCGGGGTGTCATGCCACTACGTGATTGCCGAAGATGGTCGGCTGTGGCAACTGGTCGATGAGGCGCAGCGCGCATGGCACGCCGGGCTGGGCCGTTGGGGCGCGGTGACTGAGGTCAATTCCCGCTCCATCGGAATCGAATTGGCCAATCTTGGGAATGCACCATTTCCCGACCCTCAGATATCCGTGCTGGAAGCGCTGCTGCGCGATATCATGGCGCGCTGGCACATCCCGCCCGAGCGCGTAATCGGCCATTCGGACATGGCGCCGGATCGCAAGGATGATCCCGGACCGCATTTCGACTGGCGGCGCCTGGCCCTGCAGGGGCTGGCCATCTGGCCTCAGACAGGAGCATCCGCCAACCCGGCGGCGTTTCGGGAACTGGCCGGGCAGGTGGGCTATGGCGCTGAATTCAGCGATGCCGACATCCTGAAAGCGCTGCGTCTGCGCTGGCGTCCGTGGGCGCACGGGCCGCTGGCGCCGGGCGACATGGCGGTGCTGGCCGATATCGCCGCGCGCTTTCCCGTTGACCGTGCGGGGCAGGGTGCTTAACTGATATCTGCGCGGAGGGCCGGATGGCCGCTTTGGCGGGGGCAACCCTGCCGGGGAGGAAAGTCCGGACTCCACAAGACAACGGTGCCGGGTAACGCCCGGCCGGGGTAACCCGAGGGAAAGCGCCACAGAAAAGAAACCGCGTTCGTTTTATCGGGCGTAAGGGTGAAACGGTGGGGTAAGAGCCCACCGCGGGGCTGGCAACAGCGTCGGCACGGCAAGCCCCACCGGGAGCAATGCCAAATAGGGACCGCGCGCGGGGCAGGTCGGGTTCGCTCGATACCGCCCGCAGGCACGTCTTGGCCCGGCGGTCCGGGTTGGCAGCCAAAGGGGCGGTGGTAACATCGTCTTCAGATGAATGGTCATCCAAGGGTGGGTTTTGGCCCGCTCTGGACAGAATCCGGCTTACAGGCCCTCCGCGCATTTCGACCTGTGTCCCGAAAATTCTGCGAATTTTCTGGTGGCGCCCGGGCAATGATGGCGGCGGGGTGCTGCGGCGGGCGGATTTGGGTATTTGGGCCAAGAAAAAAACCGGGGCGCGGGGCTGCCTATATGTTGCAATGCCGGTTGACTCGGGGCGTGGCGGGGTTAAAAGGCAGACAAATGTATTCACCGGCAGCGCGGCTGCCCGGCGCAGGAGATGACAAATGGCGAAGCCGACCACAATCAAGATCCGCCTGAACTCGACCGCGGGCACCGGCCACTTTTACGTGACCAAGAAGAACGCGCGCACCATGACCGAGAAGATGGCGATCAAGAAATATGACCCCGTCGTGCGCAAGCATGTCGAGTACAAGGAAGGCAAGATCAAGTAAGATCTGCCGAAGCCTTGCGAGTTTGAAAAGCCGTGCTGATTCAGCGCGGTTTTTTGTTTTCAGGTGGAGCCGCTTGCCTGTCCGGATGTGCTGGCCCCCACAGGTTGGAAACCGGTGGGAAGAGCGCGGGAAACAAGGGGTTTTCAAGGTGCGGGGGCCGGGATATGCCGGGACTTGAGCGAAAGGTGACGCGATGCCGACCGACACATCCCAGCCGGCCTTTGTGCTGGTGCGCCCGCAGATGGGTGAAAATATCGGTGCGGCGGCGCGCGCGATGTGGAATTTCGGTCTGGACCGGATGCGCGTCGTCGCGCCGCGCGATGGCTGGCCCAGTGCCAGTGCAGTGGCAATGGCCAGCGGGGCGGGCCGTCTTCTGGACGAGGCGCTGCTGGTGCAGGATCTGCCCGGCGCGCTGAGTGATTGCCACTATGTCTACGCAACAACTGCGCGGGGGCGCGAGTTGACAAAGCCGATCTTCAGCCCCGAGGGGGCGATGCGCGACGCCGCACGCCGAATTGCCGAGGGGCAAAAGGTCGCCGTGATGTTCGGTCCAGAGCGTTCAGGGCTGGAGAATGACGATGTCGTGCGGGCCAATGCGGTCATCACCGTGCCGGTCAACCCGGAGTTTCCCAGCCTCAACCTTGCTCAATGCGTGTTGCTGACCGCCTACGAGTGGCGCCGCGCGGCGGGCGCGATCCCCGAGGGGCATGTGCATATGCACAACACCCAATGGGCCGATCAGGTCGAGATTGAGGCGCTGGCGACCCATTACGAGGCCCGGATGGATGCGGCGGGGTTCTTTTTCCCCGAGCACAAAGCCGCCAGCATGCGCCAGACGTTGCGCAACTTCTGGTCGCGCATGCCGCTGACGCAGGCCGATACGCGGCTCTTGCATGGTATTCTGCGTCAGATGGTCCGCTGGAAGGATCGTGGGGGCGGCGGCGCTTGATGGGGCGGGGCACGCGCACTAATGTCCCGCAGCGAGCGATCTGAGGAGCGGTGAAGATGGCGGAAAAACGCAGCATTTTTCAAGAGGTGGACACCAAAGGCGCGGCGCGCGTCCAGCCCAAGGGCGGCATGATTGACGAGGGGCGGCGCGGTGCCCGGCGGGGGATCCGGCTGTGGCTGATGCTGCTGTTCGCGCTTGTGGTGGTGATGATTGCCGTTGGCGGGCTGACGCGGCTGACCGATAGCGGCCTGTCGATCACCGAATGGCGCCCGCTGACCGGCGCGCTGCCCCCGCTGAACATGGCCGACTGGCAGGCGGAATTCGCGCGCTATCAGGCAATTCCGGAGTTTCAGACGCAAAACAGCTGGATGAGCCTTGAGGATTTCAAGGTCATCTACTGGTGGGAATGGGGCCACCGCCAACTGGGCCGCGTGATCGGATTGGTCTGGGCTCTGGGCTTCTTCGGATTTCTGGTGGCGCGGCAGATCCCGGTGGGCTGGACCGGGCGGCTGTTGCTGCTGGGCGCGCTTGGCGGGATGCAGGGTGCGGTGGGGTGGTGGATGGTGTATTCCGGGCTGGGCGGCGACATGACCGATGTCGCGTCCTACCGCCTTGCCACGCATCTGGGGCTGGCGTTTGTCATTCTGGGCTTCATCGCCTGGTACATGTTGCTGCTGGGTCGCCCCGAGCGCGATATCATGCAGGCGCGCCGGGCGCGCGAGGCGCGGCTTTTCGGGCTGGCCACGGGGTGGCTGCATTTCACCTTTCTTCAGATACTCATCGGCGCGCTGGTGGCTGGCATTGACGCCGGCCGTAGCTATGCCGAATGGCCGTTGATGGGCGGGGGGCTCTGGCCGCCGCAAATGATGGTATTCGAGCCTTGGTGGCGCAATTTCTTCGAGAATGCGGGCACGGTGCAGTTCATTCACCGCATGACCGGCTATGCGCTGCTGGCGTTTTCCGTCATGGTGTTGCTGCGCGCGCGGCGCAGCGCATATGTGGCGACGCGCAGTGCCTTCACGCTGGCATTTTGCGGCGTCCTCGCGCAGGTTGTTCTGGGGATCGTGACGGTGGTGCTGGCTGCGCCCTGGCAGGCGGCGATCCTGCACCAGATCCTGGCGGTGATCGTCTGGGTGCTGATCCTTCGCGCGCGGTTCCGTGCCGGGTATCCGCTGGCACAATCGGTAAGGGGCAAGTGACATGAGCGCGTTTGACGATCTGATGGCGCATCAGCGCCAGACCGAGGCATTGGCGCAGATCGCCGGGCGGCTGTCATGGGACCGCGAAACGATGATGCCCCGCGGTGCCGCCGCACAGCGGTCCGAAGAGACGGGCGCGCTGCATGCGGTGCTGCACGCGCGGCGCACCGATATGCGCATCGGGGACTGGCTGGAGGCGGCAGGCGACGAGACACTGACGCAGGAAGGCGAGGCGCAGTTGCGCCACATCCGCCGCAGTTTCGAGCGTACGCAGCGGGTACCCGGTGATCTGGCCGCCGCGCTGGCGCGCCAGACAGCGCTGAGCCAGGGCAAATGGGCCGAGGCGCGCGAGAACGACGATTTCGCCGGTTTCGCGCCCGTTCTGGCCGAAATACTTGCGCTGAAGCGCGAGGAGGGCGCGGCGCTGGCGGATGGCGGCGATGTCTATGACGCGATGCTGGACGATTACGAGCCGGGCGCCAAAGCCGCCGACCTCGAGGCGATGTTCGGCGCGCTGCGCCCCGGTCTGATCGCACTGCGCGAGGCGGCGCTGAACGGCACGGCCGCACCTCAGCTGTCGGGGCAGTTCGATGTGCAGGCGCAGATGCGGCTGGCGCGGCAACTGGCGCGCGTGTGCGGCTATGACATGTCGCGCGGGCGCATCGACAAGGCGGTGCATCCCTTCTCCAGCGGGTCGGGCGACGATGTGCGCATCACTACCCGCACCGCCGAGAACGATCCCTTCAACTGCCTTTATTCGACGATGCATGAGGCCGGTCACGCGGTGTATGAGCAGTCGATCAACCCGGCTTATGCGCTGACGCCACTGGGCGCGGGCGTGTCGATGGGCGTGCACGAAAGCCAGAGCCGGATCGTGGAAAATCAACTGGGCCGCAGCCGCGCGTTTACCGGCTGGCTTTACAGCCAGATGCGGGATGCGTTCGGTGATTTCGGCGTGGACAGCGCGGATGCGTTCTACGGCGCCGTCAACAGCCTGCATCGCGGGTTTATCCGCACTGAGGCGGACGAGGTACAATACAACCTGCACATCCTGATGCGCTTTGATCTGGAGCGGGCGCTGGTCGCCGGGGATCTGGCTCCGGCGGATCTGGAGGGCGCGTGGAACGCGAGGTTCGAGGCCGACTTCGGCTATGCCGTGCCGCGCGCGTCGCAAGGCTGCCTGCAGGATGTGCACTGGTCGGTGGGTCTCTTTGGCTATTTCCCGACCTACAGCCTTGGCAACGTCTATGCCGGGTGTCTGTCCGAGGCGCTGCGCCGGGCGGTGCCGGATCTCGACGCGCAGCTGGCGCAGGGCGAGATGGGGCAGGCGATGGGATGGCTGCGCGAGAATGTGCAGCAATATGGCGGGCTTTATACCCCGCGCGAACTGGTCACGCGCGCCTGCGGGTTCGAGCCGACCGAGGCACCGCTGATGGCCTATCTGCAAGAGAAGTTCGGCGCGCTTTACCCCGCCGACTAGGCCGGATGCAGCGCTGTCAGCCGCCCGAGCGGTAGGCCGCCTGCATGCGCGTGAACTGGTCCTCTGCAGCAGCAATATCTGCGGCGGAATTGCTCAGCATGTAACTGACATCGGTGGCGAGGGATGCCAATGGCCTGCCGCTGGCGCGGGCCTCCTGCAGCAGGTCTTGGATCACATCGAAATCGTCGCCCTGCATCTCGTAAACGCTCAGCAGCGAACCGGCGGAGTCGAGGAATTCGGCCCTGAGCGGCGAATCGTCCGGGCCTGTGGCAGCGTCCAGCGCAGTGTAGCCAGCGACGGCCAGACGCCGAGCGTTCCTGCCGCAGTCCCTTATCTGGGCCAATGACGCGTCAAGATCGGCCCCCTCGGGGGCATCGGCGCCGGTCACTTCGCCAATGCGGCGACCGCATGCCTCGGAATGGGTTGCCGCAGCCTCTACCGCTTCGCGCACCGGTCCGATGACTGTGGCGCGCGTGGCGGGATCGTCACCGCCGCTCCCACCGAGATAGGTCCACAGGGCAATCACCGCGATCCCGGCCACCAAAAGGCTGGACGCCAGCGCAACAAGTTTGGTCAGGGGGCGCGGGGACGGGTCGCTCATGCATCCTCCGCAGGTGTCCCGTCAGATGCCGCACCCGATGCATCGCCCTCGACCAGATCCTCGTCTGCCTGTTCGGCGATCCACGCGACGCTGACGACCGTCTCGTTCTTGCCGGTATTGAAGACCTTGACACCGCCGGCACTGCGCGAGCGGAAGGAAATGCCCTGCACCGGTACGCGGATCGACTGGCCCTTGGACGTGGCCAGCATGATCTGGTCCTCCAGCGTCACCGGGAAGCTTGCCACCAGCGCACCGCCGCGCATCGCACGATCCATCGCCGCCACGCCCATGCCGCCGCGCCCGCGAACGGGATAGTCGTGGCTGGAGCTGAGCTTGCCTGTGCCCTGTTCGGTGATCGTCAGGATAAGCGTTTCGGCTTCTGACATGGCGTTGAAGCGGTCCTGCGTGATGGCGGCGTTTTCATCGCCCTCATCATCTGCGGCCTCCAGCTCCTCGTCCGTCAACCCGGCCATTGCGCGGCGCATTTTCAGATATGCGGCACGTTCATCCGAAGTGGCGTCGAAATGCGGGATGATCGACATCGATACGACGCTGTCGTCGCCGGTCAGGCGGATGCCGCGCACGCCCAGCGATGCGCGGCTGTTGAAGACGCGCACATCCGTCGCCGGGAAGCGGATCGCCCGGCCGGAGGACGTGACCAGCATCACGTCGTCATCATTCGATGCAATGCGCGCGTTGATCAGCGTAATGCCTGCATTCTCTTCCTCGAAGCGCATGGCGATCTTGCCGTTCGAGCGCACGTTGGTGAAATCCGACAGCTTGTTGCGGCGCACGGTGCCAGCGGAGGTGGCAAAGACGACCTGCAAATCGTCCCATTCAGCCTCGTCCCGGTCGACGGGCATGATTGCGGCGATGGAGACGCCCGTGGGGATCGGCAGGATATTGACGATCGCCTTGCCCTTGGACGTGCGACCGCCCTGCGGCAGGCGCCACGTCTTGAGCTTGTAGACCATGCCGTCGGTGGTGAAGAACAGCAGCTGCGTATGCGTATTGGCGACGAAGAGCGTGGTGACGACGTCCTCGTCCTTGGTAGACATGCCCGACAGGCCCTTGCCGCCGCGCTTCTGGCTGCGGAAATCGGCCAGCGCGGTGCGTTTGATGTAGCCGCCCGAAGTGATCGTGACGACCATGTCCTCGCGCTCGATCAGGTCCTCGTCGTCCATGTCGCCGGACCAGTCGACGATCTGGGTGCGGCGCGGCACGGCAAAGAGTGCCTTCACTTCGGCCAGCTCGTTGGCGATGATCTCCATGATCCGCTCGCGGCTGGCGAGGATGGCGAGGTATTCCTTGATCTTGCCGGCCAGTTCCTGCAGCTCGTCAGTGACTTCCTTGACGCCCAGCTGGGTCAGGCGTTGCAGGCGCAGCTCCAGAATGGCGCGCGCCTGAATTTCGGACAGGTTATAGGTGCCGTCGTCGTTGGCGGTATGGGTCGGGTCGTCAATCAGCGCGATGTACTCCAGGATGTCGCCCGCAGGCCAGCGGCGCTCCATCAGCCTCTGGCGGGCGTCCGCGGCGTCCATCGACGCGCGGATCGTCGCGACAACCTCGTCCACATTGCTGACCGCGACAGCCAGCCCGCACAGCACATGGCTGCGCTCGCGTGCCTTGCGCAATTCATACGCGGTGCGGCGGGCGACGACATCCTCGCGGAAATCGACAAAGCAGCTCAGGAACCGGCGCAATGTCAGCTGTTCGGGGCGGCCGCCGTTGAGGGCCAGCATGTTGCAGCCGAAATAGGTCTGCATCGGGGTAAAGCGGAACAGCTGGTTCAGCACGACCTCGGCGGTGGCGTCGCGCTTCAGCTCGATCACCACGCGCACGCCGTCGCGGTCGGATTCGTCCTGCACATGCGCGATACCCTCGATCCGCTTGTCGCGGGCGGCCTCGGCGATGCGCTCGATCATCGTGGATTTGTTCACCTGATAGGGAATTTCATCGATGATGATCGCCCAGCGGTCCTTGCGGATTTCCTCGATCCGGGTCTTGGCGCGCACGATGACGCTGCCGCGCCCTTCAAGATACGCCTTTCGCGCGCCCGTCCGGCCCAGCATGATGCCGCCCGTAGGGAAATCGGGGCCGGGGATATACTCGATCAGGTCTTCGCTGGTCAGGTCGGGGTTGTCGATCAGGGCCAGCGTGGCGTCGATGACCTCACCCAGATTGTGGGGCGGGATGTTGGTGGCCATGCCGACGGCGATACCGCCCGCGCCGTTGACCAGCATGTTTGGGAACCGGGCAGGCAGGACCGTCGGTTCGCGGTCCTTGCCGTCGTAATTGTCCTGAAAGTCGACCGTGTCCTTGTCGATATCGGCCAGCAGATAGGCGGCAGGCTTGTCCATGCGCACTTCGGTATAGCGCATGGCGGCGGCGTTATCGCCGTCCATCGAGCCAAAGTTGCCCTGACCGTCCAGCAGCGGCAGCGACATCGAGAAATCCTGCGCCATCCGCACCAGCGCGTCATAGATCGCGCTATCGCCGTGCGGGTGGTATTTACCCATCACATCGCCCACGGGGCGGGCGGATTTGCGGTAGGGTTTGTCATGGGCGTTGTTCGTTTCGAACATCGCATAAAGGATGCGGCGATGCACCGGCTTCAGCCCGTCACGCAGATCGGGAATCGCGCGACTGACGATGACCGACATCGCGTAGTCCAGATAGGACGTCTTCATCTCTTCTTCGATGGACACGGACGGGCCGTCATATACGGGCCGCTCGGGTGTCATTTCGTCCATGTCTTCGGGGGGTTGCGGCGTATCGGTCAAAACGGGGCCTACCTTGTCGCGTCATTCCACATCTGGTGTATGAAACCTATATCACCGGCATGATATGGGGTGCAATGGGGCACGGAGAAGGGTTTTGGCAGCCACGCAAGGCCTCTGCTAACAGATTGTTTTCATTGAAAAGTAATTTCTATCAGGCAACATGATTCCATTGAGCACAAAAGGAGCATGAAACATGCCGATGAGTGAAACGGAAATGATGCTGAAGGGGTATGGACTGACCACCGCCGAATTCTTCTACCGGATGCCTGATTACGTCCATGTGCTGAACAGTTATATCTGGCAGGAATATGACACTGCGCCGGACCATCCCAACCTGTTCAGGTTCGTCGAATTCTGGCAGCGGGAACTGGACGGCCCTCTACATTCGGTGCGGTTCAGCCATCGCAAGCTGATTGCGCCCGGCGAATGGCACAATGTGATGGGGGAATTCACCCTGCACTAAGGGCGGATCTGCCAGCGCACGGGGAACGGCCCCGGCGCTGACGGCATGTTCAGGGGATGATGCGGCTGTATTTCATGCCTTCCAGCGACGCGCCCGCCATCAGACCGGCCTGACCGAACACCACCGCAATCACCGGCGAGGATGATGTCGTCGTATCGGCACGCAGGTTTTCGGCAGTATCCTTGAATACATAGCCCATATCAGCGCCGGCGGCCCAGCCCGAGGAGCGGCGGAAGTCGGCCAGCGCGCTTTCGGTCATGAAAAACAGCACATGCGCAAATTGCTGCGCGCCGATTTGCAAGCCGACACTACCCTTGGCCGCAGAATAATAATCAACGGTCTGGTTATTGATCCGCAGCGCGCCGCGCCCGTATCCACCGCCAATGCCCAGCCCGGCCTCGGTCATCAACGGCATGATCAGCATGCCTGACGACTTTTCGTACAGGCTGCGCGTGCCGGGGTATTGTTCGTAGAGATAGCGCAGCGTCGTGTCGACGCGCGCGTCGATCTGCTGTGATCCGCGGCTGCCGATGCCGTTACCGCATGCCGCCGTGACAAGCCCGGTGCCCGCAAGAGCCCCCAGCGTGAATCCCCGTCTGGTGATATTGCTCATGTTATGATGCCTGTTCGTTGCCTGATCCACCGCCGGTCGTTTCATCGACCGATCTGCTTGCGACTATAGGCGGGCCTTCGCCGAATGTCACGCGTCAGACGCGCCGTGGGCAGATTATCGCGCGTTTTCATCGCCCAAGCAGGCGGGCCATGGCGGGGGCGAAGTAGGTCAGGATGCCGTCGCAACCGGCCCGTTTGAAGGCCATCAGGCTCTCGGCCATCGCCCGTTCGCCGTCAATCCAGCCATTTTGCGCGGCGGCCGCGATCATCGCATATTCGCCGCTGACCTGATAGACGTAGGTCGGCGCGCCGAAGGTGTCCTTGGCGCGGCGGCAGATGTCGAGGTAAGGCAGGCCGGGCTTGACCATCACGGCATCGGCGCCTTCGGCCAGATCGCGGGCGATCATGCGCATCGCCTCGTCGGAATTGGCCGGGTTCATCTGGTAAGTCCGTTTGTCCCCTTTCAGTGCGCCCGACGCGCCCACCGCATCGCGGAACGGCCCGTAGAAGGCGCTGGCGTATTTCGCGGCATAGCTCAGCAGCACGATGTCCTGATGGCCCGCGCCCTCCAGTGCGGTGCGGATCGCGCCGATGCGTCCGTCCATCATGTCCGATGGACCGATGATGTCGACCCCGGCCTCGGCCTGCGCGAGGGCTTGTTTGACCAGCGCCTCGACCGTCTCGTCATTGAGGATGATGCCATCGCGCAGGAACCCGTCATGGCCGGTATCGGAATAGGGGTCGAGCGCGACGTCCGTCATCACCAGCATCTCCGGCACCGCAGCCTTGATCGCGCGCGTGGCGCGGTTACTGAGGTTATCGGGGTTCCATGCCTCGGCGCAGTCCGCGGTGCGGTTTTCGGCGCCGGTATAGGGAAACAGGCAAATCGCGGGGATGCCCAGATCTGCCGCCTCGCGCGCCGCAATCACCACGCGGTCGACGCTCAGCCTGCTGACCCCCGGCATCGACGCGACAGGCTCTTCCATATTCTCGCCGTCGCGGACAAAGACGGGCCAGATCAGATCGCCCGCGCTCAGCGTATGTTCGGCCGCCAGCGCGCGCAGACCGGGTGTGCGGCGCAAGCGGCGGGGGCGGCTGGCGGGAAAGGGGGGCAGGACAGGATGCATGAGGTGTCTTTCATGTTCGGCGATGCCCCAGTAGGTGCCACGGAAATTCGCGCATCTCAAGGGTGGGAATTTTCGCAGCGCGGCGCTAATAGGGTCGCAGCCATGTGAATGGCGTCCTTTCCCCACGCGGACCGGGCGCTATCTGCGGGGCAGCAAAACGGCACAAGACGCGTTTTCGGACGCAGACAGGCAGGCTGGAGCCAACGTGGACTGGTACTCAACGGTATTCGAGACGATCGACATGCGCAGCTTCAGCAACCTGTGGTTCTGGATTGCGCTGGCTGTGCTCTGGTCCTCGACCAGCCATTACATCCTGGGTGTGCCGTGGGACATGGTCCTGCGCGCGCGCAAGCAGTCACAAGACCCAGAGGCAATGGACGACATGAACGCGATGGTGCGCATCAACGCGCGGCGCATCCTGTATATCACCGACGAAAGCGGGCTGGTGTTGACCGTCATCCTCAGCTTTGCACTGACCGCCTCGGCGCTGCTGGGCTGGATTTATGGCCGCGAATTCGCGCAGGCCATCTTCCTCTTGGGGGTGCCCATGTCGACGGTGTGGCTGCTGTCCCTGCGGACAGCACGCCACATCGAGTCAGCCGGACTGACTGGAGCGCCGTTGATCAAGCTGCTTTTTCGCCACCGCCTTTATGTGCAGATCATCGGCATGCTGTCGATTTTCGTCACTGCCATGTGGGGCATGTATCAGAACATGAGCGTCTCTGCCTTGGGCGGATAATACCCCGATGAGCCTGCTGCGCGCCCGCGAAAGTACATGACATGACCCACCGATCCCAGAATATCACCGTTTCCGGCGCGCCCGAAGGGTTCGATGCGCGCCTCGTACTGGACGAGGTGGCGCGTGCCTCCGGTCCAGCCCTGCACATCGCCCGCGACGACAAACGTATGGCGGCGATGGCTGCCGCGCTGCGCTTCTTTGCGCCCGAAATGCCGGTGGTGCAATTCCCCGCATGGGATTGCCTGCCCTATGATCGCGTATCGCCCAACCCGGACATTTCCGCGGCGCGGATGGCGACGCTGGCCGGGCTGGTGCATGGCATGCCGGGGCAATATGTCCTGCTGACCACGCTGGGCGCCGCGATGCAGCGTATCCCGGCGCGCGACGTTCTGCGCGGCGCGGCCTTCACCGCCCATGTCGGCAAGCGTATCGACGAGGCGGCGTTGCGCGCGTTTCTTGTGCGTATGGGCTTCGTCAACAGCCCCACCGTGACCGAACCGGGCGATTACGCGATCCGCGGCGGCATCATCGACATTTTCCCGCCGGGCGATGCCGATGGCGGCGGCCCTGTCCGGCTGGACCTGTTTGGCGATGTTCTGGACGGGGCGCGCCGCTTTGATCCCGTCACCCAGCGCACCACGGCCAAGCTGGACATGATCGAGCTGGCCCCGGTCTCCGAGGTTATCCTCGACGAGGCCGCGATCACGCGGTTCCGTCAGAATTACCGCATCGAATTTGGCTCTGCCGGGTCCGACGATCCGCTCTACGAAGCGGTCAGCGCAGGCCGCAAGGCCCAGGGCGCCGAACATTGGTTGCCCTTCTTTCACAACCGGCTGGAGACGTTGTTCGACTACATTCCCGGCGCGCCCGTGCTGCTGGATGACGCCGTCACGCCCGCCCGGGTCGCCCGCTGGGACAGTATCGAGGATCAGTATGGCGCGCGCCGGCACGCCATGACGGCCAAGGGGCGCAACGGCGAGCGCCACGAAC
>JBLWYG010000002.1:0-94312 GCA_048267045.1 Roseovarius sp. | reverse complement strand
CAAGCCGGGGCCGCCCGGCCTGCTCTGTCTGGCGCATGCCGCGCGGCACGGCGCACCCGCGCCGCACCGCGCGCTGCAATTGTCGGCCTTGCCGCAGGCCACCGGCCTTGGCGTGACAGATGCAGGCGGGCGCATCGGACGCAGTTTCGCGCCCGAACGCCAGCAGGAAAACATAAGCCTTTTCGGTGCCTTGAAGGATCATATTCAGGCAAAGATGCAGAAGGGCCCGGTCCTTCTTGCCACCTATTCCGAAGGCGCGCGCGAGCGGATGGAGGGGCTGTTGGAAGATGAGGGCCTGATCGGCCCCGTTACCGTCACCTCGGCCCAAAGGCTAGGCAAGACAGGGTTGCACCTGGCGGTCTGGGGCTTGGAATCCGGCTTTGAAGGGCCGCATCAGGGCAGCCATCTGACCGTCATCGCCGAGCAGGATATCCTGGGCGACCGTCTGATCCGCGCCCCCAAGCGCCGCCGCCGCGCCGAGAATTTCCTGAGCGAGGCCAGCAGCATCAGCCCCGGCGATCTGGTCGTGCATGTCGATCACGGCATTGGCCGCTATCTGGGGCTGGAGGTGGTCGCGGCACTGGGCGCGGCGCATGAGTGCCTCGTGCTGGAATATGCCGAGGCGTCCAAGTTATATCTGCCGGTCGAAAATATCGAACTGCTCAGCCGTTATGGCCACGAGGAAGGGCTGCTGGACCGCCTCGGCGGCGGCGCATGGCAGGCCAAGAAGGCCAAGCTCAAGGAGCGCATCCGCGAGATGGCGGATCGCCTCATCCGAATCGCCGCCGAACGCGCCCTGCGCCGCGCCCCGGTGCTGGAGCCCGAGCATCACGCGTGGGAGGAGTTCTCGGCCCGCTTCCCTTACGAGGAAACCGACGACCAGTTGCGCGCGATCGAGGATGTGATGGCCGATTTGCAAGCGGGCACGCCGATGGACCGGCTGATCTGCGGCGATGTCGGCTTTGGCAAGACCGAAGTGGCGATGCGCGCCGCCTTTGCCGCTGCGATGTCCGGGATGCAGGTGGCGGTCATCGCCCCGACGACGCTGCTGGCGCGCCAGCACTACCAAAGTTTTGCCGAACGGTTTCGCGGCTTTCCGATCAATGTCCGCCCCCTGTCGCGCTTCGTTTCGGCCAAGGATGCGGCTGCAACGCGCGATGGGCTGGCAAAGGGGCAGGTCGATATTGTCGTCGGCACTCATGCGCTGCTGGCCAAATCGGTGCGTTTCCAGAACCTTGGCCTGCTGATCATCGACGAGGAGCAGCGCTTTGGCGTCGGCCACAAAGAACGGCTCAAGGCCCTGCGCAGCGACGTCCATGTGCTGACCCTGACCGCCACACCGATCCCGCGCACGCTGCAGCTGAGCCTGTCGGGCGTGCGCGATCTGTCGATCATTGGCACGCCCCCGGTCGACCGGCTGTCAATCCGGACCTATATCAGTGAATTCGATACCGTGACGATCCGCGAGGCGCTGCTGCGCGAGCATTATCGCGGCGGCCAGAGTTTCTTTGTCGTGCCGCGCATATCCGACCTGCCGGAAATCGAGGCGTTTCTGGACAATGAGGTGCCCGAAGTCAGCTACATGATCGCCCATGGCCAGATGGCAGCAGGCGAACTGGACAGCCGCATGAACGCCTTTTACGACGGCAAATACGACGTGCTGCTGGCGACGACCATCGTTGAATCGGGCCTCGACATACCGACCGCCAACACGATGATCATCCACCGCGCCGACATGTTCGGCCTCAGCCAACTCTACCAGATCCGCGGTCGCGTGGGCCGCTCCAAAACCCGCGCTTACGCCTATCTGACGACCAAGCCGCGCCTGAAACTGACGCCCGCTGCCGAAAAACGCCTGCGTGTCCTCGGCAGCCTCGACACGCTCGGCGCCGGTTTCACGCTGGCCAGCCAAGATCTCGACATTCGCGGCGCGGGTAACCTCTTGGGCGAGGAACAATCCGGCCAGATGCGCGATGTTGGCTACGAGCTCTATCAATCCATGCTGGAAGAGGCCGTCGCCAAGATCAAGGCAGGCGACACAGAAGGCATCGCCGACGATGGCGGCCAATGGGCGCCGCAGATCAACCTTGGCGTAGCTGTCCTCATTCCCGATGGCTACGTGCCGGACCTCGACGTGCGCCTCGGCCTCTATCGCCGCCTCAGCAGCCTCGACACCAAGGTCGAACTAGAGGGCTTCGCCGCCGAGTTGATCGACCGCTTTGGTCCGCTGCCGAAGGAGGTGAATACCCTTCTGCTCGTGGTGCGGATCAAAGGCATGTGCCGTAAGGCCGGAATTGCCAAGCTGGACGCCGGGCCGAAGGGCGCGACGATCCAGTTCCACAATGACAAATTCGCATCGCCAGAGGGCCTTGTCGAATTCATCAAGGACCAGCGCGGCCTGGCCAAGATCAAGGACAACAAGATCATCGTGCGCCGCGACTGGAAAAAGGACAGCGACAAGATCAAGGGCGCCTTTTCCATTGCACGCGACCTGGCGGAAAAGGTGGTGGCCAAGACCAAGGCCAATAAAGCGGCTGCAAAAACCACGATGGCCGGATCATCCTGACCCGGCCCCGGCTTTCTTCTTGCCATAAATATCCCCGCGCGGAGCGCTCCTGGACCATCCGCTAAAGCGTTTCGCGAAAAACCTGAATCACAGCTTTTCGCGGAACGCGCGCACCGTACCAGCGTTGCGCGCGTTTTGCCTTTATCTGATGTCTCAGGTTAAAGGCGAAACGCCTTAAGGCGGCGCTGGTAGGAGGCGCTTTGACTGCGGGCAGCGCCGATCAAACAACCGGCGCGCCGCAGGCGCTCATTCGGATTGCGTCTGCTTGGCTTGCGTGGCTTTGAACGCCTTGACGCGGTCGGCCAACATGCGGCGCGCCTTGGCATTTGCCCGGCGCACGCGGACTGCGGTCAGAAACGCCTCTTCGGCGGTCTGCGACGTGGCGCCCATCATTGTCGCCAGATCATCGACTATCCGGGTGTCGCCGGTGATCTCTTCGGCCTTCAATGCGTCCTGCGCCAACTGGTCGGCCAGATCCTCAGTGACACCCATGGCTTAGCGCGTGCCTTCGGTCAGGCGGCGCTTTACGTAACCGGTGACCGTGTCGATCATCGTGTCCATGTGCGGCTCTTCAAAGAAGTGACCTGCGCCTTCGACCTCTTCGTGCTGGATGGTGATCCCCTGCTGATCGTGCAGTTTGTTGACCAGCGCAGTGGTGTCTGCCGGCGGCGCAACACGGTCGGCCAGACCATTGATGATCAGGCCCGACGCCGGGCAGGGCGCCAGGAATGAGAAATCATACATGTTCGCCGGGGGTGACACGCTGATAAAACCGGTGATTTCGGGGCGCCGCATTAACAGTTGCATGCCAATCCACGCCCCGAACGAGAAACCTGCAACCCAGCAATGCTTGGAATTGGCATTCATCGACTGCAGGTAATCCAGCGCCGAGGCGGCGTCCGAAAGCTCGCCCACGCCCTGATCGTATTCACCCTGGCTGCGGCCAACGCCGCGAAAATTGAATCGCAACACTGTAAAGCCCATACGGTGAAACGCATAATGCAGGTTGTAGACGACCTTGTTGTTCATCGTGCCGCCGAACTGCGGATGCGGGTGCAGCACGATGGCGATGGGCGCATCCTTTTCCTTTTGCGGATGGTAGCGGCCTTCAAGTCGGCCTTCTGGGCCGGGAAAAATAACCTCGGGCATAGTCGATCTTCCTTGCTGTCCGATCGGGGCTGCGGCAAAATCCGTCGGCGGTAAACGCCGTTGACGGCGCTGCCGGCGCGCCTTAGAACAATTCTAATGTTTGGGCTGCCCCTGCGGATGCAGGAGACTGGTCAGGGTGGGCTTCGGTTGAGATAAGCGCACCTGCGCGCAAGGTCAATCTATTCGCAGAAAGCCGGGGGGAGGGATCGCCGTGAAACTCAGCACAAAGGGCCGTTACGCCATGGTCGCGCTGTCGGATATCGCACTTCAGCCCAAAGACACGCTTGTAACCCTGGGCGAGGTATCGCGGCGGCAAAGCATATCGCTGCCCTATCTGGAGCAACTTTTCGTCAAGCTGCGCCGCGCCGATCTGGTCACATCCGTTCGAGGCCCCGGTGGCGGCTATCGCCTGGCGCGGCCGACGTCGGAGATCCGCGTGTCAGAAATCCTGGCTGCCGTGGACGAGACGATCGACGCGATGCACAAGGGCGCGGGCGCGTCGGGCGGCGCGTCCGGCAGTCGCGCGCAATCCATGACCAACCGTTTGTGGGAGGGGCTGAGCGCGCAGGTTTACGTCTATCTGCACCAGACCCGGCTCAGCGATGTGGTCAGCAACACGCTGGCCCCATGCCCTGCCGTTCCGTCGCTTCTGGCGATTGTTGATGACGAATGATGCGCCCAGATGGACGATGCCTGCGGCGCGAGTATCTGCGTAACATTGAAAGTCCCCCGACATGAGGCCCCGCATCTATCTGGACCATAACGCCACGGCGCCTTTGCGGGATGAGGCGCGTGCGGCCATGGTCGCCGCGATGGGCGTTGTCGGCAACCCGTCGAGCGTCCATGCCGAGGGCCGCGCGGCCAAGGCGCTGGTCGAGCGCGCACGCACGCAAGTGGCGGCGGCGCTGGGCGCCGACGGCGCCGACGTGATTTTCACCTCGGGCGCGACCGAAGCGGCTGCACTGGCCTGCGCGGGGCGCGGTCTGGCTTCGGCCCCGGTCGAACATGACGCGGTGGCGGCCTGGACGGATGGCGCGCTGACCGTATCGCCGGACGGGACGGTCACTGTCGAAGCCCCCGCGCAGACGGCGCTGCAACTGGCCAATTCCGAAACGGGCGTCGTCCAGAATCTGCCGGACGGCATTGCCGTATGCGACATGACGCAGGCATTTGGGAAGTTGCCGGTTGCCTTCAACTGGAGCGGCGCGCAGATGGCGCTGATTTCGGCGCACAAGCTGGGCGGACCCAAGGGTATCGGCGCGCTGGTGGTGCGGCGCGGCACTGACGTGGCGGCGCAGATCAAGGGAGGGGGGCAGGAAATGGGCCGCCGCTCGGGGACCGAGAACATCATCGGCATCGCCGGATTCGGTGCCGCCGCAGAGGCGGCGGCGCGTGATCTGGACGACGGCAAATGGGGCCGCGTAGAGAAACTTAGAAACATTCTAGAAAAGACCATTGCAGAAGTTGCAAATAAGACTATTTTTGTCGGGAAAGATGCGGTGCGTCTGCCGAATACCTGCTGTCTGCTGACGCCCGGCTGGAAGGGCGAGACGCAGGTGATGGCGATGGACCTTGCAGGCTTTGCTGTTTCGGCAGGATCTGCGTGTTCCAGCGGCAAGGTGCGCGCAAGTGCGGTGCTGCAGGCGATGGGATATGGAGACGCGGATGCGGCATCGGCGATTCGGGTATCGCTGGGCCTGCAGACGACGAAAGACGAGATTATGCGCTTTGCCGAGGCATGGCTGACGCATCAGGACAGATATCGCGCCCGATCCGGCGCGCATTGATACGGGAGACTTGGACATGACGGTATTGGACAATGCACCGGCCCACAGGGATGTGGCGAAGGAGGGCGTCGATCAGGACACGGTCGACCGCGTTCGCGAGGTGGGCGGCGCCTACAAACATGGCTGGTCCACCGATATCGAGATGGAATACGCGCCCAAGGGCCTGACGCCCGACATCGTGCGGCTGATCTCGGAAAAGAATGAAGAGCCTGCGTGGATGACCGACTGGCGGCTGGCTGCCTACGAGACATGGCTGACCAAGACAGAGCCTGACTGGGCGATGGTCGATTACCCCGAAATCGATTTTCAGGATCAGTATTACTATGCGCGGCCCAAATCGATGATGGTCAAGCCAAAGTCGCTGGACGAGGTCGATCCCAAGCTGCTGGCGACCTATAGCAAGCTGGGCATCCCCTTGCAGGAGCAGGCTATTCTGGCCGGCGTCGAAGGCGCGGGCGAGATGCCCGCCGAGGCGCGCAAGGTCGCTGTGGATGCGGTGTTCGACTCTGTTTCCGTCGGCACGACATTCCAGAAGGAACTGCTGGAGGCGGGGGTCATCTTCTGCTCGATTTCCGAGGCGATCCGCGAGCATCCGGAACTGGTGAAGAAGTATCTCGGCTCGGTCGTGCCGGTGAATGACAACTTTTATGCAACGCTGAACTCGGCCGTGTTTTCAGATGGCTCGTTCGTCTATGTGCCGCCCGGCGTGCGCTGCCCGATGGAACTGAGCACCTACTTCCGCATCAACGCCGAGAATACAGGCCAGTTCGAGCGCACGCTGATCATCGCCGACAAAGGCAGCTACGTCAGCTACCTTGAGGGCTGCACGGCGCCCCAGCGCGACGAATCGCAGTTGCACGCTGCCGTCGTCGAGATCATCATCGAAGAAGATGCTGAGGTAAAATACTCAACCGTTCAGAACTGGTATCCCGGGGATGAGAATGGCAAGGGCGGCATCTACAACTTCGTGACCAAGCGCGCCGATTGCCGCGGCGACCGGGCCAAGGTGATGTGGACGCAGGTTGAAACCGGCTCGGCGGTGACGTGGAAGTACCCCAGTTGCATTTTGCGCGGCGATGACAGCCAGGGCGAATTCTATTCCATCGCCATCGCCAACAACATGCAGCAGGCCGATACCGGCACCAAGATGATCCATCTGGGCAAGCGCACGAAATCGCGCATCGTGTCCAAGGGCATCAGCGCCGGAAAGGCGCAGAATACCTATCGCGGTTTGGTAAGTATGCACCCCAAGGCGAAGGAATCGCGCAACTATACGCAATGCGACAGCCTGCTGATCGGCGACCAATGCGGGGCGCATACGGTGCCCTATATCGAGGTCAAGAACAACTCGTCCCGCGTCGAACACGAGGCGACGACGTCCAAGGTGGACGACGACCAGATGTTCTACTGCCGCCAGCGCGGCATGGATGAGGAAGAGGCGGTGGCATTGGTCGTCAACGGCTTCTGCCGCGACGTGTTGCAAGCCTTGCCGATGGAGTTCGCCATGGAAGCGCAGCAGTTGGTTGCGATCTCGCTGGAAGGCTCGGTCGGGTAAATCTGTGATGCGGCGCGCGGTCATAATGTGCGGGGAGAGGCAAGGATGACTGATGCTGTCCTGTCCCCGCCAGAATTGATGCTGCCCGAGGCAGAGGCGCAGCATTTGGCGCGCGCTTACGCCGAGGCTGACGTGATCCTTGAATATGGATCGGGCGGCTCGACCGTGCTTGCATCGGAACTGTCCGGGAAGACTGTGATCTCCGTTGAAAGTGATCAGGCCTGGGCGGTGATGATGCGCGACTGGTTCGTGCAAAACCCGCCTGCGCAGGGCACCCGAATTGACGTGATCTGGGTCGATATCGGCGAGACCGGCGATTGGGGCACACCCATGAACGCAAGCGGCTGGCGGCACTATCCGGACTATCCGCTGGCCGTCTGGCAGCGCGAAGATTTCCGTCAGCCTGATGTCGTGCTGGTCGATGGCCGGTTTCGCCCCGGCTGCGCCATGGCCACGGCGTTTTGTACGCGCAAGCCTGTCACGCTGCTGGTGGACGACTACAAGCGGCGCAGTCGCTACCATGTGATCGAAGAATTCCTCGGCGCCCCTCGTCTTATTGGCCGTATGGCCCAATTCGACGTCGCGCCGACGGCCGTCCCACCCGATCGGCTGCTGCCGATCATGAAAATGATGATGCGGCCCTGAGCGGCCCTGAGTGACTAGTTGAGAGGAAATAATATGCTTGAGATCAAGAACCTGCATGTCGATCTTGAAGACGAGGAGAAGTCGATCCTGAAGGGCGTGGACCTGACCGTCGAGGCGGGCAAGGTGCACGCGATCATGGGGCCGAACGGATCCGGAAAATCGACCCTCAGCTACGTTCTGTCGGGACGGGACGGCTACAAGGTGACAGACGGGACCGCGACGCTGGAAGGCGTTGATATCCTGTCGATGGAGCCCGAAGAGCGCGCCGCGGCGGGGCTGTTTCTGGCGTTCCAATATCCGGTTGAAATCCCCGGCGTTGGCAATATGACGTTCATGCGCACGGCGCTCAACGCGCAGCGCAAGGCGCGCGGCGAGGACGAGATGAGCGCGGCCGACTTCCTCAAGCTGATCCGCGCCAAGGCGAAAGAACTGAAAATCGACGCCGACATGCTGAAACGCCCGGTCAACGTCGGCTTTTCCGGCGGCGAGAAGAAGCGCAACGAGATCCTTCAGATGGCCTTGCTGGAGCCCAAGATGTGTATCCTGGACGAGACGGATTCCGGCCTTGATGTGGACGCGATGAAACTGGTTAGCGACGGCGTCAACGCGCTGCGGGACGCAGGGCGCGGTTTCTTGGTTATCACGCATTATCAACGGCTTCTGGACCATATCAAACCTGACTTTGTCCACATCATGTCGGACGGTCGCATCATCAAGACGGGCGGCCCCGATCTGGCCGTTGAGGTCGAGAAAAACGGATATGCGGACATTCTTGCGGAGGTGGCATGATGGCTGTGGCAAACCTCAGACAATCGCAGACGGAGGCGCGGCTGGACACCGTGACGGTGCCGGATTGCGCGGGCTGGTCGCAGGCCGCGCGCAAGGACGCATTGGCGCGTGTTCGCGCCATGGGCCTGCCGCAGCGGCGCGATGAATACTGGAAATTCACGCGCCCCGACACGCTGACCCAAGCGGGCGCGCCCGAGGCGGCGCTGTTCACGGTGGACGAACGGCCCGTATTTGACGACGTGGACCGCTTGAAAATCGTCTTTGTCGACGGCGTCTTTGACGCTGGCGCCAGCGATGATCTGGCCGCCGAGGGTGTGACGATCGAGCGACTGGCGGATGCGGGGCAGACCGATATCCATTGGGCAAAGGACCTGTACGGTGTTCTTGAGCAGCGTGGACAGGACCCGGTTCATCGCCCCTTGGCGGCTTTGAATACCGCAGCTGCAACGGATGGCTTGATCATCCACGTCACAGGCACGCCAAAGCGCCCGGTGAATTTGATTTACCGCCATGAATCAACGACTTCGGACGCGATCTTGCACCATGTTGTCAAGTTGGACGCGGGCGCGGAAATGACGCTGCTGGAAAATGGTCCGGCTGCGGCACGGCTGAATGACGTGCTGGAGGTTGATATCGGCGATGGCGCGTCGTTCCACCACGTGCGCACGCAGGGCCGCGACTATGAGCGGCGTGAGGCCACGCATATATTTGCGCGGCTGGGCACCGAAAGCCGGTTCAAATCCTTCACCATGACCGCCAATGGCGCGATGACGCGGAATGAATGCGTGATCGAGCTGACCGGTGACGATGCAATCGCGCATGTTGCAGGCACGTCGATGGGCGACGGGGATTTTCACGACGATGACACCGTCTTCGTGATCCATGATGCCCAGCGGTGCGAGAGCCGCCAAGTCTACAAGAAGGTGCTGCGCAATGGCGCCACGGGGGTATTCCAAGGCAAGATCCTGGTCAGGGCGGGCGCGCAAAAGACCGATGGCTACCAGATCAGCCAGTCCCTGTTGCTGGATGGTGACAGCCAGTTTCTGGCCAAGCCCGAGCTCGAGATCTACGCCGATGACGTCATCTGTTCGCATGGATCGACATCGGGCGCGATTGATGAGGATGCGCTGTATTACCTGCGCGCCCGCGGCGTGCCCAAAGGGATCGCAACCGATCTGCTGACGATGGCGTTTCTGGCCGAGGCGGTGGACGAGATCGAGGATTTCGCCCTGCAGGACGAGATCAAGATGCTGCTGGAAGGCTGGCTGGAGCGGCGGCGCGCCTGATGCCCGCTGCGCGCGACATCGTGGCGACGTATCGCGGCCCCCGGGCCGTGATGCGTCGGCTTCTGTCGATAGGGCAACGCGAGGACCGTGCGCTGGTTATCCTCATGGCGGGCTGCGTGGTGATGTTCATCGCTCAGTGGCCGCGCCTGGCGCGGCAAGCTTACCTGACCGGCGAAGAGCTTAATCCGCTTCTCGGCGGCGCCCTGCTGGCCTGGGCGTTCATAGCGCCATTGATCCTCTACGCGATCGCGTTGATCACTCACGGGATTGCGCGGCTGGCGGGCGGCAGGGGCACTGGTTTTGGCGCGCGCATGGCATTGTTCTGGGCGCTGCTTGCGGCCAGTCCGCTGGTGCTGCTACACGGGCTTGTCGGCGGCTTTATCGGGCCGGGACCGGCGCTGACAGCGGTTGGCGCCGTGTGGCTGGTGGTCTTCGCCCTTTTTTGGGCGCTTGGCCTGCGCGAGGCGGAATGGGGCCGTACATGAACACGAAAATCGTCTCGGACCTGTTCGTTCAGACGCTGTTTTCGCCGCGTGCTGCGGCGGACAGGATTATCGCGTTGCGCCTGCCGCGCGAATGGCTGTGGACGGCGCTGGCCCTGATGAGCGTTCTGAACGCCATTGTCTATTCCATTTCGCTCTACATGGGGCCAGAGCGCGATCCGCAGAGCATGCAGATGATCCCGCAGGCGTTTCAATCGCCGGCGTTGTTTTCGCTGTTTCTGCTGGGCGCCCTGGTGATCACGGTGCTCACACTGACATGGATCGGGCGCAGTCTGGGCGGCGCGGGGCAGGTTCCGCAGGTTCTGGCGTTGATCGTCTGGATGCAGGTCTTGCGCCTTGGGGTTCAGTTGGCGCTGCTGATCCTGATGTTGGCGGTGCCATTGGCGGGGCTGGCTGTGGTGATGGTCGCCTCGGTCTGGGGGCTGATCATTCTGGTCGTCTTCATTGACCGGGCCCATGGGTTCGATAACATTTTCAAGTCGATAGCCGTCCTGGTTCTGGCCGTTCTGGCCATGGTCGTAGGGCTGTCGGCAATTCTCAGCGTCTTTGCGGCGGCTGTGATGGGAGGGGTGTGATGCTGGATGTTCAAAAGGTGCGCGGCGATTTTCCGATCCTCGCGCGCGAGGTGAATGGCAAGCCGCTGGTCTATCTGGACAATGGCGCCTCCGCGCAGAAACCGCAGGTGGTGATTGACGCGATCACCAACGCCTACAGCCACGAATATGCCAATGTTCACCGGGGCTTGCACTATCTCAGCAATCTGGCCACTGAAAAATACGAGGGCGTGCGTGCCATCATCGCGAAGTTCCTGGGCGTCAGGGACGAGGCGCAGATCGTGCTGAATTCCGGCACGACTGAGGGCATCAACATGGTCGCCTATGGCTGGGCTATGCCCAGGTTCCAGCCCGGCGATGAGGTGGTGCTGAGCGTGATGGAGCATCACGCGAATATCGTGCCGTGGCATTTCCTGCGTGAGCGGCAGGGCGCGGTCCTGAAATGGGTGGATACCGACATTAACGGCGCGCTGGACCCGCAAAAAGTGATCGACGCCATTGGTCCGCGCACTAAACTGGTGGCAATTACACATCTTTCCAATGTGTTGGGGACCAAGGTTGATGTAAATGCCATCTGTGCTGCTGCGCGCGCCAAGGGTGTCGCTGTTCTGGTTGATGGCAGTCAGGCGGCGGTTCACATGCCGGTCGATGTCGAAGATATCGGCTGCGATTTCTATGCTATCACCGGTCACAAGCTATATGGCCCGTCCGGGTCGGGGGCGATCTATGTCCGGCAGGACCGGATGGCCGAGATGCGCCCCTTCATTGGTGGCGGCGACATGATCCGCGAGGTCACAAAGGAGAACGTGACCTATAACGACCCGCCGATGAAGTTCGAGGCCGGCACGCCCGGCATCGTTCAGACCATAGGTTTGGGCGTTGCGCTGGAATACATGATGGGGCTTGGGATGCAGAATATCGCCGCCTACGAGAACGACCTGCGCGATTATGCAGCCGCACGGCTGGCGGGGTTGAACTGGATCCAGGTGCAGGGACAGGCGCCGGACAAGGCGGCGATCTTCAGCTTCACCATGGATGGCGCCGGGCACCCGCATGACATCTCGACCATCCTTGACAAGAAGGGCGTCGCCGTTCGTGCGGGCCAGCACTGCACTGGGCCGCTGATGGCGCATTTGGGTGTCAACGCGACCTGCCGCGCCTCCTTTGCCGCCTACAACACGAAGGCCGAAGTCGACGTGCTGATCGACGCGCTGGAACTGTGCCACGACCTCTTCGCGTAAGACGGGGATTTATACGTTACGGGCCGGACAGCGCAGGTATATCGCGCCGCAGGCACCCATAAATCAGCTGGATAGAGCGCTGCCGTCCGAAGCCAGTGGTCTAAATTTAAATACCTGATTTATATGGAAAGAATTGACCTCAAAATTGGTATCCCCCGAAACTGCTCCGAAACTTCTCTTCTGGACACTGCTTTTGGGTCAAGTTAGAAGATGCCTGATTGGTCCCATAGCTCAGCTGGATAGAGTGCTCGCCTCCGAAGCGAGAGGTCGCTGGTTCGAATCCAGCTGGGACCACCACTCTCATTGCATCTACAATCTAAGTTACCTGGTTGCCCGGCAGGACAACAGACTTCCACTCAGGGATGCGAGCAGTCACCTGCTGCACTTTTCGCGAACGACAGCTTTTACCGAGACTGTTTCAGTTTCCACCCATGGATGGGTAAAATTCCCATTTTTTATGGGGCGCATTCGTAGAACTTACGCGGCCATTTTCAGTTTCTGGGCGGGTTGAGTATGGGCCAGGATGCATCCAAGGCTGCGACCAACCATCTGATCCGCGAGATCGCGTTCGACTAAAGCGTTTCGCGAAAAACCTGACTCACAGCTTTTCGAGAAACGCGCGCACCATACCGGCGTTGCGCGCGTTTCGCCTTTATCTGATGTCTCAGGTTAAAGGCGAAACGCTTTAGGCCCCAAAGGCTATCCGTGTGAACGGAGTCGCTCCGGGCGCCACGCGCACCGCTGCGTTGGACTCCGTGCTGACCGATGAGGTCGAGAAGAAGATGCTGGCGCACATGCCTATCCATCGGTTGGGCGGACCCAAAGACAGCGCAAATGCCGCATTGTTCCTGAGTTCGCCCGCGGCAAGCTGGATCAGCGGGCAAATCCTGACGGTATCCGGTGGTAGCGTGCAGGAACTGGATTGAAAAATTTGGCCTTGAAGGGCTTGTCCCGGCAGTGATGATCGCATCCGTGACAGCAGACCGCGCCGCGCCGCGCGCCGGGGAATTTTCCCGGGCCTCTTGACCTTCCAGCAGGTGGAACCCTTATCTCAACGGTGAAGCCCTCACAGGAGTCCCCCCATGGCAGTTTCGCAATCCGTCCGGCTACCTGTTCAGAACATGTCCTGTGCGTCCTGCGTCGGGCGCGTGGAACGCGCGCTGTTGGCACTTCCTGGCGTCAGCGATGTCGGCGTGAACCTCGCCAACGAGACCGTTCAGGCGCAGGTCGATGCGCCCTCGCGGTTGGCCGAAATCGTGGCTGCGCTTGACGCGGCGGGCTATCCCCCGCGCCGCCGGACCGTGCGTCTGAACGTGGCGTCGATGTCCTGCGCCTCCTGTGTGGGGCGGGTGGACAAGGCGCTGGCGGCGGTGCCGGGCGTGTCGGATGTGAACGTAAACCTTGCGTCGGAAACCGCGACCGTAACATATGCCGAGGGAGCGGTCAGTCTGGACGATCTGCTGCGCACGGCAAGGGAGGCTGGTTATCCGGCGACCCCCGCGGATGCCGCTGCCCAGGAAGACACGAGCACGCGCAAGACCGAGGAGGCCCGCGCGCTGGCCCGCAAAACCCTGCTTGCCGCCGCGCTGGCGCTGCCAGTCTTCCTGCTGGAGATGGGGGCGCACATGGTGCCGGGGGTGCATGACCTCATCGGCCGCACCATCGGGCACGAGGCCAGCTGGATGATCCAGTTCGTGTTGACGACGGTGGTTCTGGCTTGGCCGGGCAGGGCGTTTTATACTCATGGATTTCCGGCCCTGTTCAAGGGCGCGCCCGATATGAACAGTCTGGTCGCCGTTGGTACCTCGGCCGCATATCTCTATTCGGTGGTTGCCCTCTTTGCGCCAGCGCTGCTGCCAGAAGCCTCGCGCGCGGTCTACTTTGAGGCGGCGGCAGTAATTGTTGTGCTGATCCTGCTGGGCCGCTGGATGGAGGCCCGCGCCAAGGGCCGCACCGGCGCCGCGATCCAGAAACTGCTGGGGCTTCAGGCCCGCACCGCGCGGGTTCTGGTGGATGGCGCCGCGCAGAACGTTCCGATTGAACAGATCGGCACCGGGACCATCCTGCTCGTCCGTCCGGGCGAGCGTATCGCGGTGGACGGCGAGGTGATCCAAGGTAGCGCGCATGTCGATGAAAGCATGATCACCGGCGAGCCTGTGCCCGTCGCCAAATCCGAAGGCGATCCCGTCACCGGCGGCACTGTCAACGGCACCGGCAGCTTCCAATTTCGCGCGACCCGCGTCGGGGCCGACACAACGCTTGCGCAGATCATCCGCATGGTCGAAGAGGCACAGGGCGCCAAACTGCCCATTCAGGGCATGGTCGACCGGATCACGCTGTGGTTCGTGCCCGCCGTCATGGCGCTGGCCGCGCTGACGGTGCTGGTGTGGTTGATCATCGGGCCGTCGCCCGCACTGTCCCATGCGCTGGTCGCTGGCGTGTCGGTGCTGATCATTGCCTGCCCCTGCGCTATGGGACTGGCCACGCCGACCTCGATCATGGTCGGCACCGGCCGCGCGGCCGAAATGGGCGTGCTGTTCCGCAAGGGCGACGCGCTGCAACAATTGACCGGCGTCGGCGTGGTGGCGGTGGACAAGACCGGCACCGTGACCGAGGGGCGCCCCGAGTTGACCGATCTGGTGCTGGCAGGCGGGTTCGAGCGCGCAGAGGTTCTGGCGCTGGTGGCTGCCGTCGAAGCCCAGTCCGAACATCCCATCGCCGAAGCGATCGTCAGGGCCGCGCATGCCGAGGGCGCGGCGCGCCACACGGTCGATGCTTTTGAATCGATCACCGGCTATGGGGTGCGCGCGCAGGTGGCGGGGGGCGACGTCCTGATCGGGGCCGACCGCCTGATGGCGCGCGAAGGGCTGGATCCCGGCCCGCTGACAGAGGCCGAGACGGACCTCGCCAGTCGGGGCCGCACTGCGCTTTATGCCGCCATCGACGGACAGGTTGCCGCGGTCATCGCGGTGTCGGACCCGGTGAAACCGTCCAGCGCGGCCGCGATCCGGGCGCTGCACGATCTGGGCCTGAAGGTGGCGATGATCACGGGCGACAAGCGCGAGACAGCCGAGGCCATCGCGCGCGAGACCGGCATCGACCACGTCATCGCGGGCGTTCTTCCCGATGGCAAGGTGGTGGCGCTGGACGAGTTGCGCGCAGGTGGCAAGGCCGTCGCCTTTGTGGGCGACGGGATCAACGATGCGCCCGCGCTGGCACATGCCGATGTCGGTATCGCCATTGGCACCGGCACCGACGTCGCCATCGAATCCGCTGACGTGGTGCTGATGTCGGGCGATCTGCGCGGTGTCGTCAACGCGTTCGAGGTCTCGACCCGCACCATGCGCAACATCCGCCAGAACCTGTTCTGGGCGTTCGGTTATAATGTGGCGCTGATCCCGGTGGCGGCTGGTGTGCTTTATCCTGCGTTCGGTATGTTGCTGTCGCCGATGCTTGCGGCCGGTGCGATGGCGCTCAGTTCGGTCTTTGTCGTGACCAACGCGCTGCGCTTGCGCCGGGTTCGCCCCGCCATGAAGGAAATCGCAGTGGTCGGTCCCGCCGCCACCCTTTCCCCCACAGCCGCAGAGTGAGCAGGAGAATGCAATGAAGATCGCCGATGTCGCCACCCGGTCTGGCCTGCCCGCCAAGACGATCCGCTATTACGAGGATATCGGCCTTGTCAGCCCGCGGCGCAGTGCCAACGGCTACCGCACGTTCAGCGAAAGCGATGTACACAGGTTGGCCTTTCTGGGCCGCGCCCGCGCGCTTGGCTTCAGTATCGAGGATTGCCGGAACCTGATGAAGCTCTACGAGGATACGCATCGCGAAAGCGCCGAGGTCAAGCATATCGCAGAAGAACATCTGACCCGGATTGATGGCAAGATAACGGAACTGACCGAAATGCGCGCGACGCTTGCTGCGCTGGTCCATGCCTGCGCAGGTGACCAGAGGCCCGATTGCCCGATCCTCGCCGATCTGGCGTCGAAATAGCGGGATCTGTCTATTTTCCGTTCGTATAAGGTGGTCGCGAGAAACTCCTTGAGCAACGACCAGGTGCGATGGATATGGCCAACAACAAGTCACCCGGGGCCGACCTTTCGGCGGAGGCGGTATCCGCATTCGTCCGAACGGCGCATCCCGTCGACCTTGCCGCGTGGTTGAGCGAGCTTGCCGATACACAGGCACGTGACTATCTGACAGGACTTGATCTGCCGCGCCGCGCAAAGGTATTTTCGCATCTCACGCTGGATCGGCAGGTCGAACTGGCGCAGGCCCTTGCGCCGCCTGAATTTGCCCGGATCGTGACCCAGATGGACGCGGATGACCGCGTGGATCTGTTCAATCAACTTCCGCAGGCCGGTCAGCTTCGGTTGATGGACGATCTCGCCCCGGACGATTGTGACAACATCCGCCGGCTTTCAGCCCATCCCGAGGGCAGCGCCGGCGCGATCATGACGACCGATTATGCCACGCTTGATGCCGGGATGACGGCAGCAGACGCCATTGACGCGCTGCGCCGTACCAGCCCCGGCAAGGAGACGATATATCGGTCCTACGTTCTTGATGCGGACCGCCGTCTGATGGGTTCGGTCCGATTGCACGAATTGATCCTGGCTGACGTAGATACGCCGATCAGCGTCCTGATGGATACGGCGCAGATCTCGGTCACGATGGACGCGGATCGTGAAGACGTGGCAAAGATGATCGCCCGCTATGATCTTTTGGCGCTGCCGGTGGTCGATCTGGACGGGCGCCTGATGGGTATCGTGACCCATGATGACGCAACCGATGCCATGCAGGCAGAGACGACGGAGGATTTCCAGAAGATATCGACCGTCTTGCCGTTCACGCAGAGCCTGCGCCGGGCCGGAATCGGTGTGCTCTATTCCAGGCGGATCGTCTGGCTGGCACTGCTGGTTTTCGGCAATCTCTTTTCCGGGGCCGGCATCGCCTATTTCGAAGACGTGATTCTGGCATATGTCTCGCTGGTATTCTTCCTGCCCTTGCTGATCGACAGTAGCGGCAATGCCGGATCGCAATCGGCGACGCTGATGGTGCGCGCGCTGGCGACGGGGGATGTGGTTCTGAAGGATTGGCGGGACCTGATCCTGCGCGAACTCATGGTCGCCGCCGCGCTTGGGGCGACGATGGCGCTTGTGGTGTTTCCCGTCGGGGCGATGCGAGGCGGGCCTGATGTCGCATTGACCGTCGGGCTGACTATGTTCGTCGTCGTCATCATCGGCAGCGTTGTGGGAATGTCGCTCCCGTTCCTGCTCAGCCGTCTGCGGCTTGATCCGGCAACGGCGAGCGGGCCGCTGGTCACGACGATTTCGGACGGCATGGGGGTATTGATCTATTTCTCGATTGCAACGCTGGTGCTGGGTCTGTGATCCCGGCCCGGCACCCAGCAGGCACCGCACGTCAACTAAAGCGGTTCGCCTTTAACCTGAGACATCAGATAAAGGCAAAACGCGCGCAACGCTGGTATGGTGCGCGCGTTCCGCGAAAAGCTGTGAGTCAGGTTTTTCGCGAAACGCTTTAGAAGACGAAACGCTTCAGTCGCCGCCGATTACTGTCAGGCCCAGCAGACGCCAGACCTGCATGCCTCCGCGATAATAAAAGATGCGGTCGGCAGGGTAGCCAGCCTCGATCATGTGGCGGATCGCCGTGGGCGACTGACCGCACCAGATGCCGTTGCAGAACAGCGCCACAGATTTTACCCCCGTACAGTCCCAGCCGTCAAAGTCGGGTTCGCATCCCAGTTGGGCCAATTCGTCCACGATGTAGGTGTAGGGAATGTTGATCGCGCCGGGGATTGTCCCGCCTTCGAACCAGTCGCGGGTTCGGCTGTCCACAACCACGGCTTCAGGGTCCTGCAGCATTTGGATCAGTTCCAGTTCGCCGATCGTCGTCACGCCTTCCGCAGGGCTGTAGGGTTGAATGCAGAATTCGGGGCAGGGGCGAGATGTCAGCGCCCAGTCGCCGCTGATGTGATGCGCCGGATCCTGAATCCTGGTGATTTCCACCGCACCGCTCCGCGTCTGCACGGTAGCCGAAAGCATGTCCTTGGTAATACCTACATCGCCTGCCGCCGCCGAGCCTGCGGCCAGCGTCAAAACAAATGTCAGCGCAAATCTCGTCATGGCGTCGTCCTCCAGAGTAATCTACGATCCGGGATTCAGTCTAGCGGCTGAAAAATGCGCCGTCACCGGCGGACACGCGATCCCGTGCCGGGTGTTTTTCGCTGCCATATCGAGTTTGCAAATCGCCTTGGGTGCTCCCCGGTATCAATCAAAGCGCAGGCGCCTGACCGCAGTTCCGCGAAAACCTGAACGGCTGGCGACCGGCGAGCGCTTGGATCGTCAGTCCACCGCTCTGCGATAAAGATGCCACGTCGCATGGCCGAGGATCGGAAACGCGATTATCAATCCGACAAAGAGCGGGATCATTCCGGCGATCAGTAGTGCGGCGACGATAAATCCCCATGCGGCCACCGTCACCGGGTTCTTCCGGGTCAGTTCCAGCGACGTTTCTACCGCCACGCGCACGCCGACATGTCGGTCCAGCAGCAAAGGTATGGATGCTATCGTTATGGCAAGCGTTGCGGCGGCGAACACAAATCCCACGGCGCAGCCAATGATCAGCATCGCCCACCCGGCGCCGGTGGTAAACACATCCCGCAGGAGGGACGTCACCGATGTCGGGGTTTCGGGTCCCAGCGTCAGGGTAAAGATAAGGTATGCCGTCAGCATCCAGACGACAAAGATCACGACCAGCCCCAGGCCGATCATCAGGACGGCCCCGATGGCGGGTGATCCCATGACAGTGAGTGCGTCGCGAAAGCCGACGGACGCGCCTTTTTCACGGCGGCGGCTCATCTCGTAGAGGCCGACGGCTGCGATCGGTCCAATCAGCACGAACCCCGACATGAGCGGGAAGAGAAGCGGTAGAAACTCGCGCTGAAAAGCAAGAGCAGTCAGACAGAGCCCGATAATCGGATAGAAAATGACAATGAACAGCACTTCCGTGCGAAGGGCAGCGAAATCCTCGACACCTTTCTGCAGGGCAATCTTGATGTCCTCGAAGCCGATCTGCTTCACCTTCGGCCTGGCCAGAGGGTCACCACCAATTTCGTGGGCTGCGTCCTCGGCAAAATGCGAAGCATCGCCAAATCTCTGCATCAGCCAGGATCCGGGGTTGCCGATTGTCTTGATAGGCTTTGTCATTAGAAAAACTCCGTGCACGAACAGTCGGAGTGCCGACCGACCACACTGCACGCCGGTCGCACACCGGGTAAGTTCAGCCTATCACGTGGCAGCACATCCGCACATAAAAAATAAGTGAAGTCTATGAGGTGAGCCGGGCGTCACAATGGTTTTGGACGCGGCTCGGGTCCGGATTTTCCCAGGATGTGGTATGATACGTGACCACTGCCGGGGGCACGCGATGGTCAAGCCAGATACCTTTGCCGCACTGGAACGGCGCGAATGGGCCGATGCCAGCGTGGCGCGATCTTATGCCGGAGCCTTTGCCAAGGCGTCCGATATGGTGGTGCCGCACCTGATTGCGGCGGTCAGGGCCGGGCCGGATATGATGGCGCTGGATCTGTGCTGCGGGCATGGCAACGTGACCGCCGGGTTGGTCAGGGCGGGGGCCAGTGTGACGGGCCTGGACTTCTCTCCCGCGATGCTTGCGATGGCGCGATCAGCGGTTCCGCAGGCGCATTTCATCGAAGGCGACGCGACCGATCTGCGCTTTGACGCCGCAAGCTTCGATGCGGTCACCATTGGATTCGGAATGCCTCATGTGCCCGATCCGGTGAAGGTCCTGAACGAGGTTCGCCGGGTGCTGCGGCCCGGCGGACGGCTGGCGTTTTCCGTCTGGTGCGGGTCCGGAGTGGATACGGCGCTGGGCTATGTTTTTGATGCGATCGACGCGCATGGCCATCCCGACATCGCGTTGCCGCCGGGACCGGGGGCGCATGACTACGCGGATCGCGCGCTGGCCTTTCCGGCGTTGAAGGCCGCCGGGTTCGGGGCATGCCGCTGCGGCACGGTGGAGGCGGTGTGGCAAGTCAGCGATCCGGGCGCGCCGTATGATTTCTTCCGCGAGGGGACGGCGCGGGGCGGCGCGTTGCTGCGCCCGCAGCCGGACCGGAGTGCAGCGGCGATCCGCGCCGCGGTGGTCGCGCAAGTGCTGGAGAAGCATGGCGGCGGTCCGGTCTGGACCGTGCCGATCCCGGCGGTGGTTACGGCCGCGGTGGCGGTATGACCAATTATGGCCGCAACCTTTCGCGTCAGTGAATGCTCAGCCGCAAAGGACCGCGATCATCCGTCGATCCGCGCTGCCATGATGGCAATGGCCTTTTGATAGACGCCAGCGGCATTCCATTGCCGGATCACGTTGAAGTTGGTCTGGCCTTCGCTATATCCGCCCCCCGGCTGCCAGCCTTTCTGTCGCAGGAAATTCGCGGTCGATGCCAGCGCGTCGGCCTGATTGTAGAAATCAACCCGCCCGTCGCCATTCGCATCAACGCCGTAGCGCAGCGCGTTGCCTGGCAGGAACTGGGTATGGCCCAGCTCGCCGTGTTTTGCCCCCTTGGTGGACCCGGTGATGGCGCCGTTATCAACCAGCTTCAGCGCGCCGATGGCGTGCGGTTTGAAGAAATCCGACCGGCGGCAATCATAGGCGAGGGTCGTGATGGCGGATACGACCGAGCTGTCGCCCATGAATCCGCCAAATCCCGTTTCCATCCCATGGATCGCAATGATGACACCTGCTGGTACGCCATATCGGGCCTCAAGCGATGCATAGAAGCGGGCATCGCGCGCTTTGCGTTTGCGGCCCTGTGCGACAATCGTATCCGCCCCGCGCACCTGCATGAACTTGCTCAGCGAGTATTTGAACGATTTTTGATTGCGGTCTGCCGCGATCGTGCGAGAGGCATATTGCGCTTGGGCAAGCGCGTTCAGGCCGCGCTGGCCGACGCCGGAATTTGCGGCCTCCTGCGCAAAGGCCGCCTTCCATGCGTTGAACCCACCGGAATTGTTGCCACACTGGGCTGCCGCCACCGGGGCTGCAAACCCGGCAACCAAAAGGAATGCTGTGGAAATAATCGTGGTTGAACGCATGAGAAACTCCAATACTTGGGCGGCATTACCCCAGGTAAATGCCCTTGCCTGCATGCTGTCGCTGTTTTGTGCCCTAATCAAGCTCTTTGACAGGTAAAGGCGTTCAGCAGGACGTTTCCTCACGCCAGATGCGCCCTTGGTCTGCGAATTCATGCACGAGGGATACCAGCACCGCATGAACGTCGTGTACTGCATCCTGCCGCGTCTTCTTGCCGCGCAGGTTGCGCGCCAGACCGGAGCCTCGTGCTGCGACCTGCTGCGCAAGGATCATCAGTGTCATTTCGCGGAGCCGGTGAAAGACTTGATCTGCCGCATCGGGCTCCATGCTGCCCGACAGCGCCTCGGGAACCGGGCATCGGGCCAGCATGTCCTGCAGCACGGCCCCGTGCTTTGCGGTTTCTGCCCGTGCCAGGCAGACATCGGTGATGTCCGCCATTTCCGAATGGAATTCCTGCATGGAACAAAAGGCCGTCTTTGACGAAAATCCGCTTTGCCGATCAAAAGACAACAGATCTGGATTGACGGCGCCGTATTTCAGAACCAGCCCGCCCAGCGTCAGTTCCGTGCGCCGCACAGCGCCGAGGGCCGTCTGCACGCTGATGGAGCCGTCGAACAGGACCAGCTGGACCAAATCCGCTGCCGGGATGTCGCAGGATATACGGCTGATGCCATGCTGCTCCGCGCCCTTGTAGCTGAGCGACAGGCGCGCGCCCCCGTCGTCCCGCAGAACAATGATGAAGTTTCTTGTCGACATGGCAGCGGTATACGCGTTCGGGATGTGGCTTCAAGTTCCCCGGTGGCGCTGGGCGTCAATCTTCCGAAACGGTGGGCGCGAGGGCCAAAAACATTTCCCGTCAAGCGACGCGCGGTTGTGTGCACGGACTGAAATTGGATGGGCAAATAACCCCGGGCGGCCCATTTCCGCCGGGACCGTCCCGGCTTTCATCGCCTCATGCCGCGTCGGTCAGGGCCAGCAGGTTCTGTCCGGACTTCAATACGCCGTCCTTGATGTCGTTGGCGATGGCGTCATCCAGTGCGGCCGCGTCGCGGGTGGTCAGCGCGTGCAGGATTTCCTTGTGACGGTCGATTTCATAATACTCCGAAACCCGCGTGATGACCTGCCGCTGAAACGGGCCGAGCTGTAGCCATATGCTTTCGACGATGGGCATGGCCGCCTGGGCGGGGTTGACCGTATATAGCGTGCGATGAAAGGCTTGGTTCAGCAAGGTCAGCTGATCCAGATCCCTTTCGGTGACGAATCGGTCCATCCTGTCGTCGATCTCCGTCAGCTTGTCGATGATGATGTCGGACATGTAGGGCAATGCGCGTTTGGCCGTGTGAACCTCGACCGCGACGCGCAGGGCGACCAGTTCGTCAAAGCGGTCAGGCGTCATCAGCGGCACCGTCATGCGCCTGTTATCCTTGATTTGTATGGCATGTTCCGAGCTGAGCCGCCGCACTGCCTCGCGCACCGGAGTGGGGCTGAGGCCCAGACGTTCGGCCAGCCCGCGCATCGTCAGGGACGTGCCCGGCTCGATCGCGCCCAGCATGATCGCATTGCGCAGACGCTCGTACACGTATTCCTGGGTTGTGGTCCCGGAAATCTGGGGAATATCAGGGATGTTCAGTTCGCCGTTGCTGGTCATGTGGATGCCCTTGGGTTTGTTGGCTCCGATTATATTCATCAAAAAGATTGACACAATATAGGAAATATTATTACGATTTATGAAATGGTATCACAATACTGGCAAAAGTATCGAAAGGTGACGCATGTCTGACAACAAGGCCGAAGCTTGGTTGGCGCAACACCCGGAGATAGATTCCATCTTTGCCTGCGTGTGCGATCTGAACGGCACGATGCGGGGCAAGCGTGTTCCCGTTGATCAGGTCTCCAAGGTGGTCGAAGGCGGATTGAGGATGCCGCTGTCGATCGTCGGCATGGATATCTGGGGCGAGGATGTCGAGAACAGCGAACTGGTGTTCGAGACCGGCGATTCCGATGGCCTGTGCGATTTTACCGGCCGCCCCTTGATGCCGATCACCTGGACCAGCCGCCCGACGGCGCTGGCGATGCTGTGGATGCGGCAGGAGGATGGTGCGCCGTTTCCGGGCGACCCGCGCCGGGCACTGGCGCGTATCGCTGACCGATACAAGGAGCACGGCCTTACGCCGGTTGTGGCGACGGAACTGGAGTTTTACCTGGTCGATCCTTCAGAAGATCACCCCCAGGCACCGTGTTCCCCTGTCACCGGCAAGCGGCTGGATTCCGACGGCGCGCTGTCGCTGGACGAATTGCAGCATTTCGATGAATTCCTGAACGATGTCTATGATGCCTGCGAATTGCAGGGCATTCCTGCGGATGCCGCGATTTCGGAAAACGGGGCAGGGCAATTCGAGATCAACATGAGGCATGTCGCCGACCCCCTGCGCGCCGCCGACGATGCCGTGCTGTTCAAGCGGCTGGTGCGCGGCATTGCCCGCAAGCACGGGTTTGCAGCGACGTTTATGGCCAAACCTTATGGCGATTTGTCCGGCAGTGGCTTTCACGCCCATTTCTCGCTGATCGACGAGACTGGCGTGAACGTCTTCGACAATGGCGGCGAAGAAGGCACGCCCATGATGCTGAACGCGGTGGCCGGGTTGCTGGCGACGATGCAGCAGAACACACTGACATTTGCGCCGCATGAAAATTCCTACCGCCGCCTGCTGCCCGGTGCCCATGCGCCGACCAATGTCGCGTGGGGCTATGAGAACCGCACCGCCGCGATCCGCATTCCCGGCGGCAACCCCAAGGCGCGGCGTATCGAGCATCGTGTCGCCGGGGCCGATGCCAACCCATATCTGGTGCTGGCCAGCATTCTGGGCGGGGCGCTGCTGGGCATCGAAAACGAAATGGAGCCCGCGGCGCCGATCACCGGCGACGCCTATTCGATGAAGCTCGACAACCTGCCGCTGGACTGGGCGACGGCCATCGACGCCTTTCGCAAGGGCGCGGATGTGCCGACGATTTTCTCCAGGCGGCTGCAAACCATGCTGGTCGAAGGCAAGATGCAGGAACTGCGCAAATTCGCCCGCCATGTGACCAATTTTGAATATGATACCTATCTGGAGGTCGTGTGATGTCTGCTCAGAGCCAATCCTACGCCGGCGACGGCAGCCATACCGCCAGCTACTACGCCGCCTCGGCCAATCCCGCTCCGAAGCGCCCCGAATTGTCCGGCGATCATCAGATCGACGTCTGCATCGTTGGCGCCGGGTATAGCGGGCTGTCGACAGGCCTGCACCTTGCCGAGAAGGGCTACAAGGTCGCCATCATCGAGGGCGCGCGGGTCGGGTGGGGCGCCTCGGGGCGTAATGGCGGGCAGATCGTCAACGGGCTGAACGCCAGTCTGCAGACAATCAGGAAGCGTTACGGCCAGGACACCGCCACCTTCGTCGCCGGCTTGGTGCAGGAGGGCGGCGAGATCATCCGCGAGCGGATCAAGACCTATGACATCAAGTGCGATCTGAAGGAAAAGAACATCTTTACCGGCCTGACCAGTGCCCATATGGGCGAGTTGGAGGACCGGATGAAGCTGTGGGCCAGCTACGGCATCAAGAACCAGGAGATGCTGGACAAGGACCAGCTGCGCAACCACGTCAATTCCGATCTCTACGTGGGCGGGCTGATTGACCATTCCGGCGGCCATATGCATCCGCTCAATCTGGCCTTGGGCGAGGCGGCGGCGTTCGAGCAGAACGGCGGCACGATCTACGAGATGTCGCCGGTCATCGACGTGGATCATGCGGCGGCAAAGCCCGTGGTCAGAACTGCCAAGGGGTCGATGACCTGCAAGACGCTGGTTCTGTGCGGCAATGCCTATCTGGGCCATGTGGTGCCGACGCTGACCTCGCGCGTGATGCCGGTGTCGACGCAGGTCATGGCGACCGAGCCTCTGGGCGACGCGCTTGCGCAGGACTTGCTGCCGACAGATACCTGCGTCGAGGATATCCGCTATATCCTTGATTACTATCGCCTGTCCGGCGACAAGCGCATGCTGTTCGGCGGCGGCACGGTCTATGGGGGCGCAGATCCCAGCGACATCAAGGCCAAGCTGCAGCGCAACATGGACAAGGTATTTCCGCAGCTCAAGGGCGCAAGGATCGACTATGCTTGGAGCGGCAACTTTGCCCTTTCGTTCAGCCGCGTTCCGCAGATGGGCCGCATTGGCGACAACACCTATTTTGCGCATGGCTACAGCGGCCATGGCGTCACCGGATCGCACACGTTCGGGCGCATCCTGTCCGAGGCGATAGACGGCGACCTGACCCGCTTCGATGTTTTCGCCAAGGTTCCGTGGTATCCGTTCCCCGGCGGGCGGATGTTCCGCGTCCCCTATTCGGTGATCGGATCGTGGTGGTACGGGTTGCGTGACAAACTTGGCGTGTGACTGAATAATAATAAAATCCAATGGGAGGATACGATGAAGAAAACGACATTGATCTGTAGCGCGCTTGCGCTGACGGCCGGTGCGGCATGGGCCGAAGGCGAGCTGAACGTCTATCACTGGTCCGATTATGTGGCCGAGGACACGATCGCCAATTTCGAAGAACAGACCGGCATCACGGTGAATTACGACGTGTTCGACAGCAACGAAGTGCTGGAAGCCAAGATGCTGACCGGTGCCAGCGGCTATGATGTCGTGGTGCCGTCGATCGAATTCCTTGCGCGTCAGGCGCAGGCTGGCGTCTTTGCCAAGATCGACAAGGAAAAGCTGTCCAACTACGGCAATCTCGACCCCGCGATCCTCAAAATCATTGCGGTGAACGATCCCGACAACACTTACGGCGTTCCCTACATGATGTTCACCACCGGCATCGGCTACAATGTCGACAAGGTGGCCGAACGTATCGACGCCGACAAGATCGGCAGCTGGGACATGGTGTTTGATCCCGAAACCGCCGCCAAACTGGCCGATTGCGGTATCGCGGTGCTGGACTCCCCCTCCGAGGTGATCGCGCCGGCGTTGAACTACTTGGGACTGGACCCGAACTCCGAGGACAAGGCCGATCTGGCCAAAGCCGAGGAGTTGATGATGGGCGTCCGTCCCTTCATCCGGTATTTCCATTCATCGCAATATATCAACGATCTGGCCAATGGCGATATCTGCGTGGCCATCGGCTATTCCGGTGACGTCCTGCAGGCACGTGACCGTGCGGCCGAGGCGGGGCAGGGGATCAACATTGCCTACGCGATACCGCGCGAGGGCGCGCAGGTCGGTTTCGACATGATGGCAATCCCCGATGACGCGCCGAACCCCGAGAACGCGCTGAAGTTCATTGACTATATCCTTCAGCCCAAGGTTGCTGCCGACATCACCAATTATGTCTATTTCGCCAACCCCAATACGGCCGCGACTGAACTGGTGGACGCCGAAGTAGTAAATGATCCCGGTATCTATCCGCCCGAAGAGGTCAAGGCCAAGCTGTTCTCGCTCAAGCCGCATTCGGCGCGCTATGACCGGACGCTGACCCGCGCCTGGACCACGATCAAGACCGGCAAATAAGCGCAGGTGACGCCGTCCGGATATGATCCGGGCGGCAGCCATTTTCCAGGATCATTTCGGGAGCGATCATGTCCGACGCCACCTCCGTTTCAGATGCCAAGCCATGGGCGGATCCAAGCGCGGTCCCGTTCTTGCAGATCACCAACGTGACCAAGAAATTCGGCGTGTTTACCGCGGTGAACAATGTCTCACTGGAAATCTACAAGGGCGAAATTTTCTGCCTTCTGGGCGGGTCGGGTTGCGGTAAATCCACGCTGCTGAGGATGCTTTCGGGGTTTGAGGATCTCACTTCCGGCCAGATTGTTATCGACGGTCAGGATCAGGTCGGCATCGCGCCTTACGATCGCCCCACCAACATGATGTTCCAGTCCTACGCGCTGTTTCCGCATATGAGTGTGGAAAAGAACATCGCGTACGGGCTGAAACGCGACGGCCTGCCCAAGGCCGAGATCGCCACTCGCGTCACCGACATGCTGTCGCTGGTGCAGATGGACGAATTCGCCGCCCGTAAACCGCATCAACTGTCCGGCGGGCAACGCCAGCGTGTCGCGCTCGCCCGCTCGCTGGTGAAAAAGCCCAAGCTGCTGATGCTGGATGAACCTTTGGGCGCGCTGGACAAGAAGCTGCGCGAGGAAACCCAGTTCGAATTGATAAAGATCCAAGAGAGCCTGGGCGTGACCTTTGTCGTCGTCACCCACGACCAGGAAGAGGCGATGACCCTGTCCAGCCGGATCGGTGTCATGACCGCTGGTGAAATCGTACAGGTCGGCACACCGCGCGAGATCTACGAATTCCCGCAAAACCGGTTCGTGGCCGACTTCATAGGTTCCGTCAACATCTTCGAAGGCCGGATCACCGAAGATGGCGAGGATCATGTCATGGTGCGCTCGCCCGATGCGGGCATGGACATTTACGTGCCGCATGGCATCAGCGGCGTGATCGGCCAGAAGGTTGCCGTCGCAGTGCGCCCGGAAAAGGTGCAGATCAGCAAGGACGATCTGGGCGATCTGCGCAACAAGCTGAGCGGCACCATCGACGAAATTGCCTATATGGGCAATTCGTCAGTCTATCAGGTGCGGCTGGACAGCGGCAAACGCCTGCGAGTCAGCCAATCGAACCTGACCCGCTCCGAAGAAAGCGCGCTGACCTATGGGGATCGGGTGAATCTGGGCTGGGCCGGCAGCGCCGGAATCGTGGTGACATCATGAGCAGCCTGCCGCTGGGATCGCGGATAGGGACGGTTTTGGGGCGCATGGGCCTCAAGGGGCGTTTGTTGGTCATCGCCATCCCGACCATCTGGCTGTTGATGTTTTTCCTGATCCCGTTCCTGGTGGTTGCGAAAATATCGGTGTCCGAAGCCGCCATCGCCCGGCCCCCGTATCTGCCGATCACGGAGTGGGTCGATGGGTTTTTCACGATAAACCTGAATTTTGGCAACTACCTGTTTTTGATAGACGATCCGCTATATGTCGCAGCCTATCTGGGGTCGGCCAAAATAGCTGGTATTGCCACGATCATCGCGCTGCTGATCGGATATCCGATGGCCTATCTGATCGCGCGGTCGGCGCCAGACCGGCGCAACCTGCTGCTGATGCTGGTCATCTTGCCGTTCTGGACGTCCTTCCTGCTGCGCGTCTATGCGTGGATCGGATTTCTCAAGGGCAACGGCATCATCAACAACTTCCTGCTGAGCGCCGGGATCATCGACCAGCCACTGGTGATGTTACAGACGGATTTCGCGGTTTATGTAGGAATCGTATATACTTACCTGCCATTCATGATCCTGCCGCTTTATGCCAATCTGGTGAAGCTGGACGATGCGTATTTCGAGGCGTCCGCGGATCTGGGCGCACGCCCCGTCGTCACGTTCTTTACCGTTACCCTACCGCTGTCGATGAGCGGGATCATTGCCGGCTGCATGCTGGTGTTCATTCCTGCTGTAGGCGAGTTCGTGATCCCGGCACTTCTGGGTGGGCCTGATACGCTGATGATCGGACAGGTCCTGTGGAACGAATTTTTCTCGAACCGCGATTGGCCCATCGCGTCGTCCGTGGCCATCGTGATGCTGTTCGTGCTGGTCATCCCGATCATGCTGCTGCGCCGCGCGCAGGCAGCAGGTGGGGGGGAACGCTGATGAAACGTAAATCCTGGTTCCTCACCATCGTCGGTATCCTTGGGTTTGTCTTCCTTTATGCACCGATCCTGTCGCTCGTGATCTTCAGCTTCAATAAAAGTCGGCTGGTGACGGTCTGGGGCGGGTTCTCGACCAAGTGGTATGGCGAGTTGTTCCGCGATCCGCAAATCCTGGACGCTGCCTGGGTCAGCCTGCGCATCGCCCTGGCCAGCGCGACCCTGTCAATCGTGATCGGAACCGTGGCGTCGTTCGTGCTGATCCGGTTCCGGCGCTTCCGCAGCAAGACGCTGCTGAGCATGATGATAACCGCGCCGCTGGTCATGCCCGAGGTCATCATCGGCCTGTCCCTTCTGCTGATGTTCGTGGCGATGGAGAACGTCATCGGCTGGCCCGGCGGGCGCGGTCTGCTCACCATCATCATCGCTCATTCGACCTTTGGCGCGGCTTATGCGGCCGTCATCATCCAGTCGCGGCTGGTGGACATGGACCTGTCCATCGAAGAGGCGGCGCTGGATCTGGGCGCGCGCCCGGTGCGGGTATTTTTCGACGTGACGCTGCCGGTGATCGCGCCGGCGCTGATGTCGGGCTGGCTGCTGGCCTTCACGCTCAGCCTGGACGATCTGGTGGTTGCCAGCTTTGTCTCGGGCCCCGGTGCCTCGACCCTGCCGATGGTGATCTTTTCCAAGGTCCGGCTGGGCGTCAGCCCGGATGTGAATGCGCTGGCCACTATCATTATCGGTCTGGTGTCGCTCGGGATCATCGTTGCCGCCTTGCAAATGAACCGGAGCAAGAAGATGTCCCAGCGTTGAGGCAGGCGAGGCGGCGCACCGCGTCGTTATATCCTGCCCCAACCTGACGTTCGTCCCGAACGCGGCCTGAAGATGCGCCGTCAGTCCGGCAGTTTGACCGGCCCCCATTCGGCATAGGCATCGCAGGGTGATGGGTTTTCAGAATGAGATCCGCCGCCCAGATGGCGGATGATTCCGGCAACTGCGTTGAGCGAGGTCTGAACCGCCCCTTCGACCCAGGCGGGTGTCCAGCTGACGCCGTCGCCCGCCATGAAGATCCCGCGTTCGTGCGGCGGCAGGTCGTCTTGCATGAAGTGACCGAACATCCGGTGATTGTAGCGGTAATGCCCCGGCAGCGCACCCTTGAATGCACCCAGGAAATTGGGGTCATCTTCCCAGCTGACCGTGATCGGGTCGCCCAGGATATGCGACCGGATATCCACGTCGGGATATATGTTCGCCAGTGACGACAGAGCCAGTTCCACGCGTTTCTCCACCGGCAGGGGCAGCACCTTGAGCGCGTCGGTCATCCATGAATAGCTGAGGCAGATGACCGAGGGCTTACCCGGTCCATTGTCGAACAGATAGGTGCCGCGCGTCATGCGGTCGGTCAGCGTCATCGACATGACATCACGGCCGGTTTTTGGATCCTTGTCCTTCCAGAAGGGGCGGTCGACCATCACGAATGTCTTGGCCGATTGCATATAGCGGGTCCGGTCCAGCGCCATCCACAGATCGTGGGCAAAGAGGGTCTCTTCCGTCTCGATCACGGTGGACAGCATGTGGCTCTGGCAGGTGACAAGCACGGCGTCGAATGTCTCGACCCGCTTCCACTGATCGGTCACTTCGAATTTGTCGCCCTGCCGCCTGATCCGGGTCGCCCCCGAGCGGGTGGCTCCGCCGTTCAGCTTGGACAGAGTGGTGCCCGCGGGCCAGTGAACGATATTGTCGGCGGCATGTTCCCACAGCTTGTGCGGAACCTGACCGACCCCGCCAACCATGTAGCGTTGATGGTCGTCACATTCGGTCACATTGACGCGCAGGATTTCCAGCATGGAATTGGGGAAATCGGAATCCCAGCCGCCGGTGCCGAACCCGACCTGACCAAAGACTTCGCGGTGATGAAAGGACAGCGCCTGAAAAGCGTCCGAGGAGGCGACGAAATCATAGAAGGTCCTTTCGTCCCATTGCTCGACGATGGGGTTCCAGATTTCCTTGATCCGGGCGTTGTCCCGGTCGCGGATCGCTTGTTTCAGCGCGGTGAAATTTGCGCCGTCCTCCAGCGCCTTGTCATAGGCTTGGGCGACTTCGTGAAACAGCGGCGGCAGGTCGGCCAGCGTTTCGGCATAGTGGGTTTTGCCCAGCAGATCGACAACGGTCGAACCTGCCGCTGGGGTCAGCGGATTGGGGAACGGCTGGCTCTGGATGCCCAGCTTGTCGACATAGGTGTAAAACCCGGTGGAGGAGACGGGAAAGCGCATGCCGCCCAGTTCCGCGATGACGCCATCGGCACCCTCAAAGCGTTGTGAACGCAAGCGCCCGCCGAACTGGCCCGCCTCGAACACGACCGGCTGAACGCCCAGTTTCATCAGCTCGTATCCCGCGATGATCCCCGCCGCGCCCGAGCCGATGATCGCCACCTTGGCGCCATGGGCGATGTCCGGCAGATGGCCCAGCCCCTTGGGGTGGGTGATCCAATCATCATAGGCAAACGGAAAATCCGGCCCGAAGACTGAGACTCTATTCATCGGTGAGACCTTCAACATTGGGGCGTCCGTATAAATCCGGACGGCGGTCAGCGAGATGGTTTTGCAGGTCGCGGCTGGCCCGGAGCGCGTCGTGATCCAGAGTGGCGAACAGCAAATCAGGGGCAGTCCGGCGGGCGCGGGCAAGGTCGTTGCCGTCCGGGCCGCAGATACAGGACAGGCCGCCGTAGTCGAAGTCCCCTTCGGTACCGACGTAGTTGGCGTAGGCAACGTAGATCGCGTTTTCCTCGGCGCGGGCGGGGACCAGCCGGGTGGCGACACTGTCAAACGGTATCATGTTTGCGGTTGGCACCAGCATGACGTCGGCCCCTTGCAAGGCAAGGGCGCGGGCGACTTCGGGAAATTCGATGTCGTAACAAATCGCGAGGCCGATAGACCAGCCGTTCAGCTCGAACACCCCAGACAGCGCCCCGCCTGCAGCGAATTGGGTTCGATCAACATCGCCGTAGAGATGGGTCTTGTGATAGCGATGCCGCTCGGCCCCCGCCGCGTCCAGCACGATGGCGCCGTTATATGGGCCGTCCGGCCCCGGCAGGGCGATGCCCACGACCAGCGCGATGTCATGCGTTTTGGCGATGGATTTCAGCGCCTCCGTCAGCTCGCCCGCCGACGCGGCCAGTGCCTTGCACCTGTCCGGGCCGACATTGTAGCCGCCCAACACCATTTCCGGGGTCACGATCAGATCGGCACCCTCGGTCCGGGCACGCTGCGCCATCCGATCCAGCGCGGCCAGGGCCTGGCTTGTGTCATGCTGCGGCTTGGTTTGCCAAAGCGCGATCTTCAACGGCGCCTCCCTTTTCGCCCACCATGCGCCGGATTCAGCTGCTTTTGCAATGACAGCAAGAGCCGCCCCGAAAAACGCCGCATCCTCGCAAGACCACCGGATCGCGTAAGCAGAGGCGACAGGCGGTGGCAAGAAACATCCCTCTCACGTCACGAGGACCATTGCAAAGCGGTCCTCGACGAGCTCCAGAAAGCGGCGCGCGACGCGGGATGGGTTTCGCAGGGCCGGCAACAGTAAATCATAGCGGAACGGCTGTTCCGGCACGAGCGGACGCACAGTGATACGCCCTGCATTCGCGAAATGCGTGGCTGTGACCGGCTCGACGATGGAGACACCGGCACCGGCCGCCACCAGCTCGCAAATGGACGCGGACAGCTGCGCTTCGGCCACAATCCGGGGGCGTGCGCCAGCCGCCGACAGGAACAGGTCAGTCTCGGATCGCGTCCCGATTTCGGCCCCGAGCGCGATGAACGGTTGCTGGTCAAGGTCGGCAGGCTCCAGAACATCCTTGCATTCAAGCTCATGGCCAATCGGCAGAACCGCGAGCATGGGCGCCGTAAAGATCGGCTTGCGAATGACTGCCGGATGGTCCTTTTCCAGCGCCGCAAAGCCAAGATCGAATTGCTGCGAGCTGAGATGCTGCAAAACGGCCTGCGAACTGCGGGTGCGCAGGGACACGGTGATGCCGGGTTCTTCGGCGATGAATTGCGCGATGACGTCGGGCAGCAGTTTCAGCGCCAGCGCCGGCATTCCGGCGATCAGCAGGCTGCCCTTGCGGAAATCCCGGATATCCTCGATGACGCGCGAAATCTCGGACATGCCGACGAAGGATCGCTCGACCTCCTCATAGAGGGCCAGCGCCTCGGGCGTCGGCGCAACCAGGCGGCCGCGCCGCTCGAACAGATCGAATCCGGCTGCCTGTTCCAGATCGGCAATCAACTTGCTGATGGAGGGTTGCGTGGTGCCCAGCACCCCGGCTGCCGCGGTGATCTTGCCGGTTTCGATCACGGCCCGAAAGGCCTCGATCTGGCGGTGGGTCAGGCGCGCAATCATGGCAAATACATATCCAACAGGAATGAGTTTAACAAATATCACGATTATTCATATAAAAGGAAAGATGCGACATTGCCCGGGGAGGAATCGCATGGATCGCACGGACCCTGAAATCATCATTGTCGGCGGCGGCGTTGTGGGGCTGTCGGTGGCACTGGGGCTGCTTCTGGCGGGTCGCAGGGTGCATGTGCTGGACGGCGCGGACAGTGATGCGCGCGCATCCCAAGGCAATTTTGGGCTGGTCTGGGGGCAGGGCAAGGGCTGGAATTTCGCGCCTTACGCCAGATGGACACATGACGCGCAGGCCGCATGGCCGGAGTTTGCCCGCAAGTTGGCCGATTTGTCCGGCATTGATGTTGCACTGGATCAGCCCGGCGGTTTCGAGTTTTTCACGGACGCGGCGGAGATGGACGAATTTGCCGGAATGTTGACGCAGCAGCAGCGGCATCTGGGCAACCGGATCAGTCATGAGATGCTGAGCGGCGATGATCTGCGGGCGCAGATCCCGGGCATCGGGCCGCATGTCGTCGGGGCCAGCTTTTCGCCGCAGGACGGGCAGGTGAATCCGTTGCGATTTCTGCGCGCGGTGCGACGCGCCGTGACGGCCTCTGGTGGGCGCGTGACCATGGGCGCGCAGGTTGCGCGTATCGCGCCGGTCACAGGGGGCGGCTTCGATCTGTCGATGGTCGGCGGCGAAACAGTCAGTGCAGACAAGGTCATTCTTTGCGCCGGGTTGGGCGCGACATCGTTGGCGCCTGATCTGGGCTTTGCGACACGGATTCGCCCTCAGCGCGGCGAGGTGCTTATTACCGAGAAATTGCGCGACCGGTTGCCGTTTCTGTCTGGGACGATCAGGCAGGTGGACGAGGGCGGCGTGCAGATCGGCGGGACCAAGGCCGATGTAGGTCTGGACGACGGCGAAACGCTGGACATGATGACGAAACTGGCACGTCACGCGGTCGCCGTCTATCCGGCTTTGGCGACTGTGCGCGTCGTGCGGGCCTGGGGCGCACTGCGTGTTCTGTCGCCCGACGGGTATCCGGTCTATGCGCGCTCTGCCCGGCATCCCGGCGCGTATCTCGTCACCTGCCACAGCGGTATCACGCTTGCATCGCTGCATGCCTCTGTCGTAGCGGACTGGATAGATGGCACATCTGCGGCACCTGACCTGGAGGCATTCGATGAAAATCGCTTCGCGCTTTCGAGCGCCGCCTGAGACGGGCGCAACCGTGCAGTTCCGCTATGAGGGCGAAACAGTCACGGCGCCCGAGGGAACATCTGTTGCGGCGGCGCTTCTGGCCCACTCCGGCGCATATACCCGGCAAACGGTCAAGGGGAGCGGGCGGACGGCCTTTTGCATGATGGGCGTCTGTTTCGATTGTCTGGTAGAGATTGACGGCGTTCCAAACGTCCAGGCCTGCATGACGCAGGTGCGCAGCGGAATGGTGGTCAGTCGCCAGACAGGGCTGCGAAGACTGGGCAGTGGCACGGATGCCTGAATTTGATCTAATCATCATCGGCGCCGGCCCTGCCGGCATGTCTGCGGCGCGGGTGGCGGCCCATGGCGGTCTGCAAACGCTGGTGCTGGACGAGCAGGCACAGCCCGGCGGTCAGATCTATCGCAATGTCGGCCAGAACCGGAACACGCGGGGCTGGCTGGGCAGGGACTATGCGGCGGGATCGCGGCTGGTCGATGCGCTGGACCATCCTGGCGTGACGACGCAATTTGGTGCGACGGTCTGGCGTCTGGATGCCGGACCGCGCGTCATGTGGTCCCGCAATGGGGTCAGCCGCGGCACGTCAGCGCCGCATGTCCTGCTGGCAGGCGGCGCGCAGGAGCGGCCCGTGCCGTTTCCGGGATGGACGCTGCCCGGTGTGATGACGGCAGGGGCCGCGCAGATATTGATGAAGACCGCCGGCATGTTGCCGCGTGACGCGGTGCTGGCGGGCTCCGGCCCACTGCTGTATCTGGTCGCGGCGCAGATGATTGATGCCGGATGCCCGCCGAAGGCGCTGGTCGAGACCCAGACACCTCGCATGATGCTGGGCGCTCTGCGCTATCTACCGAAGGCGGCTTTTGCAGCGCGAACGCTGCTCAAGGGGCTTGGCCTCGTCGCGAAGATCCGCAAGGCGGGAGTGCGGCGCTACACCGCCGCCTCGGGCTTCGGGGCGACGACCGACGCAAGCGGCACGATCCGCTTTTCATTCCGCTCCGGCGGCAAGCGCGAGACGCTGGACTGCGCCCTGCTGTTGACCCATCAGGGCGTGATCCCGTCCACCCACATGAGCCGTGCGGCAGGTATCAGGCACGAATGGAATGCGGCGCAGGTTGCCTTTCAGCCGGTTCACGACACTTGGGGCGCCACTGATCGCGCCGACCTCTATGTCGCGGGCGACGGGGCGGGCATTGGCGGCGCCGAGGCAGCCGCCGCTTCCGGGGAACTGGCCGCTCTTGATATCTTGCGGGCGGCGGGGCGCATCAGCGCCGATGCCCGCGACCAGCGCGCGGCAACCGCCCGCGCGGTGCTGTTTCGCGCCCGCGCCATCCGCCCTTTTCTGGACGCCGCTTATCCGCCCCCGGCCGAAATTCTGTCGCCCGCGGACCAGACGATCATCTGCCGCTGCGAGGAGGTGACGGCCGGTGCAATCCGCCAGGGCATGGGCGAGGGCGCGCAAGGACACCGTCAGATCAAAACATCGTTGCGCGTCGGCATGGGGCCGTGCCAAGGTCGCATGTGTGACGCAAGCGTGCGTGGAATTCTGGGCGCGGGCGAGACATCGCGCATGGGCATGATCGCCCCGCCGAGGGCCCGTTCGCCCATCAAGCCGATCACGCTGGGCGAGTTGGCGGCGTTGACCGACGATCAGGAGGAGACAGCATGAGCGATCCCGCAGCATTGAAGATCGAGGATCTGCACAAAAGCTTCGGCAGCCACGAAGTCATCAAGGGCGTGTCAATGGAAGCGCAGAAAGGCGAAGTCATCGCCATCCTCGGCGCGTCCGGATCCGGCAAAAGCACATTTCTGCGCTGCATCAACCTGCTAGAGACCCCGAATTCCGGCGACATCTGGCTGGCCGGGGAGAAGATGCGCATGACAACCAACCGTCATGGCGACACGGTCCCCGAGGACATCCGGCAGGTCGAAAGGATGCGCGCGCGCCTTGCAATGGTGTTTCAGGGCTTTAACCTCTGGTCACACATGACCGTGATGGAAAATGTGCTGGAAGGCCCGCTTTACGTGCAGAAAACGCCCAAGGCCGAAGCGCGCGAAAAGGCCAAGGCCCTCTTGGCAAAGGTCGGTCTGTCGGATCGCGCGGATTACTACCCGGCACATCTGTCGGGTGGTCAGCAGCAGCGCGTCGCCATTGCGCGGGCACTGGCGATGGACCCCGATGTGATGCTGTTTGACGAACCTACGTCCGCGCTCGATCCCGAACTTGTGGGCGAGGTGCTGGGCGTGATGCGTGATCTGGCCGATGAGGGTCGCACGATGCTGGTCGTCACGCATGAAATGGGCTTTGCCCGTGACGTGTCGACCAAGACCGTTTTTCTGCACAAGGGCGAGGTTTGCGAAGAAGGCCCGCCCACGCAGCTGTTTTCCAACCCGCAAACCACCGAATTTCAGGCGTTTCTATCGCGCATGAATTAACGAACCACCAACAGGAGAGACCCAAGAAATGATCCGTAGAACTGTTTTGACCACTGCCCTTACCGCCGCTCTTGCCGCGATTGCGATCCCCGCTGCCGCGCAAGACACGCTTCGCATAGGCGTTGAGGGCGCATATCCTCCGTTTTCGTCCACATCATCGGATGGCACGCTTGTCGGGTTCGACATTGACATCGCCAAGGCACTTTGCGCCGAAATGCAGCGTGAATGCGAACTGGTGCAGCAGGAGTGGGACGGCATGATCCCCGCGCTCAAGGCGCAGAAGTTCGACGCCATCGTCGCATCCATGTCGATCACCGAAGAGCGCAAGCGCCAGATCGATTTCACGGACAAGTATTATCAGACACCCGCCCGCGTGGTGGCCCCCAAGGATGCCGATTTCGAAGGCACGCCGGAAGGGCTGGCTGGAAAACGCATAGGCGTCCAGCGCGGCGCGACGCACCAGTGCTATGCTGAAAAGATGTTCCCTGACTCGGAAATCATTCTCTACGGATCGCAGGACGAAGTGTTCCGTGACCTCGCGCTGGGCCGTGTGGACGTGCAATTGTCAGACAGCCTGATCGCCAAGGAGGGCTTTCTCGATACGGATGCAGGGGCGGATTACGAATTTCTTGGCGGTGATCACCTCGACGTCGAATGCTACGGCGAAGGCGTCGGCATCGCCGTGCGCAAGGGCGAGGAAGAACTGCGCGACGAGTTGAGCGCCGCGATCCTGGCAATCCGCGAAGATGGCACCTACGCCGAAATCAACGACAAGTATTTCGAGTTCGACATCTATGGCGGACGCCCCGCGGGCGAATGATCCGATCTGAACCGAACAGTCGGGGCGGCATCTCCCGCCGCCCTGACCCACAAACAGAGGACGCCTGATGGACCTCATCCTGGAATACCAATCCCAGTTGATTGACGGCACGCTCATGACGATCAAGCTGGCGCTGACGTCGCTTGTTTTCGCGCTGGTGTTCGGGTTGCTGGGAGCATGGGCAAAACTGTCCTCCAGCCGTCTGGCCCAGCGTCTGGCCAGAGCATACACGACTGTCGTACGCGGTGTGCCCGACCTCGTGCTGATCCTGCTGGTGTTTTACGGCGGTCAGGTGACGCTGAACAATATCGGCGTGATGACCGGGCTGTGGGGCTACGTCGAAGTCAGCCAGTTCGCGGCGGGCGCCGGGACGATCGGCGTGATCTTCGGCGCCTATTTCACCGAAACGTTCCGCGGCGCAATCATGGCGATCCCGCGCGGCCAGATCGAGGCAGGGATCAGCTGTGGCATGCCCAAGTCGCTGATATTTCGACACATCATCTGGCCCCAGATGGTGCGCTATGCGTTGCCGGGGTTCACCAACAACTGGCTGGTGCAGTTGAAGACGACCGCACTGGTTTCAGTCATCGGCCTTCAGGATCTGGTCTATAACGCGTTTACCGCGGGCCGCTCCACCGGGCAGTTGTTCACCTTCATGGCGGCGGCCTTTGTCATTTACCTGATGTTGACGGCCGTCTCGGACGTGGCGCTACGTGCGCTGGAACGGCATTACAGCCGCGGTGTGGTGAGGGCCGGATGATGGAAACCTTGCTGTCCTATATCCCGCTCGACATTGCGCTGATCGCCGATAATTTTGACCGCTTCCTTTATGGCGTATGGACCACGCTGAACCTTACGTTTCTTGCGCTGCTCTTGGGCGGGCTGCTGGCCATTCCTATGGCGATCGCCCGCGCGTCCGGGCACGCCGTGCTGAACCCGTTGGTGCAGGTCTATACCTATGTCTTTCGTGGCACGCCGTTGCTGGTTCAGACCTATCTGATCTACTACGGCGTCGGGCAGTTTGACGTCATTCGCAACAGCTGGTTGTGGGATCCGGTCCTGTCGTCGGCCTGGTGGTGCGCGCTGATTGCGTTCACCCTGAACACCGCAGCCTACACCACCGAACTGCTGCGCGGTGCCATCGCCGACACGCCAACCGGCGAGGTGGAGGCCGCAATCGCGACCGGTCATTCCTATCGCAGCCGCATGCGGCGGATTATTCTGCCCTCGGCCTTCCGCCGCGCGATCCCGGCCTATTCGAACGAGGTCATCTTCATGCTGCACGGATCGGTCATCGCCAGCACGATCACGCTTCAGGATATTCTGGGGGTCGGACGCTGGCTGAATGGGCGCTATTATCTGGCCTATGAGGGGTTCATCACGGCGGCGGTGCTCTACTTCCTCATCGTTTTGTGCATCACATGGGCCTTCCGCTGGTTCGAACGCCGCTATCTGCGTCATCTGGTCCGGCGCGGCGAAGGCAGTGCGGACGATATCGCGCCCACTCCGGTCACCTGAGTACGGGGTCAACGGATACTGGTCGACAGGGCACGCGGATTTTGAAAAAAGGGCATGTCAGGTCAACTCAGCGCTATCGATGACCGCCCGAGCGAGGTGATCGGCGCTGTTGCGCCCGAAGGGTCTGCGGCTCAGCCTTTGGGCCTGGCGGCCGTCCAGACCTCGTGGCGGATGCGCGCGGTCTTGTAAGCATCGAAAATTGCCATCGCATAGACAAAGATGCCGCCTGCCAGCTTGCCCACGATCGACACGTCCGGCGCGGCGGTCTGAAGCGTGAAGCCGCCGAGCAGCAAGATGAAGAACGCAAAAAGCAACCCGCGCACCGGCTGGCCATTCAGCACCTGACCCGAGGCCGGCAGGATGATGGCCGCGGCCAGTACCAGGCGGGGGTTGAGCGGGGGGCGGGATACGATACTCATGCGCGCAACTCTTGCACCTCGGCGTCTTGGACGTCCAGCAGATCCGCGCGCAGGGCGATCAACTGCTCCAGCTTGGACCCCACCAGGTCGGGGGCCAGTGGCGTGACGCCCATTTCAGCGTCGCGGTAGATCAGATAGCGGCTGCGCTGCGCCTCTTCGGCCAGAAACACGATGCGCACACCCTTGGGCGAGAGGACGAGTTCCTTGACCTTCGGATCGTCAAAGATGTGCAGATGCGCACGCACCAGATCCTCCGGCGGGGTATGGGCGCGGCAGTCGGTGCGGATCGCGCAATCTTCGGGGAAATCGTCGGGCCGGTCCAACTGATGCGTCAGGGTCTGAAAGCGCGAGAACGGCTCGACCCCGGTCGGGCGGATCATGAGGTTCATCGTGGCGCCCACCGGCAGCGGACCGGGCAACGTGACCAGCACCCAAAGCGCAGGCAGCTTGCGAAAGGTCAGCGTGTCGGGCAGCACCTGGATGTCGGCCCCAGCCCCGCGATAGCAGCCACCGAGCCGGGCAAAACCACTGTCGCCCCGCCCCATTTGGGGCGTGTACAGCAGCGCGCGGCAGGCATCCAGGTATCCGGTACGCTGCGTGATACGCTGGGCTGCGGCACGGCGCAGGTGGCGATAGAGCAGCACGAACAATATCGCGGCCCCGATCAGGATCGCGCCTGTGATGAATCGGTCCATCGGTCCTCCGGTACAAAAGTATCCGGCCCGCCGAATGGGCGGGCCGGTCTGTAGGGTTTCTCAGTAGCCGCGCGGCCTGGGCCAGGGCATCGTGAACTGCGCGGCACGGCGCACGAAGCGGTAGCGCCAGAAGTGGAACCACAGCGACACGATGATGTAGAAACTCAGCATCGCGACCAGCTGCGAGCCGTAGCCGAGGAACACGGCAAAGAACGTGACCCCGCAAAGCGAGAGCAGAATGATCGCCGGAACCGGGTGGAACGGATGCTCATACCCGCGCTTGATCGTGTCCAGCGGCCACTTGCGACGGAAGAGGATCACGTTCAGCGGCATGAAGGTGTATCCCAAGAGGCCCGACAGGATCGAGAAGGTGATCACCTGATCCAAAGGTGCGCCCAAGGCAAAAACCAGCGCGATCGGCACGAGGAAGATGATCGACCGGTAGGGCGTGCGGAACTTGGGGTGCACGGCACCGAACCAATCCGGCAGATAGTGATCGCGCCCCATGGCGAACCACGCCCGGCTGGCATCGTTGATGCAGCCATTGGCCGAGGCCAGCGTAGCAAACATCGTGCCGATACCCAAGAGCACCATCAGCGTCATTGATCCCGACATACGTGCCGCATCGAACAGCGGAACGCCGGCCTGCCCCAGATACTCCCACGGCATCAGGCCCACGCAGACATACCATGTCAGCGTTGCCGCGATCAGAAGCGTCATCACCCCGGCCAGCGTGCCGAAGGGCAGCGAGCGCGCGGGCGAGCGGACCTCTTCGGCCGCCTGGCAGGTGCCTTCGATCCCAAGATAATACCACAGGCCGAAATGCATCGCCGCCAGAACGCCCAGCCACCCATAGGGCAGATCGGTCATCAGTTCGACATGGCGCAGCGGGCTGTCGGACATGAATACAGCCGTCGACAGAAACAGCGCGATGATCGCACAGAAGGCAAAGGCGGTGATGACAAGACTGAAGGTCAACGTCGCCAGAACGCCGCGATAGTTAAGCCACGCCAGAAACATGATCGACAAAATGATAAATGGCTTCTCGTCGAGACCCTCATGCCCGGTCATCCCGGCCACCGTATCAATCAGGAATCCGAAGGTGATTGCATTTGCAGCCTCCAGCATCGTGTAGGCGAAAACCAGATAAAGCCCGACGTTGAAAGCCATCAGCGGGCCGATGATATGTTTGGCCTGCGTATATTGACCGCCCGCGGCGGCGACGGTCGATGTCACCTCGCTGTCGATCATGGCGACGCAGGAATAGAGTATGCCGGCAAACCAGCACGCCAGCAGCGCGGCGTAGGCGCCGCCCTTGCCGACGGAAAAGTTCCAGCCCATGTATTCGCCCACAAGGACGATCCCGACGCCAAGGCCCCAGATATGCGCCGGTCCCAAAACCCGCGCCAGACCAATCTTGGTCCCACCGGGGCCCATTCCATCCATTTCGGTGGATGTGATATCCGTATCAGACATCTTCTTCTCCCCGTTCAGAGTTTGTGTTCTTCCGTCATCGCCTCAAGCTCGCCCTCGCGCGAGGACATCAGTTCCTCTTCGCTGTAGGTGCTGTCGATCTTGATCCAGTCGATGACGATATAAAGCCCGAAGACGATTGAAAGCCCCCAGGCGGCGTATTCCATGATGTTCCAGATATCCATGTTCAGTCCCTGTTCACTTGTCGCCGAATTTTTCGGAAATCACGTCGCAGTACTCCTTGTTGGAGAACCGCAGCACGATGGCGTAATAGCCGACGACAACGACGATCATCACCAGAAGGTTGAGTATCGAGAAGGAATAGTCGAAACGTGCGGTGATCATCTCGGCCGCGTCGGCGGCAGTGGCATAGCCAAGCTCGTTCCATTTCTCGACCATGGTGGGGTTTTGCCCCAAGGTTTCCCAAGTGGGGTTATCCGGCACATTCGATGTTTGTGCGCTGCCTGCCAGACCCATGAAGAGCGGCAGGTAAAGCGCGCCGACTGCCAGAACCAGCAGAACGATGACGTCAATGATTTGCCCGATCTTGCTTTGAACGGGGGGGATGTAGTTAGCCATGTCGGGTCCTCTCAGCGGTTTTTCTGAGCCCGGGCAAGATCAAGGAACTTGATGTCCAGCCCGTACATGAAATCGCGATCCTCGCGATAATGGCGCAACATGGCGACGATCGCGGCCGTGTTGAGTACCAGGATTGTCGCGCCGCCGATCAGCAACACAATGCGCGCCGTGCCACTGGGAGCGAGATTCCAGGTGGCCAGAGCGACAAAGATGATTGCCAGCCAGAGGCCGACGACAAAAGCCCACGCAACTGCGGTATCTTGGCTGTGCATCTTCTTGATGCGTTCGGTAAGGTCAGGCATTTAATGCTCCTGTTGGTTATGATTGGCAGCGCTCTTTCGGGCGGCGCTGTTTATTGGCAGTGAAAACTTTAGAAGGGCAGTAACGCACAGGGTGCGACTTTATGTCAAGCTTGACAAAACCGGCTGGGATACAGTTAGAGCCTTTCGCGGCGCGCCAACGCGGCCCGAAGCAGGGCGGGCAGGATCGGCAATCACCAGGGTGCGGATGTCTGTCTGCGATCAAGCCGCCGCGTCACTGATGTGAGCATCAAGAACAGCCAGGCACCTGCGCACCGGCGGCGCTGGCCTGCGGCTTCACGCTGATGCGCCGCAATTCAAAGCGCGGCATTCGGGGGGGATCAAAAGCAGAGCGGACGTTGTTCCGTTCTGCGGGGGCAGGGGCGGTAGCTGCCACCCCTGATGGTGTTCGCCAGAAAGTCTTTCTAATGCGCGTCGCCATTGCGGACCTTAATGGCAAGCTGGCAGGTCTGGCGTGGCCCGCAGGGCGGGGGTGTCAGACATCGGCGACAATATCGCCCTTCATTTCACCGGTCATGCGCATTTGATCCTCGCGGTGGGCTGATCTGCGAACCTCGTCGATTTTCAATTCCGCCGCATCCCTGGTGAATTTGTCCGGCCATTCTGTGATAACCGCACTGGTCCGTTCGCTTGTGCGGATCACCGTAACGCGGCTTGCGCCGAAACCCTTCAATGCGGGCAGACGTTTTTCCTCGATCGCGCGCAGGGCCATGTCGTGATTTTCCCCGGCGGCAATTTCCCAGGTGGTAATTGTGATGTAGCGCATATCTCCCTCCATCGCTTATTTTGTCAGTCTATCATGGACTGTGCGCGCCGTGTTCACTTTTCGAACGGGGGATCATCAGTCCTGCGGGCCATAATGCCCCCCGTCTGAGCGGTGATGGCACTGGTATTTTGCCCGGGGGGCGGTCACGCGCAGGCGGGCAACCGTCCTTGCGCGGTAGCTTTGCAGAAAAGAGCTGCCGTAACTACTATATAAAGGGGAAACCAACGTACGAGGATAACATGTCCAAGCTGCCGCGTATCGGAAAGTTGGCCAAATATGGCCTCGCGCTTCTGTTCTGGGCGGTGGCCCCACTTGCGGGCGCCGGAGCGGACGATGCGGCATCATCCTCCGGGCCGACCGGGCTTATGTGGAACCGCACGGGCCTGCCGGCAGTATTTCCGCTTCAGGTGAAAACGCCCGAAGGACAGGATTACTTTCTGAAACTCATTGAGGATGATACAGGCAAAGAAGCCTTGGCGGCCTTTATAAATGGCGGCGCTTTCTTCAAGATACTGGTGCCGCCGGGAACATTTCGCCTGACTTTCGCTGCGGGCGATGTGTGGCAAGATGAAGAAAATCTGTTTGGACACGGCGGAGCCACCCGGTTTTTCGAATTGGACAATCCCCTGACGTTCGAAATTCGCAGTCGAAGTGTCAAAGCCGGTCATTTGGTGACTATTCCGGATCCGGGATCCGATCCGTTTTTGACAGCCGCGGTAAAAGACCAGTTCATCTGCCAATCTCTTCGGATGGAATTTCCATCTTCGATCTACCAACTTCCGGATCATGGATTTTCCGGGGACCTCGACCATCGCGGCTGGGTCAGGACCGAAACGGGGCATCTGATCTATGTGCATGACGACTTCGTCGGCCCACGTGTGACGCCAGCGCATCCCGAGTACCGTTTCTCGCCACCGCAAACTGCACTGTGGTCGCACTATTGCGGGTAGCCCGAGTTCCCCACCTTCTTTTGAAGCGCGCCCGGCGGGTTGCGGACCTGCCTGATTGATCGATAGCCGCGCGGCAGCGGAAGGCGCTGCCTGAAACCAAAGACCCGTACCCCACCGGGGAGTCCGACACGTAGGAATCCCGCCCTGCTGCGAACGTGTCCGCCACGGAAACATCCGCATTGATCGATTCGCATTTTAAGTGTGTACATCTTGTGTGAGCCGGGAGGCGGTAACGAGCAAGAAATCGAACTGCGTGGCCGATCTGCGCAGGCGGATCCCGTCGCAGGACATCGCGCCGGGGTCGGATCTGGATGAGGTCAGCCTGTCAGAGCAGTATGGGATTTTGCAGACACCCCTGCGCGAGGTCCTGCACCGCCTCGCGGGCGACGGTTATGTTCGGCTCGAAGAGAACCGCGGCGCAAAGGTGGTTTCGATGGACCTGTCCGTGATGCGCGTGTTTTTCCAGACGGCGCCGCTGGTCTATTCGTAGACCGCAAGGCTGGCTGCGGAAAACAGAACCAGTCGGCAGATTGCGGATTTGAAAGCCGTGCAATCCGGGTTTACTTCGGCGGCACTCGCCGGTGAGACCGAGAAGGCGGCATGGCTCAATATCGCTTTCACGAGCAGATTGGCGAAATGGCGCAAACCCCTATCTGTTTGCCAGCTTCAAGCGCATGCTTGTCGATCACACCCGGCTGAACCAGACGTTTTTCAGTCCGAAATCCGAAGCTGACAGCCAGCGGGTCTCGAAATCCATCGATCAGCATATTGCTATGATTTCCGCGATCTTAGTCACTGCCTGCACGGCAATCATCCAGCCCGCAGCCTACAGTCCCGGCGTTGCAGCGGGGCTGGCTACTAACCGCGTGCAATTTTTCGAGAACAGTCCGATCACGTCCCTTGACCGGAACAAGCACTGGGTCGCCACGATGCCCAAAGGCAAGGTGACTGCGCCGAACATCGTTCTTGCCGTTGACGGTCACCTGAACAGCTTTGGCCTTCTAGAGGGTCGGTTGATGCTACCTACGCGTCGATGGCGCGCTCGCGGCGCGCGCTGACCCGATGGGAACGACGGTTCGCAGAGTTCAATCTGCGGGCGGCCACCGTATCGTCATGCACAACAGGTTTACCTTTGATCCCTCCATGAAGGTGGACCAGCGGCGCATTGATGCCGTCGCGCGCGCCCATGTCGGCGCTTTTGCCGCGCACTTTCCGATGCTGAAAGGTGTTGAAATGCAGTATCGGTGGGGCGGCAGGCTTTGCATTAGCAGAAATACCGTCAGTGTGGTCAGGGAAGTCGAAGACGGCCCTTTCTCGGCGTGCTGTCAGAATGGGGCTGGGAACGACGCGGGAGGACGCTATCGGGGATACTGGCGGCAGAGCTTGCGACCGGGACGCGGTCCGACATGCTGGACCGCGCCCTGTCTTCGGCGCTACCACGCAAGTTACCGCCGAGGATCATTGCAGTGCTCGGCGTGAATGCGTATCTGAGATGGCTGGAAAAGAAAGCGGGCGCAGAGTTGTAACTTCTGCAGATTGCCCAACGGACAAATGCCTGGACGCGGGTCATCATTCTTCATGGGCCACGGCCATCCCGAAAGCCTTGCAGGGAGCATGCTTCTGATGTTGCTGCGCGTCTCGATATTCGCCTTGTTTCAATTGGCAGTCGCCGCGCCCGCATGGGCGGCGAGCTGCACTACGTCGCTGAACGGTGAACTGCATCAGATTGACTATACGGTATCGCCGCAGGACATGACCGACCCGGACCAGTTCGTCCCGAAAAAGGAAATGAAAGGCAACACGTCGGTTCGCGAACGGATTTTCGGGCGTTGGGGCGAAGTGGATTGCCCCGCCTACCTGACACTGAGGGAATTCACGCCGGGTCTGACCGATGCCGAGCGCAAGCCGTTCTGCCTGATCTACGACAAGGACGCAGGTACCTATACGGGGTTTTCCGAGGGTGAACGCAATGCCTATCTGATCTGCAAGAACCCCAGAACGTTCTGCGAGCGCGTGAACACGACAAAGGACGAGGCCCGATCCCTGGCGCGCACCGGTCTGGATATTGCGGGCCGCGCCGCGATGAACACGGCGCAATCGGCGCTGTCACCGGATGTGGGGGCGATCATAAACCATAGTTCCGGCGCGTTGATCATGAAAGGCTCCGGCAGCTTCATCTCCGGTGCCCTAGGCACCTCCGGGGCCTCGATCGGCGCCGCTCTGTCGGCCCCTGCCGTCGTCGCGGCCGGCGCGGTGACGCTGGTCGGCGTGGGCGGTGCGGTTTATTTCTGCCGATAGCTGTGGATGCGGCGCGGCCCTGGCGCGCCTTTTGGCCGTGGTGTCTTGGGCCGGAAACCAAGCGCCTGACGCAGGTATCATCCATGACCTATTCCGATGTGATCGACCTGACCGAATTTCGATGTGGAATCCACAAGCGGCCCAAAGTTTCCGGCGAAGATCGCGAAATGTCGCGCAATATCGTGAATACAATAAAGTCCTTCTCGCCAAGCCGCGCCATGACCGGTCTGGCAGGGCACGGCGTCGCCTCAGTGTTTAAAGCGTTTCGCCTTTAACCTGAGACATCAGATAAAGGCGAAACGCGCGCAACGCTGGTATTATGGTGCGCGCGGTCCGCGAAAAGCTGTGATTCAGGTTTTTCGAGAAACGCTTTAACGGCGAACGCGCTGGTCCAATGGCTCTGTTTTGCGCCAATCATCTGCGCGTCACAGGGCCTGGAAATCAAACTGACTGGCAAGACCTCGCACCCAGCCGGCGCAGCAGAGCAAGGCGGGCATCGGATGACCTTCCTGGTGCGAGGCGAATTTGCTGCCTCCGTGAAGTGATCCGTGTGCCACGCGCGATGCCGAGGCTGCCATCGACGCGGTCCGCGTTGAAAAACCGACGGCGGCCTGCCGATGCGCGCCTCGGCGTATTCGGCTGGGCCGCCAAGGCGGCCATGATGGTTCTGGATCGGGTGGAACCCATGCAGCCGGTCATACGGGTACGTCTATATCCAAGCCCGATCAAAGCCGGTCTGGTGGGACCTCACCGCGAAAGAAGGCGTCGAGATTATCCAGTGCCTTGAACCCCATGGCGTCGCGGGTTGTTCGCGTGGCGCTGCCGACATGAGGCATCATGACGATATTGTCATGCGCGGCGAATGCCGGGTTACCGCCCGGCTCAATCTTGAAACAGTCAAGACCTGCGGCCCCCAGATGCCCACTCTTGATTGCCGCCAGCAATGCGGTCTCTTCGATCAGATTGCCTCGCGCGGTGTTCACGATCACGCAGCCCTCGGGCAGGCGGGAAAGACGGTCTTGCCCCATCAGGCCAATTGTCTGGGGCGTGGCGGGGCAATGCAGCGACAGAAAGTCGGATAACGCCAGAAGATCACCCAGATCGTCGTGATAGACAGCTCCGGCCTCATCCTTTGGCGCCAGGCGGTGGCGGTTGTGGTAGTGGATTTCCATATCGAAACCACGCGCCTTGCGGGCCAGGGCGCGTCCCACACCTCCCATGCCGATGATCCCCAGACGCGCGCCCGTCACCTGCTTTCCGACCAGCAGCGCGGGGGACCAACTGTCCCATTGCCGCGTGCGCACCATGCGATCTCCGCTGACGGCGTGGCGCGCGGCGGCCAGCATAAGCATCATGGCTAGTTCCGCCGTGGCATCGGACAAGACGCCGGGTGTGTTGGTGACGGTAATGCCCCTGGATTTCAGTGCAGGCAAATCGCAATGATCCACCCCGACCGAATGGTTCGCCACGATCCTCAGCCGGGGATCCAGCTGTGCCACCACGTCGGCGGTCAACTGTTCGGAATGACAGGGGATGATCCCGTCCACCTTTTCGCTCATCGCGATGATGTCCTCGGCGCTGCCGGGTGTATCGGCGGCATCCCAAATGACCTCGTAGTCACGCCGGGCCCGGTCCAGCGTCGCGTCAGACAGGGTGCGGGTGATCCAGATGACTGGCTTCGCCACCCGGTCAGTCCTGCTTGTTGCGGCTTGATGTGGCAAAGTCGAAAGCCACGAACGCCAGCGTGATGATGATCACGATCACCAGATCGGGGCTGGGCACCTTGAACGCGAGGATCAGCAAGAATGCCGCCAGCGCGACAAATGCAAAGAGCGCAAGTATCCGGTTCATGTTTCCAACCCCCTCATTTGGACGCACCATCCGCCCAGTCATGCAGCCATTGCGCGGTGCGGATCAGCCGCGCGTCATTGCCGCGTGCACCGACCAGTTGAACACCCATCGGCATCCCCTCTTGCGACGTCAGCAACGGCAAGCTGATGCAGGGCGTGCCGCACAGTGTCCAGAGACCATTGAAGATCGGATCGCCCGTCGTGTCCAGCCCCTTGGGCGCGGGACCAGTCGCCGCAGGGCACAGGATCGCATCGCAGCGCGTCAGCATCTCGTCCAATGCGGCATTCAGCAGCTTGGGCATGTCGCGCGCCGACAGGTAATCGCGGGCAGGGATCGTGTTTCCCTCTTCCATGGCATCGCGGGTCTCCTGTCCCAATTGGTCAGGGCCATGCTTCCAATAGGGGTAAAAATGATACGCCATCTCGGCGAAATTGATCAGCTTGCGATGCTCTGCGGCACTGTCAAAAAGGGACGGAAGCGGGATTTCGAACGCCTGATCGCCAAGCGCGTCCAGCAGTTCGCTGAACGCACCCTGCAGCTGCGAGTCCGCGTCGGCCCATCCCGGCGGACGCACAAAGCCAAAGACAGGCGTCAGCGGCGGCTTGGAATTGGCAGCGGCAAAAAGGGCGGGGGCCGGTTCCGGATTGGTCGCCGGATCGTCGGCGTCAAAGCCAAAGAGCACCTCCGCGAGCAGCGCTGCCCCGGCGGGATCGCTGGCGAATACGCCGACAGTGTCCAGCGACGGCGATTGCGTCAGGATGCCCCGGCGCGGGATCGCACCGAAGGTCGGTTTGTAGCCAGTGACCCCGCAGTAGGACGCGGGCCGGATAACGGAGCCACCGGTCTGCGTGCCGATGGCCAGCGGCACCATGCCGTCGGCTACCGCCGCCGCGGACCCTTGGGATGATCCGCCCGGCGAATGGGCCAGATTATGGGGATTGGCGGTCTTGCCCGGATGCATGAAGGCCAACTCGGTCGTGACCGTCTTGCCCATGATGATCGCGCCCTCGCTTTTGAGCCGCTCGACGACAAATGCGTCCCGCAGCGGCACACGACCGGCATCGCGCGCACAGCCATTGGCGGTCGGGATCCGGGCGGTGTCGATGATGTCCTTGATCCCGACCGGCAGCCCGTGCAAACGCCCCAGCGGGCGGCCAGCGCGGCGGTAGGCATCCAGCGTGCGGGCCTGCGCGCGGACAAATTCGGCGTCGAACCACGCCCAAGCACCCACTTCCGGCTCGCGCGCCTCGATCCGCGAGATGTAGCCCTCGACCAGGGTGATTGCGTCCAGCGCACCGGATGCCAGCCTGTCGCGCAGCAGCGCAACGCTGGGGGCAGGTGCCATGGCGGCGGATTGCCTTGCCTCACGGACCATAGAACTGCTCCGGCAGGTAGAACACGATCGACGGGAAGACATACATCAACACCATCGACAGGATGACGCAGAACAGAAACGGCATTACGCCCCTGAAGATTTGCGTCAGACGCAGTTCGGGCGGGGCGATTCCCTTGAGGTAATAGGCCGACATGGCCATGGGTGGCGTCAAGAAGCTGGTTTGCAGGTTTAGCGCCACGAGGATGCCGAAAAACAGCGGATCAATCTCGAAGATGGCCAGCAGCGGCAGGAAGATCGGCACGAAGATGATGATGATCTCGGACCATTCCAGCGGCCAGCCCAGCAGAAAGATGATCAGCTGCGCCAGGATCAGGAACATGATCGGTGACAGATCCAGAGACTGCACGAATTCCGAGATCACCTGCTCGCCGCCCAGATAGGAAAACACGGCCGAAAATGTGTAGGAGCCGACAAAAAGCCAGCAGACCATCGCCGTGGTGCGTACCGTCAGATAGACGCTTTCGCGCATCCGCTGCCACGTCATGGCACGGTAGACGAAGGCCAGGAATATTCCGCCCAACGCCCCGATCGACGCCGCCTCGGTCGGGGTGGCAAGACCGAACAGGATCGATCCCAGCACCGCAAAGATCAGAAATGCCAGCGGCACAAAGGAGGTGACGATCATCAGCAGCAGCTTGCCCGCCGGCATGTCCGGCACTTCGTCATCGGTGGGACGGGGCGCCGAGGACGGCTGCAAGATCGACCGGGCCACGATATAGACCAGATAAAGCCCGACCAGCGTCAGCCCCGGCAACAGGGCGGCCGCGTACAATTTGACGATGGAGACATTGGTGGCCGCCGCATAGACGATCAACATGATCGAGGGCGGAATCAGGATGCCCAGCGTCCCGCCGGCGCAGATGATGCCCGCAGCAAAGGACGGATCATAGCGCGCCTTCAGCATCGCCGGCAGCGCCAGCAGCCCCATCAGGGTCACCACGGCGCCCACGATCCCCGTTGCGGTCGCGAATAGCGCGCAGGTGATCAGGGCGGCGACGCCCATTGATCCGGGCACGTTCTTGGAGGCGACATTGAGCGTCGAAAAGAGCCGGTCCACGATATTCGCACGCTCTACGATATAGCCCATGAACAGAAACAGGGGCACAGCGGTCAGCACTTCGTTGGACATCACAGTGAACGTCTGGTTCACGAACAGATCGAATATTCGGTTGTTGAATAACCCTTCGAACCATGTGGTCCATTGCTCCCACTGGCCCGCAGTTTCGTCCAGCCTGTCAAAGCTGCGCCACATGCGGCGGGCGTCGAAATACGCGTAGTAGCCAAAGCCTATGCCCATCGCCATCAGCGTAAAGGCGATCGGGAAACCAAGGAAAACAAAGACAATAAACAGCCCAAGCATCATCAAGGCAATTTGCGGATCGGTCATGTGATATGGTCTTTCTCGGCCTTGTTTGCAGCCCGCATGATGAGGTCTTCGGTCTCAAAGACGTCCTCGTCGGCCTCAAGCCAGTAGTTGTCACGCATTGCCAGAATGCACCGGCACATCTGCGCCAATCCCTGAATGAACAGCAGTATGCCCGCAGCCACGATCACCGCCTTGAACTGGTAGATCGGCACGCCCGCCGGACTGTTGACGGACACTTCGCCGTACTGCCATGACCGGGCGGCATATTTCCAACCGGCAAAAATCAGCGCTGTCACGCCGGGGAAGAAGAAGACCAGATACAACACAAAGTCGATCTTGGCCTGCGTTCTGGGCTGCAGCAGCCGGTAGAGGAAATCGCCCCGGACATGGCCCCCACGCGACAGGGTATAGGCCCCCCCCATCATGAACAGCGTTCCATACATGATGAATGACACGTCCAGCGCCCAGGCGGTGGGATTGTTCATCACATACCGGACAAAAACTTCGTAACCGGTCCCCAGGGACATCAGGAGGATCAGCCAGGCAAACGCCTTTCCGAACCACGCGGAAAGGTTATCGGCGAACCGAATGAATGATCTCATGCTACCCCTGTTTTTTGCACGGGAACCCCGGCGCGCAATGCGCCGGGACTCGCTTCACATTTGGCTGACGCGCTCAGAGTTTCACCTTGCCGGGGAAATAATGATCGTAGGCCAGCCCGTAATCGGGCGAGTTCATGAGTTCGTAATATGACACGCGGCTGACCCAGTCGCGCTGACTGTCGAGGGTCTTTTTCATGAACGGATCCGTTTCCAGCTCGGGGATCAGTTCGTCCCATGCCTTGAGCTGCGCGTCGAGTATCTCCTTCGAGGTGCGATGCACCGTGACCCCGGCCTCGTTTTCAAGGAACTGAAGATCTGCCGAATACCGGTCCATGGCCTTGGCGGTATTCGCCGTCGAGGCTGCTTCGACACCATATTTGAGGATGGCCTGAAGGTCCGGGTCCAGATCTTCCAGGAAGGTCCTGGAGAACAGGAATTCGAAACTTTCCGAGGCCTGGTGGTATGATGACAGGTAATAATTCTTTGCCACATCCTGTGCGCCGAAATCCTTGTCCGACGACGGGTTGTTGAACTCGAACGCGTCGATCACGCCGCGCTCCATTGCGGGCACGATTTCGCCGCCCGGCAATTGCGCGACGGACATGCCCAGCTTGGACATCAGGTCGGCTGCCAGACCCACGGTCCGATATTTGAAACCCTGCAGGTCGGCAACGGTGTTGACCTCTTCCTTGAACCAGCCAAAGGGCTGCGCGAACATCGGAAAGCCAAGGTAGCCAACGACGTCCAGATCCATGTTGTCCTGGAGCAGTTCATGGTACAGTTCCTGTCCGCCGCCTTGGTAGAACCACGACAGCATGGTGGTGGCCGATCCGCCGAACACCGGACCGGTCCCGAACAGCGACGCCGCCTTGTTCTTGCCATACCAATAGACGGGAACGGAATGGGCCGCATCGATCAGGCCGTCATTCACGGCATCCAGCACCTGGAACGCGGCAACGACCGCACCGGCGGGCAGCACATCGACCTTCAGCCGTCCGCCCGACATCTCCTCGACGCGGGTGGCATAATCGCGCGCAAATTCCTGCCATATATTGGCATCGTTCCACGATGTCTGCATCTTTATGACAATAGGCGATTGCGCAAGAACAGCTGGCGCAGCCAGCATGCCGCCGGTGGCAACACCCCCGGCAAGCGCCGATTTTGTCAGAAACGAACGGCGGTCAATATTCCCATTATTTGACATGTTTTCTCCTCCCAGAGTGATCGCGCACACATTTTTTTACAAGACAGTCACGGGGCGGCGATCTAAGGCATCACCCTAACGCCTCGATCTTGCTTGGCAAGGAAACAGCCGCGAGAAGCAGAAAAAAGGCTTTCAACCCTCGGGTGTTCCGCGTTCCATTTGCTTGAGGTCAAAGGTGAGATATGCGTTTTAACCATCAGAAAAATATGATCTGTTTTGCTCACGCCTTGTCGCGAGCCACCGGCGGAGTGTCTTGGTCGTCAGAACAATTTGACGCAGGGGTGGTCATCAGGATGCCCGCATGTGCGACAGGTTAGTCCACAGGATAGAAGATCGAAAACTCGCCACTGACCTGCGCTGACGGCCCGCGGTCCTCGGGCTTTTTGTAAATGGTCGGCCAGTAGACGGAATTTCCTGAAAATGCAGCCTCGATGAGCAATCCGGCGTCAGAGCGGTCGTAGGTGGTCAACGTCACGATTGGCGGGTCTTCCTGTTCCATGGTCTCCCAGCGACCCGTGTCATCGCGCCGGACGATTTCGATGCTGGGCTGTTCGATATTCGCGCCTTCGCTCAGGTTCCATATCACAAAATAGACGTTGACCTGCATCTCGAGGGCATCGTCCTCCAACAGGTATCCAATTGCCTGGATTTCGTCGACATGGTCCGCCGCAGGAAAGGTGCTCCAACTGGATGGCGCACGGGCGAAGGTTGGTGACATCGATAAAACGGTCTGTGATCCGTCAATTTTGACGGTCATCGTATTGGTGGCCGTTTGTGCGGTGGTGACTGTTCCACAAAGAATAGCAGATGTGGCGATGAGTGCGCGAAGAGTGTTCATCCTGTATCTCCTGCCTTGATCAAACTTGCGACGCCAGGGGTCTCGCCGCCAGCGTACGAAGTAGAAACCGGATCCTGTTTGCGTCCAAGGGATTTCCTTGGCGCGCGCCTGCGCCATATCGTCATATGATGCTGTTGCGTCCGGCAAGACAGCGCTGCAGCGGCAGCGTGTGGTGTTACGGATCGTCGGCAAACAGATTTGCCCAAGCTCGGGGCCACGCCGGAAACGATATGATAAAAGGGAGGAATGACATGTCTGACTCAAACGGTAGCTGCTGTGCAGGACCCGGCTATGCGTCGCCGCAAGAGGCCATCAAGGCGCCGCGCGAAAAAGTCGTTTACACGATCTGCATCTATACCGGGACCGGCGTTGAAAAACCGGACTATCTGGCAACCATCGATGTTGACGAGGACAGTCCGACCTACAGCCAGGTAATCCACCGCACCGAGATGCCCATCGTCGGTGACGAATTGCACCATATGGGCTGGAATGCCTGTTCGTCCTGCAACACGGATGGCAGCATGGAGCGCAAATACCTGATCATTCCCGGAGTGCGCACGACGAATTTCTACATCGTCGACACCGCATCCGATCCGCGCAAACCGACGCTTTACAAGACGATCAACGGGGACGAGATCAAGGCCAAGACCAATCTGTCCGCCCCGCATACGGTGCATTGCCTTGGCGCGGATATAATCGTGTCGATGCTGGGCGATGCGGACGGTAACGGGCCGGGCGGTTTCCTGCATCTGGACAAGGATTTCAACATTCTTGGCCGCTGGGAAAAAGACCTTGGCGAGATGAAGTACAACTATGACTTCTGGTATCAGCCACGGCACAATATGATGATCTCGACCGAATGGGCGTCGCCCAACACCTTCATGCCGGGATTTGATCTGGAGGATGTGGCGCGCGGCAAATACGGCCAGCATATCCATTTCTGGGATTTCAAGAACCGCAAGGTCGAGCAATCGGTCGATCTGGGGGCAGACGGCATGATCCCGCTGGAGGCGCGGTTTCATCATGATCCGGACAGCACTCACGGGTTTGTCGGGGCGGCGCTGGCCTCGAACATTTTTCATTATCACAAGGACAATGGCAAAGTTGAGATCAACAAGGTCATCGACGTGCCCACGGTGGATGTCGAGGGCTTTCCCGTGCCGATGCCCAGCCTGATAACGGACATCCTGATTTCGATGGATGACCGGTATCTCTATTTCTCGAACTGGCTGCATGGCGATCTGCGCCAGTATGACATCTCTGATCCGGCGAACCCGAAGCTGACCGGCCAGGTCTGGATCGGCGGTTTGCTGGGCAAGGCGCCCGAAGTCAATGGCCGGACGGTTGATGGGGGGCCGCAGATGATCCAGCTGTCGCTGGACGGCAAGCGCATGTATGTCACGACGTCGCTGTTCTCGACCTGGGACAACCAGTTCTATCCGTCGATGAAGGACAATGGCGGCCTCATGCTGCTGGTCGATTGCGACAACGTGAATGGCGGCATGACGATCCGCGAGGATTTCCTCGTGGATTTCAACGGCGAACCGAATGGGCCGTCCCGCGCCCACGAAACCCGGTATCCCGGTGGCGATTGTTCATCCGACATCTGGATCTGACACCGTACGCCACGATCCCCGGCCTTGTGTGATCTGGCCGGGGGATTTGCACGGAGGGACACATGCGCAAGCACAAGGTCACGTTCCGCAACCGCGGCGGCCTGTCGTTCGACGTGGGCGAGGACGAGGCGATCATCGACGTGGTCGAGGCGGCAGGCTACGTTCTGCCCATTGCCTGCCGATATGGCGGGTGCATCACCTGCGCGGCCAAGATGATTTCGGGGTCTGTGCGTCAGCCCAAAGGCACTGCGCTGAACAAACGACAAGCAGCGGAAGGCTATGTGCTGCTGTGTGTTGCGCGCCCAAACGAGGATTGTGTCTTTGACGTGGGCGTCGAAAGCCATGATCGTCTTTACGTAAACCCGTTTTCCACCTCCGCTGCGATAAATCAGCTTGAGCGGGCCCGCGTAAAATAAAGCTCAGACCGCAATCGACCGGATCCATGCCGTAGCGCCACCGCACCATTCCTGGCCGTTTTGACATTGCCCATCGCCAGCCTACCTAGCCAAGGACAAGCGGCTATCGCGGGGACGTGACCGATACATCTGGAACGGGTGCCCGCCGCGTTTGTTGGCACGCCGAGACGCGGCTATCGGCGCGCGTTGCACCGACCCGAGCGATTGATTGAATTTATGAAAAGGCAACCGACCAATGAAAATACTCATGGTACTGACGTCACACGACCAATTGGGCGATACCGGCAACAAGACCGGATTCTGGCTCGAAGAGTTCGCGGCGCCCTATTACGTCTTCAAGGATGCCGGGGCGGACATCACGCTGGCGTCGCCCAAGGGCGGCCAGCCGCCGCTTGATCCGTCAAGCGATACGGACGATGCCCAGACCGCTGCCACCAAGCGCTTCAAAGGCGACGACGCGGCGCAGAAGGATCTGGCGAATACCGAAGTTCTGTCCACCATTTCCGCCGATGGTTTTGACGCGATATTCTATCCCGGCGGCCACGGCCCGCTCTGGGATCTCGCGGAGGATAGCGACAGCAAAAAACTGATCGAAACCTTCGCCGCCAGCGATCGGCCTGTCGGCGCCGTTTGCCATGCGCCCGCTGTGTTCCGTCACACCAAGGGGCCAAATGGCAAGCCCTTGGTGGCAGGCAAGACCGTGACCGGCTTTACCAACACCGAGGAAGAGGGCGTGGGGCTGACGGAGATTGTGCCGTTCCTTGTCGAGGACATGCTGAAGGCAAATGGCGGCGCGTACAGGAAAGGCGACGATTGGGCATCCTTTGTTGTGACCGACGGCAAGCTGGTGACAGGCCAGAACCCGGCCTCGTCCGAAGAAGCGGCGAAGAAATTGCTGGCGCTGCTCTGAAAAAATGCAGACCGGGGCGGCCCCATCGTGGCCGCCCCGTTTCGTATATCTGACGTGACCGCGTGGCGTGACGGCGCCACGACAGCTTAGCCGCTGCGCCGCGCACTTTCGGTGTCTCCCGATTGCTCCGACGGGACCAGCGCGCGGACAAGTTTGCGCATATTCAGAACCCCGACCGGCACGCCGTCCTTCACCACACGGTAGCTCAGCATGGTGTTGCCCCCGGACCGCGCGATGACGGATTCAAGCGTGTCGTCGTGGTCGATTTCGCCTGCATGGTCGCCCGACGGCTCGGACGTCCGATCCATTACGGAGCGGACGCGCAACACCCGCGCACGGTTGATATCGCTGACAAAATCCTCGATATAGGGGTCCGCCGGGTTCAGCAGAATATGCTGCGGCTCGCCCTGCTGGACGACAAACCCGTCCTTCAGGATCACCAGATGATCCGCCAGCTTGAGCGCTTCGTCCAGATCATGTGTGATGAAGACGACCGTCTTGTGCAACTCGTCCTGCAATTCGATCAACAGGTTTTGCATGTCCGTGCGGATCAGCGGGTCCAGTGCCGAAAACGCCTCGTCCATCAGCATGATGTCGGAATTGCTGGTCAGCGCCCGTGCGATGCCGACGCGCTGCTGCATTCCGCCGGACAACTGATGCGGATACTGGTCGCCCTGTCCATGCAGGCCGACCCGATCCAGCCATTTGCGCGCCTCATCGGCGTAGTTGCGTTCCCTTTGACCCTCGACAGAGGGCGCCAGCCCGGCGTTCTGCAGGACCGTGCGATGTGGAAACAGGGCGAATTTCTGGAACACCATCGACATTTTATGCTGCCGCAGGTGGCGCAACTGCCTGTCGCTGTAATTCAGGATATTCTCGCCATCGACCCAGATCTCACCGGCAGTTGGCTCGATCAGGCGGTTGAGGTGCCGGATCAGGGTCGACTTGCCCGACCCCGACAGCCCCATGATGACCGTCGTCTTGCCCGTCGGCACATCCACGTTGATGTCATTCAGGCCCAACACATGGCCATGCGCCTGGAGCAGTTCGGTCTTGCCCATGCCGTCCTTGACATGTTGCAGGGCGGGCAGGGGGGCGTCGCCGAAAATCTTGTAGAGATTGCGGATCGAAATCTTGATGTCTGCATCGCTCATGTCCGTCACCTCCTTATGATTGGCTTGTGTTGATGCGGGCCAGCGCCGCCTTGGTCACGCGGTCCAGAATGATCGCGATCAACACGATACCCAGACCGGACAGCAACCCGACACCCAACTCCAGCGACCGGATGCCGCGCAGCACCAGCACACCCAGACCGGGGGCAGATACCAGCGAGGCGATGACGACCATCGCCAGGCTCATCATGATGGTCTGGTTGACGCCCGCCATGATGTTCGGCAGCGCCAAGGGGATCTGGACGTTGAACAGCTTTTGCCTCTGGCTCATGCCAAAGGCATCGGCCGCCTCGATCACGTCCTTGTCGACCAGACGGATCCCCAGATCGGTCAGGCGCACAACGGGCACGATCGCGTAAAGGATGATCGCAATTCCGTAAAGCTTTGGTTCGGTTACAGAAAACAGGAAAATCAGTGGGATCAGATAGACGAAGGGCGGCAATGTCTGTAGCATGTCCAGAACGGGGATCATCGAGCGCTGAACCCTGTCACTACGCGACATGGCAATGCCGATAGGCACACCGAACAGAACGCATATGAACGCACAGACAAAGATGATCGCCAGCGTCTGCATCGTGTAATCATAGTAATCCACAAAGGCCAGAAAGCCGAAGCAGAGCACCACCAACCCGACCAGCTTCGCCGAACGGCTGACGCCATAGGCGATCAGCATCAATAGCGGGATCATGATGAACCATGGCACGGACTGCATGATCCACAACGCATTGTTCAGCGCCCAGCTCAGTGGTTGGGTCAGCGGATCAACGACGACCTTGAGCGCATCCTTGACCGACAAAAACCCCTCTTCCAGTCCCGAGGTCAGTTCCCGCGATTGCGGAAAGGACGGGCAGGCATCGTGCAGCGCATCCATTGATGGAAAAGGGGTCTCCCAAGGCGATTTCTCGATTTCGGTGCCAGAGGCCTGCGCCAGCAGTTGCGCCATGGAGGTCATGCCGCCTTCGGCCTCGCCGCTTGGGCCGCACCAGTTTCTCAGACCAAGCGTATCGAAAATGAAATCGTATGTCGCCATGCATTCCTCATACGGACCGTCGATCACGGCCCATTTCAACAGATTCAATCAGGAACAGGGCCGGATCAGCAGACCCGGCCCCGTCGGTTATCTGCGCCTCACCCATTCGGCGCAATTTCTGCGAATGTCGGGCGGGAGCGCGCGGCGCTACCCGCATGCGATCACTTCAACAGTGGCGCCAGCTTTTCTGCGGCGGCATCGTTGATCCAGCTTTTCCACTCGTCGGGGTTGTTCTGCAGGAAATAAACTGCCGCTTCCTCATTGGAGGCGTTGTTTTCCTCTTTCCACGCGAGGATCTGGCTCATCGTGTCGGTCTTGAAGGTCACCTTGCTCATCAATTCCGCGATGTCAGGCTTCTCCTCCATGAAATCCTTGGTCACGATCGTCAGGACGGGGGCCGAGGGAAAGGATGACGGCTTTGGATCCGGTGTATCGACGTTCTGGTTGGCCAGATGTGCCGCCTCGTCAAATTCGCCCAGATCGATGCTGGTCATGTCGAACTTGCCCAGCGGCGTTGTCGGGCCCCAGTAGTAGCCGAACCACGGCTCTTCGTTCTGGTAGGCCGAGGCCATGGACGTGCCGAGCGTTTCGCCGGAGCCATGGTTGAAGATTTCAAACCCTGCGTCTTCCAGCCCGAAGGCGCGGATCAGGTTGTCGTTGGCGATGCGGCAGCCCCAGCCATCGGGGCAGTTGTTGAACATGCCGCCGACCAGTTCGGGGTTCTCCATCACGCCCTGGATCGTCGCCAGTTCGGGATGCGCCTCGACCAGATAGGTGGGCAGCCACCAGCCTTCGACACCGCCGGGATCCAGCACGCTGCCGACTTCCTCGATCTTGCCGTCGGCCTTCATCTTCTTGTAGACATCGCCGGTGGAATTCGTCCACAGCTCGGTCACGATGTCAGGCTCGTTGTTCTCCGACAGCGATGTGACGGCGGGTGTCGTATCGGACGGCACTGCGGTCACGTCACAGCCATAGCCCTGCTCCATCAGGAATTTCGAAACCGCCGTGACGATTGCCGACGAATCCCAGTTCATCTGCGTGATCGTGACCTCGCCGCACTGCTCCTGTGCCAGGGCCGCCGTGGGGGCCGCGAGGGCCGCAAAAGCGGCGCCGTAAATAATGCGTTTCATCTGGTGTTACTCCTCCATTCATTCTGTTGTGGTCGGCACATCTGCGTTGCCGGACCGGTCGAAGCGTTTTAGCGCCCAGGATATGAAGTCGCCCCGTTCAGAACGCGGGGTCTGAAAGGCTGCTCCTGCGCGCCGGGCCGCATTGGTGCGCGACACTAACCTGCTGAGGTCACAGATCAACCCGCAAAATGCCCATTTGCGACATTGGCGCGTCGTTTTTGTGCGTCCGCGTGGTGGCCCAGGCCTTGAGTTTGCATCGGCGCCTGTCGGCGCAGGCCCCGCACCAGCCAAAAAGGCAAGGGACGGGACGCTGGTCCGGCGCTATACTGCGCCGAAACTGACATCGGCGGCACACTGACCCGAAAGGACGAGCCATGGGACACGAGACACGCGCAATTGACGAGTTGATGGCAAACGCATCGCAACCATTCGAGGGTGCGCGGGCGATGCCGCCATCGGTTTATACTTCCGAAGAGTTTCTGCAACAGGAGCTGGATCACATCTTTGCAAGGGATTGGTTCTGCGTCGGCCGCGCCGATGCACTGGCCGATCCCGGCGACTACTTGACGACCGACCTGGCGAACCAGCCCATCGCGGTGATCCGCGACCGCGAAGGCAACTTGCGCGCCATGTCCAACGTCTGCCTGCACCGTATGTCGACGCTGCTGCACGGGCGCGGCAACACCCGCGCCATCGTCTGCCCCTATCATGCGTGGACCTATAATCTGGATGGCAGCTTGCGCGGCGCGCCCGGCATGACGCTGAACGAAGGCTTCTGCAAGGACCAGTACAAACTGCCCAAGGTCCGTTGCGAGGAATGGCTGGGCTGGGTGTTCGTCACGCTGAACCCCGACGCGCCCCCCGTGGCCCAGCAGTTGGCCGAAGTTGCGCAGATGATCGCGGGCTACGATATGGAAGGCTACCGCGAATCGTTTCACGAAACCCACGTCTGGGACACGAACTGGAAGGTGCTGGCCGAGAATTTCATGGAAAGCTATCACTTGCCGGTCTGCCATGCCGGCACGATCGGCGGCCTCAGCAAACTGGAGGAAATGGTCTGCCCCGAGGGGCGCCCGGCTTTCAATTACCACACGATCCTCAAGGATGCGGCCTTCAAAATCGCGATGCCGCACGAAAAGAACACCGCGCTGACAGGTGACGCTGCGCGCACCACCTTTCTGCTGGCGATCTACCCGTCGCTGCTGATCACGCTGACGCCGGGGTATTTCTGGTATCTCAGCCTGCATCCCGAGGGCGTGGGGAAGGTGCGCATCACGTTCGGCGGCGGCATGTCGCGCCACCACGCCGCCGATCCCGAGGCCGCGCCGCTGTTCGAACAGTTGAAAACCCTGCTGGACGAAGTCAATGTCGAGGATCGCGGCTGCACCGAAAAGGTTTATCGCGGTCTGTGCTCGACCTTTGCCGCGCCGGGCCACCTGTCGCATCTGGAGCGGCCGAATTACGATTTTGCACAATATCTCAGCGGCCGCATCGCGCCCCGTCTGGCCAGTCCGGGGCAAAATACATGATTTACGACACGATGCGTCTTTCGGACGCGCGTCTGCTGAACGCGTATCATGCGACCGTCCGGAGCAGCGCCAAAGCCGATCGCCGGGACATTCGACGGGGGCCATCACAGCCGCGCGCCAACCCGCCCGAGCCGCCCTGCGGCGTCGTGCCGGGGGACACCTAGGGGAATGAAAACCCTGGACATCCTTGACCGGCTCATCGCCTTTCCCAGCATCAGCCGGACGCCCAATCTGGATCTGATCTCGTATATCGCTGCGCTTCTGAGTGATGTTGGCGTCCAGTTCGAGACGGTCGGCACGAAGGACGGCGCGCGCGCCAACCTTTTCGCCACCATCGGCCCACGCGATCGCCCCGGCGTGATGCTGTCGGGTCATACCGATGTGGTGCCGGTCGAAGGTCAGGTTTGGTCGGGCGATCCTTTCAGCATGCGCCGCGATGGGGCACGATACTACGGGCGCGGCACGGCGGACATGAAGGGATTTGTCGCCGCCGCCATTCATGCTGCCCGGCTGGCCGCGACGCGCGATCTGAAAACACCGCTGCATCTGGCCTTTTCCTATGACGAGGAAATCGGCTGCGTCGGCGTGCGCAGCCTGATCGACGCGCTGGAGCCGCGCAGCATCCGCCCCGCGCTGTGCATCGTGGGCGAGCCGACGGGAATGCAGATTGCCACCGGCCACAAGGGCAAGACGGCCCTGCGCGCCACCTGCACCGGCCATGCCAGCCACTCGGCCCTTGCGCCCGAGGGGATCAATGCGCTGCATCTGGGCGCCGATTTCATGGCCCGCCTGCGCGCAAGGCAGGCCGATATCGCCGCAAATGGTGCCCGCGACGAGTCGTATTCGATCCCCTACACCACGCTTCACGCGGGCATCATGCACGGCGGTGTGCAGTTGAACATCGTGCCAGATCACTGCACGCTGGATTTCGAGATTCGCAATATCGCGGCGGATGATCCTGCCAGCATCGTCGCGGACCTTGCCGGGGACGCAGCGCAGATCGTCGCGCCTTATCGCGACAGCCATCCGCATGTCGCCATCGATTTTGCTGAAACCAACACTTATCCCGGCCTTGAGACGAACCCGGAGTCCGCCATTGTCGCGTTTCTGCGTGATGTGACAGGCAGCGATGATCCCGCGATCAAGGTCGCCTTCGGCACCGAGGGGGGGCTGTTCCACAACCGCCTCGGCATGGCCACGGCGGTCTGCGGGCCGGGGCATATGGCGCAAGGGCACAAACCGGATGAATTCATCGACGCCGCACAGTTGGACGCGTGCGATGCGATGCTGGCGCGCGTGCTGGACCGGCTGGAGACGGGGCTCTAGCCGCTCCCCCGGGGACCGCGGCGCATCTGGTGGCTCAGACGTGCTGGCCGCCGTTAACGTCGATGGACGCGCCGTTGACGTAGGATGCCTGGGCGGAGCACAGGAACAGTACCACGCGTGCGACCTCTTCGGACTGGCCAAGGCGGCGCAGCGGAATGGTGCGGGTGATCTCCTCGGTGCCGGGGGACAGGATTTCCGTCTCGATCTCGCCGGGTGTGACCATGTTGGTGCGGATGCCGCGGGGTCCGAATTCTGCCGCCGCCTCGCGCGTCAACGCTGCCAGCGCCGCCTTGGAGCAGGCATAGGCGGCGCCCGCAAAGGGGTGCACGCGGCTGCCGACGATTGAGCCGACATTTACCACCGTCCCCTGTGCCTGCTGAAGCTCCGGCATGAGGTCGCGCATCAGGGCGGCAGGGCCGATCAGGTTGACATTCAGCACTTGGTGCCAGACCTCATCGGCGGTATCGGCGATGCCCATGCGGGTGCCGCGGTCGCCCTTGGGCGATATTCCGGCATTGTTGACGATGGCGCCCAGGCCGGTGCCGCCCAGTGTTTCGCGCACCCGCGCGACCAGATCGGCGCGCGCGCCCGCATCGGCCAGATCGCCCTGAAAATGATCGGTGGCGCCCGCGTGCCAGGGGCAGCGCGTGTCGAACGCGGTGCGCGACACGGTCAGAACGCGCCAGCCGGCCGCCTGAAACGACTTTACCGTCGCGTGCCCGATACCCCGGCTGGCGCCGGTCAGCAGAAGTGTCCTGTTGGTCATAGAAATCCCTCCCGGGGGGTTGCGGTAACTAGTAGGCCGAGCGGCGACGGTGTCAACGCCGCACGTGGGCCGACCGGTCACGAATAGGACCGCTCGGACAGGGGGGTGCCGACAATTTCGTCGACCAGCATCCGTGACAGCACGGCCTCGGCGCGGTTCTGGCTGCGCGCGGGATTGGTGACGACGTGAATGTCGATGGCAGGCAGATTCGTGCTGGGCGGCAATTGCCACAAGCGCCCGGCGGCAACATCGCGCGCCGCGACATGGACGGGCAGGGCGCCGATGCCGACATTGCACATGATCATGCGCCGCACCTCGGACAGGCTGGACGACACGCCCTTGAGCTCCGAGCGCATACCCGCCCGCGCGCGCAGGCCCGCCAGTTCGAACAGCGGCCCGGCGCTGCTGTCGGTCTGAAAGGACACGGCCACCTCGTCCGCAAGATCGGACAGTTTCAGCCCGGTCCTGCCGAAGAGGCGATGCCCCGGTCCGCAGTAATGGCCGAAATATTCGCGGTAGAGCACGCGGTATTCCAGCTTGGGCCGCTTGTGCGACACAAGGCAGATCCCGAACGACACGCGGTTCTGCTCGACCCGCGTGATGACCTCCTCGCTCTCATTGATGCTGAGCGTATAGGTCACGTCAGGATGGGCGGTGTTGAACCGCTCCAGAACGGCGTCGAAATGCGGGCACGCGATATGGCTGGCCAGTGCGATGGCGATCTGGCCGGTCACGGCATCCTCGGCGCCGCTCAGCAATATGGGCAGTTGCATGACCGACCCGAAGATCGTGCTGGTTTCGCGATACAGAACCTCGCCCATCGGCGTCACGCTGAAATGCGTCGACGACCGGTTGACCAGCCGCTTGCCCACCTGCGCCTCAAGCCGCTTGAGCGCGGAACTGATGGTCGGCTGCTTGAGCCCCAGAAAGGTGGCGGCGGGGGTGATTCCGCCCTGTTCGACCATCACCATGAAGGTGCGCAGCAGGTTCCAGTCCAGATTCCAGACAAAGCGTTGTTCATATGGGCGCATCATTGATTCTCTCAATCCGGGCCATTGGCTTTATCTATTTGCATGATGATTGGTGCCTGTGCAAACCTCATGGCAAGGCCCAAAGAGCGCACCTGCCGGGTGCCGCAGCCTGAAACAGACAATATTCAACGGGAGAAACCGAATATGACAATGATTGCCAAGATGATGCGCCGCACGGTCCTGATGGGCAGCGCCGCGCTGCTGGGTGCGATGATCACGCAGCCCGCATTCGCCGACGATCTGGAGGCGATCAAGGAGGCTGGCGTTCTGCGCATCGCGATGACGGGCCAGTATCCGCCTTTCAACTTCGTGAATGAAAATAACGAAGTCGTGGGCTTCGATCCGGCCATCGGCACCGAGATTGCCAAGCGCATGGGGCTGGAGACGGAAATCGTCACCACCGCGTGGGACGGCATCATCGGGGGCCTCATCGCGAACAAGTTCGATGCGGTCGTCGGCTCGATGTCCATTACCGAGGAGCGTGACAAGGTCATCGACTTCGTCGGCCCTTACTACAACACCAAGCGCGCGTTCTTTACCGTCGCGGGGTCGGACATCACGTCGCTGGATCAACTGAATGATCCCGATGTCACCGTCGGCCTGACGCTGGGCGAGACGCATGACGAGTGGGCGCGCGAGCAGGGCTACAACGTCAAGACCTACAAGGGCCTGCCCGAACTGCTGCTGGAGCTGACGAACGGACGTATCGACGTTGTCATCAACGATTCGATCCCGGTCCTGCTGGCGATGAAATCGGGCCAGTACGATCTGGCCGAAATCCCGGCGCCCGACGCCGAGGCGTTCCCGGCCGGCATAGCCATCCGTCAGGACAACCCCGAGCTTCAGGCCGCCATGCAGGAGGCGCTGGACAGCATGATGGAAGACGGCACCTACATGGAACTCGCGAACGAGTGGGTCGGCGGCGACATCCGCTAAATCGTGCTGGCCTGCCGGGCATTGTCCGGCGGGCCCGACATGGCAGGCCGGAGCGGGACCCGATCGCCCCGGCTCCTTGCCTGACTGCCGCGCCGTGCCGTCCGGCGCCCCCATCACAGGAGATTTCGCTTGGATATCGAGCTGATGCTGCGGGTTTACCCCTTCTTCCTGCAAGCCGCGCTGGTCACGGTGCAGCTGTCGGTCCTGACCTGCTTGCTGGGCCTTGCCTGCGGCGCGGTGGGTGCGGCGATGCGCATGTCACGGCTGGCGCCGTTGCGCTGGATTGCGGCGACCTATGTCAGCCTGTTTCGCGGCACGCCGGCGCTGATCCAGGTGTTCATTCTCTATTTTGGCGGTCCGCAGATCGGCATTCAGCTGGATGCCTTCACGGCCGGTACGATCGCCTTGGGTGTCAATATCGGCGCCTACATGACCGAGACGATCCGCGGCGCCATCCTGTCGGTTGATCGCGGCCAGACCGAGGCGGCGCGTACACTGGGCATGAGCAAGTGGGAGACGATGCGCAAGGTGGTTCTGCCGCAGGCCGCGCGCATGATGATCCGCCCGCTGGGCGTGAATATCAACGCGCTGATCAAGGGCACCGCGCTGCTGGCGCCGATTTCGGTGATCGAGCTGACCCAGACCGCGCAGCGGTTCATCGGGTCGACTTACAAGCCGTTCGAGATGTTCCTGATGGCCGGCGTTCTTTACATGATCTTCATCTATGTGGTCGGGCAGGGCATCAACTGGCTGGACCGCAGGGCGCGCATTTCATGAGCGTTTCGGTCCCTGCAATCCCCACCGCACCGCTGACAGGAGGCCGCCATGGGTCTTGATTTCACCGTCGTCCCCGGCTACTGGGGCATGCTTCTGCTCGGCATGGTCTGGACGATTGCCATCACCATCGGGGCCGGTCTGCTCAGCTTCTTCGGCGGGATCGTCTTTGCCGTCATCGCGCTTTACGGTCACTGGGTGGTCCGCCTGCCATTCCGCCTGTTTGCGTGGCTGTTCATGGGCACGCCGCTGCTGTTGCAACTGTTCCTGATATATTTCGGCCTGATCCAGATCGGCATCGACCTGCCGGCCTTTGTTGCCGGCGTCATCGGGCTGGGCCTGCATTTCGCGGTCTATAATTCCGAGCTGATCCAGGCGTCGATCCTGTCGGTGGACAAGGGGCAGTACGAGGGCGCGCGCACTCTGGGCCTGTCGCGGGGCCAGACGCTGCGCCGGATCGTGATCCCACAAGCGGTGCAGGCGGTGGTGCCCCCGATGGGTAACAACATGATCGCGCTGCTCAAGGATTCCGCACTGGTGTCCGTCATCGGCGTGGCCGAGTTGACCCTGTCGGCGCAGCAGGCGATCAGCCGCACCTATCGCCCGTTCGAATTCTACATAACCGTCGCCGCACTCTATTACGTCATCAACCTGTGCCTTGAGGCCGGATTGCGCCGCCTTGAGCGCCGCATCGCGGCCCAGCGGTAAGGAGACTTTCATGACCGATACCCCCTTCATCGAAATCCGCCACGCCGCGAAAAGCTTTGGCTCGCTTGAGGTGCTAAAGGATATTAATCTGACCGTCGAGCGTGGCCAGATCGTTGCCATCATCGGTCCGTCAGGCTCGGGCAAATCCACGCTGCTGCGCGCCATCAACGAGCTTGACCCCCTGAGTTCGGGCGAGGTCTGGCTGGAGGGCGTGCAGATCAACAAGAAGCTGCCGCATCGCCAGTATGAAAAGCACGTCAATCAGGTGCGGCAGGACATCGGCATGGTGTTCCAGCACTTCAACCTGTTTCCCCATCTTAACGTGCGCGACAACATCACGCTGGCGCCCAAGATGCTCAAGGGTATGTCCACGGCCGACGCGAACAAGCTGGCCGAGGAGCAGCTGGCCCATGTCGGCCTGTCGGACAAGATCGACGTCTTCCCCTCGCGTCTGTCGGGTGGACAGAAACAGCGCGTGGCGATTGCCCGCGCGCTGGCGATGAAGCCCAAGGTGATGCTGTTTGACGAAGCGACATCAGCGCTGGACCCCGAACTGGTCGAGGAAGTGAACCTTGTGATGAAAAAGCTGGCCGAGCAGCATATGACCATGATCATCGTTACCCATGAGATGGATTTCGCCGCCAGCGTTTGCGACCGCGTGCTGTTCATGGATCGGGGCGTCGTGGTCGAGGAAGGCCCGCCCGACGTCATTTTCCAGAACCCCGAGGAAGAGCGCACCAAGAATTTCCTGCGCAAACACCTCAGCCGCTAAGGGCATAATATGTCTAACCTTTTTTACCAGACGAAATCGCCCCGCCCCGTGCTGGACCGGGCGGACGGCATCTATATGTATGACGTCCATGGCAAACGCTACATCGACGGCTCGTCCGGCGCGATGGTGTCCAATATTGGCCACTCCAACCCTGCCGTTCTGGGCGCGATGCGTACGCAGATGGAGAAATCCACTTTCGGCTATCGCCTGCATTTCCAGACGGACGCATCGGAGGATCTGGCGCAGAAGATCGTGGCGTTGACGCCTGAGAATCTGAACAAGGTGTTCTTTGTCTCCGGCGGGTCGGAGGCAGTGGAAAGCTGTCTGAAGCTGGCGCGCCAATACGTGCTGACCCAAGGACAGGCGCAGCGGTTCAAGGTGATCTCCCGCTTTCCCAGTTATCACGGCTGCACGCTGGGCGCGCTGGCCATTACCGGCATGTCGACGATGACGGCGCCGTTTGATCCGATGATGCAGCGGATGCCGAAAATCCCCGCGCCGCGCGCCTATCTGGATGGGCTCGATCCTGATGATGCGGCAACAGGCTGGTATTACGCCGACCTGCTGGAGCAGAAGATCCTCGACGAGGGGCCGGAAACGGTCATGGCCTTCATCGTCGAACCTGTCGGCGGCGCCTCTACCGGGGCTTTGGTGCCGCCACTGGGCTATATGCAGCGCATCCGCGAGATTTGCTCCGAATACGGCGTGCTCTTGATACATGACGAGGTGATGACAGGCGGCGGGCGCACAGGCGCGTTTTTCGGCGCTGAACATTGGGATACCGCGCCCGACCTCATTTGTCTGTCCAAGGGATTTGGCGCCGGCTACGCGCCTCTTGGCGCGATGATCGCGCGCGATGACATGGTCGATGCGGTGATGAACGCGGGCGGGTTCATCCACGGGTTCACCTATGCCGGCAACCCGCTGGCCTGCGCGGCTGGGTCCGCTGTTCTGGACGAGATTGCCCGGCAGGATATGGTCAGCAACGCCGCCAAGATGGGCGACAAGTTGGCCGAACGGCTGCGCGGCCTGATGCAGCGCTATCCACTGATCGGCGACGTGCGCGGCAAGGGTCTGCTGACCGCGTTCGAACTGATGGCGGATCGCGGCACCACAGCGCCGCTGCCCAAGGGGCTGAACGCGCATAGCCGGCTGGTCGATATCGCCTATGACAACGGGTTGATCATCTATTCGCGCCGCACGCGGGGCGGCACGTCGGGCGATCATTTCCTCGTCTGCCCGCCGATGATCGTGACCGAGGCGCAACTGGACGAGATGACCGACATGCTGGACCGCTCATTGGCGCAATTCATGGCCGAAATGCCCAAATTGGCGGCGGAATAGGATATGTCGAAGATCATCATCACCTGCGCGATCACCGGGTCCATCCACACGCCGTCGATGTCGCCCCATCTGCCGATCACCGCCGATCAGATCACCGAAGCATCCATCGGCGCCGCCGAGGCCGGCGCGGCGATTCTGCACCTGCATGCGCGCGATCCTGAGAATGGGCGGCCCTCGGCCAGCCCCGAGCATTTCAACGCCTTCCTGCCGCGCATCAAGCAGAATTGCGACGCGGTGCTGAACCTGACCACCGGAGGCAGCGCAACCATGACGCTGGAGCAGCGCCTGGCCGCGCCCATGCAGGCCGAGCCGGAAATGTGCTCGCTCAACATGGGCACGATGAATTTCGCGCTTTATCCTGCCGCCGAGCGGATCACGGACTGGAAACATGACTGGGAAAAACCGTTTCTTGAGAATTCCGACGATCTGATCTTCAAGAACACACCGCGCGACATGGTGCATGTGCTGCACCAGATGGGCGACAAGCGCGGCGCGCGGTTCGAGTTTGAGTGCTACGACGTCAGTCACCTCTATATGCTGAAACATTTCGTGGATCGCGGGCTGGCAAAGGCGCCTTTGTTCATCCAGTTCGTATTCGGCGTGCTGGGCGGCATCGGCCCGGACCCTGAAAACCTGACTCACATGAAGGCGATTGCCGACAAGCTGTTTGGCGATAGCTATACCTTTTCCGTGCTTGCGGCAGGTCGCCATCAAATGCCGCTGATCACCATGTCGGCCATTCTTGGCGGGCACGTGCGCGTCGGCCTGGAGGATTCGCTGATGATCTCGCGCGGGACATTGGCCAGAACCAATGCCGAGCAGGTCACCAAAATCCGCCGCATCGTCGAGGATCTGGGGCGCGACATCGCCACCCCCGGCGAGGCGCGCGCGATGCTGCACCTGAAGGGCGGCGACGCGACGGCCATCCAATGAGTGCGGCAATCCAGATCGTCACGCCCGAAACCTTGCCCGCGTTCCACGCAGGCCTGCGCCATCTGTCGAACCATCTGGGCGATGCGCATCGCGCCGATGGGGACGCGCTGGGCGCGGCTCTTTTTGGAGCGCACCCCTTCGCGCTGGGCCTGATGGCCGAGGATAGTACTGCTGCGTTGCTGGCGATGCCGGTTTTCTCCACGATCCACGGCGGCACGGGTCTCTATGTCAGCGACCTGTGGGTGGCCGAGGCCGCGCGCGGCACCGGCATGGGTCGGCGCCTGCTGTCCGCCGCACTGAACCAGACCATCTGGGGCGCGCCACGTTTCCTGAAACTCACGGTATACGAGGATAATCCCGGCGCGCGTGCTGTCTATGACCGGCTGGGGTTCGAGCCGCAGGAGGCCGACACGGTCATGTTGCTGCATGGGGTGCGTCTGGGCCGTCTGAAGGATATGGTGTGACAGCAGGTCTGCGGACAGGCTGCCTCGAATGCTACCGGTCTGCCGCGCGGCCAGTCTCCGGCCAGCACGCAGCGCTGCTGGTGGCAGCTCGCGGGGCGGCGATGACCGGCGCCCGCGCCCATTCAGCACGGCGCGGGTAGCCTCGCGCAGGCCGATCAGCCGCTGGTCAGGAGCGCGCGAGCCGTCTATATGCAGAACATGACCCAGAATCTGCCCCCATGCCCCGAATGTGCGTCCGTCTATACCTATGAGGCGGATACGCTTCTCATGTGCCCCGAATGCGGCCACGAATGGTCGTCGGAGGCGCAGTCCGACGCCGCTGGCGATGTGCGCGACAGTGTCGGCAACATACTGCAAGATGGTGACACTGTGACGGTGATCAAGGATCTCAAGGTCAAGGGCTCGTCGTCTGTGGTGAAGGTCGGGACCAAGGTGCGCGGCATCCGGCTGGTCGATGGGGATCACGACATCGACTGCAAAATCCCCACATTCGGGCAGATGAGTTTGAAATCGCAATTCGTCAAGAAGGTGCCGGATTAGACGGCTGTCGGAAGGCAGGCTGCCGCCGATCGTTGCGTAACCCGGACGACGATCCGCCCGCAGGCCGTTCTGGGCAGCGGTACTGCGACAGTAAGCGCGCTGGCGTCGAAACCAAGCATGTGCGCAATCTGGCCACCGAACAAAACGCCAGCACGTTCAACCTGCGCGGCGGACGACTGAGAGACAGCCGAGGATAAATGACATGACAAAGGCAAACCCAGGCAGTCGCGCACTGCGGATCGCGGCAGGTGTGGCCATTGTGTTCGGGGCGCTTACGGTCCTCTCCGGCGGTCGGGCGCTGTTCGGCAGCGACGAGGCGCGCGCGGCGATGGGTGACGTCGTACCGTTTGTACTGCGGTTCAATTTTATGGCAGGCTTCGCCTATATGCTTGCCGGTATCGGTCTGTTTCGGCGCGAGCGGTCTGCGGTCTGGATCTCGCTCGCGATACTGGCGGTGACGTTTCTGGTGATGTTGGCCTTTGGCCTGCACATCCAACAAGGCGGCGCGTATGAGATGCGCACCGTCGGTGCAATGACGCTGCGGATCGCGGTCTGGGCGGGCATCTCTGCGGTTGCGTGGAAATATATACGGCAGGCGCCGGCGCGGTAGAGCCGGGGGTTGCACCGCTTGCCACGGCGGTGCATTTTTCGTCGCCATCGTTTCGAGGTAGTAATCTTCAGCGCAGCGGGGCGCCGTGCAATCCTTCAAACATCGGGCGCCGCGACATGGCGAAGATGCCCGGTCTTGATCCAGAGCGCCGCGCCTTCAGCGCCCGCGACCGCCGCCAGAGGCTGTTCTTCGGGCAGGCGCAGCCACGATCCCTTGAGCAGAACGTCGCCCCGTTCGGTCACCGACCCGTCCAGCACCAGCACCTCGATGCCGCCCGGCGCGCCTGTGTCCAGCGCCGCGCCGGGGTCCAACTGATAATAGCTGACGACCTCGTGCGCGTCCCGGTGCAACTCGGCGCGCTGCACGCCATTGCTGGCTGATGCCAGCCCGTCCTGCATACCCTTGCGGAACTGATCGCGATCCTCGGGGTCGAACTGCCACAGCTTGACGAAAATGGTGCAGCCCTCGTCCGAGCGGGGCGTGTGGCGGGACGTCGGCGGATTGCGCACGTAGGTGCCCGCCGGGTAATCGCCATGCTCGTCCTGAAAGACGCCCTCCAGCACAACGAATTCCTCGCCGCCGCCATGGGTATGCGGCGCAAAGCTGTGGCCGGGCGCAAAGCGTACGATGCTGGTCGCGCGCGCGACCTCGCCGCCGATCCGGTCCAGCATGCGCCGCTCGACCCCGGGCGAGGGCGATGGCTGCCAGGGAAGATCTGCCGAATGCACGACGATGCGCTGCGAAAAGTCAGTATTCATTTCCATATCATCTGCCTTCGTTGGCCCAGGTGCTTTCCGCTGGTCGCGATTGCGATCACAAACGCGGCTTGCGTGCCGGGAATTGTAAACTAAGTTTGAATAAGGAAATAGCAACATGGCGGAGGATATCATGGCGGACGGTAGCAAGACAGATCATAGCGCGCGCCGCAGCGTTGTCGTGGATGAATTCACCAACAGCGTTCTGGACCCGAACGCCCCAATGCTGGGCCCGGTCGAGGATGGTGGCACCATCATCGCCAATACCGCGCCGGGATGCTGGGGGCCGATGATCACGCCGCGCCTGCGCGGCGGGCATGAGGTAACGCAGCCGGTCCATGTCGACGGGGCCGAGGTGGGCGACGGCGTTGCCATACGCATCCGCGACATTACCGTGACCTCCATCGCCACGGCGTCGGGCCATGACAGCTCGCCCGAGGGGTTCTGTCTGGGCGATCCTTACGTCGCCGCGCGCTGCCCGGTGTGCGACACGGTCTGGCCAGAGACGCATATCGAGGGGGTCGGCGGGCAGTCCGTGAAATGTGATGCCTGCGGCAATGCTGTGACCCCGTTCGAGATCGTGCATGGCTATACTGTCACCTTTGACGACACCCACAGCGTCGGCCTGACCCTGTCCAAAGCGGCGGCCGAGACGATTGCGATGCAGGCCGACCACTATTCGGCGCTGCCGGACGCCAGCCGCCAGCATTCCATCCTGAACTATGCGCCCTCGGACATGCCGGGCACGCTGGTGCGCATGCGCCCCTTCATGGGACAGTTGGGGACCTGTCCGTCGATGCCGATGCCTGACAGCCACAATGCGGGCGATTTCGGCGCGTTCCTTGTGGGGGCGCCGCATGACTACGGCATCACTGCCGAGCAACTGGCCGAGCACAAGACCGACGGCCACATGGATATCGACGCGGTGCGCGCCGGGGCCATTCTGGTCTGCCCGGTCAAGGTGAAGGGCGCGGGTGTCTATATGGGCGACATGCACGCGGGGCAGGGCGATGGCGAGATTGCCGGTCATACGATGGACGTGTCGGGCAGCGTGACCTTGCAGGTCGAGGTGGTAAAGGATTATCCGCTGGATGGGCCGGTGCTGTTCCCGCTGGTAGAGGATCTGCCGCCGATGGCCAAGCCATTCAGCGCCGAGGAAAAGGCCAAGGGCGAACGTCTGGCGGCCAGGTGGGGCGTGACCGACATTGAGCCCCTGGCGCCGATTTCCGTCATCGGAACAGCCGCAAACCTCAATGACGCCATCGAAAACGGCCTGGCGCGGGCTGCCAGGCTGCTGGACGTGACCGTGGCCGAGATTCGCAACCGGGCGACGGTGAATGGCGCGATTGAAATCGGACGCGCGCCGGGCGTGATACAGGTGACGTTCCTCGCTCCTCTGGGCAAGTTGGACGCCGTGGGTCTTGGCAACTACGCGCGCGAACAATACGGGCTTTGACACCGGCGGCAGCGGGCGGGGTCAGCCGCCCGCTGTACAGCGTTGCGCGCGTTTTGCCTCCGTCTGATGTCTCAGGTTAAAGGCGAAATGCTTTCGTCATCATTCCAAGGTGCCCGCCACCGCTTGGCGTCTCCTATGGCGTGTTTGTGAGGTCCCGTCGGGGGCGGCCACATTCGGCGGCCCGCAGGTGTTCCGGCTCTGGAGGCAGCCGCGTCTGCGTTGCGGTAAGGGGGCAGGGCGCGGCCATCGCTCGGGGCTGCCTGAGCGCGCAGGGTTTCAATTTGCGTCCGCCGGGACGATCCGCAGCGCCCGCAGCGCGTTCAGGATCACCGCGACGTCGATCACCTCTTGCAGGAGCGCGCCCTCAACCGGGCTGAGATACCCCAGGGCCGCGGCGATCATGCCGATGATGGATAGCCCGATACCCGCGATCACGCTTTCCAGCGCGATCCGCCGCGCGCCGCGTGCTACCTCCAGCCCCGGCAGCAGGCGGTCCAGCCGGTCGACCAGCAGGACCACATCCGCTGCCTCGGCGGGCGCCGCCGTTCCGCGCGCGCCCATCGCCACTCCCACATCGGCAGCCGCCAGCGCCGGGGCGTCGTTCACGCCGTCGCCGACCATCATCACCGGGCCGCGCTCGCGCTCGGACAGGACCAGCTGCACCTTTTGATCCGGTGTCATCTGCGCGTGGACAAGGTCCAGATCCAGCCCTTCGGTGACGCCATCCGCAACCGCCTGCCGGTCGCCCGTGGCCAGCAGGATGCGTCCAAGTCCAATCCGGCGCAGCCCGGCCAGAAAACCGGCCGTGCCGCTGCGCAGCATGTCCGCCATGACCAAGTAGCCGACCAGGCGGCCATCGACGGCAACGGCCACCGTCACCTCGGCCTCGGTCCTGGCGGGATGATCTATGTGGCCAGAGCCGACCTGCCGGATGACAAAATCCGCGCCACCCACGGCGACGCGGTGGCCATCCACCATCCCGGTGATGCCCGCGCCCGGCGTCTCGACCGGATCGCCCGGAACGGGAAGGTTCAAGTCCCGCTCCTGCGCGGAAGCCACGATGGCCTGGGCGATGGGATGTTTGGACGCCTGATCAAGCGCGGCGGCAAAGAGCAGTATTTCGTCTTCGGTCAGATCCGATTGGGGCTCGATGGCCACGATCTTTGGGCGCCCGTCGGTCAGCGTGCCGGTCTTGTCCAGGATCAGCGTCGTGATCCGTGCCATCGCCTCCAGCGGGCCGGCCCCCTTGATCAGCACGCCGTAATGCGCGGCGCGCGACATGCCGGCCACCAGCGCGACCGGAACGGCCAGGATCAACGGGCAGGGCGTGGCCACGACCAGCACGGCGACCGCGCGAATGGGATCGCCGCTGAACCACCACGCGGCGGTGGCGATCACTATCGTCACCACGAGGAAAACCAGAGAATAGCGGTCGGCCAGCCGCACCATCGGCGCCTTGGATTTCTGTGCCGCCTCGACCAGCCGGACGATCCCGGCATAGGTGCTGTCGGCGGCCCGGTGGGTGGCGCACAGATCAAACGCATCGCCGGCATTGGTCGAACCGCTCATCACGCCCGCGCCGCGCGAAAGGCGGGCCGGCATCGCCTCGCCGGTCAGGGCGGACTGGTTCAGGACTGCGCCATCGCTCTCCACGGTGCCGTCTACCGGGGCGATGTCGCCCTGCCTGATCAACAGCAGATCGCCCGGCGCGATGTCGTCCAGATCGACCTCGACCAATGCGCCGTTTTCATGCCGCGTTGCGGATCGCGGCACGCGCGACAAAAGATCGCTCATCTCGCGGCGGGCGCGGCGCTCGGCAAAACTTTCGAGGAACGTGCCGCCGGAATACATCAGGGCGACGACCGCCGCCGCCAGCGTTTCGCCAAAGATCAGCGCTGCGGTCATCGACAGGGCGGCGACGATGTCCAGCCCGACATCGCCCCGCGCCAGACTGCGGACAATTTCGATTGCCAGCGCGGCCAGTACCGGGACGACACCGGCGACCCACGCGATATCGGCCAATCCGGGCTGTCCTGCAGCCCACAACGACAGGCCCAAGGCAAGCCCGGCCAGCGCAATTGCCACCAAAACGACATTCAAACGATCCTGAAAACTCGACGTCATCATTCTTGCAAACCCTCGGTGGGTTGATCTTGAATCCGGGGTGCTGCGGTGAACAGTGGCCCGGTCCGTATCTCGCTTGAACGCTGCCGGTCCCGCAGCAGAAAAAGAGCGTTCATGTTCAGCCTACGGGCCATTGCCGCCCCCTCCAAGCCCCCTTTGACCATCAGCGCGGTTGCCCACGCATCGGCCTGCATGCAGGTCCGGGCCAGAACAGTCACGGAGGCGGGCGAGTCCGCCAGCGGACAGCGGCGAACAGGGTCCATGGTATGCGACAGTCGCCTGTGGCCGACCTCGATCCAGTGCCGGTAATCGCCCGAGGTTGCCACGGCGCAATCGGCCAGTTCGATGATGGAATGTGGCGCACGGGCCTCGCGGTCGGGCCGTTCGATGGCAATAGTCCACGCGTTTGCATCGGGGCGCACGCCGCACGCGCGCATCTCGCCGTCGAGGCCGACAAGCGCGTTTTCGATTCCGAAACGGCGAAGCGCGGCCAGCATGCGGTCCACGGCATAGCCCTTGGCGATGCCCGACAGATCCAATGCGATGGCGCCATGTTTGCGAAGCCTTGGCGCTTCGGGGTCCAACTCCAGGCAGTGATGCGCCGGGGTTCGGGGCTTGCCCAATTCGGCGCGGATCGCTTCTGTGTCCACTTGACGCGGGCCAAAGCCCCAGGCTGTAACGACATCGCCCATTCCGATGTCAAATGCGCCGTCCGACATTTGCCCGATCTCCAGCCCCATCGCCAGAACTTCCTTCATCTCCGCCGGCACCGCTAGCCATTGCCCCGCGGGGGCCGCGTTGATCCGCATCAGGTCGCTGGCGGGCGTCCATGTCGACATCTGGCGGTCCACCAGATCCACCGTCTCGGCCAGTGCCGCCTCGACCGCCGCCACATCCGCTATCGACGGCGCCTGAAAAGTCGCCGACCAGCGGGTGCCCATTGTGGGGCCATTCAGCGCGTGGCGCACAGGATCAATAGGTGTCTTCGGCATAACGTCCCTCAGCTGTCAGCAAGGCAGGTGTCAGCCCCTGCGGCGCCAGAATGTCAGCCAGCGCATCTGCAACGCCCGCCGCCATGTCGCGCCCGCCACAGACCAGCACCTGCGCGCCGCCCGCGATCAGGCGGGCAATGTGTTCGCCGTCATTGCGCAGCGCGTCCTGCACATGGGCGCGCGTGCCCATCCGGGAAAAAGCCGTGGTGACCGAGGCAAGGCGTCCATCCGCCTGCCAGTCCTGCATTTCGGGTCCGTAGAACAGATCGCTGCCCGGATGCCGTGCCCCGAAATAGAGATGCATGGGTCGGCGTGCGGCATTGCTGCGCGCAAAGCCGGCGAGCGGGCCGATTCCGGTGCCCGCGCCGATCAGAATGACCGGCCTGCTTCCCCGTGCCGGCTTGAAACCGCTATTGCGGCGGATGAAGCCCTCTACATGGTCACCGGGCCGCAGCCGCAGTAAGTGGCCCGAGCAAAGCCCGCCGGGATGGCGGCTGACGCAGATTTCCAGAAAACCGTCGCCGCGCCCGGAAGCCAGGGAATAGAACCGCGGCACGGGAGATCCGTCGGGCAGGATGCCCAGCAGCTCGCCGGGGGCAAATCGCCCCAGACCGCGCCCCGCCAGCCGGGCCATCAGCCCGGGCGTGGGCAGGGCAAAGCGCAGGATCGCGGCCGGGCTCTGCATGTCGGCGCCATAGTCGCGCCGCCAGATCAGGGTTAGCCTGTGGCTGCGCGGTATCGCGGGACTGTGCGACAACTCCAGCGGATGGCCCAGTACGGCGCCCAGTTCACGCCCCCAGCGGGCGAATTCCTGCGGCGACTGGCGGTCAACATTTGCCATCGGCATCAGCGGCGTCCAGCCTTTTTCTTCGGCCAGGCGGGCCGCATCGGCAGCATAGGCGCAGAATTTCGGGAACTGCCTGTCACCGAACCCCAGCACCGCCAGAGGCATGTCCGGAGGCTCCGGCAGGGCGGCCAGCCGTTCCAGAAACCCCTTGGCCGAGGCCGGGGCAACGCCATCGCCGTAAGTGGCCGCGAGAACGATCACCCGTTCGGCCCGCTTGTAACGCAGAGGCGCAAACTGTGACATCGTTGCGGTGTGAACCTTGTGGTCCGCGCGGCTCAGCGCGGCGTGCAGCGTCGCGGCAAAGCCCCAGGTGCTGCCGCCTTCGCTACCCACCAGCAGGATCGTGTCGGCCTGCGCGGCGGCCACATTGCCCCTGATCCGTGGCCGCGCCCGGTGCGATTGCAGCCAGAGCAAGACGCCACTGGCGGCCATGACCGGCACGCCAAGCGCCATCAGCCCAAGGACAAGCCCCAGCCAGGCCATGCCTTGACCGGTGTGCAACATGTAGATGGTTTCGGTCAGCCGGGGCCAAATCCCTGCCTCGGTCCAGATCAGCGTCGCGCCATTGCCCTGATCCACGTAGCCCGCACCGCCAGCGGTCTTGAGCGTGAAGACATCGGTGGGATCGCCGGGGTATGGAAAGGTCAACTCGCGCAGCGCCGCCGCCGGCGTGGCTTGCAGCAGCGGCATTGCGGCAGGCGCCGCGCCGGTCTGGCCGCTGACGCCCTTGGGGAAATCCGGGGCGCTGCCTTCAGGGATCATGCCGAAGGTGCTGGCAGTCATGTAGAGCGCGGTCAACGATGACAACAGCAGGCCGGCCACGCTCAGCCGAGCAATCTCGACATGCAGTCGGGCCACGGCCGGCCCGCGCAGGCGCGCGAAAAAACGTCGCCAGCCGCCAATGCGGCGCACGGTCAGCATCAGGCCTGAAATTGACAGAGCCAGAAGTGATGCCGCCCCCACTGCTGCGGCCCAGCGTCCGGCATCGTCCAGAAACAGCGAACGGTGCAGGTTGGTCATCCAGCGCTTGAATGCGGACGGCTTGTACTCGGCCACACTGGTCCCGGTTGCCGGGTCTATGATGACCGAACCCGGGCGGCCATCCGCAAAATAAAAGGCGGTGATCTGCCCTGACGGCGCACGGCGGATCTGCTCGACGCCGGGATAGGCGTCGACGATGCGATCTGCGAGCGTGGCGACTGTAAGATCAGCTTCGGACTGAGCTGGAGCTTGCACCGCCTCCAGCGTGGGAAAAACGCTTAGCACCGCGCCACTTAGCGTCAGGACGGCGATCAGCAACGCGGCAATCAGGCCGGGGAATTTATGCAGCGCGCGCAGCATGGCGTGGCTCCTTTCAGCTTACATGTCGTAGGTGAAATCGCGGATATAGCGGCGCCCTGCGACCGGCTGGCCTGCGCCCGCACTCGTCAGAGGAACCACCACTTCGGACGGGCTGTCGCGCATTTCCTCGACCGCGCTGTCGATGTGCAGCACGTAGCCGGCATCGAACAAGGCATCGGCCAGATCGAGGGTGATTTTCAATTGCCGACCCGCGCCGACGCTGGCGCCGGTGATGCCGTCGATCTGTGCCGGATTGCCGCCGGTGGCGCGATACCAGTCGCTGAGGTGCTGGTAATACTTGGATTTCCCGCCGGCCATCCACAGACTGCCCATATAGGTGCCCTGTGCGTCGGTGACGTAGATCGCGAGGTAGGCGCCGTCGCCGCCATACTGCGTCATGTTGGTGGTCAGGGTCACGGGCCGGGCCAGCGCGGGCGCGGTCAGGGCGGTGGTCAAGGCAAGTGCCGAAAGCAGGGTCTTCATGGCGATTCTCCAGGTTGAGTGTTTCGTGACCTGTTTCGCGGGTGCCGCTGATGCCTGCCTGACGGGTTAGGGAAAACTGCTTCAGCCTGGCGTCAGGTTCATCGGGGCTTGCAAACAGTGACGGGGCGGTTTGATCCGGCCCGTCTGGCCAGCGTTGAAACGCTCACAAAGGCGCGAGATGTGATCGCCCCGATGCCGCGGCGATGCAGGTCATGCGCCGGGTCAGTGACGGGGCGCGCGCCGGGATCGGCAGCTATCCGTATCATGGTCCGTAAACACGGACGTTCCCGCAAAAGCCTGCGTGATCTTGCGGATGTCAGGCGCTTCGCAGTCTTGCGGACGAGCGCCGGGCACCGGCGCCGATTGCAGCCTTTGGTGGCTGGCCGGGCCGCGTTTTGCATGCCATCGCGGCGCGCCAGTTGATGACGCGCCGCTGCGTGGGGCAGTCTTTCCCGCACTTGGTTCTTTTTGCGTGCGGCCGTTCAGACACGTCCTTCACGCTCCAGCCGGGTATCATTCGACGACGGGTGTCGTGCCGGGGGTGAACAGCCCGTTGGCCGGCGCGGCCTTGCTTGGCGCCAGAGCCGGGGCCATGTCGGTCCGGTTGGCTTGATCGTCCTCATCATATTCGAACTCGACCATTTCCAGCGTGGCCGGATCGACCTTGACTTCGATCTCGCGACCTTTGGCATCGCGGCCCTTGATCTCGTAACAACCGTCGTCGGTCTTGATGCGGCGCACGGTCCAGCCTTCGGCTTCGGCCATTTTCTGTACGGCCTCGCGAGGCTGCCAGTCTTCCATAGGCACACGGCAGTCGCCATCGCCGTATTTCAGCTTGATGATCTCCAGCGTCGCGGGGTGAACCTTTGCCTCGACCTGGCGACCTTGCGCATCGCGAGCGTCGATCTCGTAGCAGCCGTCATCGGTCTCGATCCTTGAGTCGCTCCAACCCTGTTTTGCCGCCATCGCCGCGACCGCGTCCTGCGATTGCCAGTCGGCTTTCGGTGCGTGGCAGTCATCGCTGGCAAAGGCAGCACTGGCGCCGGTGAGCGCGGCTAGAAAAGTTGCCGTCATCAGATAGTGTTTCATTTTCCCATCTCCTCTGTCTTGGCGGGGATGTGCCCTTGTCGCGCATGATGCTGACTGTCACCTGAAGCGCGGCTGTGTTCCGCTTCAGGTGCGCGTCAGCTTGGTCAATGATAGAGAGGGAGAAACCGAACCAGGAGGGGCGGGCCGATGCGTGTATTGCTGATCGAGGACGATACGGTGCTGGCGGGGGCGGTGCATGACCAGATCGCCGCCGACGGCCATTCTGTGGACTGGGCCGGGCGGCTGGATGCGGCGCGCGAATTTCTGGACGTGGCCAACTATGATCTGATCCTGCTGGACCTGATGCTGCCCGACGGGCGCGGCCAGCCGTTCCTGCGCGCGCTGCGCACGCGCGGCGATGTCACGCCGGTGATCATCCTGACCGCGATGGACCAGATCAGCGATCGGATCGAGGGGCTGAATGCGGGCGCGGACGATTACATGATCAAGCCCTTCGATCTGGCCGAATTGTCGGCGCGGGTCGGGTCGGTGGCGCGGCGCTATTCGGGAAATCCCAATCCGTTGATCACGCTTCGGGATCTGGAGATTGATCTGGCCGCACGCTCGGTCCTGCGGGATGGCCGGCCGGTGGCGCTTACCGCGCGCGAATGGGTGCTGCTGGAGGCGCTTCTGCAGCGGCCCGGTCAGCTGTTTTCCAAGGCGCAGCTGGAGGAGCGGCTCTATTCCTTCGAGGCAGAGATCGACAGCAACACGATCGAGGTGCATGTCAGCCGCCTGCGCAAGAAGCTGGGCCATGACCGGATCGAAACGGTGCGCGGCATGGGCTATCGGCTGGGGGCCGCATGAGGGGGCCGCGATCGCTGCAAGGGCGGCTGGCGCTGGGGCTGGGGCTGGGGCTGACAGCGCTTTGGCTGGCGGTTGCATGGGCCACGGCCACGCAGCTGCGGGCAGAGATGGACCGGGTGTTCGATTCCGCGCTGGAGGAGACGGCGCAGCGCATCCTGCCGCTGGCGGTGCTGGAAATTCTGGATAGTGACGCCGAAGCGCTCGGCCAGCGCATCGCCACCTTGCGTCGGCATGATGAGTACTTCACCTATCTGGTGCGCGACGATCAGGGCCGTGTCCTCATGCGGTCGCACGCCGCCGAGGATGCCGATTTTCCACCCTTCGACGGGATGGGATTTCGCCAGACAGCCACGGATCGGCTGTATTACGATGCGGCGCTGCAGGGCACGATCACGATCGCCGTGGCCGAGCCGCTGGGCCACCGGGCGGCCGTCGCGCGCGAGGCGTTGATGGCATTGGCGCTGCCGCTGATCGCGATCATTCCGCTTAGCCTGCTGGGCGTCTACGCGATTGTCCGCTACAGCCTGCGCCCCGTGCGCCGGTTCAGCGCCGACCTGTCCAGCCGGGGCGCGCGCGATCTGTCGCCGGTCCGGCAGGGTGATCTGCCTGCCGAAATCACGCCTGTGGCCGAGGCCGTCAATCAGCTGTTTGAGCGGCTGAGCCGCACGTTGGAGGCCGAGCGCAGCTTCACCGCCAACGCTGCACATGAGCTTCGCACCCCGGTCGCGGCGGCGCTGGCCCAGACGCAGAGGCTTCTCAGCGAGACCACCGACCCTGTCACCAGCGACCGGGCCGCCGAGATCGAGACATCGCTCAAACGCCTTACCCGGCTATCGGAAAAGCTGATGCAACTGGCCCGCGCCGAAGGGGGGCGGCTGCGGCGCGATACCGCTTCGGACATGCGCCCGGTGCTGGATATGGTGTTGTCCGATTTTCAGCGCGCGGCAGGCGCCGGGCGCATCATGCGCGACATACCGGATGACCCGGTTCTGTCCGATATCGACCCAGACGCCTTTGCCATCCTTGCCCGCAACCTGATCGAGAATGCGCTGCGCCACGGCAGGGAGGATGCGCCGGTGCAGGTCATGCTGCGCAGCGGCTTTCTGCGCGTCGCCAATGACGGCCTGCCCGTTCCGCCCGAGATTTTGGCGCAGCTCACCGCGCGGTTCGAGCGCGGGCAATCGCTGTCGCGCGGCAGCGGGCTGGGTCTGTCGATCGCCAAGGCCATCGCGGAGGGCGCTGGCGGCGCGCTGGCGCTGCACTCGCCCGCGCCGGGGCAGCGCGGCGGGGTCATGGCGGAATTCGTGATGCCGGGGCCGGAACGGGCGTGATCGCTATCGGCGCCTCCACAGAATACAAAGATACCGCACTTCTGCATTCACCCGCCCTGTCTGATCGTAAACAGGACGGGCTAAGGCGCGGCTGTCGGGTTTCTGGCCTACTCGGCAGGGGTCGGCTCGGCCTGGTCGGAGGTCAACGGGTGCTCATAGCCATAGTCGCTCATATCCGTGATTTCACGGTCGTTATTCACCCAGTCCTTGCGCTCGGCCTCACCGGCGCGCGGCGAGAATAACCCGGTCCAAGCGTAAATGATCCCGATTACCGGCGTGATCCAGCAGGCAAAGGCCAGCGGAATATACAGCAGGTTTTCCAGGTTCCCCGACGATATGCCCAGCCCGAGTGCAGTGATGACGAAGGCGCCCCCAGCATTCCATGGGATGAGCGGCGACATTAGCGTGCCGCCTTCTTCGGTCGCGCGTGACAGGTTCAGCGTTGAATATCCCATGCCGCGATAGACCGGCGAATACATGCGGCCGGGCAGGGCAATCGACAGATAGGGATCGCCGGCCACCAGATTTGTCGCAACCGAGGTGCCGATGGCGGCTGTCTGCACGCCGCCAAAGCTGTGCACCTTGGTCAGGATTGCCGCGATGATGGTTTGCAGGCAGCCCGTACGCTCCAGCACGCCGCCAAAGCCCAGCGCGATCAGAATCAGCGAGATCGTCCACATCATCGACTGAATGCCGCCTCTGTTCAGCAGACCGTCGATTTCGCTGACGCCTGTATCAATCTTGTAGCCACTGTTCGCGAACTGGAACACCTCGTGCAGCGTTACGCCCTGCGCAATGATCGCCACCAGGCCGCCGATCAGCACACCGGCGAACAGCGACGGGATGGGCGGTTGTTGCATGACGGCAAGCACGATGACCAGCAGCGCGGGCACCAGCAACCAGGGAGAAATGCTGAAGTTTGCCTGAAGTGCGGTGGTAATCGCGTCAATTCGCTCGAACGCGGCCCCGTCGGCGCTTTCCATCAGGCTGAAGCCGGCCCAGAAATAGATTGCCAATGCGATCAGCATGGCGGGCACGGTCGTCGGCATCATGTTGCGGATATGGGCAAACAGGTCCTGTCCGGTAACAGCGGGCGCAAGGTTTGTCGTGTCCGACAGCGGCGAGATCTTGTCACCGAAGAACGCGCCCGACACTACCGCCCCCGCGGTCCAGTACATCGGCACGTCAAAGCCTGCACCGATCCCCATCAGTGCCAGACCCACCGTGCCGACCGTGCCCCATGATGTGCCCAGCGACAGCGACACGATTGCGCACATGATCATGGCCGCCGCAAGAAAGATCTGCGGCGACAGGATGATCAGACCGTAATAGATCAATGTCGGCACCGTACCGCTGGCGATCCAGACACCGATGATCATGCCGACCACGATCAGCACCGACACCGATGGCAGCGAGACGGTGATGACGTGGAACACGCCCTCTTCCAGGCCGCTCCAGTCATGCCCCAGATAGATGCCCAGAACGCCCGTGATCGCCAGCCCGATGGCAAGAGGGATCTGCGGTGTGAAATCGCTGAAATAGAACAATTGCAGCGCAAGCAGCATCAGCGTCAGGACAACGGGAACGAGCGCGAGGAACAGCGATGGTCGGCGCGGTACTTTGGCTTCGTTGGACATGGTGTTTTCCTCCTGTTGAATTTCCTGCCGGGTATGGGCAGGGACGTTCGCCTTTTTGCGGCCTGCGCAGCGCGGGCGTGTCCTGGATCAGTCCCTCCAAGGTATGCGCCATTTATGAAAGGGGCACGGCGCGTGCAGCAATAACTTGAGGTTGTTTGATCCCGCCATGCTTGGCAACCCCCGTTTGCGCAGGTTTATCTGTGGTGCACCGGATGCCGGGGCGATATCATTCCCCGGGCGCGTGCCGCGGGGCCGTGCGGGAAATGCACGTGAGCGGGATCAAAGCATGAGTGCCAAGTCTGGCCATGACAGGCGGCGCGAGGTCGTGATGACCCACGGCGTGCTCAGTGAAAACCCCGAGGATCTGTTTCATGCAACGGGATGGCGCGTCGCGCGGGCGGTCATGCGCGAAGCGATTCTGAGGCTGTGGAGCGATGATGCCTTTGGATTGGCGGGCAATGTCGCCTTCCGCGCCCTGCTGGCGCTTTTTCCGTTTCTGATCTTTACCAGCGCGATGACAGCGTTCATCGGCGACCGGTCGATGGCCAATGATCTGGTCGATTTCCTGATCGCCATTGTGCCTTCGGACCTGATCAATCCCATCGTTTCCGAGGTCGAGCAGGTGATGACGGTGCCGCGCGGAGACGTTCTGAGCGTCGGTATCCTGCTGACGATCTGGTTCGCGGTCGGCGGCGTCGATGGCGCCCGCGTCGGGCTGAACCGCGCCTACGGGATTCGCGAAACACGTTCCGTTTTCGTGATTTACGGTGTTCAGGTCGCCATGGTCATCCTTGCCAGCCTGGCGCTGGTGCTGGTCGGGTATCTTCTGGTTCTTGCGCCGCGGGCGGGATCGTGGCTGCACACGTTGATACCGGATTTCGATCCCGCGTCGGTCACGATCAGCTTGATCCGGTTCCCGGCGTCGGCCTCCATCTTCGTGACTGCGTTATTTGCGGCGCATGTTCTGCTGCCGGCCCGGCGGACGACATTTTCCAATATATGGCCGGGGGTCGTGTTTACCGCTATCGCCTGGACGCTGCTGGCCGCCGTCTTTTCGTTCTACGTTGGCAGTTTTGGCACCTATGCCAGCTATTATGCGGGCATGGCGGGTATCATCGCGGCGATATATTTCATGTATCTTGCGGCGCTTCTCCTGATTTTTGGGGGCGAGTTGAACCGCGCGCTGCGGATAAGGCGTCTTGCCCGCGCGATGAGCGACTGAGGCGCTGGCAGCGACGCTTTGGGGATCGAAGCGAGGGCGACCTTCCATGCCATCGAGGAATGCGCTGGCAAACCGCGCGCCGGAAAAAGAAAAGCCTGCCAGGGCAGATGCCTGGCAGGCTTTGGTATTCAGCGGAGGTGCAGAGTGAAATTTACTCTCTGTTTCCCATCAGTTGCAGCAGAAACATGAACATGTTGATGAAGTCGAGATAGAGGCGCAGAGCGCCCATGATCGCCGACTTGCCCAGCCATTCGCTGTCGCCATGTTGCGCATGAGCCAGATACTCGTTCTTGATCGACTGGGTGTCATAGGCCGTCAGGCCCGCGAAAATCAGAACACCGATGATCGAGATTGCAAACATGATCGCCGGAGAGCCGAGGAAGATGTTCACGATCGACGCCACGATCAGGCCGATCACACCCATGATCAGGAAGCTGCCCCAGCCCGAGATGTCCTTCTTGGTGGTATAGCCCCAAAGGGACAGACCGGCGAAGGCGATCGACGTCGTCAGGAAAACCTGCGCGATCGAGAAGTCGGTGAAGATGACAAAGATATAGCTGATGGATACGCCCATTACGGCCGCAAACGCATAGAAGAACAGCTGCGCAGCGGCGGCCGACAGTTTGTTGATGACGGCGCCGAAGGCAAAGACCATGATCAGCGGCGCGAACATGACGACCCAGCGCATCATACCGGTGAACAGGTTTTCCATCATGTAGGCATTGTTGCCGACGGCCCAAGCGGTCAGGAACGTTAGCAGCATGCCGACGGACATGGTGCTGTAGACCTTGTTCATGTGGGCGCGCAGGCCCTCGTCAATCTGGGCGGTGCGGGTGCCGCCCGCCGTCCGGATTGTGTTGTATTCAGCCATCTGTACCTCCGAGTTGATGTGCCAAGACCCCGATTTGGAGCTTTGGCTTAATATCGTGGGGCGAGTGGGGTATTTCAAGGCTTTTCGGTCAGGGTTTTGCGTATCATTTGCAAGGTTGCCCGGCCCGGAGATGCAAGCTGCCCGAAAGAAAGCCGCGAGAGGGGTGACCGAGAGGCCAAGATAGGACCGCGATCAGACCGCGATGACGACCTTGCCGGTCGACTTTCGGGTGCGCAGCAGGTCCAGTCCGTCCATCGCGCGGTCCAAGGGATAAGTGTGTTGCGCGCGCGGCGCGATCCGGGCCTCGGCGGCCCAGTCCAGCAGGGTGCGCAGCGATCCGGTCAGCACATCGGGGGCAAAGCTCAGGTAGCCGCCCCAATAGAGGCCCATGACGGTCAGGTTCTTGACCAGCAAGTGATTGGCCGGGATCTGCGGCACGTCGCCGCTGGCAAATCCGATGGTCAGAATGCGCGCCTCGGGACGGCAGGCACGGAATGCGGCGGTAAACTGGTCCCCGCCGACCGGATCATAGACCACGTCGGCACCGCCCAGATCCTTGATCATTTTGCGGATATCATCGGTTTCGGCGTCGATCAGATGGTCGGCCCCGGCGGCGCGCGCCGCCTCCAGCTTGACCGCGCCGCGCGCGCAGGCGATCACGCGCGCGCCCATCGCCTTGCCGATCTCCACCGCCGTCAGGCCCACACCGCCCGCCGCACCCAGAACCAGCAGCGTTTCGCCTGCCTTCAGCCGTGCGCGATGCTCCAGCGCCAGATGCGAGGTGCCATAGGCGATCTGAAACGCGGCCGCGGCCTCGAATGTCAGGCTGTCGGGCAGGGGCAGCGCGCGGTCAACGTCAAAACAGCCATATTCGGCCAGCCCGCCCTGGCCGCCAAAGACCGCCACGCGCGATCCGATCGCAGGGCCGACAACACCGTCGCCAAGCGCATCCACGATTCCGGCAACCTCCATCCCCAGCGTAAAGGGCAGGGCAGGCGTGTCCTGATAGCTTCCCTTGATCATCAGCAGATCGGCAAAGTTCAACCCGCATGCATGGATGCGCAGCCGGATCTGCCCGGGGGCGGGCTGGGGCAGGGGGACGTCCGCCAGCGCCGGAGGCGCGTCGTGCGAGGTCAGCCGGAGGGCGCGCATCGTCATGGTTTTCGGAGCCTTTCAAGCGACAGAGCGGCGGCTTGTGCGCTGCCGTTACGCACCCTGCCCAAGGTGCCAAGCGCTGTCAAACTCGACCGCGACATGTCGGGAATTTTACCCTGCACTCCCGCTTAAATTGAATAATATGCGAACAAAAATCCCAACAGATGCAATAATTGTTGAAAAACTCCGCGCCGGTGTTAATCTTTGCCCCACGTTTTCGAGTGTAGTTAAGGCGGACGTGCAAGGTAGCGCGCAAATTTGCGGGCCCTGCATCGCATGGTATGAGCCGCCATCAAAAGGAATAAAATATGCCCCATCTCGTCGACATCCATGTCGGTAAACGCATCAGGCACCGGCGATGGCTGGCCGGAATGACGCAGCAGCAGTTGGCTGAAAGCGTCGGTATAAAATTCCAGCAGATCCAGAAATACGAAACAGGTGCGAACCGCGTCAGCGCCTCGCGACTGTGGGATATCGCGGCGGCGATGGGCGTCAACGTTGCGTTTTTCTTTGAGGGAATGGACACTGCGCAGGGCGCCGCTACGACGGACGCCCCAGCCGCCAAGGGCAGCCCGGCCGACATTCTGGGTGACAAGGAAGCGCTGGATCTGGTGCGGTCGTATTACGCAATTCCCGAAAACCAGCGACGCCGCCTGTTCGATCTGGCCCGCGTGCTGAGCGACGTGGCCTGACACACCGGACCGGCCCGATATCTTGCATCGGACCTGTGTCGGCAGGTTGGGATCAGCGCTGTGCGACTCTGAAGCGGTCAGCTCTGAAACAAAGCGTTCGGCCCAGTGAACGTATCGGGAAAAACCTGAATCGCGGGGTCTCCACTGAAATGCCCGACCTTAGATCGGAGTTCGCCCGCTTTGGGGCGAACTCCTGTTTTACCTTGACGCCGAAACGCTTTAGTCACGTGGCATAGTGACCTGCGAGGGCCTTTCGCCATGACCTACTCCGACAGTCTTCGCGCAGACGAGGCGGACGACATTATCAAGGTCGCCCACCTTCTGGCCGATGCCGCACGGGTAGCGATCTTGCCCTATTTCCGCGCGGGCGCGGTGGCGATCGAGAACAAGTTCTTACCCGGCGCCCTCAGCGAAGGATGGTTCGATCCGGTAACGGCCGCCGACCGCGCGGCAGAGCGCGCAATGCGCGATATTCTGGCTGAGCGCCGCCCCGATGACAGTATCCTGGGCGAAGAGTTCGGCCCCAGCGCCGGCACCAGTGGATTGACCTGGGTGCTGGATCCGATCGACGGCACGCGCGGGTTCATCGCCGGTACGCCGACATGGGGCGTGCTGATCGCAGCTGTCGATGTGCAGGGGCCGGTTTATGGCATCATCGACCAGCCCTACATCGGTGAGCGATTCGTCGGGGGGCTTGGGCAGGCGGATATGACCGGCCCGATGGGGCGGCGGTCCCTCAAGACATGCGGCGATCGTGCGCTGGACGCCGCAACGGTGATGACGACCTTCCCCGCCGTCGGCACGCCCGCCGAAGGCGCGGCCTTCGCCGAGATCGCGGGCCACGCGCGAATCGTGCGTTATGGGTGCGATTGCTATGCGTACGCACTGCTTGCCATGGGGCAGGTCGATCTGGTGGTCGAGGCCGGATTGAACGCCTATGACATCTGCGCGCCCATCGCGGTGATTGAGGCGGCAGGCGGCATCGTCACCGATTGGCAGGGCGGGCCCGCCGCTGCCGGGGGGCGCATCGTAGCGGCGGCGGGGCCGATGCAGCACAGCGCCGCGCTTGCGATCTTGTCGCGGGTGCGGTGATGCACAAGGATGCATGCCGCGCCATCCAAAATAGGATGGTCTGGCCCCGCCCGGATCGCTAACCTGCACCAACTGCCACTGCCGGAGAACCTGAACATGCGCCTCATATCCGCCCTTTTCCTTACCCTCTGTCTTGGCGCCGCGCCCGCGCTCGCTCAGGACATGGGCGCCGCAGCGCAGGGGCAGACAAACGCATTCCGCGCCAATGCCGGGCTGCAACCGCTGCGCGTCAGCGGGGCGTTGACCCGCGCGGCGGCGGGACACGCACGCGACATGGCGCAGAACGGATTTTTCAGTCACACGGGATCCAACGGATCCGGCATTGGCGACCGGGTGCGCGCGGTCGGTTACGGATTTTGCTTCATTGCCGAAAATATCGCGCAAGGGCAAAGCAGCGTGGAGCAGGTCCTGTCCAGTTGGATGGCCTCGACCGGGCATCGCCGCAACATCCTGAGCGAGGGTGCGCAGGAATTCGCGCTTGTGCGGGAAGGCGATATCTGGGTGATGGTGCTGGGCCGTCCGGGCTGCTGATTGCGGCCAGCGTGTCGTCGGTGCCTCGCGAAAACTCGCAGGTCAGCTTTTTCGGGCAACAGTCTATCCACCAAAGAATTTCGGTTTCAGCCGCAGCAACGTCTCGCAGATCTGTGCCGTCAGGCTTTGCGCCAGTCCCAGCGCCTCCTGGTGGGCGCCATAGCCAGTGGCAACTGCCGCTTCTATCGTGGCCGATTGAACCAGCGAGGCGACCAGATCAGGGTGCTTGGCGGCGTAATCTGCGCCAAATTCGGCCTCGATGGCGGCAATGGCCGCGCGCAGGTGGCGCACGGTGGCTGGCGGGTCCTGTGGGGTCATCTGTCGGCTCTCCTCGTGATCGGTCCTTTGACGTAACCTAGCGCCAGGGATGGCCGGGGCGAGGCCGAGCCGGTCATGCAATTTTCAGGCGGTCCGCACCGCACAGCACGTTGTTTTTCACCCAGCCTTTGCGTAATGCTGCGCAGATCGACGAAACGCGCAACGCGGGAGAGTAGATGAACGACCAGGACCAGACCCCGGACGCTGCCGCCCCCGAGGACGAGCGCGAGGATGCCTATGATCTGCATCGTCAGGCGGTCGCGCGCATCATCCACGCGGTCGACAATGATGATCGCGCCGCATTGATCGCCGAGCTTGAGCCGCTGCATGCCGCCGACATCGCCGACCTTCTTGAGCAGATCGACGCGTTCGACCGGCGCCGGTTGATCGGACTATACGGCGATGAATTCGACGGCGAAATCCTGTCGGAGCTTGAGGATTCGATCCGCGAGGAGGTGCTGCGCTACCTCAATCCCGAAGTGCTGGCAGACGCCGTGCGCGAGCTGGACAGCGACGACGTCGTCGACCTGATCGAGGATCTGGAAGACCACGAACAGAACGCCATTCTGGAAGTGCTGGAGGATAGCGACCGGATTGCCGTGCGGCAGGCGCTGACCTATCCCGAATATTCTGCCGGCCGACTGATGCAGCGCGAATTCGTGATGGCGCCCGAGCACTGGAACGTAGGTGAAGCGATTGATTTCATGCGGAACCAGCAGGAGTTGCCCGAACAGTTCTACCACATCATTCTGGTCGATCCCATGCTGCATCCCGTCGGCAACGTGACCTTGGGCAAGCTGATGGCATCGCGCCGCGAAGTAATGCTGAACTCTCTGGTCGAGGATACCTTCCACGTCATCCCCGTTGCGCAGGATGAGGGCGACGTCGCTTACGCGTTTAATCAGTATCACCTGATTTCGGCGCCGGTGGTGGATGAAAACGACCGGTTGGTCGGCGTCATCACCATCGACGACGCGATGGCGGTGCTGGATGATGAACACGAGGAAGACATGCTGCGCCTGGCCGGTGTGGACGAGGAAAGCTCGCTCTCGGACTCCGTCGCGGCAACGGCCCGGCGGCGTTTGCCTTGGCTGGTGGTCAATCTGGTGACCGCAAATCTGGCGGCGCTGGTGATCGCGCAATTCGACGAGACGATTGCAAAGTTCGTCGCGCTGGCCATCCTCATGCCGATCGTCGCGTCGATGGGGGGCAATGCGGGCACACAGGTCCTGACCGTCGCAGTTCGGGCGTTGGCGGCGCGGGATCTGACGTCATCGAATGCTCTGCGTGTTGTGCGGCGAGAGGTGCTGGTTGGGTTGATCAACGGCGGGGTGTTTGCCGTGCTGATGGGGGTCATGGGCTATATCTACTTCGGCTCGCCAGTATTGGGTTATGTGATCGCGGCGGCGATGATCATCAACCTGACCGTCGCGGGGCTGGTCGGCACATTGGTGCCGCTGACGCTGGATCGCTATGGGGTCGATCCGGCGCTGGCGTCAGGCACGTTCGTGACAACCATGACCGATGTGGTCGGGTTTCTGGCGTTTCTGGGGCTTGCCACGATATTTCTGCTATGACCGATCTGGCGCGGATAAAGGCGGCGGCGCGCAAGGCGGCTTTTGCCCGCCGGAAGGTCGCGCATCAGGTGTTTGGCGGGGCCGCAGCGGTGCGGCTGAGCGAGGTGCTGGCCGGGTATCGCGGCGCTCCGTTGGCCGGGTACATGCCGATCCGCACCGAGATTGATCCGCTGCCCGCGATGGCAGAGGCGGCCGCGCATGGCCCGGTTTGCGTGCCGGTGATCATGGGCGAGGGGCAGGCGCTGAAATTCTCGCGCTGGACCTCCGGATGCGCGATGAAGGACGGCCCGTTCGGCGCGCGCATTCCCGAACTGGACGATTTCATCACGCCCGAAATCCTGATCGTACCGCTCGTCGCGTTCGATCGCGCGGGCGGGAGACTGGGCTATGGCGGAGGATTCTACGACCGCACGTTGGAGGGCCTTCGGGCAGGCGGCGCTACGCTGGCCATCGGGTTTGCCTTTGCCGCGCAAGAAGCTGAAGGCCTGCCGCTGGAGTCCACCGATCAACCGCTGGACATGATCGTCACCGAGGACGAGGTGATCGCGTTCGGGCGCGCCTGATCCGGCGGCGCGCGCGTTGCATCTGGCAGGAGCCTCCGGCGGGGATATTTAAGGCAAACAGAAGAGGTGCGGCGCGCCCAGGGGGGCAGGCGCGGCGCGGTCAGGCGAGGCGGACGAGCGCGTGCCGCTTCTTGCCGGCGCTCAGCTTGATCGGTTGGGCGAGGGCGGCCGCGTCGATCATGAGGCCCGCATCTTCCAGCGGCGCGTCGTTCAGGCGTGCGCCGTTCTCGGAGATCAGGCGTTTGGCGTCCTTGCCGGATTTGGCGAGGCCCGCGCGGACGATGAGTTGCACGATTGAAATGCCGCCTGCGACCTCCGAGGGCTCCAGCGTCAGCGTGGGTAGATCGTCGCCCACGCCGCCTTTTTCGAAGACCTCGCGGGCCGTTGCTTCGGCGGCTTGTGCTGCATCAGATCCGTGCAATAACTGAGTGACTTCGTTAGCCAAAATGATCTTGGCCTCGTTGATCTCGGCGCCTCCGAGCGCGCCGAGACGCTCGCATTCCTCCACCGGCAGTTCGGTGTAGAGCTTCAGGAAGCGCCCGGTATCCGCGTCGGTGGTGTTGCGCCAGAACTGCCAGAAGGTGTAAGGGCTACACATCTCGCCATTCAGCCAGATCGCGCCATCTGCGGATTTGCCCATTTTGCGCCCGTCCGACGTAGTCAGCAGCGGCGAGGTCAGGCCATAGACTTGCCCGTCGATCACCCGGCGCGTCAGATCGATGCCGTTGACGATATTGCCCCATTGATCCGATCCGCCCATTTGGAGCGCGCAGCCGTAGCGGCGGTTCAGCTCAAGGAAATCATAGGCTTGCAGGATCATGTAGTTGAATTCGAGGAAGGACAGCGATTGTTCGCGGTCCAGCCGGGATTTGACCGATTCAAACGAAAGCATACGGTTGACCGAGAAATGTCGGCCGATGTCGCGCAGGAAATCTAGGTAGTTCAGCCCGTCCAGCCACTCGGCGTTATTGACCATCATCGCATCAGTTGCGGCGTTCCCGTAGGTCAGGTACCGCGCAAAGACCTGCTGCATGCCCTCGATATTCTCGTCGATCACTTCGGGCGTCAGCAGGGGCCGCTCGTCCGAGCGGAAGCTGGGATCGCCCACCTTGGTCGTGCCGCCGCCCATCAGGGTGATCGGCTTGTGCCCCGTCTTTTGCAGCCAGCGCAGCATCATGATGTTCAGCAGATGGCCGATATGCAGCGATTTGGCGGTCGCATCATAGCCGATATAGGTCGGCACTACCCCTGCCATCAACTGGTCATCCAGCCCTTGCATGTCTGTGCAATCGGCCAGATAGCCCCGCGTCATCATCACGCGGAGGAAGTCTGATTTTGGGTGGTAGGTCATGGCGCTTGTCCCGGTCTGGTTTGCGCGGCATGTATAGGTGCGCATC
>JBLWYG010000001.1:0-163480 GCA_048267045.1 Roseovarius sp. | reverse complement strand
CGGACGCTATTTTCCTGACAGCGAATTCTGCCGGTGCACTGCCGCTCTTTGCGCAGATGCTGCCCGAAAACGGTCTGAGCCCGGCGTCGATTCAGTATATGGGGCTGGCGCGCTGGGATACGCCTGCACAAACACTGGACCTGCCGGGCGTGCAGGGGGGCTGGTTTGCCATGCCCGACACGGCCAAGGCTGCGCGGTTTCAGTCGAGGTTCCAGCAGGCCAACGGCAATCCGCCCCATCCCATCGCCGGGCTGGCCTATGACGGCATCGCCGCCGTCGGCGCGCTGATCAAGACCGGCAAGCGGAATGCGCTGTCCAAATCCGGCCTCACCCAATCGGCGGGCTTTCAAGGCGTCGACGGCGTGTTCCGCCTGCGCAGTGACGGCACCAACCAGCGCGGCCTGGCCGTGGCCACCGTGAGGGGCGGCAAGGTCGTGGTTCTTGATCCGGCGCCGCGGGGCTTTGGCGGCGCGGGCTTCTGATCCGGCGGCCAACGGCGCCAGATGTCACAGTTGACCGACACCGCGCCGGAGCATGATCCGGCACCGGGCGATCTGATCTGCCCGGCGCAGGACATCTTCGACCGGGATGCGGTCGATATCGAGTTGCGCGCGCCCTCGGCACCCGGCGATCTGCGCAAGATGGCGGTGGGCGTTCTGGATGAGGCTATGCAGCGCGGTCGCGATGCCATCGCCGCTGCGTTGGCGGCGTATCCGTTGCGCGCGCGGGAAGCGACACGCAGCTATACCTGGCTGACCGATTGCATTGTTCTGACGGCCTACCGGGTGGCTACCGAAATGCTCCACCCGCTGCCCGCGCCGACCAGCGGCCAACATCTGAGCGTTCTGGCCGTCGGCGGCTATGGACGCGGCGACATGGCGCCGCATTCGGATATCGACCTGCTGTTCCTGACCCCCTACAAGATCACCGGCTGGGCCGAGAGCGTGATCGAATCCACGCTCTATGTCCTGTGGGATCTGCGGCTGAAGGTGGGTCATTCCAGCCGCACCATCCGCGACTGCCTGCGCCTTGCCACGGATGATTTCACCATCCGCACCGCATTGCTGGAAAACCGCTGGCTGGCCGGGGACCGGCGTTTGGCCGGCAAGCTGAACCATCGGCTGTGGCACGATCTTTTCTCCGGCACCGAACGCGAATTCACCGAGGCCAAGCTGGAAGAGCGCGAGACGCGCCACGAAAAACAGGGCGGCCAGCGCTACATGGTCGAGCCCAATGTCAAGGAAGGCAAGGGCGGGCTGCGCGATCTGCAATCTCTGTTCTGGATCGCCAAGTATCTCTACCGTGTGCCCGATACTGCCCAGTTGGTGACCCATGGGCTGTTTACCGAGGATGAATTCGGCACATTCACACAGGCGGAAAACTTTCTCTGGGCCGTGCGCTGCCAGTTACACCTGATTACGGGGCGTCCCAATGACAAGCTGACCTTCGATCTGCAAGTCGAGGTTGCCGAGCGGATGGGATACACCGATCGCGCCGGGCGGCGCGGCGTGGAAATCTTCATGCAGGATTATTTCCGCCATGCCACGGCGGTAGGAGATCTGACCCGCATCTTCCTGAGCAAACTGGAGGCGGCGCATGTCAAATCCCAGCCTTTGCTACAACGCCTGCTGCGCCGCAAGCGCAAGCTGAAGGACGGCTACACCCTGCTGCACGGCCGCCTTGCCATCGCGGACGAGATGGCGTTTCTGGCCGATCCGCTGAACCTGCTGCGCGTCTTTGAGGAGGGCCTGCGCACCGGGCTGCTGATCCATCCCGACGCGATGCGGCTGGTGACGGCCAATCTGGACCTCATCACCGATGAGGTGCGCGCCGACCCGGCGGCGCAAAAGCTGTTCCTGGGGCTGCTGCTGAAACATGGCAATCCCGAACGCGCGCTGCGCCGCATGAATGAGCTGGGCGTGCTGTCTGCGTTCATCCCCGAATTCGAGCCGATCGTCGCGATGATGCAGTTCAATATGTATCACCACTACACGGTGGACGAACACACGATCCAATGCATCAGCCACCTTGCCCGGATCGAGCGCGAAGAGCTGATCGAAGAACTGCCCATCGCATCGTCCATCCTCAAACGCGGGGTGAACCGGCGCATCCTTTATATCGCGTTGCTGCTGCATGATATCGGCAAGGGCCGCAGCGAGGATCATTCGATCCTGGGCGCCAAGATTGCGCGTAAGGTCGCGCCGCGTCTGGGGCTGAAACCCAAGGATGTGGACACCGTCGAATGGCTGGTGCGCTATCACCTGCTGATGTCGGACATGGCGCAGAAACGCGACATTGCCGACCCACGCACCGTGCGCGACTTTGCCAAGGCGGTGCAGGTGCGCGAGCGGCTGGATCTGCTGTGTGTGCTGACGGTTTGTGACATTCGCGGCGTCGGGCCGGGGACGTGGAACAACTGGAAGGCGTCGCTCTTGCGCGCGCTCTACCGTCAGACCTTGGGCGCGATGGAAAACGGACTGGAGGATATCAACCGCGAACAGCGCGGCTCGGACGCCAAGAACGGCCTGCGCCGCGCGCTGAAGGATTGGGACGCCAAGGCGCTGAAGGCCGAAACGGCGCGCCACTACCCCCCCTACTGGCAGGGCCTGCACGTTACCGCACATGTCATTTTTGCGGGCCTCCTGCGTGACATTGACCGCGACGGCAACCGCGACGGTATCGGCATCGACCTGCACCCCGATGAGGACCGGGACGCGACTCGCGCCTGTTTCGTGCTGGCCGATCATCCCGGCATCTTCTCGCGCCTTGCCGGCGCACTGGCGCTGGTGGGCGCGAATGTGGTCGATGCGCGCACCTATACGTCCAGGGACGGGTTTGCGACCGCCGTGTTCTGGATACAGGACGCGGAAGGCCACCCATTCGCGGACGAGCGTTTGCCGCGCCTGCGCCGCACCATCCTGAAAACCCTGCGCGGCGAGGTAGTGGCGCAGGACGCGATCAAATCGCGCGACAAGATTAAAAAGCGCGAGCGCGCCTTTCGCGTGCCGACGCATATCACCTTCGACAATGACGGATCAGAGATCTATACGATCATCGAGGTCGATACCCGCGACCGGCCCGGCCTGCTATATGACCTGACCCGCACATTGGCGGCAAACAACGTCTATATCGCCAGCGCGGTCATCGCGACATTCGGAGAGCAGGTCGTCGACACATTCTATGTCAAAGACATGTTCGGATTGAAATTCTACTCGGAGGCCAAGCAGAAATCGCTGGAAGCGAAGCTGCGCGCGGCCATTTCTGAGGGCACGCAAAGGGCCATCGAGTGAGCGCAGGACATATCCCCCAAACAGCCCGGCCTGTGCGGATGATCACCAGCATCTTTACCGTCGGCGGCTGGACGATGCTCAGCCGCGTGCTCGGCTTCGTGCGCGACGTGATGATCGCCGGACTGATCGGGCCGGGGCCCGTCATGGATGCCTTCGTCGCCGCGTTCCGCCTGCCCAACATGTTCCGCCGTTTCTTTGCCGAGGGCGCGTTCAACGCGGCCTTTGTGCCGATGTTCTCCAAACGGCTGGAGGCGGGCGAGGATCCGGACGGCTTTGCCAGCCTCGCGTTCAGCGGTCTGGCGCTGGTATTGCTGGCCGTCGTGGCGCTGGCGATGATCTTCATGCCCGCGCTGGTCTGGGCCACCGCCGAGGGGTTTTCGGGGGACGAACGGTTCGATCTGACGGTCGAGTTCGGGCGCGTCGTCTTTCCCTACATCTTTTTCATCTCACTGGCGGCGCTGCTGTCGGGCGTGCTGAACTCGGGCGGGCGGTTCGTTGCCGCCGCCGCCGCGCCGGTTCTGTTGAACGTGATCCTGTGCACTGCCATGGGTACCGCCGTCTGGACCGGGGGCAGCGTGCCGACTGCGCTGGTCTGGTCGATCCCGTTCGCGGGCGTCGCGCAATTGGTGCTGGTCTGGGTCGCCGCAGGCCGCGGCGGTCATAGGGTGCGCCCAGTGCGCCCCCGCTGGACGCCCGCCATGCGCCAACTGGTGCGCATCGCGGTGCCTGCCGCGCTGGCGGGGGGCGTCATGCAGATCAACCTGCTGGTCGGCCAACAGGTGGCGTCGAACTTTGAAAGCGCCGTCAGCTGGCTTTATGCCGCCGACCGCCTATATCAACTGCCGCTGGGCGTGGTCGGCATCGCCGTGGGCATCGTGCTGCTGCCGGACCTGTCGCGCCGCCTGCGCGCCGATGACGGCACCGGCGCGCGCATGGCCCTCAGCCGCGCGGGCGAGGTGTCGCTGGCGCTGACCATACCCTGCGCAGTGGCGCTGGTGGTGGTGCCGATCCCGCTCATCACGGTGCTGTTCCAGCGCGGCAATTTCGGCTTTGACGATACCGCCGCGACGGCGCTGGCGGTGGCGATCTATGGTCTCGGCCTGCCCGCCTTTGTGCTACAAAAAGTGCTGCAACCGATCTACTTCGCCCGCGAGGATACCAAGCGGCCTTTCTATTACGCGCTGGTGTCGCTGATCGTGAACGCAAGCCTCGCCATCGGCCTTGCCCCCGCCATCGGCTGGATCGCAGCGGCGGTCGGCACGACCATTGCGGGCTGGGCGATGGTGTGGCTGCTGGCGCGCGGTGTGCGCCCGTTTGGCGAAGTCGCCCGGTTCGACGACCGGTTCCGCAGCCGGATATGGCGGATTTGCGTGGCCTCGGCGGTCATGGGCGCCGCTCTCTATGCGCTGATGCTGACCCTGTCGCCGTTCTTTGGCCTGCCCGGCTGGCGCTGGCTGGCCTTGCTGCTGCTGATCCTGCTGGGGTCGATGGTCTATTATTACGTCGGCCGCATGGTCGGCGCCTTCCGCAAGTCCGAGCTGAAATCAGCGCTGAGGCGTCAACGCTGAAGCAGTTTCATCCGCAGCTTGGTCCAGCCACCGGGGCGAAGGACAAAGGACGCAAGAAACCCGGTCAGAAAGCCGGTCCCGTCCGCCACCCAGCGCAGCGTGCCGCCAAACAGCAGCGAAAACAGCAGCTGCGCGCCCATCAGGAACCCAATCAGCACGAAGGCGCGTGATTGGCTGCCGCCCGTCTGGCCCAGATTGAACCAGAGCAGATAGGTAAACGCGCCGATCAGGCCGTAAATGCCGGGAAACGCGCCATAAAGCCACGGATTGTCCCGCGCGATCAGGCCGTAAGCCAGCGCGCCGCAGATGGCGGGGATAAAGAACGCGGCCAGCGTGGCGACGGGGCGGAACACCTCACCCACGAACTTGCCCATCGCCAGCAGCAGTGCGGCAGCAAACAACATCTCGCTGAAGCCGCCATGCACGAACGGATAGGTGACAATCCGCAGCAAATGCTCGGGCGGATAAATCCCGTTGGCGATCATCCAGCGCAGCAGATCGCCGCTAAAGCCATAATCCTGGATCATTGCCTGCCGCCAGCCCACCGCCTGCGGTCCGCCGATCAGCCCCTTGGAGCCAAGGAAAAATGCGATCTCGGGGATCACGACGGCCAGGAACAGCACCACCACGACGGGCGGCAGCGGGTTGAACGGGCTTGAATCGTCTGGATGGCTCATGGGGATGCTTGGGGCCTTTGCTTGACGGGGCATGGGCTCATGGGTAAGCGAGGCGGGCACGGAAATCCAGACGGAGATGAGCAATGAGCGATGCGGCCTTCACCCCAAGGGTGTTTTCGGGCATCCAGCCCTCGGGCGATCTGCATCTGGGCAACTATCTGGGCGCGCTGAAACGGTTCGCCGAGGCGCAGGATCGCGGGGTGCAATCGCTATACTGCATGGTCGATCTGCACGCGATCACCGTCTGGCAGGACCCGGCCAAACTGCGCCACGCCACGCGCGAATTGACGGCGGGCTTCATCGCCTCGGGCCTCGATCCGGAAAAGTCGATCCTCTTCAACCAATCCCAGGTGCCCGAGCACACCCAGATGGCGTGGATCTTCAATTGCGTCGCGCGCATGGGCTGGATGAAGCGCATGACCCAGTTCAAGGACAAGGCCGGCAAAAACGCCGAGAACGCCTCATTAGGCCTGTTCGGCTATCCTGCCCTGATGGCCGCCGATATTTTGGTATATCACGCCACGCATGTGCCGGTGGGCGAGGATCAGAAACAGCATCTTGAACTGACGCGCGACATCGCGGCCAAGTTCAACCACGACTACGGCGTTGAATTCTTCCCCAGCCCCGAACCGGTGATCGAAGGCGCGGCCACGCGGGTGATGAGCCTGCGGGACGGGGCGAAAAAAATGTCGAAATCCGACCCCTCGGACATGAGCCGGATCAACATGACCGACGATGCCGATACTATTTCCAAGAAGATCCGCAAGGCCAAGACCGACCCGGAACCGCTGCCCGCCGATCTGGAAGGGCTGGAGGGCCGTCCCGAAGCGCGCAATCTGGTGAACATCTATGCCGGTCTGGCCGGGATGAGCGCCGAGGCAGTCATGAGCGAGATGGGTGGGCGGGCTTTTTCCGAGTTCAAGCCGCTGTTGGCCGATCTGGCCGTCGATCGCTTGGCGCCCATATCCGGGGAAATGGGTCGACTGATGCAAGACACTGCGGAAATTGACGCGATCCTTGGCCGTGGATCGGACCGCGCACGCGAGATTGCCGCGCCCATCATCCGCAAGACCTACGAGATTGTCGGCATGGTTGGCCGATAGGGGGCGAGAGGCCCGCGAATTTTTCGGACGCCTCCGGCGGGAGTATTTCCAGAACGTTGAAAGCGCGGGCTGGAAGCGGGTCCGGGCGGCGTGATATAGCAGACCCATGCCTGCGTTTTGCCGAGATTGCCTGAGCGCCAACGAGCCCGATCAGCGCCGCTGCGCCGCCTGCGGGCGTCCGCGCGTGGTGTCACATCCCGAGCTGTTCGATCTGGGCATCGCCCATATGGATTGCGATGCCTTCTATGCCAGCGTCGAAAAGCGCGACAATCCCGAACTGGAGGGCAAGCCGGTCATCATCGGCGGCGGGCGGCGCGGAGTCGTGTCGACGGCTTGCTACGTAGCGCGGATACGCGGCGTGCGCTCGGCCATGCCGATGTTTCAGGCGCTGAAGCTGTGCCCTGATGCGGTGATCATCAAGCCTCGCATGGAAGTTTATGCCGACGTATCGCGCCAGATCCGCGCGATGATGGAGCATCTGACCCCCGCGATCGAGCCGCTGTCGCTGGACGAGGCGTTCATGGATCTGCGCGGCACCGCCCGCCTGCACGGCGCACCGCCCGCTGTGATGCTGGCGCGGCTGGTGCAGCGGATGCGGGCCGAGTTGGGGGTGACCGGGTCCATCGGGCTGAGCCATAACAAGTTTCTGGCCAAGATCGCATCGGATCTGGACAAGCCACGCGGATTTTCGGTGATCGGCGCCGCCGAGACGGCAGACTTCCTGCGTGGCAAACCGGTGCGCCTGATCTGGGGCGTTGGGCAGGCGGCGCAGACCTCATTGGAGGCGGCGGGGATTCGCACGTTTTCCGATCTGCTGAGATGGGAGCGGACGGATCTGCACGCGCGCTTTGGCGCGATGGGGGATCGGCTGTGGCATCTGGCGCGCGGACAGGACCACCGGCGCGTCGATGCCCGCGCGCCAGTCAAGTCGATCTCGAACGAGACGACATTTAATGAGGACACGGGTGATCTGGACATTCTGGACGGCCATATCTGGCGGCTGGCCGAAAAGGTGTCGGGCCGTGCCAAGGCGCGGCAACTGGCGGGGCGGGTTGTCACGCTGAAGCTGAAGCGCAGCAATCACAGCAGCCTGACGCGGCGGCAATCCCTGCGCGATGCAAGCCAGATGGCCGACACGATCTATCGCACCGCCCGCACGCTGATGGACGGTGCGGCGGGCGAAGCGCCGTTTCGCTTGATCGGGGTGGGTCTGTCCGATTTGGTCCCGGACAGTGCGGCCGATCTGTCGGGCGATCTGCTGGACCCGGGCGCCGTCCGGCGCGGCAACGCCGAGCGGGCGAGCGACGAGATCCGCCGCCGGTTTGGCGACGCGGCGATCCTGAAAGGCCGGGCGCTACGATAAAGCGCGCGCTATTCGGCGGCCAGCGGAACGTTTGTCGTGCGTCCGATATCGGTGATCTGCGCAATCACACCTGCCAGAAGGATCTGAAAGGCCGCGAAATCCGGCGTCGGCAGGATGGTGCGTTCATCCATGTAGAGCGCGCGGTCGATTTCGATCTGAATGGCGTGATGGCCCCGCACCGGGCGCCCGTAGGCTTGCGTGGTGTAGGCGCCGGCAAAGGGGGTGTTGCGCCCAACCATCAGACCGGCAGAGGTGAACGCCTCTTCGATCCGGCCGGTAATATCGCCGGATGCCGATGCGCCAAAGCGATCACCCAGCACCACGTCGGGCCTTCGTGCGCCGGGGCGCACCGTGCCGTCCATCGCCTCGTGCGGCATCGAATGACAATCGATCAGGATGGCGCGCCCGAACATCGCATGGGCACCGGCCATCTCGGCGGCCAGCGCGGCGTGATAGGGGCGCCAGATGCCATCGATACGCTGCTGCGCCTCGGCTCGCGGCAGTTTGCCGCGATAGATCGCGCGCCCGCCCGCGACTACGCGGGGGATCACCCCCAGCCCGGCGGCAACGCGCGGGTTGTGCCCGGCATGGCGCACATCGTCGATCAGGGCCGGGTCCAATTCGTCCGCGTTGCGGTTCAGGTCGACAAAGGCACGCGGTGCCCCGGCCAGCAGCAAAGGCGCACCATGGCGCGGTGCCGACGCGAACAACTGATCGACGAACGCATCCTCTGAACTGCGCAGGGTCATCGCGTCCAGCAGCGATGCGCGCAGGAACCACGCCGAATAGTCGCGCGCGCTGTGCGGAGATGCAAACACACAGCAGGTGTCACGCCGGTCGGGGGTGTGCAGATGAAAGGCGGCCTTGGGCATGATATCTCCGGCTTGCTCAAGATTATGATAGTCTGAAATTTCCCCTGTGCAAAAGCCCCTTGATCCCCCGCGCGACTCCTTTTATAGACCAGCGGACCGGCGCAGCTTTTGCGCCCCGCAACTGTGGGGGGCACAATGATTGCGGCGGCATTCATGGGTGATTAGCTCAGTGGTAGAGCACTTCGTTGACATCGAAGGGGTCACAAGTTCGAACCTTGTATCGCCCACCATGAATTCATTGGCGCCGGATCCGGCGCCGCCCGCAACTCAGGCGCTGGCCCGCGCCACGATAGTCAGGAGATGAACGATGAAAGTTCGCAACTCGCTCCGCTCGCTCAAGAGCCGGCACCGTGATTGCCGTATCGTGCGCCGCAAAGGCCGCGTTTACGTGATCAACAAGACCCAAGGCCGTTTCAAGGCCCGTCAGGGTTAACTCGGCAACCTTCCCTGTCGGGACTGGACAATATCAGAACCCCGCCTCATCCGAGGCGGGGTTTTTTCGTGACCGCACTCCTCTCTGGCGCTGCCCTCTTGTTTGGAATGGGCAAAGCAGATTAGCTGGCGCCGTGCAGCAAGGGGCAGGATATGCAGGCGCGGAACATCGTTGTCGTCGGGGCGGGAATTTGCGGGTTGTCCACCGCGATCTGGTTGCGCCGTGCGGGCCATGACGTGACCCTGATTGACAAGGACGGGCCGGGCGCCGGGGCGTCCTACGGTAATGCCGGGCTGCTGGCCGAATGGGCCATCGTGCCGGTCAGCGGGCCGGGAATTGCCTGGACCGGCCTCAAATATCTGACGTCGCGCGATGCGCCGCTGTCGCTGCAATGGTCAAAGCTGCCCAGTCTGGCGCCGTGGCTGGCACAATTTCTGCGCAATTCCACCGACGTCCGCACGCGCCATATCTCAACAGCGCTGTCGCACCTGCTGCATGACAGCGTCGATCAGCACCGCGCGCTGACACGCGGAACGCGCGCCGAGCGGTGGATCGCCTCCAGTGATATCGGTTTCGCCTATCCGGATCGCGCCGCATTTGAGAAGGACGCCTATCCGTGGGAGTTGCGGCGCATCGCCGGTTATATGCCCGAAGTGCATGAAGGCCCCGCCGTGCAGGAGATCGAGCCGATGCTTGGCCCCGCCACCACCTGCCTCGCGCGGCTCAAGGGGCATGGGCATATCGTCAATCCGGGCGCCTACATGGCCGATCTGGCCAATGTGCTGGAGGAGGAAGGCGGCACGGTCCGCCGCGCCGAAATGCGCGATGTGACGATGGTGGATGGCCGCATCGCCGAGGTGCTGACCGACCAAGGCCCCTTGCCTTGCGACGCCGCCGTTCTGGCGGCCGGCATCTGGTCCGAGCCGCTGGCGCGCAAACTGGGCGTTCGGGTGCCACTGGTGGCCGAGCGCGGGTTTCACCTGGAATTCAAGGGTCCGTCGCAAATGCCGAAAATGCCGTTGATGATGTCCTCGGGCAAGTTTGCCGTGAACCCGATGCAGCAGGGCCTGCGCTGCGCCGGCATGGTTGAGTTGGGCGGCACGTCACCTGCAATGTCACGCGGCCCGCTGGACCTGCTGGCGCGCAATGTGGCGCGCGCGTTCCCGGATCTGAGCTACGGCAGCGTCGAGGAGTGGATGGGCTTTCGCCCCTCGACACCCGACAGCCTGCCGCTGATCGGGGAAATGGGCGCCAGTAGCGTATTCGCAGCCTTTGGCCATCAGCATATCGGGCTGACCGGCGGGCCAAAGACCGGGCGCTGGGTGGCTGACATGATCGGCGGGCGCACCAATGCGGAATTGCAGGCGTTTGACGCAAACAGGTTCGGGTAGCTGCCAGAGAGGCCGGGCGGAAATCGCCCGGCAGGTCCAACGGCGTCAGGCGATCATGTCGCGCAGCCGCGTCATCCGATCCGAAACCTGTCCCCTGAGGAAATCGTTGGTCAACGTGCCATCGTCGTTAAATTCGGTCTGCGCCGCCGCTACCAAAATCAGCGGACCATGAACCACGTTCACCTGTAGCTGCGTCAGAATTGAATGGGTCATGAAATGGCCCGTTTCGCCACCGCTGCGGCCACCGGCGGCGGACAGGATCACGGCAACCTTGTTCTTCAGTACCGGCGGCTTGGCGCGGCTAAGCCAGTCGATGGCATTTTTCAGAACGCCGGAAATGCCCTTGTTGTATTCTGGCGCGCCAATCACCAACGCATCGGCGCGAGCCACCTGATCCATCAGGGTCTGAACGGCGGACGGGACACCACGATCCTCGACGTCGCCATCATAGAGCGGCAAGTTCAGATCGCTCTCGATCACCTCAGCATCGCCAAAGGCGCGCACGGCCTCGGCAATCAGCATGCGGTTGTAGGACCCCTTGCGCAGGGATCCCGACATCGTCAGAAGGACAGGCTTGCTCATCAAATTTTCCTTTTTCCGTTTGGCGTGCCTCCTTATCTGCGCCTTGGCGCACCTAAGGCAAGTCGGACCCGCCGGGCGGCCGCGCATAAAAACCGCAACACACCGCCGATCAGACCGGTCAAGGCGCGCTTCGGCCCTTCGGGAATGGAGTGTTCAATCGTGCTGCGGGCCTACCAATCGGTCGGGCCCTTGTCAGCAAAGACGTTCACCAGAAAGTCGATGAAGGCCCGCACCTTGGGCTGAACAAACCGGCCCGGCGGATAAATCGCGTAGATGCCTTGCGTTTCGACCGGGAGATCGGGGATCACATCCTCGACCAGACCCTTCTTCATGGCGCCGGCATATAGAAAACTGGGCAAATAGGCGATGCCGAGACCCGAGATCGCGGCATTCAGCAGCGACTGGCCGTCATTGACCGACAGGCCCCCGGCGGTGCGCACCTGACGTCTTTCGCCCGAGGGCGCCGTCAACCTCCAGACCGATCCGCCGGCCTGACTGGAATAGTGCAGCAACTTGTGCTCGTTCAGATCGTCGATTTTCGCCGGGCGCCCGTATTTGCCGATGTAGCCGGGCGAGGCGATCATCCGCTTGGTCGTCTCGGTCAGCTTGCGCGCGCGCAATGTGCTGTCCTCCAGATCGCCAATACGGATGGCCATGTCAAAGCCCTCCGAAATCAGTTCGACATAGCGGTTGTTCAGCACCATGTTCACTGAAATTTCGGGGAATTCATCCAGAAACGGGCCGAGAACCGGGCTGAGGTGATTGACCCCAAAATCAGTGGCGACGCTGATTCGCAGCAGGCCCGAGGGGTCGGACTGCATCGAACTGACCAGCGCGTCCGCCTCGCCGGCATCGTTCAGCACCCGCAGGGCGCGGTCGTAATAGGCAAGCCCGATTTCGGTCGGGCTGACGCGCCGCGTCGTGCGGTTCAACAGCCGCGCGCCCAGCCGCGCCTCCAGCGACGAGACATGCTTGGACACCGCTGATTTGGACATACCCAGTTTGCGCGCTGCATCGGTAAAGCCGCCCTGATCAACGACCGTGGCGAAAGCTTCCATTTCTGTCAGACGGTCCATTGAGCGCATCCTTACGGCTATCTGCAAGCCTTGGGTATGCGGGTCAATTCAGGCACAATAACGGCACGGGTTCGACAATCTCGGGGTATTGCCCGGGATCGTACGCCGCATGGAAACACGCCGCAGGCGATTTCAGAACAGGCTGCCCTGATCGGGCTTGTTCCCGGCCCGTTTGGGCACCGGTCTTTTGGACGCAGGAGCCGCAGCGCCGACGTCCAGTCGGCCATCGGCAAATTCGATCTCCAGCGCGCCGCCCTTTTTCGCTGCCTTGGCTGTTGTGACCAGCGCACCATCGGCGCGCACCACGGCATAGCCGCGCCCAAGCGTGGCCTTGTATCCAAGCGTTTCACGCAAACGGTCCAGCGCGTCGACGCGCTGGCGCCACGTCGTTGTCTGCCGTTGCGCGGCGGCGGACAGGCGCTGCATGCTGCGGTCCAGATCTGCGCGCCGCGCAGCAATACCGTCGCCCGGCGCGCGGGCGGCCAGACGCGCGGCCAGACCTTCCAGCCGCTTCGCATCATCACGGGTACGGCGCAGTAATGCCCCACCGAGCCGCTCAGACGCCGCAGCAAGGCGGCGGGTGTCGCTGTCGATCATGCGGCGCAGCACGCCGGGGCGCAGGGCGCCGCCGGCCTCGGACAGAGCGACGCGGCGCAGTTGCACGCCCCGGATCAGCGCGGCGGGCAACCGGTCGCCCCAGACATCCAGCCGCTGGCGCGGGCTGTCCAGCAGCACCTCTGCCCGAGGCATCGCGCGCGCCAGATCGCGCAGGCGCTGGCCGCGCTGGGCCACACCGATCGTCAGCGCGCGGATCAGCCGACCCTCCTGCCCGTCCAGCCATGTCAGCAGATCCAACCGCACCGGCACGGCCAGTTCAGCAGCCGCTGTAGGCGTCGGTGCGCGCCGGTCAGAGGCGTAGTCGATCAGCGTCGTATCCGTCTCATGCCCGACGGCGGAAATCAGGGGGATATCGCTGGCCGCCGCCGCGCGCACGACCGACTCTTCGTTGGAACCCCAGAGGTCCTCCATCGAGCCTCCGCCGCGCGCGACGATGATCAGATCGGGCCGGGGCAGCGCGCCGCCGGGCGTCATGGCGTTAAAGCCTTCGATCGCGCGGGTCACTTCATCGGCGCAGCGTTCGCCCTGCACGGCGACTGGCCAGATCAGCACCTTGCGCGGGAACCGGTCCCGCAAGCGGTGCAGGATATCGCGAATCACCGCGCCCGAGGGCGATGTGACGACGCCGATGATTTCGGGAAGATATGGCAGCGGGCGCTTTCGCTCTGCCGCAAACAGCCCCTCGGCGGCCAGCGCTGCCTTGCGCTTTTCCAGCATCGCCATAAGAGCGCCAGCGCCTGCCGGTTTGATATCCTCGATGACGATCTGATAGCGGGACTGGCCGGGGAACGTGGTCAGGCGGCCGGTTGCGACCACCTCCATCCCCTCTTCGGGCTGAACGGGCAAGCGGCCTGCGACCCCCTTCCAGATGATGCCGTTTATGACGGCGCGATCATCCTTCAGATCCAGATAGATATGCCCCGATTTGGGGCGCGAGACGCGCCCGACCTCGGCGCGCACGCGCACATGGCCGAATTCGCCCTCGATCAAACGCTTGATCGCGCCCGACAAGTCCGAGACGGAAAATTCGGGCGCGTTTTCACCGGGGTTGGGATCGTCGATCAGGTCAGACATGCCCTATCAATGCCCGATCCCGGCGCGCTTGAAAAGATGCGCTATACACCGCGCGAGCGATGCTTGCCCTCGGCAATCTCCTCGATCAGCTTGGCACAGAATGCGGGCAGATCATCGGGGTTGCGGCTTGTCACCAGCCCCTCGTCGGTAACGACGTCCTTGTCGTGCCAGTTGGCCCCCGCGTTTTCCACATCCTTGCGGATCGAGTGATAGGAGGTCATGTCACGATTCTTTGCGATGTCCGCCTCGATCAGCAGCCAAGGCGCATGGCATATGGCGCCGATGGGTTTCTTGGCATCCCAGAAGGACCGCACAAAGCCCACGGCGTCGGGATTGGCGCGCAAGATATCCGGGTTCATCTGGCCGCCGGGCAGCATCAGCGCGTCGTAGTCAGCGGATTTTACCGCATCCAGATTATGGTCAACAGTCACCTTCTGGCCCCAGTCGTCGCCGTCCCAGCCGCGGATCTCGCCGCCCTCGGGGGCAATGACGTGAACGGTGGCGCCCGCCTCTTTCAGTGCCCTGAGGGGGTGCTCCAGCTCAGATTGCTCGTAGCCATTGGTCGCCAGAATTGCGATTTTGCATCCTGAAATATCGGCCATTGTCTTTCCTTTCGTGTCCTGGTGCGTTCTGTTGACTAAACGCGCACTGCTTGGGCCGCGTTCCATCGCCCGCCGCTTGCCTGGGCGGCACCTTGGCCCTATTCAGTCCGCGCAGGCGAATACAGCAGGAGAGCGGCATGAACATCTTGATCCTCGGCAGTGGCGGGCGCGAACACAGCCTTGCATGGGCCGTCCTGCAAAATCCCAAATGCGACCGTTTGGTCGTGGCACCCGGAAATGCCGGGATCGCGGCCATTGCCGATTGCGCGACGACGCTGGACATCATGAACCCCGGCGCCGTGGTGACATTTGCCGAACAGGAGGCGATTGATTTCGTCATCATCGGCCCCGAGGCCCCCCTGGCCGCCGGTGTTGCCGACCGCCTGCGCGAGGCGGGCGTGCTGACGTTCGGGCCGTCCAAAGCCGCGGCGCAGCTGGAGGCATCGAAGCGCTTCACCAAGGAAATCTGCGACGCCTGCGGTGCGCCCACTGCCGCCTATGGCCACTTCACCGATGCCGCCGCCGCCAAGGCCCATGTCAGCGAACAAGGCGCCCCCACCGTAGTCAAGGCCGACGGGCTGGCTGCCGGCAAGGGCGTCATCATCGCCGAAACGGTCGAGGACGCGCACGCGGCCATAGACGACATGTTCGGCGGGGCCTTTGGCGGGGCCGGCGCCGAGGTGGTGATCGAGGAATTCATGGACGGCGAGGAGGCATCACTGTTCGTCCTCTGCGACGGGACCAACATCCTGTCCATCGGCACTGCGCAGGACCACAAGCGCGTCGGCGAAGGCGATACCGGCCCCAACACCGGCGGCATGGGCGCCTATTCCCCCGCCCCCGTCGTCACGCCCCAGATCGAGGCGCGCGCGATGGACGAAATCGTGCGGCCCACCATTGCTGAAATGGCGAAACGCGGGATGCCGTTTCAAGGTGTGCTCTATGTCGGACTGATGATTCAGGACGGCAAGCCACGTCTGGTGGAATACAACGTGCGCTTCGGCGATCCGGAATGCCAGGTGCTGATGATGCGCCTTGGCGCGCAGGCGCTGGACCTGATGCACGCCGCTGCGGATGGCAGGCTGGATCAGACGGATGTGACCTGGGCCGATGATCACGCGCTCTGCGTCGTCATGGCGACCAATGGCTATCCGGGCGACTACGCCAAGGGCAGCGTCATCGGCGGGCTGGAGGACTGCCCGGCAGACAGCTTCAACATGGTGTTTCATGCCGGCACCGCCGCCAAAGCGGGCACGATCACCGCCGCGGGTGGGCGCGTTCTGGGCGTGACCGCGCGCGGCGCGACCCTGCGCGAGGCGGCCGATAATGCCTATCGCACCGTGGACCGGATCGACTGGCCGGACGGGTTCTGCCGCCGCGATATCGGTTGGCGCGCGCTGTGATCATCCGGGACAAACCAGAGCTTGTGCAGCTGCTGTTTTCAGTGCGCGGATCAGTCTTGCCCAGGATCCTGCCGCGCGTCGCGTTAGTGACCGCCTTCGCAGCCGGGCTGGTCTGGCTTGATCATACCTACCTGCCCCTGCCCCACACCGATGCGGCGCCCTTCGCCGTGTTCGGCATTGCGCTGTCGCTCTTTCTGGGTTTCCGCAACAACGCCGCGCATGACCGTTGGTGGGAAGGGCGCAAGCTGTGGGGACAGCTGATTGCGGATATGCGCAGCCTCGCCCGCGACGCCGAGATTTTCCTGCCCGACCAGGCAGACCGTCACCGCCTCTTGCGCCTCGCCGTCGGGTTCGCCCATGCGCATCGGCTGAACCTGCGGCAATTACCGGCCAAATCAGCCCCGCTGGAATGGCTGAGCGCAGAGGACACCAGCCAGCCCCACCCACCCTGCGCGATGCTGGACCAGATGAGCCGCGCTGTCGCCGAGACCGCGCCGGACGGGTTCGCCCGCCGCGCACTGGCCGAACGTCTGGCGTCGGTCGCGCGCGCTCAGGCAGGGTGCGAACGGATTGCGACGACGCCGCTACCTTATGTGTATTCGCTGCTGATTTTTCGCACGACGTACCTTTATTGCGGCCTCATCCCGTTTGGGCTGATGGATACCGCAGGGTGGCTGACGCCGATATTCGTGGCAATCATGGCGTATATCTTTATCGGACTGGCCGAAGTGACCGAAGAACTGGCGCATCCTTTTGGCGAGACGGTGAATGGCCTGCCGCTGGACGCGATGTGCCGCACAATCGAAATCAGCATGGCGCCGCATCTGGACAGGGTCGCGCCTGCGCCGCTGAAGGCGGATCGCTTCTATCTCAGCTAAGATGCGCCTGCCGCAGACCCGGCATGCGCAGCGCGCGGCGGGCATGACACTGAAACGGGCGCAGTGGCGGACGCCGCGCCACCGACAGCCCGAAACTCAGATCTGCTTTTCGGGCATCTGCACCACGAGGCCGTCCAGCGCGTCGGTCACTTTCAACTGGCAGGTCAGGCGCGAGCGGACGGGATCGGGCTCATACGCGAAATCCAGCATGTCCTCTTCCATGTCGTCCTTGGCGGGCAGTTTTTCGACCCAGGCGGCGTCAACATAGACATGGCAGGTCGAGCATGCGCAGGCGCCACCGCAGTCGGCCTCGATCCCCGGAATGTTGTTGTCGCGCGCGCCTTCCATGACGGTCAGGCCGGTCGGCACGTCGACTTCGTGTTTGGTCCCGTTGTGCTCGATATAGGTGATCTTGGCCATGATCGCGTACTCCCGTTTCTAACATTTCGGGTGTGTTAAAGCCTTTCGGGTTTGAGTTGAAGCACAACTTGTTATCGGAAAGCGGCGGGCACGGATCCGGCCTAGGCCCCCGGCCCGCAATCAATGCTGCGCAGGGGCGGTTTCGGCCCCATCCCCAGCGCCTCGACGACGGCCCGCAATGCGGTGCGCAGCCCCTCCTCCAGCGTAGGGTGATAAAACGGGCGTTCCAGAATCTGGTCGACGGTCAGGTCGCTTTCGATCGCCCAGGCCAGCAGGTGGCCGATATGCTCGGCCGCCGGACCGAACATTTCGGCGCCCAGCAGTCGGCCGCTATCGCGCGCGGCATAAACCCGCAGCAACCCCGCATTGACACCCATCACACGGGCGCGTCCCTGATCGGCGAAATCCACCGCGCCAACGGCGAAATCGGTGCCCGACTCGGTCAACTCCGCGTGGCTGGCGCCCGTCATGGCGATCTGCGGTTCGCAAAACACGATGCTCAGCGGAACGCGGCGCGCCTTGCGATAGACCTGCGGCACGCGCGCGGCATTTTCACCGGCGATGCGCCCCTCGTCCGCCGCCTCGTGCAGCAAAGGCAAATCGGCGCTGGCATCGCCTGCCATGAAAACATGACTATCGCCGACACGCATCGACAGCGGATCAAAGACAGGCGTGCCCTTGTCGTCGCGCGGCAGCGATGTGGCGTCGAGGCCCAGCTTGTCGACGTTGGGGCGCCGCCCTGTCGCCGCGATAGCGACATCAAAGCGTTCCTCCTGCTTCTCGGCGTCATCGTCATCCGCAGCAGACCAGCGCACGATGACCTGATCGCCATCGCGCGACACTTTGCTGTCGGCGTGCCAGTGCACCGGAAACTCCTGCTCGAAAACACCCGCCGCGTAGCTGCGCACTTTTTCATCCGAAATCGGGCCGACGGCATGATCGCGCCCGAACAACCGCACCCGCACACCAAGCCGATGCAGCGCCTGGCCCAGTTCCAGCCCGATGATTCCGGCGCCGAACACGGCAGCGGATTCGGGCAGGTCGTGCCAGTCGAATATATCCGCGCTAGTCATCAGGCGGTCCCCTGCCCCTTCGAGTGGGCCGGCGATATTGGCGCGCGAGCCGGTCGCGATCACGATGGCGCGGGCGGTCAGTGTGCCGCCACCGGACAGCTTCAGCGTGTGGTTATCAATGAAGCTGGCATTTTCGCGGATCAGGTGGCCGTCGGGATATTCCTCGATGGTATCCAGAACGAAGCCGACAAAGCGATCCCGCTCGTCCCGCAGGCGCTGCATCACCGCGGCCCCGTCGATCCGGGGGGCATCCGCGTAGATCCCGAAACGCTCGGTATCACGCATTCCCTCAGCGATATTGGCGGCGGCGATCAGCAGTTTGGACGGCATGCAGCCGACCCGCGCGCAGGTTGTACCCAGGGGCCCACCATCGATGATGGCAATGCTGTCGGTCTGTTTGGCCGCCTGCCGATAGGCGCCCATTCCAGCCGTTCCTGCGCCCAGAATGGCGACATCGACATCATATTCGCTCATGACAATTCCCCTTCGCTTTGAAGCTCAACGCGGCTCAGACCATGTTCGTTGCCTCAGGGCGGCGCATCTTGCCGATCACTTCTCGAACAGCCGCGCGGCATCAAAAATCGCGTCCAGCCGCTCGTAGCGGTCGCGCGTTTCGGGCCAGTTCGCCTCTTGCGTGGCGGCGATCAGCGCCTCCAGCAGCATCATGGTCGAGGTGTTGCTGTCCCATGCCGACGGGATCTGGGTCCAGCAATGGAAGGTGTGCCGCGCGTGGGCGGCGGCAGGGCTGGCCCATTGATCGGTGATCAGGATAACGGCTACGCCGCGTTCGGTCGCCAGTTGCGCAAGGCGCAGCAGGTTCGTCTCGTACCGGCGCATGTCGAACAGCAGCAGCACGTCGCCCTCGGCCATGTCCAGCACGTAATGCGGCCAGGTGGCCGAGCTGGACGTCATATGCGTGATGCGCCGACGCACCGCCTGAAAATGGGTAAACGCATAATCGGCCAGCGCGCGGCTGATACGCCCGCCGACCACGTAAAGCCGCCGGTCGGTATCGGCCAGCAGCCGGGTGGCACTGTCGAACTGCGTGCTGTCTATATTGGCCAGCGTCTGCTGGATATTGTCGCCGATGGCGGTGGCAAAGCGGTTCAGCAGATGCGATTCCGGCACCTCGCTGGCCCATTGATCGCGGCGCTGGGTGGGGCCGGACGCCTTGGCCTCAAGCTCGGCCAAGAGGGCCTGCTGGAACTGCGGATAGCCCTTGAATCCCAGCTTTTGCACCAGCCGCGCCAGCGTGGGCGTCGAGACGTCCGCATTGGCGGCAGCGATGGTGATCGAGGCGAGGCCGGCCGCCGGGTAATTGTCCAGAAGCACCTGCGCGAATTTGCGTTCCGACTGGGTCAGCGCGGCGTAATGCGCGCGGATTGCCTCGCGCACTGTTCTGCCTTTTGGTTGGGAGGTCTGGCTCATGCCGGGTTTCTCCGAAATAGCTTTGAAAAGATATTGACAGAAATTCCGCGACGTGGAAACATTTTTCCAAACAGCAAGGGGACGTCATGTCCGGCGCGCCACAAACAGAACCAGCAGTCGAAGTAATCGGCGCGGATGCCAATGGCCCCGCGCTGATCCTGTGCGAGCATGCCTCGCATGATGTTCCTGCGCGATACAATGGGCTGGGCCTGACGGCTGAGGCAGCGGTCAGCCATGCGGCGTGGGATCCCGGCGCGCGCGATCTGGCCCTGTATATGGCCGGTCGCCTTGATGCCACGCTGATTGCCGCCACCGTTTCGCGACTGGTTTATGACTGCAACCGCCCGCCCGAGGCCGCATCGGCCACGCCGGAAAGATCCGAATTGTTCGATGTGCCGGGAAATGCCGGTCTGACAGACGCCCAGCGCGCCGAGAGGGTTGATACGGTGTATCGCCCCTTCTGTGCTGCCGTGGCGAGCGCCATCGCCGCGCGTCAGCAGCGGTTGCAGCCCACTGCCATCATCACCGTCCACAGTTTTACGCCGGTTTACTATGGCCAGACGCGCGAGACCGAAATCGGCATCCTGCACGACAGCGATGCCACGCTTGCCGATGCCATGTTGCGCAATGCGGGAAAGGTGCCGCATCGCAGTATCCACCGCAATCGGCCCTATGGTCCTGAGGACGGCGTCACGCATTCGCTGCAAATTCACGGGCTGGCGCATGGCCTGCCGAATGTGATGATCGAAGTGCGCAACGATCTGCTGCGGACGCCCGAGGATGTCGCCCGGATCGGCGGCGAGCTGTGCCAGATGATCGGGCCTGCGCTGATCCATCTGGGTCTGCAAGCGCAAGGGGCCAGACATGCCTAAGATTATCCGGGGTTTCGTGCGCGGCGTCGATGCGATGAACTATTTCATCGGCCGCTTTGCGATGTATCTGATCTTTGCCCTGATCGGCGTGCTGATGTGGTCGTCCGTGTCAAAGGTGTTCTTTGAGCCGACGCTTTGGACGCTGGAAATGGCCCAGTTCGTCATGGTCGCCTTTTACGTTCTGGGCGGTCCCTATTCGATCCAGATGGGATCGAACGTGCGGATGGACCTGTTCTACGGCAGCTGGAGCGTACGGCAAAAGGCGTGGATGGATGCCATTACCGTCCTGTTCCTGATGTTCTATCTGGGCGTCCTGCTATACGGCGCTATCGGGTCCACAGCTTATTCGCTGGGCCATTTCACCGGCGAGCCGTTCCGTTTTTTCTGGGGTCTTTTCACGACGCTCATCACCGAAGGCCCGTCAGCGGCCAAGGCGCAGATGGGCTTCATGGAGCGCAGCCCGACCGCATGGCAGCCCTATATCTGGCCGGTGAAAACCATCATGATCATCGGCGTCACGCTGATGCTGCTGCAAGTCACCGCTGAATTTTTCCGCGATATTGGCCGCATTCGCGGGGAAGAGCTCTGATGCCATACGAAATGATTGCGATCCTGATGTTCAGCACGATGATGCTGATGCTGCTGACGGGTCAGCGGGTGTTCGGCGCCATCGGTTTTGTCGCCGCCGCCGGGGGCATGCTGCTGTGGGGCACCGGCGGGGCGGATATGCCGTTTTCCGCCGCGATGAAGCTGATGAAGTGGTATCCGCTGCTGACGCTGCCGATGTTCATTTTCATGGGCTACGTGCTGAGCGAGAGCCGCATTGCCGACGACCTTTACCGCATGTTCCACGTCTGGATGGGGCCGGTGCGCGGCGGTCTGGCGATTGGCACGATCCTGTTGATGGTGCTGATTTCGGCGATGAACGGCCTGAGCGTCGCGGGCATGGCCATCGGCGCGACCATCGCGCTGCCGGAACTGCTGAAACGCGGCTACGACAAGATTATGGTGACGGGTGTCATTCAGGCGGGATCAAGCCTTGGCATCCTTGTGCCGCCCTCTGTCGTGCTGGTGCTTTACGCGATGATCGCGCGTCAGCCGGTGGGCCAGCTTTGGCTGGCGGGCGTTGTCCCAGGCCTGATGATGGCGACGATGTTCATCATCTATATCTATGTGCGCTGCCGGATGCAGCCCGATCTGGGTCCGCCCCTGCCGGTGGAGGAACGCGACGTCGGCACCCGCGAAAAGCTGCGCCTGCTGCGCGCGGGCCTCTTGCCGCTGGTCATCTTCGTGGTGATGATGGTGCCCTTCGTCAAGGGCTGGACCTCGCTAGTGGAAAGCAGCGCGATCGGCGCCATGGCCGCCTTTCTTGCCGCCGTGCTCAAGGGGCGGATGACGCGCGAGGTGTTCGAGAATTCGGTGCGCCAGACGCTGGGCATTTCCTGCATGTTCATGTGGATCATCCTTGCCGCGCTGGGATTCGGCGCGATCTTTGACGGGCTGGGCGCGGTCAAGGCGATCTCGGACCTGTTCACCGCCCAATGGGGGCTGGATCCGTGGATCATCCTGATCCTGATGCAGCTCAGCTTTATCGTGATGGGCACGTTTCTGGACGACACCGCCATGCTGGTGATCGTGGCACCGCTTTATGTGCCGCTGGTGGGCGAATTGGGGTTCGATCTGATCTGGTATGGCGTGCTTTATACGATCACTTGCCAGATCGCCTATATGACGCCGCCCTTCGGGTATAACCTGTTCCTGATGCGCGCCATGGCACCGCCGGAAATCTCGATCCGGGACATTTACCGATCTATCATCCCGTTCGTGGCGGTGATGGTGGCGGCGCTCGCGGCTGTCATGGCCTTCCCGCAGATCGCTCTGTGGCTGCCGGATCTGGTGTATAACTGACGACATAAGAACTCCGCCAAGGAGCATTTGGAAAACGTGACACAACAAGGAGAGAAAAGATGACGACACGCAGAAAGTTTCTGGCCTCCGCCGGTATCGGCACGGCGGCCACCGCGCTGGGCGCCCCATCCATCGTGCGCGCACAGGAAGCGATCAAGTGGCGGTTCCAGACCTATGCCGGCGCAGCGCTGGGCGCCGAAGTGACGAAACCCGCCATCGACTACATCAACAACGCCGCCAATGGCGAGCTGGAGATCGAGCTGTTCTACGCGGATCAGATCGTGCCCACCGGCGAGATGTTTCAGGCGCTGCAGCGCGGCACCATCGACGGCGTCCATTCGGACGATGACTCCATGGCCTCGCCCACGCCGCTGCAACAGTTTGGCGGATACTTCCCGCTGGCGACCAAGCATATCCTCGACGTGCCCGCCCTGTTCAACCAGTACGGTCTGGCCGAAATCTGGGACGCCGAATACGAAAAGGTCGGTGTCAAATGGCTGTCGGCGGCGGGTCAGGACCCGTGCAACTTCAACACCACCCGCGAGATCACGTCGCTGGCGGATCTGGACGGCCTGAAGCTCTATACCTTCCCAACGGCGGGCCGGTTCCTGTCGCAGTTCGGCGTCATCCCCGTCAGCATCCCCTATGAGGATGCCGAGGTTGCCGTGCAAACGGGCGAGTTGGACGGCATGGCATGGTCGGGCATCACCGAGGATTACACGGTGGGCTGGGCGGACGTCACCGACTACTTCCTGACCAACAACATCTCGGGCGCGTGGATCGGATCGTTCTTCGTCAACCCCAAGCAGTGGGCCGACCTGCCCGAACATCTGAAGCAAATCGTCATGGCCGGGATCGAGGCCAGCCACACCTACCGCAACCAGTGGTACTGGGGCGGCGAGGCGCGTCTGCGCGCGCAGGGCGACAAGCTGCAACTGCGCTCGATCCCGCAGGCCGAATGGAAGCAGGTCGAAGATGCCGCCGTCACGTTCTGGGACGAGATCGCCCAAGAGGGCGAGGTTCATCAGCAGGTCGTGCAGATCTTCCGCGACTACAACGACGTGATCGGCAAGGCAGGCGTGCCCTACTCCTTCGACTGATCGCAGCTTAAAATTGGGAGGCCCCGGCCTACCGCCGGGGCGCGTCCCGTTTCCACCATCAGTTTTTCCACGAGGTGCCTCATGCCCGCACAGTCCCACGCACAGACCCCCGCGCTTAGCTTTGACGATCTCAAGAAACAGGTGAAGGACGGCAGTGTCGACACCGTGCTGGTCTGCTTTGTGGACATGCAGGGCAGGATGATGGGCAAGCGGTTCCATGCGCAGCATTTCATCAATGGCGCCTACAAGGAAACGCATTGCTGCAACTACCTGCTGGCCACCGATCTGGAAATGTCCACGCCCACCGGCTATGCCAGTACCGGTTGGGAAACCGGCTATGGCGATTATGTCATGGCGCCCGATCTGGACACGCTGCGCCCGATGCCGTGGCTGGAGGGCACCGTCATGGTGCTGTGCGACATACTGGACCACCACACACACAAGCCGGTTCCGCACAGCCCGCGCGCGATGCTCAAGGCGCAACTGGCCCGGCTGGAAGCGATGGGCTTCACCGCCATGATGGCGACCGAACTGGAGTTTTTTCTGTTCGAGAAAAGTTTCGACGAGATCCGCAAGGGCGGCTACCGCGACCTCGCCCCGCTTTCGGGGTACAATGAGGATTACAACATCTTCCAGACCACGAAGGAAGAGCATGTGATGCGCCCCCTGCGCAACCATCTGTGGAACGCCGGCCTGCCCATTGAGTGCACCAAAGGCGAGGCCGAGGCGGGCCAGGAAGAGCTGAACATCAGATATGCCGCGGCGCTCGATACGGCGGATTATCACTCGATTGCCAAACACGCGGTAAAAGAGATCGCATGGCAACAGGGGCATGCCGCCTCCTTCCTGCCGAAATGGCACAAGGATCGCGTTGGCAGTTCGTCGCATGTGCACCAATCCCTGTGGAAGGATGGCGAGAACATCTTTTTCGACGCATCCGACGATCTGGGAATGTCCGGTCTGATGAAGAACTACATGGCCGGGATGCTGAAATACGCGCCCGACTACACCTATTTTCTGGCGCCCTACATCAACAGCTACAAGCGGTTTCAAAAGGGTTCGTTTGCCCCCACCCGCACCATCTGGTCCGTCGATAACCGCACCGCGGGCTTTCGCCTGTGCGGTGACGGAACCAAGGCGGTGCGCGTCGAATGCCGCATCGGCGGGTCCGACATCAATCCCTACCTTGCCATGGCCGTGCAACTGGCCGCAGGCATGGCTGGTATCGAAGAGGGTCTGGAGTTGGCGCCGCCGTTCAAGGGCGATGCCTATTCGGGCGATGAGGGCATGATCCCGACCAACCTGCGCGATGCCTATGTGTCGCTGAAGGGATCTGACATGCTGCGCGCCGCGCTGGGCGATGACGTGGTCGATCACTACGCCCGCGCCGCCGAAGTCGAGATCGAGGATTTCGAGGCCGCCGTCACCGATTACGAGATCGCGCGCGGCTTTGAGCGGTGCTAGCCACGGGCGACTGCGCGGACTGAAATCGCCGGAGCCTCCGGCGGGGATATTTAGGGCAAGAAGAATGAGCGGCCCTTTTGAGAACTGGATAGGTTTGCCATGAGCGAGACACTCACCTGTATTTCACCGATCGACGGATCGGTTTTTGCCACGCGCGAAACGCTGGACATCGGCGGCGCGCGCGCTGCCGCTGGTCGGGCGCGGTCTGCCCAAGCGGTCTGGGCCGCGCGCCCGCTGGATGAGCGTATTCGGCTGGTCATGGCAGGCGTTGCCGCCGTCGGAGCGATGAACGAACAGGTTGTACCCGAACTGGCCCGCATGATGGGCCGGCCTGTACGGTTCGGCGGCGAATTCGGCGGCTTTAACGAGCGCGCATCGCATATGGCCAAGATCGCGGCAGATGCGCTGGCCGATATCGAGGTCGGCCAGGACGCAACCTTCAAACGGTATATCAAGCGGCTGCCGCATGGCGTGGTTCTGGTCGTGGCGCCGTGGAACTATCCCTACATGACGGCGATCAACACCGTCGCGCCTGCGCTGATCGCAGGCAACGCCGTGCTGCTGAAGCATGCCACCCAGACGCTGCTGGTGGGCGAGCGCATGGCGCAAGCATTTCATGCGGCAGGCGTGCCGGAGGATGTGTTTCAGAACGTGTTTCTTGGCCACGACACCACGTCGCAGTTGATCGCGGATCGCGCAGTGGATTTCGTGAACTTCACCGGCTCGGTCGGTGGCGGACGGGCGATGGAGCGGGCGGCGGCCGGGACATTTACCCCCGTGGCGACCGAGCTGGGCGGCAAGGATCCGGGCTATGTCATGGAGGACGCCGATCTGGACGCCGCCGTCGATACGCTGATCGACGGGGCGATGTTCAACTCGGGGCAATGCTGCTGCGGGATCGAGCGGATCTATGTGCATGAGAGCCTCTATGATGCTTTCGTCGAGAAGGCCGTGACGATCGTGCAAGGCTACACTCTGGGCGATCCGCTGGACGCGGCGACGACCCTTGGCCCGATGGCCCACAAGCGGTTCGCGCAGGAAGTCCGCGCGCAGATCGACGAGGCGGTAAAGGCCGGCGCGACCGCGCATATTGCCAAGATGGATGCGGATGACGGCGGCGCCTACCTGACGCCGCAGATCCTGACGGACGTCACCCACAACATGCGCGTGATGCGGGACGAAAGCTTTGGCCCCGTCGTCGGCATCATGAAAGTGTCCTCGGACGATGAGGCAATCGCGCTGATGAACGACAGCAATTTCGGCCTGACCGCCAGCCTCTGGACCGCCGATCTGGACCGGGCGCAGGCCGTGGGCGACCGGATCGAAACCGGCACCGTTTTCATGAACCGGGCCGATTATCTGGATCCCGGTTTGTGCTGGACAGGCTGCAAGGATACGGGGTCGGGCGGCGGGCTGTCCGTCATCGGCTATCACAATCTGACGCGCCCCAAATCCTACCATCTCAAGAAGGTGACAAAATGAAACTGACCGGAAACTGGTCCTACCCGACCTCCATCAAATTCGGCGCTGGCCGCATTGCCGAACTGCCCGATGCGTGCAAGCAGGCGGGTATCAAGAAGCCCCTGCTGGTCACCGACAAGGGGCTGGCCGATCTGCCCATCACCGCGCAGGTGCTGGACATCATGGAGGGCGCCGGCCTTGGCCGCGGCATCTTCTCCCAGGTTGACCCCAACCCGAACGAGAAGAACCTCGACGCAGGCGTTGCCGCCTACAAATCGGGCGGCCATGACGGCGTGATCGCCTTCGGCGGTGGCTCAGGTCTGGATCTGGGCAAGATGGTTGCCTTCATGGCTGGACAGACGCGCCCGGTCTGGGACTATGAGGACGTCGATGACTGGTGGACCCGCGCCGATGCGGATGGCATCGCGCCGATCATCGCGGTGCCGACGACCGCAGGGACCGGCTCGGAAGTGGGGCGCGCCAGCGTCATCACCAATTCCGAAACCCACGTGAAGAAGATCATTTTCCACCCCAAGGTGCTGCCGACGGTCGTCATTTGCGATCCCGAACTGACCACCGGCATGCCGAAATTCATCACCGCCGGCACCGGCCTCGATGCCTTCGCGCATTGCGTCGAAGCGTTCAGCAGCCCGCATTACCACCCGATGAGTCAGGGCATGGCGCTGGAAGGCATGCGCCTGGTCAAGGATTATTTGCCCCGCGCCTACGCCAACGGCAGTGATTTGGAGGCGCGCGCGCATATGATGAGCGCCGCGATGATGGGCGCGACCGCGTTCCAGAAGGGCCTCGGCGCGATCCACGCGATGAGCCACCCGGTCGGCGCCGTCTTTGGCACGCATCACGGCACCACCAACGCCGTCTGTATGCCTGCCGTGCTGAAACTGAACGCGCCCGAGATCAAGGATCGCTTTCGCACCGCTGCCGCTTACTTGGATATCGAGGGCGGCTTTGACGGGTTCTGCAGCTTCGTTCAAGAATTCAACGACGCGCTCGGCATCCCCCGCAAGCTGAGCGATATGGGTGTCGACCCCGCCCGCATTGACGAACTGGTGGCTGAGGCAATCAAGGATCCCAGCTGCGGCGGCAACCCCGTCAAGCTGACCAAAGAGAACCTGCGCGCCCTTTATGAGGCCAGTATCTAAGAGTTCCAATGTTCTGAAAACTCAAACAGCCCCGGAAACCTAAACGTTTCGCCTTTAACCCGAGACATCAGACAAAGGCGAAACGCGCGCAACGCTGGTATGGTGCGCGCGTTCCGCGAAAAGCTGTGAGTCAGGTTTTTCGCGAAACGCTTTAGACAGGTTCCGGGGCTTTTCTTCGCATTTACTCGGCAGGCACCGCCATCTGCTCATCGCTTAGCGGATGGGGCAGTTTATCCAGCATCTCAATCGGGCACACTTGCACGAAATGCGCTTTTTCGAGATCCCAGTGCTGCAGAATATCCAGCGCCTTCCGGCTGCCCGTCTCGTCCGCGTGGCGCTGGACCAGGTCGCGTAGCTGGGCCTCCCAATGGGCGTTCTGGACAGGCCCGGTGACGATGGTTTCGCGATTCATCAGTGGGGTGATCTGCCCTTCGGGATCGTAAAGATAGGCCATGCCGCCCGTCATGCCCGCCCCGAAATTGGCGCCGATGCGGCCCAATATCACGGCAACGCCGCCGGTCATGTACTCGCAACCGTTGCTGCCGCAGCCCTCGATCACGACATGCGCGCCGGAATTGCGCACCGCAAACCGCTCGCCCGCGCGGCCCGCCGCAAAGAGGTGGCCTGCCGTCGCACCATAAAGCACCGTGTTGCCGATGATCGTGTTTTCGCTTGCTTCCAGCGGGCTGGACATGGGCGGGCGCACCACGATGATGCCGCCCGACAGCCCCTTGCCGACGTAATCGTTGGCGTCACCCGACACTTCCAGTTTCAGCCCCGGCGCGGCAAAGGCGCCCAGAGACTGCCCCGCACTGCCCGACAGTTTGACCGTCAGGTGATCGGGTTGCAGGCTATTGCGCATACCGAACTTGCGCACGATATGGCTGCTCAGCCGAGTGCCGACGGTGCGATGCGTGTTTTGCACCGCATAGTGCAGTTGCATCTTTTCCCCGTCATTGAGGAAGCGCGCGGCGTCGCGCACGATCTCGGCATCCAGCGTATCCGGCACGGCATTGCGTGGACGTGCCCGGTCATAAACGGCGTTCCGGCTGCCGACGGTGATCAGCATCGGGTTGAGGTCCAGATCATCCAGATGCGCCGATCCACGGCTGACCTGCGTCAACAGATCGGCGCGGCCGATCACATCATCGAGGCTGCGCGCCCCGATGCCTGCCAGAACCTCGCGGACCTCCTGCGCGTAGAAGGTGATGAGGTTCACCACCTTCTCGGCGTTTCCCGTGAACTTGGCGCGCAGGTTTTCGTCCTGCGTGCACACGCCCACGGGGCAGGTGTTGGACTGGCACTGACGCACCATGATGCAGCCCATGGCGATCAGCGCGGCGGTTCCGATGCCGTATTCCTCGGCGCCCATCATCGCGGCCATGACGATATCGCGCCCGGTGCGCAGCCCGCCGTCGGTGCGCAGCGTCACTCGGTCACGCAGGTTGTTCATCGACAGGACCTGATGCGCCTCGGTCAGGCCCATCTCCCACGGCAGGCCGGCATATTTGATCGACGTCGCCGGGCTTGCGCCGGTGCCGCCGTTGTGGCCCGAGATCAGGATGACGTCGGCCTTGGCCTTGGCCACCCCGGCCGCGATGGTGCCGACGCCGGATTGAGCGACCAGTTTCACCGTCACCTTGGCGGCCGGGTTGATCTGCTTGAGGTCATAGATCAGCTGTGCCAGATCCTCGATGCTGTAGATATCGTGATGCGGCGGCGGCGAGATCAGCGTCACGCCGGGCGTCGAAAGCCGTAGCCGCGCGATCAGTTCGGTTACCTTCATGCCTGGCAACTGGCCGCCCTCGCCGGGCTTTGCCCCTTGGGCAACCTTGATCTCCAACTCTTCGCAGTGGTTGAGATATTCGGCGGTCACGCCGAACCGGCCAGAGGCGACCTGCTTGATCTTGGCCGATGGGTTGTCGCCATTCGGCTCGGGGGTGAAATGCGCGGGGTCTTCGCCACCCTCGCCGCTGTCCGACCGTGCGCCGATACGGTTCATCGCCACATTCAGCGTCTTGTGCGCCTCGGGCGACAGCGCGCCCAGTGACATGCCCGGCGTGACGAACCGCTTGCGGATCGCGGTGACGCTTTCGACCTCGTCCAGCGGGATCGCCTTGCCCATCGGCTTGATCGCCATCAGGTCGCGCAAATGGATCGGCGGGGCCGATTGCATCGCCGCCGAATACCGTTTCCACAGATCGAAGCTGCCGGTGTTGCAGGCGGTTTGCAGCATGTGCATGTTCTGGGCGCCCCATGCATGGGTTTCGCCGGTCTTGCGCGATTTGTAGAACCCGCCAATCGGCAGGACGTTATCCGGGCCGCTGTAGGCTCGGGCGTGAACCTCCTCCAGCTTCGTCTGGATGCCGCTGACGCCGATACCGCTGATCCGGCTGACGAGGCCAGGGAAATATTCAGCACACATCGCTCGTGACAGCCCGATCGCCTCGAAATTCAGGCCGCCGCGATAGGACGAGATGACGGAAATCCCCATCTTGGACATGATTTTCAGCAGGCCCGCGTCGATCGCCTTGCGGTAGCGCGCAACGACTTCGGTCAAGGTGCCATCCAGCAGGTTCCGGTCGATCCGGTCAGCCAGCGAATCCTGCGCCAGGTAAGCGTTGACGATGGTGGCACCCGCGCCGATCAGCACGGCGAAATAATGCGGATCAATACATTCGGCCGACCGCACGTTGAGCGAGCAGAACGTCCGCAGACCCTTGCGCGTCAGGTGGCTGTGGACGGCAGAGGTGGCAAGGATCATCGGCATCCCGATGCGTCCCTCGCCGACGCCCCTGTCGGTCAGCACCAGATGGCCCGCGCCGCTGCGCACCGCATCTTCGGCCTCGGCACGGATGCGCGTCAGGCTGTCTTGCAGCGCGTTCGGACCGGGCGCGAAAGTGCAATCCAGATGACCCACCTCCGAGCTGAACTGCTCCATCAGCACGTCCCACTCGCTGTTGCCGACGAACGGGCTGTCCAGCACGATGATCTGCGTCTGCGCGCCGCTTTCGTCCAGCACGTTGTTCAGGTTGCCGAAGCGGGTCTTCAAACTCATCACCCGGTATTCGCGCAAGCTGTCGATAGGCGGGTTCGTCACCTGAGAGAAGTTCTGCCGGAAATAATGGCTCAGCGGGCGGTATTGGGTCGACAGCACCGCGCTGGGCGTGTCGTCCCCCATGGAGCCAATGGCCTCCTTGGCGTCCTCACCCATCGGGGCAAGGATCTGCTCAAGCTCCTCGATCGTGTAGCCTGCTGCGATCTGGCGGCGGCGCAGGTCGGCGCCGGTATATCCGACCTCTTCGGGCGTGCTGGTCAGGGTATCCTCCAGCGCGTTGATCTTGGCGGTCCATGTGCCAAAGGGACGGGCGGCGGCCAGCCGGTCCTTGATCTGCGTGTCGTGATACAGCTTGCCCTCTGCCATATCGACGGCCAGCATCTGGCCCGGGCCCAGCGCACCCTTTTCGCGAACCGATCCTTCGTCGATCGGGACCATTCCGGCCTCGCTTCCGGCAATCACCAGACCGTCGCCGGTGACGACATAGCGCATCGGACGCAGGCCGTTGCGGTCCAGCCCGGCGCAGACCCAGCGGCCATCGGTCATCGCCAGCGCGGCGGGGCCATCCCACGGCTCCATCACCGAGTTGCAGTAGGAATACATGTCGCACCACGCCTGCGGCAATTCCTGCGCCTGATTGGACCAGGACTCCGGCACCAGCATGGTTTTTGCCATCGGGGCGGAGCGGCCCGCGCGCACCAACACTTCGAACACCGAATCCAGCGCAGCGCTATCGGATGCGCCTGCGGGCACGATCGGCTTGATATCCTCGGCCAGATCGCCGAAGGCCGACGAGGCCATGCGGATCTCGTGGCTTTTCATCCAGTTTACATTGCCCTTCAGCGTGTTGACCTCGCCGTTATGGGCCAGCATCCGGAAAGGCTGCGCCAGCCACCATTGCGGGAACGTGTTCGTTGAATAGCGCTGGTGATATATGGCGAAGGCGGATTTGAACCGCTCGTCCATCAGGTCGGGGTAGAAGACCGCGACCTCCTCGGCCAGCATCATGCCCTTGTAGATGATGCTGCGGCAGGACAGCGATGCGATGTAGAAATGGTTGATGTTCGCGGCGATCACCGCCTTTTCGATGCGGCGGCGGATCACGTAGAGCTCGCGCTCGAAATCCTCCTCGTCGATGCCGCGTGCGTTCGAGATCAGGATCTGCTCGATCTCGGGGCGGGTCGCGTTTGCCTTTTCCCCAAGGCATGAAATATCGACCGGCACATGCCGCCAGCCATAGATCGTGTGGCCCATGCGCAGCACTTCGGACTCCACAATCGTGCGGCACGCCTCCTGCGCGCCGAAGTCGGTGCGCGGCAGGAACACCTGGCCAACGGCGACCAGCTGATCCTGACGCGGCTCGTGTCCCGTTCTGCGGATCTGGTCGTAGATGAAGCTGACCGGGATCTGGACATGGATACCGGCGCCATCGCCGGTCTTGCCATCGGCATCCACCGCGCCGCGATGCCAGATCGCCTTGAGCGCGTCGATGCCCGCCTGCACCACCCGGCGCGAACGTTTGCCATTGACCGCGACAACAAGGCCGACACCGCAGGAGGAATGTTCCTCCGCCTGGGCATACATGCCGTTATCGTTCATCCAGTCCCGCTTGGCTGCTTCGGCGGCGGCCCATTCTGCATCGAAATTCGTCATGGTCCCGCCCTCCCGGCTGGTGCTCTGTTCTGCATCATTCATCTTGGCAAAAATACTCATTCGGCGGCCACCGCCTGAGCTGCGGCCAGATCGGTCAGGATCGCCTCGGCACAGTCGCGCCCGTCGCGGATGGCCCAGACGACCAGCGACGCGCCGCGCACAATGTCGCCCACGGCATAGACGCCGGGCAGCGATGTGCGACCGCTGGTGAATTCGGCCTTGATCGTGCCCCAGCGAGTCACGTCCAGTTCGGGCTGGTCCCAGAGTGTCGGCAGCGCCTCAGCCTCGAACCCCAGCGCCTTGATCACCAGATCGGCTGGCTCGTCATGGACCGCGCCGTCGATTTCCTCGGGCGATTGGCGCCCGGTGACGTCGGGCGCGCCAAGCCGCATCTGCTGAACCCGCACCGAGGTGACGGGATCGCCCGAAAACCCCTTGGGCAGGCTGAGCCAGTCGAAAATCACGCCCTCTTCTTCGGCGTTGGTAACCTCGCGCAGGCTGCCGGGCATGTTGGCGCGGTCGCGGCGGTAGAGGCACTTGACCGATGTGGCGCCTTGCCGGATGGCGGTGCGCACGCAATCCATCGCCGTATCGCCGCCGCCGATCACCACGATGCGCTTGCCGCTGGCGTCCAATTCGCCGCTGTCAAAATCCGGCACGGCGTCGCCAAAGGACCGCCGGTTGCTGGCTGTCAGATAGTCGATGGCACGCACGATACCCTTGGCGCCAGACCCCGGCCCCGCCAGATCACGGGATTTGTAGACGCCGGTCGCGATGATGACAGCGTCATGGTTGCTGCGCAGGTCGGCAAAGCCGATATCCTGCCCGATGGTGCAATTCAGCCGGAAGGTGACGCCGCCCTGCTCCGACTGCTCGATCCGGCGCATCACCACGTCCTTTTCCAGCTTGAAGCCGGGGATGCCGTAGGTCAGCAGCCCGCCGCCGCGGTCATAACGGTCATAGACGGTGACCTGAAGCCCGGCGCGGCGCAGCATGTCCGCCGCAGCCAGACCGCCCGGACCGGCGCCGATGATCGCAACGCTTTCGGTGCGCTCCTGCGCGGGCTGTGCAGGCGTCACCCAGCCTTCGTCCCACGCAGTGTCGGTGATGTATTTTTCGACCGCGCCGATGGTGACGGTGCCGTGACCCGCCGTTTCGATCACGCAATTGCCCTCGCACAGGCGGTCCTGGGGGCAGATCCGGCCACAGATTTCCGGGAATGTATTGGTGGCCTGGCTCAACTCATACGCCTCGCGCAGGCGGCCTTCCGCAGTCAGTCGCAGCCAGTCGGGGATGTTGTTGTGCAGGGGGCAATGGCTCTGGCAGTAGGGGACGCCGCATTGACTGCATCTGGCCGCCTGTTCGCGCGCCTTGTCACTGGCATATTCGGCATAGATCTCGCGAAAATCGCGGCCACGCAGATCCGGCGCGCGCTTTGTCGGCATATCGCGCTGCACGGTCGTAAATTTCAGCATGGGATTGTCAGCCATTGCGCACCTGTTTTCATTCAACTCGACATGAATAGACAGGTATGCACGATCTGAAAAGACAGCAATATTGACGTATATATAATTATTTCTGAGCGTCAGAGTATAATATTGCAGATCGGCACAATTATTAGGTCAGCTTGAGTGCCTTATTTAGAAGCCAGCCAGCAAAAACACCATGGCAACCGATCCAACGATGATTCGCCACCAACCGAACACACCGTACCCATTGCGACTGACAAAGCTCAGCAGCCACTTTACGACGAACAGACCGCTGACAAAGGCCATCGCAAATCCGATGGCGATTTCCCCCATTGCACTGAGATCCAGAACATCGCGGTTCTGGTAGATGTCGTACGCCACCGCCCCCGCCATGGTAGGGATCGACAGAAAGAACGAAAATTCCGCCGCCGCGCGTTTATCCACCCCCATCAGCAGGGCGCCGACAATGGTCGCGCCCGACCTGCTGGTGCCGGGGATCATGGCAAGGCATTGAAACAGCCCGATCCGCAGCGTCACCCAGATCGGCAGATGCGCCGCATCATGGTGCCGCGGCGTTGGCGCACAGCGGTCAACAAAGACCAGCACGATTCCCCCGAGGACCAGCATGACCGCGACCAGCATCGGCGTTTCAAACAGCACCTGTTTGATGAAGCCATGCGCCAGCACGCCGACCACCAGCGCTGGCAGAAAGGCGATGATGACGGATGCCAAAAAACGCCTGGCGCCGGGACTGTGCGGCGCGTCGACCAGAACCTGCACCAATCGGGTGAAATAGACTGCCAGGATCGCCAGTACCGCGCCCAGTTGAATCACCACCTCGAAACTGCGGCCGGCGCTCTGGAATCCCAGAAAATGCCCGACCAGCAAGAGATGCCCGGTCGAGGATACGGGGATGAATTCGGTCAGACCCTCAATCAGCCCAAGGGCCGCGGCGACGAGGGTCGTGTCAGACATGAATGGATCCGATTCGATTGGCGCCCGGCATCAGCCTTCGCGCAAGTTGCCTGCCGATTCCTTGATCGCCGCATACTGCCCGGAAGACCGGAAGCGCCACAGGTAATCCGGCAAAACTGCCGCCATCGAATCCGGCACGATACCCAGCGCGCCAAAGCCCTGCGCACCATCCTGCACCACGTTGTCGGATTTCAGCGACGTCACCTGATCACGCGTGATCTGCGCCTTGATCAGCCCAAGCGACAGGGTCTGAACCAGTTCCATCCCCCACGCCATGATTGTCGCGGCGAAGAATGGGATATTGACGATGGCGCGGCGCTTGCGAATGGTATCCAGCATCAACTGCATCAATTCGCGGAAGGTATGTGCGTCAGGGCCGCCCAGTTCATAGATGCCCGGCGCGGCCGTCCCCAGCGCACCCATTTCCGCCGCCTGCGCGACATCATCGACATAGACCGGCTGAAACACCGTATCGGCGCCGACGACAGGCAGGATCGGTCCGAACCGCGTCATGCCGGCGAACCGATTGAAAAACTGGTCCTCCGGGCCGAACACCACCGACGGGCGCAGGATCATGGCGGTCGGGAAATGCTCCAGCACGCCCGCCTCGCCCCGGCCCTTGCTGCGGGCATAAAGGCTTGCACCCTCCGCATCGGCGCCGATGGCCGATATGTGGACCATGCGCTGCACGCTCTCTTCGGCGGCGATGCGGGCGATGCGCGTTGCGCCCTCGTCCTGCACGGCGCCAAAGTTGTTCTTGCCCTTGCGGTCGAAGGTGCCCACGCAGTTGATCACCGCATCTGCCCCGCGCGTCACTCCGCGCACGCTGGCATCGTTGCGAATGTTGCACATCACCGGTTCGATCTGGCCGACGACTCCGTAAAGGCGGACAAATCCCGCCTGTTCGGGGCGGCGTACTGCTACGCGCACGCGCCACCCGGCCTGCGCCATTCGATCCGCGACATAGCGGCCGACAAAGCCCGATCCACCAAAGATTGTAACCAGTTTCGACATTCGGATAACCTCCGGCGCGGCCCGCTGTTGGGTGTGTGACCCTACTCCTACCCCTGCACGGCCCGGCGGGCAAGACGCTATGCCCCGGTATCCTCCAATGCGGCAAGCTGCCGGGCATCACCTGCACCGGAAAATGCCCGTTGACACGCCGGCTGCCTGCGTCTAAACGGCCCCTCACGTGACCTGCCCAGGTGGCGGAATGGTAGACGCGCTAGCTTCAGGTGCTAGTACTGGCAACGGTGTGGAGGTTCGAGTCCTCTCCTGGGCACCACTTTAATCCAGATAGACTGAACATATAAAACGTCTGGACATCCGGATTGCCAGTCAATTCTCTTAATCGCCTCTTAATCGCCTCATTGTGCATTGTTCATTCACACTTTTCCGCAATACCGCTCTGGCAGGCACGTAGCCAGTCGATGTTCGCCCGCAACGCTGTAGCGTCGCGTCCGTTTGGCAGGGGAGAATTGCACCTTTATCCGCGCTGAGATCACGAACAGCATACGATGCGGGTGCGCCCTAACCTAACAAACACCCCGATGGCGACAACGGTTAGTCGCCCAATGGAAGCGGCGATCACGCCAGTGTGCCCAAAAGATCACTGTCTCACTGATTCTGAGAAATGATGTTAGGTTTTCAAACAGTTAAATGTAGACCGACATTGCCATGCACCTGGCAAGCACAGCGGCATGACCAACAAACTAAAAGGGGCAAAAATATGAAACTCGTTCTTTTCGCGGCAGCAGCATCCGCACTGATGACTGGCGCAGCGTTTGCAGGCAACAACCAGCCGGCAGCCTACGAACCTGGCATCGCACCGGCACCGGCCTACCAGTCACCGAACTGGACCGGCTTCTACGTGGGTGGCGAAATGGGTTATGCCCACGTCGACATTGGCACGGCGGTTGGCACCATTGACGATAGCGGCGTCATCGGCGGTTTAATAGCAGGTTACGACCATGATCTGGGAGACTTGGTCATCGGTGCCGGCTTTGACTACGATTGGAGCGATATCGAGTGGGTTCCCGGCCTCAAGCTCGATTCCATTTGGCGTGCAAAATTGCGCGGTGGCTACAAGATCGGTAACGGACTGCTGTATGCAGCCGCCGGATACACTGAAATGGAAGTCAGTGTCGTCGGTTTTACCGGTAGCCAAGACGGCTACTTCATTGGCGGCGGCTATGATTATTTGGCTTCTGACAACTTGTCAGTTGGCGGCGAAGTTCTCTATCATGACTACGACGTCAGCGGCGGCAGCCTGGACGCGACCACCGTACAGGTTCGCGCGGCGTACCGTTTTTAGGTATCGTGTCGGGCTAGACGCGGTCCGACGTGCAATATGCAGCGTGGCCCCAAGGGGCCGCGCTGTTCAAGCGGTTGAGTTGTTGCAATTGATTTCCCGTCCGGCTCGCGGCGCCGTATGGCATTGCGATGTGGCAGATGCCCCAAAGTGTACCTCTCCGCTCGCAGCCGTTATCATGGTCTGGCTCTGAGCGCTGATCAATTCTCGTTAGCACCCTTTTCCGCGATATCGACAAGGTCGAAACCGGCACCACCCGCCAACAGCCGCAATGGTTGCCGGCGAACCGGCATCCGTCGGCAATGACCCTGCAGAAACCGAATTTGCGGATGCTCCCCCTTGTGCCGCTGCCGTTTGTATTGAACTCCTCGCAGTCGTAACCTGCGGGTTCCTGATACCTAACGGCTACGGGCTGCCAAGCGTCCGCAAAACAGGGAGAGACATCCGATGTGGCAATTCTGGGTAGATCGCGGCGGCACGTTCACCGATATCGTCGCAAAGACGCCTCAGGGCGCGCTGCGCACGCACAAGCTGCTTTCGGAAAATCCCGAAGTCTATGCCGATGCCGCTGTTCACGGCATTCGGGAGCTGCTGAAATTGGGGATAAATGATCCAATTCCAGCGGGCCGGATCGGTGCGGTCAAGATGGGTACGACGGTGGCGACCAACGCCCTGCTGGAGCGCAAGGGAGAGCGGACCTTGCTGCTGATCACCAAGGGTCTGCGGGATCTGCTGCGTATCGGCTATCAGAACCGGCCGCGCCTGTTCGATCTGAATATCCGGTTGCCGGAACTGCTGTATGAAGATGTCATCGAGGTCGATGCCCGCGTCGCGGCGGATGGTGAGGTCATCACGCCGCTGGAGACGGGGCTCATTGAGCAGGCGCTGATCGCGGCCCATGCCAAGGGCTATCGCTCGGTCGCGATCGCCCTGATCCACAGCTACCGGTTTCCGGACCATGAGAAAACTCTCGGGCAGATCGCGTCGGACGCGGGCTTTGGCCAAGTGTCGCTCAGCCATGAGGCCAGCCCATTGATCAAGCTGGTGGCGCGCGGCGATACGGCGGTCGTCGATGCCTACCTCTCGCCGATCCTGCGCCGCTATGTCAGACAGGTGGCGGATGCCTTGGGCGCAGGGAGTGGCGGGTGCGAACGGCTGATGTTCATGCGCTCCAGCGGCGGTCTGACCGACGCCGCGCTGTTCGAGGGGCGCGATGCTATCCTGTCGGGGCCGGCGGGCGGGGTCGTAGGCATGGTGCGCACCGCCGCGGAACTGGGCTATGACCGGCTGATCGGCTTTGACATGGGCGGCACCTCGACCGACGTGTGCCACTATGCCGGCGAATTCGAGCGCAGTTTCGAAACGGAGGTTGCAGGCGTCCGGATGCGCGCGCCGATGATGTCGATCCACACCGTCGCGGCGGGGGGCGGGTCGATCCTGTCCTACCGCGACGGGCGCATGCAGGTCGGCCCCGACAGCGCCGGCGCCAACCCCGGACCGGCCGCCTATCGGCGCGGCGGGCCGCTGACGGTAACGGACTGCAACGTGCTCCTGGGCAAGCTTCAGCCGGATCTCTTTCCCGCAGTCTTCGGCCCCGATGCCGATCAGCCACTGGATGTGGACGCAGTGCGTGCGAAATTCGACGACATGGCACAAAAGATCGGCGGTGACCGGACGGTCGAGGAGATTGCAGAAGGCTTCCTGCGCATCGCCGTGGAAAACATGGCCAACGCGATCAAGAAGATCAGCGTGCAGCGCGGCTATGACGTGACGAAATACACCATGAACTGCTTTGGCGGCGCGGGGGGGCAGCATGCCTGCCTTGTGGCCGATGCGCTGGGAATAAACAGCGTGTTCATCCATCCGTTTGCCGGGGTTCTGTCGGCCTTCGGCATGGGGCTGGCCGATGTGCGGGCAATGCGCGAGCATCAGTTTGGCAAGGGGTTTGCGGCGATGGCCGAGGCCGAGGAGGCCGTCGCCGCCCTCGTCAAGGATGCGGTGGCAGAGGTTGCCGGGCAGGGCATTCCTGACGCGCAAATCACCGTCGCGAAAATGGCCCATATCCGCCCCGATGGCGCGCAGCAGACGCTGGAGGTTCCCTTTGGATCGCCCAGCGACATGACTGCCGCGTTCGAGGGCGCGCATCAGCAACGCTTCGGCTTTGTGCCCGAGGGCGCATCGCTGCTGATCGAGGTCCTCACCGCCGAGGCGATCGGCGCAACCGGCGAAGGGGTCACGATGCCCGATACGGTGGGCGGCGCGGACACAGGCCAGACGGCCAAGATGTGGTCGGACGGCGCCATGCGCGAGGTGCCGGTGATGGATCGGACCCGGATGGCGAAGGGCGACATCCTTCATGGCCCGGCGATCCTGACGGAGCCGACCGGCACGAACATCCTCGAAGACGGCTGGGCGGCTGAATGTGCCTCCGGCGGCAATCTGATCCTGCGCCGGACAGTTCCCCTGCCCCGGCAGGAAGCGATCGGCACCGATGTGGACCCGGTGATGCTGGAGGTGTTCAACAACCTCTTCATGTCCATTGCCGATCAGATGGGCGCAACGCTGGCCAACACCGCCTATTCGGTGAACATCAAGGAGCGCTATGATTTCTCCTGCGCGATCTTTGACGAGGCGGGCGATCTGGTGGCAAATGCGCCGCATGTTCCCGTCCACCTTGGGTCGATGTCCGAAAGCGTTCGCACGATCCTGCGCCAGAACGCCGGGAAAATCCGCCCCGGTGACGTGTTCATGATGAACAACCCCTATAACGGCGGCACCCACCTGCCGGATGTGACGGTGATCACGCCGGTCTTTGACGAGGCGGGCGCGCGCATCATCTATACCGTCGCCAGCCGCGGCCATCATGCCGATATCGGCGGCAAGACCCCCGGATCGTCCCCGCCCGACAGCCGCAGCATCACCGAGGAAGGCGTGCTGATCGACAATTTCCTGCTGGTGGCTCAGGGCAATCTGCGCGAGGCAGAAGCGCGCGAGCTGCTGGCCTCCGGCCCCTATCCGTGCCGCAACATCGACCAGAACATGGCCGATCTGGCCGCCCAGATCGCCGCCAATGCGACGGGCGTGGCTGAATTGCGGAAAATCACCGGGCAGTTCGGGCTGGACACCGTTCACGCCTACATGACCCACGTTCAGGACAACGGCGAGGAAAGCGTGCGGCGGGTTCTGGACGTGCTGCACGATTGCAAATTCACCTACCCGCTGGACAGCGGCGACCGGATCAAGGTCGCTATCAGTGTGGACAAGGCAGGCCGCCGGGCCAGAATCGACTTTACCGGCACCTCCGCGCAGAGCGAGTTCAACTACAACGCACCGCTGGCGATCTGCCGCGCCGTGGTGCTGTATGTGTTCCGCACGCTTGTGGGCAGTGATATCCCGATGAACGAGGGCTGCCTGAAGCCGCTCGATCTGGTGGTGCCCGAGGGAACTATGATCAACCCTCGCGCCCCCGCTGCGGTGATTTCGGGCAATACCGAGGTCAGTCAGGCGATTGCAGACACGCTTTATGGTGCGCTGGGGGTAATCGCGGGCAGTCAGGGGACGATGAACAACTTTGTTTATGGCAACGACGTGCATCAGAATTACGAGACGATCTGCGGCGGCACCGGCGCGGGCGACGGGTTTGACGGCACCGACGCGGTGCATAGCCACATGACGAACACCCGCATGACCGATCCCGAGGTGCTGGAGACGCGGTTTCCCGTCAGGATTGATGAATTTTCCATCCGTCACGGATCCGGCGGCAAAGGCGCGTTTACCGGGGGCAACGGCATCGTCCGGCGGCTGCGGTTTCTGGAGCCGATGACGGTTACCGTCCTGTCCTCGCACCGGATCGTGCCGCCGCATGGTGCGGCGGGCGGCGCCCCCGGCGCCGTGGGCGAGAACAGCATTGAGCGTGCCGACGGATCTGTCGAGCGGCTCAAGGGAAACGATGCGGCGCAGGTGGAGGCAGGTGACGTTTTCGTCATGAAGACCCCCGGTGGCGGGGGCTATGGACAGTAGCGCACAGGGCCGGTGTCACTGCCGCGGCACCACCGGATCAAAGAATGCCTTGTCCGCAGGCTCCGGCTGGTCGACCATGAAGCCGAACGCCGTTCCCCGCCGATGAGAAGGACATCCCGCATGACCGCTCTGCCATCTGTGCAACAGCCGCGCGCGAGGATCACCGCCGCGCCGGACGGGCCGCGATGACGCTGGGCCTCGATCATCCGCTGGTCTGCGTGCGTGATCTGGATGCGGCGCGGGCCACCTACCTGTCGCTGGGGTTCGCGATGAAACCGCCGGGCATGCATCCATGGGGCACTTCGACCGCGTTGGTAATTTTCCGGCGCCAACTACTGGAACTGGTCAGCATCGGCGATGCGTCGCTGCTGGACGGGTATCGGGCCGGAAGTTTCCGCTTTGGCCGCCACATTCAGACGCATCTGAACCAGCGCGAGGGCGTGCCGTTGTCCGCGCTATGCAGCGATGACGCGGAGCGCGATGCCACCGCGCTGATCGCACGCGGCGCTCAGTGCGAGGGCCGCATCGACTTCGGGCGCGACGTGGTGCGCGGCGACGGCACGCCGGACCGCACGGCCACGACATTGCAGATCTTCACACGGCCGGGGCTGGAGCGATTGACGATGTTCGCCTGCCAGCAGCACCGTCGCGATCTGATCGAGTTTCCCGAATGGATGGACCATCCGAACGGGGCGACGGGGTTTGCGTCGGCCACCATTCTCGCGGCAAAGCACGATCAGCCCAAGGTGCGCGATTGGCTGGCGGTGCTGCATGGGTTCGATGCGTTGCAGGATACCGATTGGGGCTTTGCCGTGGATACCGGGCGCGGGCTGTGGCGCGTCGCAGATCGCGAGGGAGCCGCAGCACTCTTCGGCGCCGTGTCTGACGACCTCGCACCGGACGGCGCGCCGTCGGTCGTGTCGCTCGACATCGAAACGCGCGACATGGCGCTGTTAAGATCCTACCTTGCGACAGGACAATTCGCCCATCACCCGATTGGCGATACACTGGTCTTGACAGACGTCGGTCGGCTGGGCGGGATTCTCCTGACCTTTTGCCGCGCGCATTAAGAGAAAGGCGATCCCATGTTTGACAGCACCCATATCTCAGAAGCGGTCGCATGGCGCCATGACCTGCACCGGCACCCCGAAATCGCGTATTGCGAAACGCGCACATCCGACATGATTGCCCGACTGCTGGATGGCTGGGGCTGGCAGGTGCATCGCGGTCTGGCCACCACCGGCGTTGTGGCCACGATGGGGGGCGGCAATGGCCCCCGCATCGGCCTGCGCGCCGACATCGACGCGCTGCCGATCACCGAGGTGACGGGGCTGGACTATGCCTCGACCATCCCCGGCATGATGCATGCGTGCGGCCATGACGGGCATACTGCCATGCTGCTGCTGGCCGCGCGCCAGATCGCCGCCGAGGGCGTGACAGGCGGCACCGTTCACCTGGTTTTCCAACCAGCGGAAGAGGCCGAAGCGGGCGCCCGCGTCATGGTCGAAGAGGGGCTGTTTGAGCGATTCCCCTGCGACGCGATCTACGGCATCCACAACTGGCCGGGCCTGGCGCCGGGCCGGATGGTGGCGCGGGATGATGCCATGATGGCGGCCTTCGCGGTCTTTGACATCACCATCACCGGCAAGGGCGGGCACGGCGCCATGCCCGAGCAGAGCGACGGGGTCATCGCCGCCGCCGCACGCATCGCCGCCGCCGCGCAGGAGATCCCGGCGCGCAGCCTGTCGCCGCTGACGCCCGGTGTCCTGTCGATCACGCAGATCCATTCCGGTTCGGCCTACAACATTTGCCCCGATACGGCGACGCTGGCAGGCACCGCGCGCTGGTTCGACGCTGACGCCGGTGACACGCTGGAGAGGCGGCTGTCGGAGGTGGTCGGCGGCATTGCCGCCGCGTATGGCTGCAAGCTGCATATCGACTATCAGCGCCGCTATCCCGCCACCATCAACACCGCGCCGGAGGCCGCGATCGCGCGTGAAATTGGCGATGCAATGGGGCTGGACACCAGCATGGCGGACCCCAGCATGGCGTCCGAGGATTTCGCCTTCATGCTGGAAAAGGTGCCGGGCGCCTACCTATGGCTGGGCGCCGCGCGCGAGGGCGCCAATCCCGGCCTGCACGCGGCCAGCTTTGATTTCAATGACGCCATCCTGCCCATCGGCGCCGAGTTCTGGGTGCGGCTGGCCCGGCGCGCGACACGCGGCTGATGGACAGTCTCGACCCGCGGTTCCTGCGCGAATTCCTCTGCGTCGCGCAAGAGGGGTCGATCCGCGGCGCATCGGCGCGGCTGAGCGTCGCGCCCTCGGCGATCAGCCGCAAGATCGCCGATATCGAGGCGCGGCTGGGCGTGCCCCTGCTGGAGCGCAGCGCGCAAGGCGTGTGCCTGACCGATGCAGGCCGGATGTTGCGCGAACACGCGCTGCACCAACAGGATGAGCAGACGTTTCTGCTGGATCAGATGGGCCGCTTCGGCAAGGGCGAAGGACGACACGTGCGCATCGCGGTGGGCGAGGGGTTCACCGCCGATCTGATGCAGAACGGCCTGTCGCCGCTGGCCACCGCGCATCCCGATCTGCGGTTTCGCATAGATCAGGCCGGCACGGACGCGCTGCAGGACCGGGTCATGCTGGGCGAGGCGGATATCGGCATCGCCTACAACCCGGCCCTGTCCGAAGCGATCCGGTCTCTGGCGATCGGGCGCCAGCCGCTTTGCGCCATTGTCCCCATCGGCTCGCCGTTGGCCGGACGGGCATCGGTGCGGCTGGCCGAGGTGCTGAAGCACCCCGTCGGCCTGCTGGACCAGCGCCACGCGATCCGTGCGCTGGTGGGCCGCGCGGCGGGGGATCAAGGGCTGGCGTTGCATCCGCAGATCGAAACCAGCTCGATCACGCTGCTGATCCGCTACGTCTGCGCCGGGATGGGCGTGACATTCCTGCCGCGCTTTTCCGTCTCGATTCAGGCCGAACGCAGCGAACTGGCCATTGTCCCGGTCGAAGAGGCATCGCTGCAGCAGGTCAGCGCACATCTGATGGTGCGCGCCCGCCGCCGCCTGCCGAAATCGGTGGAACTGGCGGCAGAGTTTCTGGCCAGCCGCATGGTGGCGTTTCAAAGCTGACCCGTGTTGCGCTCAGCGCAACGCACTGTCCCTGCTTTAAGCCCTATTTGTGATCGCCCGCGCTTCGGATAGTCTGCCGGAAATGCCATCACGGCAGCAGGGGAGCGAAATGTCCGGCACACAGCAGATACGCACCGGGATCATCGGCCTTGGCGCCATGGGCATCGGTATGGCGCAAACCTTGACCGCCAAGGGGTTCGCCGTTGCGGCCTTTGATCTGTCCGCCGCCGCACTGACCCGCGCCGCCGATGCAGGCGCTGCGCCGATGCCCTCTGCGGCGGACGTGTTCGACGCTGCCGATATCATCGTGCTCTCGCTTCCTGCCGCACACCATGTCGAGGCGGTCATCGCTGATGCCACCGCGGCAGGCTATCTGGCACAAAGCGCCGCGCCCCGGATCGTGATCGACACATCCACATCCGAGGCCGAGATCAGCCGCAAACTGGCCGCCGCACTGGGCAGCACTGGTCATGGCTTTGTCGACGCACCGGTCAGCGGCGGGCCGTCGGGCGCCGCCGCCGGCGCGCTGGCGATGATGCTGGGCGGGGCGGATGCCCATATCGCCCGCGCCATGCCAGTGCTGGAGGCGCTGGGGCAAAAGATCATCCATGTCGGCCCCAGCGGCGCAGGCAACGTGGCCAAGCTGGTCAACAACCTACTGGTCGCCAGCCATATGATCACGACGCTGGAGGCCGTGAAGCTGGCCGAGGCGTCCGGTGTCAGCGCCGAAGATGCGCTGAAGGTGGTGAATTCGGCCACCGGGCGTAGCGCGATCAGCGAGATCCACTTTCCTAATTGGGTGCTGCCGCGCAGCTTTGACAGCGGATTTTCCACCGGGCTGATGCGCAAGGATGTTCGGCTGGCGCTTGAGATGGCCGCCAAAAAAGGCTGCGTCCTGCCGCTGGCGGGTCTGGTGGCTGAGCTTTGGAGCGAGGACCGCTCGGGGCTAAGCGACAGTGATGATTTCATGCTGATGGGCGATCCGCAGGCGGGTCGTTTTGAGGGAGGCAAACGATGACCGACATTTCCAACCGCGTGGCCAAATTGCTGCAAGAGTTGCTTGGCACGCCTGATGTGCAAAGCTACGTCGCAGGCGCATTCCTGCCCGGCACTGGCGATGATCTGGCGCTGACCGATCCGGCCACCGGCACCGTCTTTGCCACCTACCGCGATGCAGGCGCCGATGTGGTCGCGCAGGCGGCGGACGCCGCCGAGGCCGCCCAGCGCGAATGGTGGGCGAAAACCGCATCCGAGCGGGGGCGCATCATGTTCGAGATCGGACGCCAGATCCGCGCCCATGCGGCCCCCTTGTCCGAGCTTGAATGCATCTCGACCGGCCGCCCCATCCGCGACACGGGCGGCGAGCCGTCGCGCATGGCCGAGATGTTCGAATACTATGCCGGCTGGTGCGACAAGATCACCGGCGACGTGATCCCGGTGCCCAGCACGCATCTGAACTACACCCGCCACGAACCCATCGGCGTCGTCGCGCAGATAACGCCGTGGAACGCGCCGCTGTTCACCTGTTGCTGGCAGATCGCCCCGGCGATCTGCGCGGGCAATGGCGTGGTGTTGAAGCCGTCGGAATTGACGCCTCTCAGCTCGCTGGTCATCGGTGTGCTGTGCGAAAAGGCGGGCGTGCCGCGCGGGCTGGTCAATGTGATCGCTGGCGCCGGGCCGACCAGTGGGCAGGCAATGATCGACCATCCCGCAACAGGGCTGGCCGTATTCGTCGGCTCGGCGCAGGCGGGCAGCGCGATTGCGGCGCGGGCGGCGCTGAAGCCCATGGGGGCGGTGCTGGAACTGGGCGGGAAATCGGCCAATATCGTATTTGCTGACGCTGACATCGACCGCGCCGTGATCGGAGCGCAGGCTGCCATATTCGCCAGTTGCGGGCAAAGCTGCGTGGCGGGCTCGCGCCTGCTGGTGCAGCGGTCCGTGCATGACGAGGTGGTCGAAAAGCTGACCGCTGCCAGCGCGCGCATCCCGGTCGGGATGCCGACCGACCCCGAAACGCAGATCGGCCCGGTCAACAACGCCGCGCAGTGGCAGAAGATCGACGCGATGGTGCGCGCTGCCGCCTCAAGCGGTGCCCACATCGCCACCGGGGGCGGCAAGCCCGACGCGCTGGCGGATAGCGGCGGCTATTTCTACGCGCCCACTATGCTGACCGGCGTGACACCGGACATGGAGATCGCCCGCGAGGAGGTCTTCGGCCCGGTCCTGTCGGTCCTGACCTTCGAGACGGAAGAAGAGGCCGTGGCGCTGGCCAACGACACCCCCTACGGGCTGGCCGGGGCAGTCTGGACGCAGGATGTGGGACGCGCGCACCGGATGGCGGCGGCAGTCCGAGCCGGGACGTTCTGGGTCAACAGCTACAAGACGATCAACGTCATGTCGCCCTTTGGCGGCTTCGGGCGGTCGGGTTATGGACGGTCCTCGGGCCGCGAGGCGCTGGCGGCCTACACGCAAACCAAATCGGTCTGGGTTGAGACGGCGGAAAATCCCGTTTTCGGCTTTGGCTATGCGCCGGGCTAGGCACTGCTGTTGCCTTTCGCCGCAGGAAAAGTTTGACTGACACAAGACGACCCAAGCGCCGGTACGGTGCGACAAAAGAGGGAGGGACGAGATGCAACGAACCATGGAGATAGTGCTGGATTGGAGGCTGCATGTCAGCGTGCTGATCATCACCGTTATCTGCGAATTGATCGGGGTGATCGTCGTGCCCATCGGCATCGGATCGATCCTGCTGCTGCCGCTGCTGTATGCGTTCATTCTGGGGCTGCTCATCAACCCCAACGTGATCAAGGGTGCAGGCGTGTGGATCAAGGACAGTGACGTGCATGCCGCGTCACCCCTGATCGTCATCGCGATCATGCCCTTCATCGCCAAGTTTGGCACGATCATCGGCCCCCAGATGCAGCAGATCATTGATGCCGGTCCTGCCCTGCTGTTGCAGGAGCTCGGCAACCTCGGCACGATCGTCATCGCCTTTCCGATCGCCGTTCTCGTGCTGCGGATGGGGCGCGAGTCGATCGGGGCGTGCTTTTCCGTCGCGCGCGAGCCCAACATTGCGATCATCGCCGACAAATACGGCCTGAAAAGCCAGGAAGGCACCGGTGTGATGGGGGTCTACGTGATCGGCACGCTGTTCGGCACGTTCATCTTCGCCATTCTGGCGTCGATCCTGTCAACGGCGGGGATCTTTTCGGTCGAGGCGCTGGCGATGGCCTGCGGCATCGGCTCCGGCTCGATGATGGCGGCCTGCACCGGCGCGCTGGCCAGTGCGGTACCCGAGATGAAGGAACAGATCCTCGCGCTTGCCGGCGCGTCCAACGTGCTGACCTACGCAACCGGCATCTATCTGGGCGTCTTCGTGGCCCTGCCGATCACCGAAAAACTCTACGACCTTCTGGGTCGTAAGGACACAACCATCAAGGCGGGAGAGTGACCATGAACACGAGCGAAACTGAGTTGGACCTCATCGCAGAGCGCAAGCTGAGCCTGTCGGCCCACGCGCTGGTGCTGGTCATCATCTGCGCCATCGGTCTGGTCGGCAACACCGTGGCGACGGACATTCCCATCGCCGACGGGTTTGTCGGGCTGATCGTGCTCTACGTGATCTCGATGATCGGCCTTGTTCTGACCGAGATGGTCCCCATCAAGCTGCCATCGGTCGCGTGGATCTCGCTAATCGGCATTCTGGTGACCCTGCCGTGGACACCGGGCAGCGAGTGGATCGTGGCGCAGGCGACGAACGTGAACTTCCTGACGCTCGCAACACCGTGCCTTGCCTATGCCGGTATCGCCATCGCAAAGCAGGAGATCGACATCGCCAAATCGTCGGGATGGAAGATCTTCATAGTCGCCGTGCTGGTGATGACGGGCACTTACGTCGGATCGGCGTTCATTGCGGATCTGTTCCTGTAAGGCGCTAGCCGCTGCATGATCTGGAGGGGGGCGTGCCGACGGCGCGCCTCTTGCCGGATATGTGGCGAGGAAGGTGCGCCATGCGGGACAAAATTGACGGTAGCTTCGTATAGTTTATTTCTGCTCTCCGTGCCCGCCAACTTGGATAGCAGCACGAGAATTAAGTCAGCCAAACAAGGAAAAACCTCCCATGAGGAAGGATGTGGATTCGGCGGATGACATTGATGAAATCAAGGTACGATTGGCAAAAGTTGAGCGACAAGCGCGCAACTCGAAAGGCTGGTTGATTATTCTCAGCATCTGCGTCGTTATTTCGCTTTTCGGAAAGGCCGCGTGGCGCCTGTGGCAGATAAATGCCGCCTGTGACACCATTGTTGCTGAAAATCCAACCCTTGAGCATTCTGACTGCATGCGCCGCGTTCATGAAGCATGGATGAATAATCAAAACACCGTCCGGTTGGACTAAGTCACGGCTAATCGTCCTGACCTGCACAACATCGGACGGTTGTGGAACCGTCCTCATTCACGGCTCAAAATGAACAGAGGTTTATTTACTCGCTGCCAGTCGACAACTCCACAAACTTTGATGAGATCGATGGTACCGTCCTGCATCCCAACTTCGTGAAGGGGCTTCAACCGGACAGTGCGAGGCTTCAGATCGCAAGCAAAGCCTCAATCTAGAGCACTTCCGGCAACGGGCTACCTGCCGCAGGTGCGCCCCTCATACACCCCGCCCCTTCCCGTGCCGGGATGTCCGGGTTACAGATGGCCGAAAATCGCTGAGTTGCCGCCAATGACCCTGCCCGATATCCTCCTTCTGACAGTTGCCGCGTTTTTCGCCGGAGGTATCAATGCCATCGCGGGAGGCGGCACGTTCCTGACCTTTCCGGCGCTGGTCTTTACCGGGGTGCCGACGATCGCGGCCAACGCGACCAGCGCCGTCGCGGTCTTTCCCGGCTATCTGAGTGGCGCGCTGGGTTTTTTTCGCGAGTTGCGGGAACTGCCTGCGCGGCAGATCTGGCTGCTGCTGGGCGTCTCCGCGCTGGGCGGGTTCATCGGCTCGGTGCTGCTGCTGGTGTCGTCGCCGGTCATCTTTGCGGTAGTTGTGCCATGGCTTCTAGGCTTTGCCACGCTGCTGTTCGCGTTCGGCAGGACGGTCGCGCGGTGGGCGCAGCGGCATGTGGACGCGGGTGGCTGGCTGGCCAATGCCGCGAGCCTGATCGTCTGTATCTACGGCGGCTACTTCAACGGCGGGCTGGGGATTGTGCTGCTGGCGCTGCTGTCGGGGCTGGGCATGCGGGATCTGAACCTGATGAACGGGCTCAAGAACGGCATGTCCTTTATCGTGTCTGCCGCGTCGGTCGCCACCTTTGCCGTGGCCGGGATCGTGCACTGGCCCGAGGCGGCGCTGATGATGGTTGCGGCCACGATCGGCGGCTACGTCGGCGCGCGGGCGTCGCGGCGGCTGTCGCCGTCGGTCATCCGCGCCGCCGTGGTCATCATCGGGGCGGCGATGACGGTGGTGTTTTCCCTGCGGGTGTAACGTCACGCTGGACATCGCGGGGCGTGTGGGTCGAAGATGGGTCAGGCGGCGCTGCTGCCGCCCGGCCCGGAACACATCAGCCCTTGGCGCGTTGTTTCCGGTAAACGGAGACCACTATGCCGTCCTTCCGCGCGAATTACATCACCCGCCCGATTCACCGCTGGGCGAAGAAGTCCCTGCCCGCCTTGTCCGACACCGAGCGCGAGGCGCTAAACGCCGGCGATGTGTGGTGGGAGGCGGATCTGTTTTCCGGCAATCCGAACTGGGACACTCTGCACGCCGTCAAGGCGCCGAAGCTGTCGGCCGAAGAGCAGGCTTTTCTCAACGGCCCCTGCCACGAGCTATGCGGGATGATCGACGATTGGACGATTAATCAGGAAACCGCCGACCTGCCGCCCGAAGTATGGAAGTTCCTGCGCGACCACGGGTTTTTCGGCATGATCATCCCCAAATCGCATGGCGGCCTCGGATTTTCGGCCTTTGCCCACAGCGAGGTGATCCGCTTTATCTCGACCCGCTCGGTCGCCGTTGCCGTGACCGTGATGGTTCCCAACTCTCTGGGGCCGGGGGAGTTGCTGCACCAGTTCGGCACGGCGGCGCAGCAGGACTATTGGCTGCCGCGCCTTGCCGATGGGCGCGAGCTGCCCGCCTTCGGCCTGACCAGCGCCGAGGCGGGGTCCGATGCCAGCGCGATGGTGGATGATGGCGTCATCTGCAAGGGCGAATGGCAAGGCGAGGAAGTGCTGGGCATCCGCCTGAACTGGGCCAAGCGCTATATCACGTTGTCGCCGGTCTGCACCGTGCTGGGGCTGGCGTTCAAGCTGCGCGATCCCGATGGGTTGCTGGGCACCATTGAGGATATCGGCATCACCTGCGCGCTGGTCCCGACTGATCTGGAGGGGGTCGAGACGGGGCGCCGTCACATCCCATCTTCGACAATGTTCATGAACGGGCCGACCACCGGCAAGGATGTGTTCATACCGCTGGAGAACATCATCGGCGGGCCGGAGTATGCCGGGCGCGGCTGGATGATGCTGATGAGCGCGCTTGCCGCCGGGCGGGGCATTTCCCTGCCCTCGATGGGCTGCGCCGCTATCGCCCTCAGCGCGCACACGACCGGCGCCTACGCCCGCATCCGGCAGCAATTCCGCTTGCCCATCGGCAAATTCGGCGGTGTCCAGATGAGCATGGGCAAACTGGCGGCGGATGCTTATGCGATGGACGCTGCGCGCCATCTGACCTGCGCGGGCCTTGATCAGGGCAAATCCCTGTCGGTGATTTCCGCCATCATGAAGGCGCATGCGACCTACCGGATGCGCGAGGCGCTGAATGACGCGATGGACGTGCATTCCGGCAAGGCGGTGATCGACGGGCCATCGAATTATCTTCTGCCGCTTTACCGCGCGGTGCCGATCGGCATCACGGTGGAGGGGGCGAACATCGTCACCCGCAGCCTGATCATCTTCGGTCAGGGGTCGATCCGCGCCCATCCCCACATGCTGGACAACATGATGGCCCTGCAGGAGCCCGACCGCCAAAAATCTCTGGAGATGTTCGACAAATCCGTCTGGGCGCATATCGGCCACACCACCCGAACGCTGTTCCGGGCATGGGGCCGGGCGCTGACGGGGGGCCGTTTCGCGCCAGCACCGGGTGCCGGGGGCGCCACGCATATCTATCGCCGTCTGGGCCGCTGGTCGGCGGCCTATGCGCTGACCGCCGATTTCTGCTTTCTTACCTTGGGCGGCGCGTTGAAACGCAAGGAGATGATCTCAAGCCGCATGGGCGACATTCTGTCGGAGATGTACATCGTTTCCGCCGCGCTGAAACGCTGGGACGACGAGGGGCGGCAAGAGGCGGATCTGCCGGTGCTGAATTACGCCGCCGAGGCCGGGTTTCAGCGCATCCAGACCGCTCTGGACGATGTGATCGTCAACCTCCCGGCCCGCTGGGCGGCGTGGGTGCTGCGCGGCATCACTTGGCCGGGCCGCCGGGAAAAGGGCCCGAGCGACAGGCTGGTCGAGGCGTGCAGCGATCTGATCTATGCGCCCTCGCCCACGCGCGACCGCATAACCGGTGGCATCGGCGGCGGCTGCCTGCATCCGGGCGTGTCGCTATTGAATAAATGCTACGCGCAGGTCAACGCCATGGCGCCGGTGATGAAGCGACTGCGCGACGCCCGCAAGACGCCTCAGCAGGGGCTGGAAGCCGGGATCGTGAGCGACGCGGAAATGCAGCAGATCGCAGCGATGAACGATCTGGTCGCGCGCGTCATTGCCGTGGATGATTTCACACCGGACGTATTGCCCCGCTATTTCAACAGTTACAGTCAGAACGCGCAAAACCGCTATGCGGGCGAGCACGTCGAAACCAGCCCGAAGGAGGCCGCGCAGTGACGCAACCCCATGGCCAGCGTGTCTATCTCGTCGATGGCGCGCGCACTCCGTTCCTGAAAGCGCGCGGCGCACCCGGCCCCTTCACCCCGGTCGATCTGGCGGTGCAATGCGGCCGCCCCCTGCTGGCGCGTCAGCCGTTTGACCGAAACGCATTCGATCTGGTCATCCTGGGCTGCGTCAACGTGCTGGCGGACGAAATGAACCCGGCGCGCGTTGCCGCGCTGCGGCTGGGTATGAGCGAGCGGATGGTCGCCTTTACCACGCAGATCAACTGCGGCTCGGGGATGCAGAGCATCGACACCGCTTACCGCTATATCCGGTCGGGCAGCCATGACATGATACTGGCCGGCGGCGCGGAATCGCTCAGCCACGCACCGCTGACGCTGCGCCAGTCCGCCGCCGAATGGCTGGGCAATTTCAGCGCCGCGCGCAGCCCGGTGGACAAGGTCCGCGCCATGTCGGGGATAAGACCCGAGTTCTTCAAACCCGTCATCGGGCTGGAGCGCGGGCTGACCGATCCGATCACCGAACTGGGCATGGGCCAGACCGCCGAAATACTGGCGCACCGTTTCGGCATCGACCGTCTGGCGGCGGATGCCTACGCGATGCAAAGTCATCACCGCCTTGCGCAGGCGCAGAAGGATGGCACTTTGGCGGGCGAGGTGATGCCCGCCTTCTCCCCAGATGGCACCGTCTATGACCATGACGATGGCGTGCGCCCGGACAGCGATATGGATGGGCTGGCCAAGCCGAAGCCGGTGTTCGAGAAACCATATGGCAAGGTCACGGCAGGCAATTCCAGCCAGATCACAGATGGCGCCAGCTGGGTCATCGTCGCTTCGCAAAAGGCCGTGGATCTGCATGGGCTGGAGCCATTGGCCGAGATCACGGACAGCGAATGGGCGGGGCTCGACCCCGCCGTGATGGGCCTTGGCCCGGTCTTGGCCGCGACCCCCATCGCGCAGCGCCACGGCTACGGTGTGGACGATATCGACCTGTGGGAGCTGAACGAGGCATTCGCCGCGCAGGTTCTGGCCTGTTTGGCGGCATGGAATGATGACGATTTTTGCAGCGAGGTTCTGGGATACGATACCGCCTTTGGCCGGATCGACCGGGACCGCCTGAATGTCGACGGCGGCGCAATTGCGCTGGGCCATCCGGTAGGGACCAGCGGCAATCGGATCGTGCTGCATCTGGCAAATGCGATGAAGAAACGCGGGGCAAAACGCGGCATCGCGACCGAATGTATCGGTGGCGGTCTGGGCGGCGCCATGCTGTTGGAGGCGGTAAAATGAGCGGTGTCGTGATGGATTTCCTGGGCGCGGAGTTGCGCGAAATGGGCGGTGCCGGGGACCGGGTGGGCAATTGGCGCAGCGGCCGCGATAACAACGACATCCTGTGGCTGGCGATGGATTGCGAGGGCAGCGGGACCAACGTCATATCCCGCAAGGTGCTGGAAGAGTTGAACCAGCATATGGCCGCTGCCGAGGCGGATCTGCCCAAGGCGCTGGTCATCCGCTCGGCCAAGGCTGCCGGGTTCGCCGCCGGCGCCGATATTACCGAATTCAAGGATGTCGCCAGCGATCCCGAAACCTTGCTGCGCGAGGGGCACGCGGTCTATGACCGCCTTGCTGCACTGGCCTGCCCGACGATTTGCGTGGTGCATGGCGCGGCGCTGGGCGGCGGGTTCGAGATGGCGCTGGCCTGCGACATGCGCATCGGGGTGAAAGGCGCGTCGTTCGCGTTCCCCGAGGTGCAGCTGGGCCTGCATCCGGGGCTGGGCGGCACGTTCCGCTCCGTGGCCTTGATCGACCCGGTCGAGGCGATGACGCTGATGCTGACCGGCAAGTCCGCGCATACGAAGAAGGCGAAATCGCTGGGCCTGCTGGATGCCGTGGTCGAGGAACGCCACGTTGCCGCTGCCGTGCAGGCCGCGGCAAACGGTGATCTGGAGGAGCATGAACAGGGGCTGAAGGCGCGCGCCTTCACGCTTGGCACCGCGCGCAGCTATGCGGCGCGGCAGATGCGCAGCCAGACCGAGAAGAAGGCGCCGAAGGAGCATTATCCCGCGCCTCATGCCCTGATCGATCTGTGGGAAGAGCATGGCGACGATCCGGCAGAGATGCAGAAGGCCGAGATCGCATCCTTCGGCAGCTTGCTGCAAACCGACACGTCGAAGAACCTGCAACGCGCGTTCTTTCTGCGCCAGCGGCTGCGCGGCAATGCCAAGGGCGAGGATGGTATAGCCCATGTCCATGTCATCGGTGCGGGCGCCATGGGCGCAGAGATTGCGGCAATGGCCGCGATCCGGGGCAAGCGGGTAACGCTGGGCGATACCTCGCCTCAGGCGCTGGGTCGCGCGATGAAACTGGCGGGGGAAATATGCGTCTCTAAACACCTCAGCAGTATCGAAAAGCGCGACGCGATGGACCGGCTGATGCCCGATCCCGAAGGCTATGGGATCACCGCCGCCGACCTGATTATCGAGGCCGGACCGGAGCAGATGGAAATCAAGCGCAATATCTATGAAGGGCTTGGGTCGCGCATGAAGGAAGGTGCGATACTGGCCAGCAACACGTCCAGCCTATCGGTGGACGAGCTGAGCAATGACGCGCCCGACGCGGCGCGGTTCGCGGGCCTGCATTTCTTCAATCCGGTGTCGAAGGTCGACCTTGTCGAGGTGATCAAAGGCCCGGATACCTCGCAAGACACCATCACCCGCCTCGCCGCGTTCTGCGGCGCGATCGGCAAGCTGCCCGTGCATGTGGGCGACTATCCCGGCTTCCTCGTCAACCGCGCGTTGGTGCCCTACCTGATGGAGGCGATGGTGCTTCTGGACGAGGGCGTGCCGAAGGAGGTGATCGACAGCGCCGCGTTAAAGTTCGGGATGCCGATGGGGCCGGTGACTCTGGCCGATCAGGTGGGGCTGGATATCGGGCTGCATGTGGCCGAAAGCCTGGCCGAGGGTCTGGAAAAGCCGATGGCGCCGATCAGCCAGAACCTGCGTGCCAAGGTCGCGGCGGGCGAGACGGGCAAGAAGGCCGGCAAGGGATTTTACGACTGGTCAGACGGCACGCCCCATCCCGATAGCGAAGAGAACGGCCCAGACGATCTGACCGACCGGATGATCCTGCCCATGCTGGATGCCTGCGTCGAGGTGCTGCGCCGGGGCGTGGTCGCGGCCGAGGATGATATTGACGCCGCGATGATATTCGCCACAGGCTGGGCGCCGTTCCGGGGCGGGCCGATGCATTATGCGCGGGCACGCGGAACTGACGAGGTGGTCCAGCGACTGAAGGAATTGGAGCAGGCGCACGGCCCGCGGTTTGCGCCCGATCCGGGGTGGCAAAAGCTTGGCTGAGCCCGCAGTTTACGGCGACGCCGATGACATGGCCAAGGCCATATTTGCAGCCTCGAACGGGGAGGTTCGGCTGGCCCTGCCCCTCGGTCTGGGCAAACCTATCACGATCGTCAATGCCCTGACCCGCGCCGCTGCGGCCGACCCGTCCTTCAGCCTGTCGATTTTCACCGCCCTCACGCTCAGCCGCCCGCGCCCCAAGGGCGATATGCAGCGCCGGTTTCTGGAGCCTGCGCTGGACCGTCTGTTCGGCGCCTACCCCGGCCTGCACTACGCCGAGATGATCCGGGACGGCACGCTGCCCGGCAACATCGCCGTGTCGGAATTCTTCTTTCAGGCGGGCGATTGGCTGGGCGAGGATTACGCGCAGCGCCACTATATTGCCGCCAACTATACCCGTGCGCGTGACGTTCTGATTGCACAGCGCCCGAACGTGGTGGCACAGCTTTTCGCCGAGGAGGGCGGGTGGCTGAGCATGGCGAGCAATACCGACATTTCCGCCGATCTGTTCACCTTTCGCAAGGCGGGCAGGATGGATTTCATCGCTGTGGGTGAGGTCAGCGACGAAATGCCGTTCATGCAGGGCGCGGCGGTGCTGGACATGGGCGAGCTGGCGATGAAACTTGGGCCTAAAGCGCCCTATAGTCTCTTTTCTGCCGTGCGCCGCCCGGTATCGGACGCGCAGCATGCCATAGGGTTGCACGTGTCGCGGCTGATCCGTGATGGCGGAACGCTCCAGATCGGAATTGGCGGCATCGGTGATGCGGTGGCGAACGCGTTGCTGCTGCGCGATGCGGGCAAGCTGGACGAGGTTTGGTGCGCTGCGCCCGTCCCGCTGGCCGGAGGCGAGACCCGCCCGTTCAAGGCCGGGCTATATGCCGTCACAGAAATGCTGGTCGGCGGGCTGATCGCCCTTTTTGATGCCGGCATCCTGCGGCGCGAGGTCGACGGCGCCGTCATTCACGCCGGGTTCTTCGTCGAAGCGCGAGACATCTACAAACGTCTGCGCGACATGGCCACCGAACAGCGCGCCCGGATCGCGATGATGCCAGTTAGCTATACCAATGCGCTCTACGGTGACGAAGCAGGCAAACGCGCGGCGCGGGTCGATGCACGATTTGTCAACGGCGCGATGCAGGCCAGCGTCTTGGGCGACATCATGTCGGATTCGGCCAAACCGGGGCAGGTGGTCAGCGGTGTCGGCGGGCAGTTCGATTTCTTTCAGCAGGCCTTGGCGCTGGAGGGCGCACGCGCCATCGTCACCCTGCCTGCAACGCGCAGCGCAGCCGGGCGGGTGACGTCGAACATCGTCTGGACGACGCCCGTCGTTACAGTGCCACGTCACATGCGCGATATCGTGGTGACCGAATACGGCACCGCCGATCTGCGCGGCCAGACGGACGAGGAGGTGATCAAACGCCTGATCGCCATCGCCGACAGCCGGTTTCAAAGCCAACTGATCGCCGAGGCGACAAAAGCGGGTAAATTGGATCCCGACTGGCGACTGCCGGACGCGCATTGCCGCAACACGCCGGATCGGCTTGCTGCATGGCTTGCACCGTGGCGCGATGACATGTTGCCAGATTTCCCACTGGGAACCGACTTTGACAGCACGGAACGTATCCTCTTGCCCGCGCTGGACCGGCTCAAGACGGCGGCACTTGGCAAATTGCCGATGGCTAGTCTGCTGGCTGCATCTTTCGTCGCACCGGCACACCCGCACGAGGCACAGGCCATGTCGCGGATGGGCTTTGCCCCGGATCCGCATCTACTGGAGCCGCTCGGCGCGCGCGCGCTGCGGGGCGCATTGCGGCGCTCGGTGGCACATCGCGCTTGACCTCGGGGCCTTTGGCGGCACAGGACAGAACCACACGGAAACAGCAAGGACCGGACAGTATGCGCAAGGCATTGGTGACAGGATCGGCCGGTTTTATCGGCTATCATCTGGCGCGGCGCCTGCTGGCCGAGGGCTGGCAGGTGATCGGACTGGATGCGATGACCGACTACTACGACGTCACGCTGAAACAGCGGCGGCACGCGATGCTGGCACAATCGCCGCAGTTCAGTGCCATCGAGGCGCGCATCGAAGAGCCGGACCTGATGCGCGATCTGGTCGCCAAGGAGCACCCCGAGGCCATCATCCACCTGGCCGCGCAGGCCGGCGTGCGTCATTCGATCGACGCACCGCGCAGTTATGTCGAGGCCAACCTTGTCGGCACGTTCGAAGTGCTTGAGGCTGCGCGCGCCACACCGCCCGCACATCTGCTGATCGCGTCCACATCATCTGTGTTCGGCGCCAACACCGAAATGCCTTATGCAGAGACGCACAGGGCCGACCACCAGATGTCATTCTATGCCGCGACCAAGAAGGCAGGCGAGGCGATGGCGCATTCCTACGCCCATCTCTACGATGTCCCGACGACGATGTTCCGGTTTTTCACCGTCTATGGCCCGTGGGGGCGCCCCGACATGGCACTGTTCAAATTTACCAAGGCCATATTGAGCGGCACGCCCATCGACATCTACAACCACGGCGATATGCGCCGCGACTTCACCTATGTCGACGATCTGGTTACCGGCATCACCCGCCTGATCGACAACGCGCCACAGCGCGCACCCGCGCAGGCTGTAGCGCATGACAGCCTGTCACCAGTCGCGCCGTGGCGCGTGGTCAACATCGGCAACGGAACGCCGGTTCCGCTAATGGAGTTTGTCGCCGCGATCGAGGCTGCGACCGGGCGCACCGCCGTGAAGCGTTTCATGGACATGCAACCGGGGGACGTGCCTGCCACCTGGGCAGATGCCAGCCTGATCGAAGGTCTGACAGGGCCATTGCCGCGCACGTCCGTGCAGACCGGCGTGCAGAACTTCGTCGACTGGTATCGAGACTATTACCGCGTTTGATGCACCTGCCGTCGCGCTGCCCCTGCGCGCCTAGCACGGGGCTGCGGAGATCCAGCCCGACGAGAGCTACAATCTGGGCGCGCAAAGCCATGTCGCAGCAAGCTTCGAAGCGCCGGAATATACCGCCGATGTCGATGCCATCGGCACGCTGCGCCTGCTGGAGGCGATGCGGTCCTGGGGATGGAGAAGACCTGACGTTTCTATCAGGCCTCAACCGCCGATTTGTACGGCCCGGTCCAAGAAACGCCGCAGAGAGCGGGACGGCGCTGTTCCACCCGCGCAGCCCCTACGGCGTGGACAGGCTCTATGCGCATCGACCCGCACTACTTCCGCCTTTCCCAGATGGAGACGCTCCCGGGCGATCCGTCGAAGGCCAAGCGCGACTTTCGCCCCGCCGGTTCAGCCGTGCCGCTCAGAACAAAAAATCGTCCATCGACCACATATCGCTGTCCAATCGGGTGTCGTCGGCGCTGTAGACATGCAGAACCTCATTTCGCCATGACAGGGTCGCACCCCAGCTGGTCGGGCGGATGTTGAGGGCCGAAATATCATAGATCATCCCCCAGTCATCCAGATTAATCCGATCCTGCCCCGGCTGGAAATCGGTGATCGTGTCAGCCTGACCGTCGGTGGTAAAGACAAAGGTATCAGCCCCCGCGCCGCCCGTCAGGGTATCGTGCCCGATGCCGGCAATAAGCACATCCGCGCCGCCGCCGCCGCTGAGATGGTCATCGCCGCCCAGCCCCATCAGCAGATCGTCGCCCGCGCCTCCGGTCATGCTGTCACCTTGCTGCGTGCCGGTCTGGAGCGCGCCCATATCCTGAAGCGGCAGCACCATCTGTGCCACGCCCTTGCCCTTTGCACCGGTCATCAGCACCTGAACCTCATCGCCAAGCGCAACCGCCTCCACCGACAGGATATGGCCGATATTCCAGTCACCGCTTTGGGCAAGGCTCTGGTGATGATAAAGCGTCCCGCCCGGTATAAGCTCGAACAGGGCGAGCCCGTCATCGGTGCCGCCGGTCACGATGAACCCGCGGCCTTCGGTTTGAAATGTATCGAGGGCGACGGCGCCCGCGAAACGGCTGTCACGATCATCCATCGCCATGTCGGTGACGAACATCGCCCCCATCGGATTCAGCCGGACCGCCGACAACGTGTTGCTACCCGCTGAAACGCCCACGATGAACGATTGCCCGGCGACCATCAGCGCGGCGACATCCTCCAGCCCGTCGATCCACAGCCCATCCTTGGGGCCCAGCGTGTCGCGCAGCTCGATCCCCGCATCCGAGACGGCAAAGCTGCTCAGACCGTCCTCTGCCGATGAGCTGGCGACGATGAAATCCTGCCCGTCCACAGTGAGGTGGATCAGATCCGATACGCCTGCCAGCGTCATCTTCTCGGTATCTAGCACGCTGCCGCGTTTCCCGGCATGACGCAGATCCGCCTCCATCTCGAAAAGGGTCAGCTCAGCAGCGCCCGATGCCGGCGTTGCGACCATGAAACGGGTCTGACTCATCTCGAACGTCACCAACTGCGACAGCATCAGCGGCTGCCCGGCCATGTCCAGCACCGACCCCTGCGGCACCACCTGTCCTGCGCCATCGCCATGCATCAGCGTCAGCGCGCCGGTGAATCCACCGGAAACCAAAAACCGGATATTTCCCCCTTCGCCGAGCACATCGACGTCAGCGAATACGAACGGCGCCTTGGGCTCCCCGATCCAGATCGGCTCGCTCATGACGGCGCTCTGACCCGCGTTCAGGCCAAGCGCGCCAATTCCCCCGGTGGCGCCGCTGGCAGCCCAAAGCTTGATCTCGGATAATTCAGGCACGGGCTCGGGCACCCAGAGACCGTCGACCAGCAGAAGGTCGCCAATATCCACCAAAGCGCGCAGTTCCCAGGAAATCATTTGGCTCCTCCCAAACCCGATCGATCCAAGACCGTCTTTCCAGACAGTCATGGTTTGATCGGTCAGCGTTTGCGGCCAATTTGAGGAGGTTGCCTAAAATCCGAGCGGATATCAGGGCGCGGGTGCCGCTATCCTAGCGGGGTGTGTCGATATCGTAGACATCGCGTACCTCGTTCTTCGCAGAGGCGACCTCGCTGTCATCCGGCACGCGCCAATGGGTGCCGTCGATGAAGCCTGCCTGCATCAACTCGCGGCCCAATGCCGCGATATCCACAACGCTGAGCGCACGGGCCAGCACGGTCGGCGCATCGCGGCGCGTATACATCTCGCGCACATGGCTTGTCCCTTCCAGCGCCGGACCCTCGAACGAGCTGATCTGCTTGCCAAAGACAGGATGCATCACCTTGCGGCGCCAGACATTGTAGATCTTCTGGCTGGATTTCGCGGCAAGGACATAAACGTGAAATGCCGATCCTTCGGAGAAGATCAGCTTTTCCGCATTCGTATAGAGCCGCAACTGATCGGGAAATGACAACTGTTCGGGGTAGATGATCTGGTAGCCCTCGGCGCGCAGGTTCGATTCGATGATGTCCTCCAGAAGCAGTCGTGCCACGGGTGCATCGCGTGGCATGGCAGCGCGCGATACGTAGATCTTCTCGTAGGCCGGTGAGCTGTTTTCCTGCATCAGCCGTTCGATGCGCTTGCCGAAAAAGGATTGCACGCGCGGGTGCCCCGAGATGAAGCCCTGCGGGAACCGGATCGCTTGCGGCACGATCAGTTTGTCAACTTGCGTCAGGCGGTCGGCATGGGCCATCTGCCGGCCTGGCAGCAAGACGTCCAGCACCCTGTCGACATGCGGACGCAGCGGCTGATTCGGGAACCGCTTGATATAGATGAACCCGTCAAAGCCGGGCACTTCGTCCGCACCCCAAAGCCGCGCTATGGATTCGCTGATGAAATGGCCAAAGTGATTGTTCTGGATCATCCCCAGATACAGCCACGTCCCCGGCAAATGCGTGGCGCGGTCCGGGTCGATCTGATCGGGCGCGATGTTCTTGTGCGTGATGTATGCGTTCGCGCCTGCCGGAAAATGGATGCCATTCGCCTGATAGACACCGCCGTCGAAACTGCCGGGGATCATGCGGCCGGTTTCGGGATCATGCGCCGGGGCTGTGTATTGCGTGAGTGGTGCAACGATGCCTTTGTCAAGAAAGTCGATGCGGCTATGACCTGCCCGGTGTTTCGTCATGCAAAGCGTTCCATTCTTGCCTGTCCGGCTCTGCCAAAGGCTGCATCAATCCTTGAGCAGTCCCAACAGGTAATATCCATAGTCGTTCTTGGCGAATTTTCCGGCCCGCTCTCGCAGGTGATCGGCACTGATCCAGCCCTTGTCAAAGGCTATCTCGTCGGGGCTGCCGGTCTGCAATCCCTGCCGCCGCTCCAGTGTGCGCACGAAATTGCCCGCATCCAGCAGGCTGCCATGTGTGCCGGTGTCCAGCCAGGCATAGCCCCGGCCCATCTGTTTGACGCTGAGTTGCCCGTCGGCCAGATACATCTCAAGCAGCGAGGTGATCTCCAGCTCGCCGCGCGCTGAGGGTGTCACTTGACGGGCGCGTATCGGCGCGGTGCCGTCGAGGAAGTAAAGGCCCGTCACCGCGTAGGAGGACGGCGCCACCTCGGGCTTTTCCACGATAGCGCGCACCTTGCCGCCAGCGTCGAAATCCACCACGCCGTAGCGTTCGGGGTCGGCCACGCGGTAGCCGAATACCGTGCCGCCGACCTCTTGCGCGCCTGCATCCGCCAGCAGTTCAGGCAGACCGTGACCGAAGAAGATATTGTCGCCGAGCACCATGGCGCTGGCGGCGCCTGCCAGAAACTCCTCGGCCAGGATATAGGCCTGCGCCAGCCCGTCGGGGCTGGGCTGGGTGATATAGGTCAGGTTCAGGCCCCACTGGGCGCCATCGCCAAGGGTGCGCTGGAACTGCTCCTGATCATGGGGCGTGGTGATGATCGCGATCTCGCGGATGCCGGCCAGCATCAGCGCGCTGAGCGGATAGTAGATCATCGGCTTGTCGTAGATCGGCAGCAATTGCTTGGACACGCCCAAAGTCACGGGATAGAGCCGCGTTCCCGATCCGCCGGCCAGAATGATGCCCTTGCGCTGTGTCATGATTCGCGTGCTCCAAGTTCCGTCAGAATATCGTTCAGCCCTGCCCGCCAGTCGGGGCGCGGGATGCCGAAGGTGGCCATCGTCGCGGCATTGTCCAGCCTTGAATTCAGCGGGCGCCGGGCCGGTGTGGGATAGGCGCTGCTGGGAATATCCTCGACCGTGCAAGATATTTCCGCCTGCGCAAAGATCTCGCGGGCAAAATCGGCCCAGCTGACATCGGGCGCGCCCGAGAAATGATAGGTGCCGGATTTGGTGGGCGCCGCGATCAACTGACCCGCGATGGCACTGCAGGCATCCGCGATATCGGCAGCACAGGTCGGGCCGCCGATCTGGTCAGCGACGATGGTCAGCTTGTCACGCTCGGCCCCGAGGCGCAGCATGGTGCGCACGAAATTGCTGCCATGGGCGGACACCACCCAGGACGAGCGCAGGATGACATGCGCGCCACCCGCCGCCCGCACCGCCGCCTCCCCGGCCAGTTTGCTGCGTCCGTAAGCGCCCAGCGGCGCGGCAGGGTGATCGGGCGCAAAGGGCGCCTGCCCCGCCCCGTCAAACACGTAATCGGTCGAGATGTGCACCAGTGGCAGCCCCCGCGCGGCCGCAGCGCGCGCGATGGCGCCGGGGGCAGTGGCATTGACCAGCGTTGCGGTCTTCTCGTCCTCTTCGGCGCGATCGACGGCGGTGTAGGCCACCGCGTTGATGATCGCATCCGCATCGGTGGCAGTGACATGGGCGGCGCAGGCGGCGGGGTCGGTGAAATCGGCGGCGTCCCGGCCCAGCACCTCCAGCGTGGCGGCCCCTGCCCGGCGCTGCACCTCCCGCGCGACTTGTCCGGTTTCCCCAAACAACAGGATCTTCATTTCCCTGCCCCCAGCCGCTGGCCAACGCCCGCGCGGTCCTGCAAGGCGCGCCACCATGCCTCGTTGTCCAGATACCAGCGCACGGTCTTCTCCAGCCCTTCCTCGACGCTGACGCTGGGCCGCCAGCCCAGTTCCTCGCGGACACGTGTGGGGTCGATCGCATAGCGCGCGTCATGGCCCGGCCGGTCCGCGACAAAACTGATCTGATCGGCGTAAGAGCCGCCATCCTCGCGCGGACTGAGCCGGTCCAGAATGGTGCAAAGCGTCTGCACCAGTTCCAGATTGCTGCGCTCGTTCTCGCCGCCGATGTTGTAGGATCGCCCCACCGCGCCCTTTTGCAACACGGTCAGTAGGGCGTCTGCGTGATCCTCCACATAGAGCCAATCGCGCACGTTAGAGCCGTTTCCGTAGATCGGCAGCGGCTTGCCGGCCAGCGCGTTCAGGATGATGACCGGCACCAGTTTTTCCGGAAAATGGTATGGCCCGTAATTGTTCGAGCAGTTGGTCAAAACCACCGGCAGCCCATAGGTCTCGTGCCACGCGCGCACCAGATGGTCCGAGCTGGCCTTGGAGGCCGAATAGGGGCTGCGCGGATCGTAGGGCGTGTCTTCGGTGAACTGCACCGCCGGATCGCCGGGAAGGGAGCCGAACACCTCGTCCGTGCTGATGTGATGAAACCGGAATGCATCCGGCCGACCCTGCCCTTCCCACAGGGCGCGGGCCGATTGCAGCATGTTGTAGGTGCCCATCACGTTGGTCTCGATGAACACGCCGGGCCCATCGATGGACCGGTCAACATGGCTCTCGGCCGCCAGATGCATGCAGGCATCCGGGGCATGGCGCATGACGCAGGCCTCGAGTTCTGCCGCGTCGCGGATATCCACCTGCTCGAAACTGTAGAGCGGGCTATCGGCCACGCTGGCCACGTTTTCGACGCAGGCCGCATAGGTCAGCGCGTCCAGATTGACCACCTCGTGCCCCTGCCCCACGGCAAGGCGCACCACGGCCGAGCCGATGAATCCGGCCCCGCCGGTGACCAGAAGCTTCATGTTGCGGCCCTCTCAAAGGTGAACGGACTCTCGAACGTATCGAACGGCATCGCCTGTTCGTCTTTTTCGGACAGGACCGGCGTTGCCCCGTCCAGCGGCCAGTCGATGCCGCAACTGTCCCAAGCCACCGCACCGTCGCAATCGGGCGCATAATGATCGGTGCATTTATAGATGATTTCGGTATCGGGTTCCTGCGTCATGAAGCCGTGCAGGAACCCCTCCGGAACCCACAACTGGCGCCCGTTCTCAAAGCTCAGTTCGGTCCCCGTCCAGTGTCCAAAAGTGGGACTGCCGCGTCGGATATCGACGGCCACATCGAAAAGCCGCCCGCGCCCGCAGCGGACCAGCTTGCCCTGGGCATGGGGCGGCGCCTGAAAATGCAAGCCCCGCACGGTGCCGACCTGCGCAGACAGCGAATGGTTGTCCTGCACGAACTCGGGCAGGTCCAGACCCGCTTCGATCAGCCGGGCCTTGTTCCAGCTTTCCGAGAAAAAGCCGCGATGATCGCCGAACCGGGCCGGGGTCAGGATAATCACGCCCTCGAGCGCGGTTTTTTCTATCTGCACGGCGGTTCTCTTTCGCAGGTCACATCATCGACTTCACAGATAGCAATCAGGCCCAGCATTGTCACCCGCCATGTCTGGTGGCTGGTGCGGGCCACTTTCCGGCACCAGCCAGCCGGATTTGCAAGGCCATTCAGTCCGGATAAGGCACCTCGTTGCGAAGGCTGCCGAAGCTTGTAAAATTTTGCTGAAATACGCCGAATTGATGCAAGCGATATTAGCCTTTTGGAAACCAGACCGGTTCAGGATCACCCCGAACCGGAGGTCAGGATGTCGCAAAACATACAGAAGGGGCTGGGCGGGCCATCGGGCTATGGCGAATTCGAAGTGCCGCGCAGCGACGATGCGGCGCTCGCGGTGGATCTGTCTGCTGTATTCGAGAACGGGCTGATGTATTTCGGCACATCCTACGGCGCCGATGCGCTCCATGTGAACACCAATGGCACAGTCAGTTTTGGCGGCGCACTGGCGTCTTATCCCACTGCAGACAATATAGCGATCCAGCAGGATTTCATCGCGCCATTCTGGGGCGATGTGGATACCCGGCTCGACGGTGAGGGGGCGGAAAGCGGTGCAATCTGGGTCGACATCGACCCCCTTCAGGACATGGTCACGGTGACGTGGGATGCCGTCGGCGTCTATCGACGCAATGCCGAGGTGTTCAACACGTTTCAACTGCAATTGATAGACCGCGGCGGCACCGATTTTGACATCGTTTTTCGATACGAACATATCGGTTGGACCCTGGGCAGCAGCACCCTGGACAGCGGCGCACGCGCTGGTCTGGCTGCGGCCGGATTGCCGGAACCAGACTGGCTGGACATCGACCTTCACACCCTGCCCGGCGCCATTGGCAACACCGGCACGGCAGGGCTGTGGCTGTATCAAATGCGACAGGGCGTTTTGGTGGATTATGTACCCGTTCCCGAACCGGATCCTGGCCCCCAGCCTCCTGTCGGCGTAACCCTTCACGGCACCCCGGACAACGACCTGATCGACGGGACAACCTACGATGATATCCTGACCGGTTCGGGCGGCAACGACACCCTGGATGGCGGTTCCGGGCACGACAGCCTGTATGGCGGCCCCGGCAATGACTTGCTGCACGGCGGCACCGGTGACGACAGCCTGCAAGGCGGCGATGGCGCGGACACGATCATCGGCGAGGGCGGCGACGATTTCATCTTTGGCGGCGACAGCGCCGCGGATCTGAGCGACCGGATTTTTGGCGGCGATGGCAATGACACAATCGACGGCGGATATGGCAACGACATCCTGCGAGGCGACGGTGGCCAAGATGCCATCACCGGCGGCTTTGGCAGCGACACGATCATTGGTGCGGATGGCGATGACATCCTGAGCGGTCAGGCCCTGTCGGATCTGATCTATGGCGGCCCCGGCGATGATTTCCTGAATGGCGGCTTCGGCCACGACCGGCTGAACGGTGGCCCCGGCGCCGACCGATTCTTTCATCTGGGGGTTACTGACCATGGATCCGACTGGATCCAGGACTACGAGGCCCTTGATGGCGATGTGCTGGTGTTCGCCCGCAACGCATCGATCGACGATTTCCAGGTGAATCTGGGCGAGACCCCGAATGCCGGGACCGCCGGTGTGGCGGAAGCCTTCGTAATCTACAAGGAAACTGGCAGGATACTCTGGGCACTGGTCGACGGCGCCGCGCAGGACCAAATCATATTGTCGCTGGGCGGGACAGAATACGATCTGCTGGCCTGACGGGCAACAGGCCGCATTGCGAGAAGCGCAGTTCACTTGGACGCGCCTTGGAGCAGGCGATACCGCGACGGAACTGCAGGCGCGCATTCGATCGGACCACCGGCCCTTGACCCTCAGCATGAAAACATATCAGCGCGGCTTGCGATACCTGTCAGAACGCAGCTTGCACCAGCATACGGCCAAGCCTGATCCAGTAGGCATTATTAACGTTGTTACGAAACAAGGTCAGATCGCCCGATCGCGCCGGGCTGACAATCAGATCCGGCTGAACAGCATTGCGCCGCTCGGCCAGCCTGTCGTTAAGTCCCGAAAAGTGATCTCGCAGCAGGTTGAACTCTTCATGAGTAAACAGGCAGGGGCGCACGTCATCACCAAACTCCCGTTTCATACATTCGGTCGTCAATGCGACTAGCTCGGGCTTGGCCACTCCGGGCTCGGACAGGACATTGGCGGCCCAGCTGGCCAGCGACATCGGCGAAACATTCGCCTCGCCCCCATCCACTGCGGTCAAGTCCTGCATCGTCAGATCGACGCCAAGATGTCGCAGCAAGGCACCAATCACGCCGCCTTCACCGTTTCGCGCCGTGTCAAAATCCAGAAACGCGATCTCGCCCGGTGCAAAATGATTTTCGAGGGACGTCAGCAAACGGGTGTAATCAACCCACAGGCCACCAGCATGGCCGTTTTCCATAACCGGCTTGACCAATGCGGTAGGACGCGGCGGCACGCGCTTTTTCGAGATTTCCAGATAAATGGATTGAAGGAACTGCCACTGCGACCGCAGAACGCAGACCACTTCGATCTCGTCGAAAGCTGATATGATATCACGGATCGGACCCATTTCAGCAATGGCCCGCTCGCGTGAAAACTCCTCGCTGCTCAGCAGCACCGTTCGGTCGCTGCTCGCGTGATCGCTGGTGATCTTCTGCAGCGCCGCCAGCCCACCTTGCGGCAACTTGTAGACGGCCGGCATCTCCGTCCATCCCGGCACCAGACCGTGATGACCGGTGTTCTGGTCGAGCCGCGGATAGACCACACCGTGCCGGGCCAATAGCGCGCTGTTTTCCCAGAACGTGTTCTGAACGGTCGTGCTGGCGGTTTTATGTGTTCCGATGTGGAGGATGATCTTGGACACTACGCGCGCTCTCTTTTTCTCTTGCCGGGGGCCTTGGCCGGATCAGCCAGCCACATGAGCGGTTTGGGCCGGCCCCTTCCGGGCCGCACGTGGGGACGTATCTGCGGTATGTTCGCGCAGAGTTTCAAGATAGAGCGCGTCGTATTTCATCGTCGGCTCCAACACGGCCTTTTCGGCCCACTCATTCCAGGCGTTTACAAACAGCTCGTGACGGTAGGAGCCGGGCAGTCGGTGCTTGCGCAGCTTTTCCAGCCACACACCGAACCGCGCCGGATTGGCGCCGTAGGCGATATGGGCCCGCGCGCCGCGCCGCGCCGTGTTGTCCCAGCTGGGCATGATGCCGCAAATGGTGTGTTCAGGCAGACCAGAGACGTATTTCCTGTCGATCGAATTCTCGATCACACGATTGTAGTCATAGACCAAACCGCTGAAGTCGCCGGGCATATCGCGCGCCAGCAAATTGCCCTGCGGGCCACCGTAAAGATAGTCCGCGGGCCGGACCATGCCGTGCGGCGGCATTTCGATCCAGAAATCGAACAGATCATCCGCTACCGGATTTTGCCCGTCCACATGAAAACACACCGCGCCCAGTTCGACCTCTCCGATACCGGCTTTGCGCCAGGCGGCACGCAGGCGGCGCACACTGCCGGCAGGGTCCGGCATGTCCTCGGGTCGATAGATGACAAAGCGCGGCCGCGTTCCATCGGGGCGGGCATACCGCGTATCGCGCATGTAGGGCAGGCTGCCCTCGACCAGCGCCGACTCGAACCCGGACGCGTAAGTCTGATCCAGCAGCACCTCGCCCGACAGCCCGTCCCAATTGCGGCGCCAGCTTTCATTGGCCCAGCAGAGGTAGAAGGGGAAGTCGACATCGGGCCGGTCCATCAGGCGGTCCAGCGGCTCTTGCAGCACGCGGCGCCCGTCGAACCAGTAGTGGTAGACACAAAACGCGTCGATCCCCGCCGCTTGGGCCAGCGCGGCCTGCCGGCCCATGATTTCGGTGACGCGCAGGTCGTAGAATCCCAGTTCCGACGGGATCACGGGCTGGGTGTGGCCGTCGAACAGGCTGCTGGCGGTCACCGTGCCGCGCCATTCGGTAAACCCCTTGCCCCACCAGGCATCGTTTTCCGGGATGGGATGAAACTGAGGCAGGTAGAAGGCGCTGGTGAATGCGGGGCGCATGAGGGGAGGTTTGGCAGCCTTGGGCGCCGTCGCGGTCAGCAACTGCGTGGTCTGGCGCACACCCTGACCTGCCGCTGACGCCAGAAAACCCATGGCACGCTCCAGCCCATGTGCCAGCGTTCCGTCGACCTGCGCCTGCTCTTCGCCGAAATCATCGGCCCGCAGATCCATCGCCTTGATCATCCTGACCATCAGCGGCTTCAGCCAGTAAATCGACCCGGCCGGAAACGACAGCGTATCGCGGGCGATCTCGACCTCGATGCGCCGCATCAGGGACTGGGTTATCTCAAAATTCGAGCCCCACCATTCAGTGCTGTCATAGTGCTGCCCGTCCGCCACCCAGAAGGCCGCCACCGGGTCGCCCAGAAACCTGCCCAGCAGGTCCGCCAGACCCGCCTCGGGCAGGACGCCCGCAATCAGATGGCGACGCCAATGCTCGCCATCCTCGCGGTGGGGGGATTTTTTGGTATGCAGCTTGCAGACGGCATCATAGCCGTTCAGCGCCCCCGCATTGACCAATGTGACAAAGGGCAGAAGGTCGCGCCCGCGATTTGGAAACGGCACGACAACCGCGCCGGGAAACTGTGCGCGGATGGTATCGGCCAACTCGTCCGTGCTATCGCCGCGATAGGTCAGCGTGACATAGAGATCAAAGTCGATCGGTAGCCGCTCCAAGGTGGCCGCAAATTCCGGCCAAAGGTCGGGATAGTAAACATGCAGAGCCACCGCGAACCGCGCCTCTGGCCTGGATCCGTCAAATCGCAGGACGGGCATATCGATCCGGGGCAGCCCGACGGTTTCGGGCATCTCCTTGGTGATGCGGCTTTCGTGGCGGCCTGCCTGTACGTAATGGTGGAACGCCGCCATCCCGGCCTCGGCGACATCGAGGTTGTATCGCAGATAGGCCTGTGGCGAAAAATCGGGGTTGGGGCGAAAGCCCCGCGCCTCGCCATAGAGAACAAAATGACGCAGCGGATCGCGCCGATACATCCTGTTGATGCCCGGATAGGCGCCACGATAATAGGCCGCGTCGAACAGGTTCGATGCGCGCACCGCATCCATGTAGGCGCGCTCGTCCCTTGTCGGAAAATGGAACCGGACAAAGCGCCTGATCCGCGTGACCGGCTCCATGGATGTGTCTGTCATGATGCAACCTTGTGTTGTGCCGCTCCGGATAGCAGCGCCCGGTGCACATGGCAATCGCAGCGGCGTGCATCAGCCGTCATCAAGGATTATCTTGTGATAGCGATTGAGCATCAGAAGACCGAATGCGGCGGATACGAACGCGATCAGGAAGACATACAGATGCGAAATGTAGACCCCGTCATAGGTATCATACAGACCCGTACGCATCTGCATGATGAAATGCGCGATGGGGTTGTAGAGCAGCCACATGCGCACATGCTCGGGCAGCGGATCGATCAGAAAGAAAACACCCGATATCAGGAAAAGCGGACGGTTCATGACAGCCCAGATCCGCTGCCAGATGGGAACCATGCCTTTCAGAAAGCAATGAACCAGGCCGAAACCAAACCCCAGCGAAAACACCATCGCGTAAGCCTGAAAACAGGCCAGATAGTCGATCTGCAGCTGCAGCTCGTACAGATGGATGATGGCCGCGAACATGATGATCGCGATCACCACCTGCGTTACCGCATTCAGGATGAAACGGGCAATGATCGCCTCGACATAGGTGACATTGGGATAGGCCAGAAGTTGCTTGGAAAACATGATCGACGCACCGACCTTCTCCACCGTTGCCTGATACGCCATGAAGGGCAGGATGCCGGACGCGAAGTAGATGACAAAATTCGTGCCCAATGCAGGCGATCGCGTGATGACGCTGAAGACCAACGTCAGTAACGCGATGCCGCCGATCGGCTCGGCGAAGGCCCAGAGGTATCCGCCCGGCGTGCGCCCATATGTCGTGCTCATCTCGCGCAACATCAGCGCTACGACAGCCCGAAAGAATGTGAAACGCGTTTGTGGCAGCGACTGGACGATCATGAACTATCTACCCCTTCGACGGCGGCCCGAACAAATGAGGCACCGTCATGCAACAGGACATTCCCACTTGCAATGCATGGTAGAAAGTCAGACACCTACGCCACGTCACTCCACAACCAGAGGATGAGATCATCTCACCCGCTCCAGCACCCAGACCGGCACCGTTTAGCCCGCCCGCAAGCGCAAGCGCCGCCAGGGCAAGGCCGCGCCATTACGGCATTCTGGCCAGCTTCGTTCTTCTGGTTATCGTCCCGGCGGCTTTGTCGTCGATATACCTCATTTTTATCGCCAACGACCAATACGCCTCGACCGTCGGCTTTTCCGTCCGCTCCGAAGAGCTTAGCCCGTCTCAGAGCCTGCTGGGCGGTCTGGCCAGCCTGTCGGGCAGCAGTTCGTCCGATACCGACATCCTTTACGAATTCATCCAGAGCCGCACCATGATCGAGCGCGTCGATGCCCGTCTCGACCTTGCAAGGATCTACTCCCGGCCAGAGTACGACCCCGTCTTTGCCTATGATCCGGATGGGGCGATTGAAGATCTGGTGAGCTACTGGCAGCGGATGGTAAAAATCAGCTATTCGACAGGATCCGGTCTGCTGGAGGTCCGGGCCAACGCCTTTGCCCCGCAGGACGCGTATGACATCGCTCGCGCCATCGTCGACGAATCCTCCAACATGATCAATGAAATGTCGACCATCGCCCGCGCCGACGCCACGCGCTACGCGATTGAGGATCTGGATCAGGCTCTCGCCAGACTGAAGACTGCGCGCGAGGCCCTGACACGGTTCCGCTCGGAAACCCGCATCGTCGATCCCAGTGCCGACATTCAGGGGCAGATGGGACTCATGAATTCGCTGGAGGCGCAGTTGTCGAATGCGATCATCGACGTGAATCTGATTTTGGAAACCTCATCGGAATCTGATCCCCGCGTTGCGCAAGCGCGGCGCCGGATCAGGGTGATCGAGACCCTTATCGAGGAAGAACGCCAGAAATTCGGCATGGGACGAACCTCCGAAAAGGGCGACAAAAGAGACTACTCGACCCTTGTCGGTGAATTCGAACGATTGATGGTCGATCGTGAATACGCCGAGAAATCGTATCTGGGCGCCCAGGCCGCCGTGGACACGGCACAGGCCGAAGCGCAGAGGCAGAGCCGCTATCTGGCAACATACGCTCAGCCGTCGCTGCCCCAGTCGGTGCAGTATCCCAAACGGTACACGCTCATCCTGGTCATCAGCACGTTTCTGGTGCTGGGATGGTCAATCGGTGTGCTGATCTATTACGGCATTCGGGACCGCAAGTGATCGCATGATCGAGTTGCGCAATCTCTGCAAGACCTACAGGCTGAATGGGATAGCCAAGACTGTCGCAGACAACATAACGTTCACCTTCCCGGCCGGTGAATGCGTCGGCTTGATGGGCGGGAATGGAGCGGGCAAATCCACCATGCTCAAGATGCTGGCAGGGACGGCACAGCCGGATTCGGGCCAGATCGTCCGGCATGGATCGGTGTCCTGGCCCGTGGGGTTCGCAGGCAGTTTTCATCCCGACCTGACCGGCGCGCAGAACGTCAAGTTCGTTGCCCGTCTTTACGGTATCGATACGGACGAGATGACCAGATTCTCCGCCGATTTCGCGCAACTGGGCGGCCATATCAACCTGCCCGTGCGGACGTACTCCTCGGGCATGAAATCACGGCTGGCGTTTGCGATGTCGATGGCGATCAGGTTTGACACCTATCTGATCGACGAGGTTACGGCAGTGGGTGACGGCGCCTTCCGGGCGAAGAGCGAACAGATTCTGCGCGAGCGTCTGAAGGAAAGCGGCGCGATATTCGTGTCGCACTCGCTTGAGCAGATGAAGCAGCTTTGCAGTTCGGGTGTAGTCCTGCAAAACGGGCGGTTTTTCTATTATGCGCGGGTGGAGCGCGCGATAGAGCATTATGAACACACGATGAAGGGGAGACTGCCGCCCTGGATGACGGCACGCGGCAGACGTCCGCGGCCTCTATAAAACCTTTTGGTCTGCGGTGGACTGACACCATCAGTTTCTGGATTGACGGGATGATTCCCGACAGGGATTTGCAGAATTGTTGCGGCGTCTTCGGACAATCGATTCAGTTGTGCAGGCCGCTGACTGAACGCATTCTTGCCTTTAATACAATCTATTGCGGCAAAATTGCAAATCCTGCGACTGGATCTGCATTGCGACGGGATGCACCAAAACGCTTGACAATTTGAACAGGCCAATGGTTTCCTCATTTTTATAATAGTTTCCTACTAGGAAAGTGTTGCTGTCGAAATGGCATCAGGATCACGTCGGCCACCGGGCCTTGGGCGCGCGGCACGAGCGGCGCCGCGGCCGGATCAATTCGGACAATAAAAGGGAGGAACAGAGTGACCCAGTACAATCCGTTTTCTGCACAACCGGAGTTGAACACTCCTGCGCGGGATAATTTGCGATGCCGCACCGTTCTGAACAGGGAATGAGCACATGATAATCAAAGACGCATCAGATACACTTGAATACGAACAGGGCAATCTTCAGTCCGGCACCAACTGGTGGGGCGCATTCGTCATCGGCCTGGCCGGCACGATCCTTGTCACGGGCGCCGCGCCTGCATTCCTTACGGTGTTCGGGGCATCCTATATCCCCTTCATCACGTTTTTTACGCTGACCGGCGTCTTGCTGTGTCTGCTATTGGCAGAGTTGTCCGCCATGATGCCGGGCAGAACCGGCGGGTCGCCGTCTTATGCCTATCCTGCATACAAGACCAGATTTCCCCGGCTTGCCCCGCATATCAACGGCGTCACCGCGTGGATGTACTGGGTCGGCTGGATGCCGGTCGCGCCGCTGAACATGATTCTGGCGTCTTTTTACATCACGCACCTGTTCGGGCTGGATACCACGTCAGGCATCACGCCCATCAGCACGTTCATCCCCTACTGGACGCTGGCCATTACGGCCTTTGGTCTGCTGTTGCTGTCCGTGCCGGCCTACCTGGGCATCCGGTTCGGAACCTCGATGGCGACCATTCTGGCAGTTCTGTCAATGATCCCGCTGACCTTCCTGTCGATTGGTTTCGTCTTCAATCTCGAAGCCGCCGACTGGAGCCAGATCTCGGGTTTCCCGCAGCTTGACGGGTCCAGTTTCTGGTCACCGATAGACGGCTATCCCGCGTGGATCATGTATGTCGCCTATGCCTTCCCGCTGCTCTGGACCGTGATCGCGTACGAGGCCGCGGCCTGCTATATCGGCGAGTGCCACAACCCTGGCCGCGACGCCAAGATTGCAATGACGCTCGAGGGTGGATACGGCGTTTTCGTCTACACCATGCTGCCGATTTCGTTCGTGGTGGTTCTGGGCGCGCAAGCCCTGTCCAACCCCGATCTGGTGGACCCCAAGACGATGTTCGTCACTTTTGCCAGCAGCATCTTCCCCGGTATCGGTGGCAAGCTGATGGAGTGGATGATGGCGATCATGCTGATCATCGCACTGGTTCTGTCTGCGCTGAACTCGCTGATGGGCTGTTCGCGGTCGCTGTACCAGATGTCGCTGGACGGACAGTTTCCGAAGTTCTACCAGCATCTGAACAGCCATCACGTGCCCGATCTGGCGATGATGACAAACGTGGTTGCCAGCCTTGCCATCGCCTTCATGGGTGGCGCGATCGAGATCTATTCGTTCTCGAACGTGGGCTATCTGGGATCGTTCGTGCCGGTGCTGATCGCCTACTATCTGCTACGCAACGACCGGCCCAATCTGCCGCGTCCGTTCAAACTGCCGGAATACTTCAAATATATCGCACTGGCGCTGGCCGCGCTCTATTTCTTCGTGTGGCTGATCGGTGGTATCATATATTCTTATATTGGCGGTCAGGCGACATACTACTTCCTCGGGGTGGCTGCGATCTTCATGTATCTGCCGCTATACTGGTATCGCCAGTATGAGGATCGCCGCGACGGAACGACTGTCGTCGTCGCAGAATAAGGGAGCAGGCAGGATGATCCGAAATCTGTTCAGACGCGCGCGGCAAGGGACCACCGGACCCGTGCGCAACATCCTGATCGCCTCTGAGGGTCGGCCCATCTCGGACGAGGTGATCGATCTGGCCGTCGACATGCATGACGGCAACGGGAAGGTCACGGTGCTGACCGTGGCGCGCCTGTGGGGTACCAGTTTCGGCCTGCCCAACCCCGGCCTGCGGCCCAGCAAGGCCGAGATGGAGGTGCAAAAGGAAAACATGTTTTCCGCATTGAGCCGTCTCGAAAACGCAGGAATTGAGGCGGATGGTCATATTGTGACCACCCGCCACCCTTCGAAAAGCATTCGCAAACAGGTGACGCAAAGGAACTGCGACGCCGTCATCATGGGCGCCGATCTACGGCGCCCATGGTTTCTGCGTAGCACAATGTGGAGCCAGGAACCCTACCGCGTATTGGCCCACTCGCAGGTCCCGGTTCATCTGGTCCGCTCAGGCGACAGGTCGGCCAGACCGGCCCGCCAGGCCGGCAAACGCGCCGCCATGGCAGGTGCGAAAAACTGACACGGCCCTGCGCCTCGCCCCCATGTCAGCGCCCGCTGACACCAACAGGAGACTACATGATGTATAAGCATATTCTCATATCCACCGACGGATCCGATCTGGCCATGAAAGGCGTCGAACATGGGCTGGGCCTGGCCAAGGAAAACGCCAGCAAGGTTACAGTCATCACCGTCAGCCAGCCCTACCCGCTGCAAAGCGCGGCAACCTTCGATTCCTGGAACGACGCCCAGCGCGAACATGCCGAAGCTGCTCTATTGGCCGCCAAGGCGGCCGCCGACAAACACGGTATAGAAATCCACGCCCATCAGGGCGCCGACGATTCCGCGGCCGAGGCGATCGTCGAGGCTGCGGTCACACTGAACTGCGATCTGATTGTCATGGCCTCGCACGGGCGCCGCGGCGTCAGCCGCCTGCTGCTCGGCAGCCAGACCGCCGAGGTCGTCAGCCATAGCCCGATCCCGGTTCTGGTGGTACGCTAGCGATGGGGCCGGATCTGCGCTGCGCAGATCTGGCGCAATCAGCTCAGGCGTAGTCGGCGCATCCCCTGGCGACGCCTGTCACGGCACCGCACCAAAGGAGGGCCAGCATGGAGAACTTGGGTAAATTTTACATCGATGGACAGTGGATTGCGCCCGAATCGGATCGTACCTTCCCTGTTCTGAACCCCGCCACCGAAGAGAAAATCGGTCAGATCACGCTGGGCAATCAGGCCGACGTGGATAGGGCCGTCGCCGCCGCAAAAAAGGCCTTCGCCAGATACAGCCAAACTACGCCGGCCGACCGTCTGGCCCTGTTGGAGCGCCTGATGGACGTCACCCGCGAGCGTTTCGAGGATCTGGCGCAGGCAATCAGCACTGAGATGGGCGCGCCCATCACCATGTCGCGCGAGGCGCAGGCCGATGCCGCCACCGGCCACCTGCAAGGCTTCATCGACGCGATGAAAAAGCAGGAATTGCGCGAGACGCTGGACAACGGCGACATTCTGGTGCGTGAACCCATCGGCGTCTGTGGCCTGATCACGCCTTGGAACTGGCCGATGAACCAGATCGCGCTCAAGGTCATTCCGGCGCTGGCCACAGGCTGCGCCTGCGTGCTGAAGCCATCCGAACACACGCCGATATCCGCCATGATCTACGCCGAGATCATTGATGCCGCCGGTTTCCCGCCCGGCGTGTTCAACCTCGTCCATGGCGACGGCGAAACCGTCGGTCGCGCGCTGTCGCAGCACCCTGATATCGACATGATGTCCTTCACCGGCTCCACCCGCGCCGGGCGCTCCATCACCCGCGACGCCGCAGAGACGATCAAGCGCGTCACGCTGGAGCTAGGCGGTAAATCCCCCAACCTCGTTTTTGCCGATGCAGACCTGGAGCCGCGCGTGACCGCTTCGGTCGGGGAATGCATGTATAATACCGGGCAATCCTGCGATGCCCCCACCCGCCTGATCGTCGAGCGATCCTGCTATGACACGGTGTGCGACATCGCGCAAAAGACAGCCGAAGCCATCGAGGTCGGCGACCCCACGCAGGAGGGCGACCATATCGGCCCGCTCTTCGACCAGATCCAGTACGAACGCGTGCAGGCCATGATCGAGGTCGGCATCGACGAGGGTGCAACGCTCTTGGCCGGAGGCCCCGGCAGACCCGATGGCCGCAACACCGGCTGGTTCTGCCGCCCGACCATCTTCTCGGACGTGCGCAATGATATGCGCATCGCTCAGGAGGAAATCTTTGGTCCCGTGCTGGTCATCATACCGTTCGATGGCGAAGAGCAGGGCATCAAGATCGCCAACGACACGCCCTACGGCCTTGCCGCTTATCTGCAAACCGGCGATCCGGACCGGGCCGAGCGTGTGGCCGCCCGGCTGCGGGCGGGGGCCGTGCATATCAATGGCGGCGGCTTCAACTACGGCTCGCCCTTCGGCGGCTACAAGCAGTCGGGCAATGGCCGCGAAGGCGGATTGCTGGGGTTGGAGGACTATCAGGAGGTCAAGACGCTGCACTTTGGGTAGGCCTGTTTTCAGGCTCTAATCCGCGCTGCCGGGCCGTTTCGAAGCCTTGCAGCAGCACGCGAAAAACCTGAATCACAGCTTTTCGCGGAACGCGCGCACCATACCAGCGTTGCGCTCGTTTCGCCTTTATCTGATGTCGCAGGTTAAAGGCGAAACGCTTTAATGGACATTTTTGGCCGTGACTGGTTAAGTCTGCGCGACGCCGCGCAGGCACCTCGCGCGGCTTCGGGTTTCAATTGCACAAGGGAGGTCTTTATCTTGGATCGTCGTTCATTCATACGCGCAGGCGCCATCGGCACAGCCGCCACCGCACTGGCCGCGCCTGCCATCGCGCAGGGCAATATCACCTGGCGCATGGTCACCACATGGCCCAAGAATTTTCCCGGTCTCGGCGTTGGCGCGCAGCGTCTGGCCGACCGCGTCACCGCCGCCTCGGGCGGGCGCCTGGCGGTTCAGGTCTATTCCGCGGGCGAACTGGTTCCGCCTTTGCAGAGCCTTGACGCCGTGATCGACGGTACCGCCGAGATGAGCCATGGCGCCGCCTATTACTGGCAAAACAAATCCCCGGCCCTGTCGTTTTTCACCGGCGTGCCCTATGGCATGACCACGGCTGAATTGACGGCGTGGGTCCGTTATATGGGCGGGCAGGAAATCTGGGACGAGATCTACGACCAGTTCGGCGTGCAGGGGTTCCTCTCGGGCAACACCGGCAACCAGACCGGCGGCTGGTTCCGCGATGAGCTGACAAGCCTTGAGTCGGTCAAGGGTCTGCGGTTCCGCACGCCGGGCCTGGGCGGACAGGTGTGGGAAAAGCTGGGCGCGACCGTCACGAACATGGCGGCGGGTGAGATTTTCCAGGCGCTGCAATCGGGCACGCTGGACGCCGCCGAATTCGTCGGCCCCTACAATGATCTGGCGCTTGGCTTCTATCAGGTCGCCAAGAATTACTACATGCCCAGCTTTGTAGAGCCGGGGCTTGCGACCGAACTGGTCGTCGACAAGGCGAAATATCAGGAGCTGCCGGAGGATCTGCAAGCGATCATCCGCGATGTATCTCAGGCCGAATACGATCAGGTATCGGCCGATTTCGTCGCCAATGATCCGCGCGCTTTGAAAACGCTGGTCGACGAGCATGGCGTGCAGGTGCGCGATTTTCCTGATGACATTCTGGAGGCCGGCGCCAAGGCCTCCAAGGAAGTGCTGGAAGGCCTGCTGGGCAGCGACGATCCGCTGGTGAAAAAGACGGCCGAGAGCTTTGTCGAGTCGCTGAAACTGACCCGCGTTCGAACCGAACGGATCGACAGCAAGTTTCAGGCAGCGCGCGAGCTTTACTTCGACCTGTAAGCGATACAGGTTGCGTGAAGAAAGGGCCCGGTGGAAACGCCGGGCTTTTTCGCATTCTAAAGCGTTTCGCGTTTAACCTCAGACAGCAGGCAAAGGCGAAACGCGCGCAACGCTGATATGGTGCGCGCGTTCCGCGAAAAGCTGTGAGTCAGGTTTTTTTGCGAAACGCTTTAGCCTGCAATGACCTTGGGCAGCCATGTCACGATACCGGGGAAGGCAAACAACAGCGCAATGGCAAGGATTTGCAAGCCCACGAACGGGATGATCCCGCGATAGATTGCCGATGTCGGCAGGTCCGCTGGTGCGACCCCGCGCAGGTAGAACAGCGCAAATCCGAAAGGCGGCGTGAGGAAAGAGGTCTGCAGGTTCACCCCCACCAGCACACCCAGCCAGATCGGATCGACATCCATCATTAGCAGCACCGGCGCGGTGATCGGGATTACGATAAAGATGATCTCGAACGTGTCGAGGATAAAGCCCAGCAGGAACATGATCGCCATGACCATCGCCACGGCGGTCAGCGTGCCGCCCGGCAGGGTGCTGAGGAATTCATGCACCAGATTATCGCCGCCCATCAGCCGGAACACCACTGAGAACACCGACGCGCCCAAGAGCACGATGAACACCATCGAAGTGATTGTCGCCGTTGCAATGACCGTCTCGCGTAGGATGGTAAAGCTGAGGCGCCAGCGCAGCGCGGCCAGCACCATGGCGCCGACCGCGCCCACGGATGCCGCCTCGGTCGGGGTAGCAATACCGCCAAGAATCGACCCTAACACGGCCAGAATCAGCAGCATCGGCGGGATCAGCGCCGAAAACACCTCGCGCAGTAGGTCGCCCTTTTCGGACGCTGGCACCGGCGTGGCGGGGCAAGAGGCGGGATCGGTCACCGCCTTGAAGATCGTGTAGGCGAGGTACAGCCCGACCAGCATGATCCCCGGCAGCAGCGCCCCAGCAAACAGATCGCCCACCGATACCGGGACTGGCGCATAATTGCCCTTTTCCATCTGCACCTGAGAGTTGATGCCCGACAGCATGTCGCCCATGAAAATCAGCACAGTGGAGGGCGGCACGATTTGTCCCAAGGTTCCGCTGGCGCAAATCACGCCCGTCGACAGTTTCGGATCATAGCCCGCGCGCAGCATCGCGGGCAGCGAGATAAGGCCCATCGTGACGACCGTGGCGCCGACAACGCCGGTGGATGCCGCCAGCATCGCGCCGACGAGGATGACGGAGATGCCAAGCCCGCCGCGTAAATTGCCGAAGAGCTTGCCCATGGTCAGCAAGAGCTGCTCGGCGATGCGCGAGCGCTCCAGCATGACGCCCATGAAGATGAAAAGCGGCACGGCGACCAAAACCTCATTGGTCATGAAGCCGATATAGCGGTTCGGCAGTGCGCCGAAATTGCTGGGGTCGAACACGCCGAAAAACCAGCCGACCGCGCCGAACATCAGCGACACACCCGCCAGCGTAAACGCGACCGGGAACCCCAGCAACAAAAAGCCGATGATGCCAAAGAACATCAGCCCGGCCAGAAGCTCGCCGATCAGGACGGGGTCCATCAGAATTTTCCTTCTACGGCGGCAGCTTCTGCATCGTGCCCGGCCTCGGGGTAGCGCATCACCGGCGGCACCAGATCGCGCCGCCCGGCCAGCACCAGCACCGACCGGCAGATCGCGGCGATGCCTTGCAGCGCCAGCAGACCGGCAAAGACCAGAATGAATGATTTCAGAATATAAAGCCCGGGCATGCCACCGACATTCGCAGACCCTTCGGAATAGGACCACGAGCGCTGCACGAAGGGGATCGAATATATGGTGACAACGCCGGTGAACGGCAGCAGGAAAAACAGCGTTCCGAGCAGATCAACGATCGCGCGGGTGCGAATTCGCGCCGGTCTGTAAAATATATCGACGCGCACGTGATCGTCGCGCATAAAGGCAAATCCGGCAACTGCGGTGAACATCGCGCCGCTCAGCCAGATATAGAGGTCCTGCATCCACAGGAAGCTGACACCGAAAACATAGCGCTGCACAACCACGGTAAAGCAGACCAGCACGACCCCCAGCGACAGCCAGGAAAACACCTGCCCGACGATCCGGTTGATCCAGCAGATCGCGGTGGCGGTGCCGGCGGCCAGTCGCAACATGTCGTGCCCCTCTGGGATTGTGCCGCTCGCGGCCTTTGCGTGCGTTTAAACGGCCCGCCCCGGTCCCGTCAACTGCGCGGCATGGAACATCGTCACAGGCGGCTGCCCGTTTGCGGCACGAAAGACGCGGCAGCCGCGCAAACAGGGATGGTTTGGCCCTTTTGCCTGCCGCCCCTTTCCGAACGCGCGAAAATTTGGCAAATACCGATAAACCATCGAAAGAGGCCGGTAATATGACTGTGCAGGACACGACCGCCCCGGAAAAGACGCTGACCCATTTGCAGCGGCTTGAGGCCGAGAGCATTCACATCATGCGCGAGGTGATGGCAAACGCCGAAAACCCCGTCATGCTGTATTCCGTCGGTAAGGATTCCGCCTGCATGCTGCATCTGGCGAAAAAGGCATTCTACCCTTCGCCCCCTCCCTTTCCGCTGCTACATGTCGATACCACTTGGAAATTCCGCGACATGTACGCCCTGCGCGAACGCGCGGCGGCTGACGCCGGGATGGATCTGCTGGTGCATCAAAATCCCGAGGCCGTCGAAAAGGGCATCAACCCCTTCGATCACGGCGGCCTGCACACCGACATGTGGAAAACCGACGGGTTGAAACAAGCGCTGACCAAGTATGATTTCGACGTTGCCTTCGGCGGCGCCCGCCGGGACGAGGAGAAATCCCGCGCCAAGGAGCGGGTGTTTTCCTTTCGCTCGGCCAATCACCGCTGGGATCCGAAAAACCAGCGACCCGAGCTGTGGAAGCTCTATAACACCCGCAAATCCAAGGGCGAAAGCATCCGGGTTTTCCCCCTGTCCAATTGGACCGAGCTGGACATCTGGCAATATATTCATCTTGAGGGGATCGAGATCGTGCCGCTTTATTACTCCGCCCCGCGCCCGACAGTGGTGCGTGACGGCATGATCCTGATGGTGGACGATGACCGTTTCCCGCTGAACGGCGAAGAGCCTGTGCAGCGATCGATCCGCTTCCGCACGCTGGGCTGCTACCCCCTGACCGGCGCAGTTGAGAGCACGGCCAGCACCCTGCCCGAGATCATTCAGGAAATGCTGCTGACCACCACATCCGAGCGGCAGGGCCGCGCCATTGACCACGATCAGGCCGCGTCGATGGAGAAGAAAAAGCAAGAGGGGTATTTCTGATGTGCGCCGCCGCCAAAGATGCCGTTTACGTCACCGAAGACCTGATTGCGTCCGACATCGACGCCTATCTGGAAAAACACCAGCACAAGACGATGCTGCGTTTCATCACCTGCGGATCGGTCGATGACGGCAAATCCACGCTGATCGGCCGCCTGCTCTATGACAGCAAGATGATATTCGAGGATCAGTTGGCCTCGCTGGAGAATGACAGCAAGACCTCGGGCACCCAAGGGCAGAATATCGACTTTGCCCTACTGGTCGACGGTCTGGCCGCCGAGCGTGAGCAGGGCATCACGATTGACGTCGCCTACCGCTTCTTCTCCACCGACAAGCGGAAATTCATCGTCGCCGACACGCCGGGGCATGAGCAATATACCCGCAACATGGTGACTGGCGCCTCGACCGCCGATCTGGCCGTGATCCTGATCGACGCGCGGCAGGGCGTGCTGACGCAGACGCGGCGGCACTCCTATCTGGTCAACCTGCTGGGCATCAAGAATGTCGTTCTGGCGGTCAACAAGATGGATCTGGTCGATTACAGCCAGGAACGGTTTTATGAGATCGTCAAGGAATACTCGCATTTCGCCGAGCAGATCGGCATGACGACGTTTCTGCCCATCCCCATTTCCGGGCTGGCGGGCGACAATATTGTGACGCAGTCCGAAAACATGCCGTGGTATCAGGGCCCGCCGCTGCTGAATCATCTTGAGGACGCGCCGTTGAACGTGGCCCAGATGCAGGACCGCCCATTCCGCATGGCGGTGCAGTGGGTCAGCCGACCCAACCTCGATTTTCGCGGGTTTTCCGGGCAGATCGGGTCGGGCAGCATCCAGCCCGGCGACGGCATCCGCGTGCTGCCCTCGGGCAAGACAAGCCGCGTGAAATCCATCGTCACCTATGACGGCGATCTGGACAATGCTGTGGCCGGGCAATCCGTCACGCTCACTTTCACCGACGAAATCGACTGCTCGCGCGGCGACGTGATCGTGCAGGCCGATGCCCCGTGCGAGGTGGCCGATCAGTTTGAGGCCACGCTGGTCTGGATGGGCGAGGCGGAAATGCTGCCGGGCCGGCCTTACTTGTTGAAAATTGGCACCCAGACGATGACCGCCACTGTGACCGAGCCGAAATACGAGGTGAACGTCAACACGCTGGAGCATCTGCCGTCGAAAACCCTCGGCCTGAACGCGATCGGCGTGGTCAACATTTCGACCGACCGGGCGATCCCCTTCGAGGCGTATGAGGATAATCCGGACCTTGGCGGGTTTATCCTGATTGACCGGATCAGCAATGCGACCGTCGCGGCCGGCATGGTGCATTTCGCCCTGCGCCGTAGCCAGAACATCCATTGGCAGGCGCTGGACGTCGACCGCGAGGCGCACGCGAGCGCGAAAAACCAAACCGCCAAGGTGGTGTGGTTCACCGGCCTGTCCGGCTCGGGCAAGTCGACGATTGCCAATATCGTGGAGAAGAAGCTGCACGCGATGGGCAAGCATACGTTCCTTCTGGACGGCGACAACGTGCGCCACGGGCTGAACCGCGATCTGGGCTTTACCGATGCCGACCGGGTGGAAAACATCCGCCGCGTGGGCGAGGTGGCGCGCCTGATGACCGATGCCGGGCTGATCGTGCTGACCGCCTTCATCTCGCCCTTCCGGTCCGAGCGGCGCATGGTCCGCGACATGATGGAAGACGGCGAATTCATCGAAGTCTTCGTCGACACCCCGCTGGAAGTGGCCGAGGCGCGCGACGTCAAGGGCCTGTATAAAAAGGCGCGGGCCGGTGATCTGAAGAACTTCACCGGCATCGACAGCCCCTATGAGCAGCCCGAAACGGCGGAATTGATCGTGAACACCGTCGATCTGACCGCCGAAGAAGCCGCCGAGCGGATTGTCGAGGCTCTGACCCGCTAACCGGGCAGTTTATCGGGCCAGCAGCGCCGCGCGGATACGTGCGGCGCGCCTGATGCTGGTTAGCGCCGCGCCGATGGCGATGATCCACAGCGCGGCGGTCAGAACGCCGCCTTGCGAGGCAAAAAGCGGCTCGAACACCGCTATCAGAGCCGCAATGGTAATCACCGCCATCCGCTGCGGCTTGGCCATCGGGCCGCTGAAGTCCGGTTTCAGCCCGATATTCGCGCCCAGCTCGCGGGTGTAGGCGGTCAGCACCGCAAATGCCGCCGCCGCCAGCCCCAGCGCCGGTTGCCCCGTTCCGACCCCTGCCCCGGCGAGGATCAGCAGATCCGACACCCGGTCGGGAAATTCGTTCCACAGCGGCCCGTCCGGCGCGCTGCGGCCACCCTCGACCGCGACCATGCCATCGAACAGGTTGCACAGCAGCCGCAACTGACAGCACAGCGCGCCCAGGATTAACAGCGCGACGACTGCCGCGCCCTGCACCCACGCGGTGCCCGCAAACGCCAGCCCCGCCACCAGTGCCGCCGCCATGCTGGCCTGCGATATCGCGTTGGGCGTCACGCTGCGCGCGGCCAGCGCGGCGGCGCAGCGCGCGGCCCATTTTGTGTCGCGGCTGCTCAGAGGCCGACGATTTTGCAGATCAGCCATCAGCCCACATTCCAGTAAAACCGCACGATGTGAAAAAAGATCGGCGCCGAGAAGATCACCGAATCCAGCCGGTCGATGAACCCACCATGCCCGGCAATCAGATGGCCCCAATCCTTGACGCCCCGGTCGCGCTTGATCGCAGACATGACCAGTCCGCCGAAAAAGCCCATCAGCGTAATCACCAGCGACAACCCGAACGCTTGCAAAACGGTAAACGGCGTGATCCAGAACAGCGCCGCGCCTAGCACACTGGCGCTCAGCACGCCGCCGACCAGCCCCTCCAGCGTCTTGGACGGCGACAGGTTCGGCGCGATCCTGCGGCGGCCCGCGATCTTGCCCCAGACATATTGCAGCACGTCCGAAGATTGCACGACGACGATCAAAAAGAAGATCAGGAACAGGTTCTTGCCTTCATATCCGGGGATGTTGAGGCTTAGCAGCGCGGGCACGTGGCTGACGCAAAAGACGGCGATCATCAGCGCCCATTGCGCCTCGGACACCCGGATCAGGAAGTTGTCCGTCTGCCCGCGCAGCGCCGACAGGATCGGCATGAAGAGAAACGCATAGACCGGAATCAAGATGGAGTAGAGACCATACCACCCGATTCCGACCAGCACATATTGCAGCGGTAGCACCACGAACACGGCGGCCACCAACGCCCAGTGATCGGCGGCGCGCGTGTTGGTCAGCGTCAGAAATTCGCGCAGCGCGGCGAAGGAGCAGAGCGCGAAGAGGATCACAACGCCCGCCGTACCGAACGCAAAGGCCAGCGCGATGACGGCCACCATGACCCACCACGCCTTGATGCGTGCAGTCAGGTTCTGGATCGTCAGATCGCCGGGCGCAGCGCGGCGTTTTAGCACCTGCGCCGCCAGCGTGGCAGCAAGCAGGACGGCCAGAACGCAGCCTAGAAGAATGGTGAAATGGGTGTCCATGTCAGGGCCTTTCGGTGGGCGCGAGCGCAAGCAGCGCCGCCTGGGCGCGGGCAAGAAAGCTGGTTTTGTCGCCACCTTCCAGCCGCATCGGCGCGCCGAAGGTGACGGTGCAGATCAGAGGGATCGGCACATGCGCGCCCTTGGGCATCACACGGTTCAGGTTCTCGATCCAGACCGGCACCATGTCGATATCGGGGTTCTGGCTGGCAAGGTGAAATAGCCCCGATTTGAACGGCAACAGCCGCTGATTGCCGGTGTTGCGCGTCCCCTCGGGGAACAGGATCAGGCTGTCGCCGGTGGCCAGCGCGTTGCCCATCTGCGTGACGGGATCGGCGCTGCGGGTATCCGGGTTGCGGTCGATCAGCACCGCGTTGAACACGTCCCGCCCGATGAAGCGTTTCAGCCGCGACGTTTGCCAGTAATCAGCGCCCGCCACCGGCCGTGTGCGGCGGCGCAGGGTACGCGGCAGGACCGTCCATATCAGCACGAAATCACCGTGACTGTTGTGATTGGCGAAATAGATCCGCTGCGACGGTACCGGCGCCACGCCGTCCCAGATGCCACGCACGGCAGTGATGGCGCGAGCCAAGCCGACGATAAGCGCGGCCGTCAGGCGTGCCGCGCTCATGCCGCGCCCAGCGCGGCGGCGACCGCGTCGATCAGCAGCTGCGCCTCAATCTGCTGCATCACCAGCGGCGGGCGGATCTTGAGGATATTCGCCCCCGGCCCGGTGGCGCTGATCAGCACGCCATTCTGGCGCATGTGGTTGACGACATGGCGCGCCAGAGCCGCATCGGGCGCGTCGTCGCGCATGCAATCGACGGCGACAAACAGCCCGGCCCCGCGCACATCGCCGATGCTGGCGTTCGTGCCGCGGAGGTCTTGCAGCGCCGCTTTGAGGTAGGCGCCGACAGTGCGTGAATTTTCCTGCAGGCCTTCTCCTTCGATCACGTCCAGCACCGCCATACCGGCAGCGCAGGCCACCGGGTTGCCGCCAAAGGTGTTGAAATACCGCGCATTCGTGCCAAATTCCTGCACCAGTTCGGGCCGCATCGCGACGCCGGAAACAGGAAAGCCGTTGCCCATCGGTTTGCCCATCGTCACCATGTCGGGCACGACGCCATGGCGCTGGAAGCCCCAGAACGCGTCGCCGGTGCGCGCGAATCCCGGCTGCACCTCATCCGCGACAAAGATACCGCCCTCGGCGCGGATCAGATCGATGGCGGGTTGCAGGAACCCCGCCGGATCGGGATAAAGCCCATCGCTGGAAAACACTGTGTCACAGATGAAGGCCGCAGGCTCGATCCCGTCGCGGCGCATGTCGGCAATCGCCGCCGCCAGATTGGCAGCCAGCCGCGCGCCCTGATCCGCAGCACCGTCCGGCGCATCAATCAGACGCACGCGCGCTCCACGTGGAACGTAGTCGCCTAAAGACGGCGACAACTCGGACACCGCCTCGGTCACGCCGTGATAGGCGAGACGCGTGACAATCACCCCCTGCCGCCCGGTGCCGGTGCGCACGATCCGCAGCGCCAGATCGTTCGCCTCGGACCCGGTGCAGGTGAACATCACATGTCCCAGCGTATCGGGCATAGTGGCCAGCAACCGCTCGGCATAGTTCACCGGCCCCTCGTGCAGATAGCGGGTATGGGTGTTCAACATGTTGGCCTGCGTGGCAATGGCCTGAGTCACATGCGGATGGCAATGGCCGACCGAAACGACGTTGTTATAGGCGTCGAGATAGCGCTTGCCCGCCTTGTCCCACAGCCAGACGCCATCGGCCCGCACCGGGTGTAGTGGCTGGTCATAGAACAGCCGGTAGGCGGGGCCCAGCACCTTCTGCCGACGCGCGATCAGGGCCTGATCTGCGGAATCGAGACTGTCTGAAGTTCCGTCATAGGCGTTTACCATGGTCATGGATTGGTCCCTTCCATAGCGGAGCGCAAGATGTCGGCAGCGGCGCCGGGTGCCATGGCATCCAATGCGTCCAGTCCGTGGCGCGATGCGGCGGTGTTGCGCAGGATATAGGGGGCATTCTCGGGATAGCGCCGTGCGCGCCATGCACCGAGCGTCAGCGTCGTCACGTGGCGCAGGCGGATCAGGTCGGGAAGGAGCGCGATCTCTTCCTCTTCGAGCGGCGTGACGCTGGCGTATCCGCCGACCATCCGCGCGATATGCGCCATCGGGTCCGGCCCCGCGGCGATCTGGTAGGAGCAGGCCACTGCCAGATCGCAGGCGATGGGGGTGTGCACCATGTCTCCGAAGTCGATGATGCCAACCGGGCGCGTGGCCTGCGGTCCGTTAACCAGAAGGTTGTGCGGGTTGAAATCATTATGCACGACCTGGGCGCGCAAATGCGGCAGGCGCGGCGCGATGTCGGTGTCGAAGCGATCCAGCACGTCGGTCAGACGCGCGCGCACCCCCGTGTCCTCGACCGCATCCAGCATGGGGCGCAGGCGGTGGGCCTGTTTGATATCCCATTGCAGCACATGCCCGGCGGCCGGATGAAAAAAACCGCGCATCGCAAGCGTCAGGCGCCCCAGCAGCGCGCCCAACTCGCCGTGTAACGCAGGCGACGCCGTCGCTCCAGCCAGAATGGTGCCGGGAAGGTAGCTTAGCAAGCGCACCACGTGGGCCTTACCGGACTGTTCCGTCACCACGCTGGACGCGGCACCGGACCGTGTGGCATGGACGCGCGGCACCGGCAGGGACGGGTCGGTCATGGCCAGATGGATCAGCACCTGCGTCTGCATGTCGGTAACGGCGCGGTCCTCGGCGGCGTTGGTGATCTTCAGCAGCGCCTCCTGCCCGCTGCCGAGGCGGATATGGAAATTTGCATCCTTTTCGGCTGACAGGGGCTGGACATCACCGGCGATCCCATAGAGCTTGCGCGCCAGTTCGACCGCCCGGTCCAGCGAGATGTCGGGGGCGTCCTGTGACAGCACATCTACCTCCCCCGTCCGGTCCGACGGGAGTGCCCTGCTTATGACGGACGGCAGGCCCGCCCAGGGATCATCGCTGCGCATCAGTCGTCTATTGCCTCGACACCGCACCATTCGGCGATGAACAGGGCCATCGCGGCGGTGATCCGCTGAACCGAAGGCAGGCTCACGCATTCGTCAATGCCGTGGATATTGCGCGACATCGGACCGTAGCAGAGCGCCGGGATCTTGTTATAAAGCGCATAGACGCGGCTATCCAGATAGCTGGGCGTCATGAAGGATTTCAGCGGCGCGCCGATGGCGGCCTCATGCGCGCGGCCCAGCACGGCCTCGGCTTCGGTGCCCTCCTCCAGAACGTAGCCTTCGGCGTAGAACCCGTTGAACACCACCTTGGGCGGGTTATTGGACAGGAACCCGTCAGAGGCGGCGAAGGCGGCGATGCGGTCTGTGATCTCGGCCGCCGCATCATCGGCGCTATGGCCCGGATAGAGCGACACGCGGCAGTCGATATTGCACCATGACGGCACGGAAGAGGCCCAGTCGCCGCCTTCGATCTTGCCGATGTTCAGGTTGATCGGGTGCGTCTCGTTCTCGAAATGACGGTGGTTCGCCTTGTCCGCGTTCCACTCGGCCTCGATCTCGCGCAGGGCGGCGGTGACGCGGGTGGCGGCGTCGATGGCGTTGGCGCCCTCGCCCATTTCGCGCACATGTTTCGGCACGCCGCGCAGCTGCACCTGAAACCACAGGACGCCGACATTGGCGCGCACCAGCATCTCCTCCTCCGGTTCGGGGATCAGCACCGCTTCGGCGGTGTAGCCCTGCAGATATGTTTGCAACGCGCCGTTCCCGGTGGATTCCTCCTCGACCACCGATTGCACATAGACCGTTGCGGCGGGCTGAAGCCCGATCCGGCGCAGCGCATCGAGCGCAAAGATATTGGCCGCAGCGCCTGCCTTCATGTCGCCCGCGCCGCGGCCATACATCCAGTCGCCGTCGATCTTGGCCGAGAATGGCGGATCGCTCCACATATCGTGCAGGCCTTCGGGAACCACATCCAGATGCGATTGCAGGATCAGCGAGCGGCCCGCTTCATCGCGCGGGCGGTGGATGCCGACGACGATGGGCGCGTCGGAATGATGTTCCGAGAATTTCGAGCCTCCCGGATGCGCCGCAATCGCTTCGCGGTCCATATGAAACTGGTCCATTGCATAGCCGCGTGATTGCAATGTGCGGTACAGCAGGTCCTGAATCGGATGTTCATGGCCGCGCAGCGATGGCATGCGCACCAATTGCTGAGTAAAGGCGATCTGGTCGTCGAACCCATCCCCGACGGATTGAACAATGCGTTTGCGCAGGTCTGCATCCAGTGTCATGTCGTCTCCTCTCAGGGGGGGTTAAAGCATCGCCTCGATCAGATAGGGGCCGGGCTCTTTCGCCGCATCTTCGATCGCCTGCATCAGGTCAGTGACGTCTTGGACCCGGCGGCCCGGCACGCCCATGCCCTTGGCCATGGCGACGAAATCCAGATGAGGGCGGTCAAGGTTCAACATGCTCAGCGCGTCGGGGCCAGGCTGCGCGCCGACATTGTGCAGCTCGCCCTTCAGGATCTCATAGGCGCGGTTGGCGAGGATGATCGTCGTCACGTTCGACCCCTCGCGCGCCTGCGTCCAGAGCCCTTGGATTGTGTACATCGCCGAGCCGTCGGCTTGCAGCGTGATGACTGGGCGATCCGGACAGGCAATGGCGGCACCGGCCGATAGCGGGATGCCGATGCCGATGGAGCCGCCGGTCAGCGCCAGCCACGAATTCGGCTTGGCCGCGTCACCCGCCGGGAAGGTGTCGCCGCCGGACGACACTGCCTCGTCGATGACGATCGCATCTTCGGGCAGCGCATTGGAGAGCGCAGCGGCGATGTTTTCCAGTGTGATCGCGCCGGGCTGGGGCCGCGCTGGCATAGCTGTATCGCCCGGTTTGGCAGGGGTTGCGCCGACCCTATCCGCCAAGGCGGCCAGTGCGGCGGGTCCGTCGCCATCGACACTACATAGCGTTACAGTGTCACAATTCTCGGGCAGCAGCAGGCTGGGCCGGTCGGGATACGCAAAGAACGCAACCGGCGGCACCGTCTCGATCAGAATTGCGCGCGTGTAGGGTGCCAGCACCTCCAGCGCCAGGTTGATCGGATAGGGTATCTTGGCGAGAGACGCGCGGCCCTGACCACGTTCCATCCGCCGGTTCGACGTGGGCGCGATGATATCCGCGCCGGTCTTGTCGGCGACACCTTGCAGCAGGGCCAGCGCGGCGACATCCTCAAGCACCGAATTCCCAGCGATGATGACGCAACGTTCGCCGCTTTCCAGCGCGCGCACGGCATCCGTCAGCGCGCCTTCATCCAGCGCGGCGGGGGCCGTGGACCGGGCTTCGCCCGCCATTTTCCCGCCCTCGTCCCAGCCGATATCGGCTGGCGCGATCAGGGTAGCGATGCGGCCCGGCGCGCCCTTGGCCACCGCCAGCGCCTCCATCGCGTCGCGGGCGAAACTGCCTGCATCAGTGCCTGATTTCACCCAGTCGCTGAATGGCTCGCAGGCGCCGGTGACATCGGCGGACAGGGGCGCGTCGTATTTCTGATGGCGCAGCGCGTGATCGCCGACAAGGTTGACCATCGGCACGCGCGCCTTGCGGGCGTTGTGCAGGTTTGCGGCGGCGTTGGCGAAACCGGGCGCAAGATGCAGCAGCGTCACCGCGGGCTTGCCCGCCATGCGCGCATAGCCGTCGGCGGCGCCGGTAACGACCCCCTCGAACAGGCCCAGAACGCAGTGCATCAGCTTGGTGCGGTCAAGGGCATCGACAAATTGCATCTCGGACGTGCCGGGATTGGCAAAGCACACATCGACGCCGCCCTTGTGCAGGCTGCGCACGACGCTTTCGGCGCCGTTCATGTCCTTGGGGGCGTTGCTCATGCCGTGGCCTCGCGGAATGTGGTCAGAAACGCCTTGGCATTGTCGGCCAGCGAGGGGCCGAGGTATCCGCCCTCCTGCACCAACGCCGTGGGCAGGTTCAGTGCGGCCAGACGGCGCGCCATCTCTGAAAAGCCGTCGGGATAGACCTGCACGGCGGCCAGCGGGTCGTCGGCGGCCATGTCAAAGCCGAGCGACACGACCAGCGCATCGGCGCCGAAATCCTTGATCGCGGCAATTCCTTTGTCCAGCGCGGCCAGTACATCGTCTTGGCTGGCGCCCTGCTCCAGCAGGATGTTCAGCGATTGACCCAGCCCGTCGCCCTCGCCGGTCTCGTCCGCGTGGCCGAGGTAGAAGGTGGGATAGGTCGACGGATCGGGATGCATCGAGCAAAAGAAGATATCGCCCCGCTCGTACAGGATATCGAGCGAGCCGTTGCCGGTGTGCACATCGACATCAATCAGCGCCACACGCTTGAATTTCGAAGTCAGATGCTGCGCCACGACGCAGGCATTGTTGAAAAAACAGAAGCCATTGGCGCAATCGCGCATCGCATGATGGCCCGGCGGGCGGCACAGCGCATAGGCGGCGCGGGCGCCTGACAGCACCTCTTCGGCGGTCTCGATCGCGGTCTGGGCGGACCAGTAGGCGGCGTCCCATGTGCCGGCGGTCAGGGGCGTCGAGGTGTCGGTCATCCACCAACCCAATTGGCCGTGGATGTCCTTTGGCTCCTTGCCGCGGCGCAGTCCGGGGTGCATCGTGGGGATGGCCAGCGCATCCGGCCCGGCGCTTTCGACAAAACGCGCGTGGGCATCCGGCAGGAAATCGACATAATCGGGGTTATGCACCGCCTTGATCGGGGCCAGCCCGTGATCGCGGGGATTGACGATCTCAAACCCCTCGCCCGCCAGCATGTCGCGCAGAATTTCGGCGCGCTGGGGCTGCTCCTGATGGGGCATGGCAGCACCGCGGCGGAAATAGGTTTTCGGAGCATGGCCGAGCTGACGTTCGTCAAAGAAGGCTTTCATCGCAGGTCCTGTAATGCTGTCGGGATCGGGCAGAGCATTACAGTTTTGATTTGCCGGATCAATCACATTGATGCATGATGCATCAAAACAGGTGCGGGAAGCTACCCGCACAGGCCAACGGGAAACGATGATCCAGATAAACCGTGAATCGCTGGGGGACACCATATACGAGCGGGTCAGTCAGGATCTCGTGCGCGGCAAACTGCGCCCGAATCAGCGCATCACCATCCGCGGACTGGCCGAGGCGCTGGGGACCAGTTCGACGCCGGTGCGCGACGCGGTTCAGCGGCTGCTTCAGGACGATGCGCTGGTGCAGCGGTCGCTGCGCGATGTGCGCGTGCCGGTGCCGTCGGCCGCGCAATATCTGGAAATTGCCGCGATCCGCCGCGAGCTGGAGGGGCTGGCCGCCGCCCGCGCCGCTGAGGTGGCATCACCGCGCGACATCGCCCGCCTGACCCGCCTGACCGAGCGCAACGAGGAGGCGATAGCCGCCGCGCGCTGGACCCAAGCCGCCGAGCTGAATCAGCAGTTCCACTTTGCCTTGGCCGAAATCGCCGGGATGCCGGTGCTGCTGGGGGTGCTGACCCGGCTTTGGCTGCGCATGGGACCGCTGATTGCCGGTTATTACAGCCTGGCGGAAGTGGACATGATCCATCAGCATCACGCAGTTATCGCGGCCCTCACTGCGCGCGATCCGGAAGTGGCCCGAACAGCCATCCATGTCGATATCGACGAATCCAGAGACGGAATCGTTGCCTATATCGGCTCGTTTGACGCGGGCGGGCAGTCATGAGTTAACTGGGACGCAACAAACAAGAACGACCAACAGGGAGAATAAAAAATGATCAAACCAAGAAATATCGCAGCCGCCATGCTGGCGCTGGCGCTGGCGGGCCCTCTGGCCGCGCAGGACGGCGACCCGCAATATGGCGGCACGCTGAACGTGGTCATACAGCCCGAGCCGCCCGGATTGATGCTGGGCATCTTGCAGAACGGCCCGACGCAGATGGTGTCCGGCGACATCTATGAGAGCCTGCTGCGCTACAATTTCGACCTCTCGCCCGAGCCGCAATTGGCCGAATCGTGGGAGATTTCCGAGGACGGCAAGACCTACACCTTCAAACTGCGCCCCGGCGTGGTGTTCCATGATGGCGAGCCTTTCACATCCGCCGACGTGAAGTTCTCGATCGACGTTTTCCTGCGCGAGACACATAGCCGGATGCGCACATATCTGGAACATGTCGAAAGCATCGAGACGCCCGACGACCTGACGGTTGTTTTCAACCTGAAACAGCCTTTTGGGCCCTTTATCGGCATATTCGAGGCCGGCACGGCGCCGATGATCCCGCAGCACATTTATGAGGGCACCGATTTCGTCAACAACCCGGCGAACAACACCCCCATCGGCACTGGCCCCTTCAAGTTCGACGAGTGGGTCAAGGGCAGCTATATCCACTTCGTCAAGAACGAAGACTACTACATGGAGGGCCTGCCTTATATCGACGAGGTCTATTATCATGTGATCCCCGACGCGGCCTCGCGCGCGGTGGCGTATGAAACCGGCAAGGTCGACGTGTTGCCCGGCGGCGCAATCGAGAATTTCGACGTGCCGCGCATCCGCGACATGGAAAACACCTGCATCACCGAAAAGGGATTCGAGTATTTCGGCCCCCATTCGTGGATCTGGGTCAACATGAACAACAAGCCGCTGGACGACGTGAAGGTGCGTCAGGCCATGATGCACGCACTGGACCGCGAATTCGCGCGCGATGCGCTTTGGAATGGTCTGGGCAAGGTCGCGACGGGTCCGGTGTCTTCAGCCACCAAATTCTATGCGGGCGATACGCCTGATATCACCTATGACCCTGAAAAGGCCAAGGCGCTGCTGGCCGAGTCCAGCTATGACGGCGAAACCATCCGTCTGCTGGGCCTGCCCTACGGCGAGACGTGGCAGCGTTGGGCCGAGGCGGCCAAGCAGAACCTGACCGAAATCGGCATGAACGTCGAAATCGTCCCGTCGGACGTGGCTGGCTGGAACCAGAAGGTATCGGATCGCGACTTTGATCTGGCGTTCACCTACCTCTACCAGTACGGCGATCCGGCCTTGGGTGTGTCGCGCAGCTATATGGGCGACAATGCCGAACCCGGCTCGCCCTGGAACAACGTGGCGAACTATCAGAACCCCGAGATGGACAAGCTGTGGGACGAGGCCGCACTGATGGCCGACCCCGAAGCGCGCGCCGTGGCGTACAAGGAGATCCAGGATCAGATCGTGTCGGATGTGCCGAACCTGTGGCTGCTGGAGTTGGGTTTTCCCACCATCTATCGCTGCAATATCAAAAACCCGGTCAACACCGCGTTTGGTGTCAATGACGGCTTCCGCTTTGCGTGGATCGAGCAGGAGTAACGGCTTCGGCCTGTTGTCCGGGGCGCTGCGGCGCCCCGGATCATATTGAACGCAACTATAATTCGAGGCAGATAACTTGACACGGTTCATTCTGGGCAGACTGGTCAAGGCAGTGTTTATCCTGCTGGCCATCCTCGTCTTCAACTTCCTGCTGATCCATGCCGCTCCCGGCGATCCCGCCGCCGTCATGGCGGGCGAGGCCGGCGCGGCGGACGAGAAATTCCTGGCCGATCTGCGCACTCGTTTCGGCCTTGACCAGCCGCTCTATGTGCAGCTGTGGATCTATATCAAGGGTGCGGTCCAGCTGGACCTTGGCTATTCCTTCCGCCAGCAGATGCCGGTGGCCGAATTGATCGGCGACCGCCTGCCCGCGACATTGCTGCTGACCGGCGTGGCGTTTGTGCTGTCGCTGGTGCTTGGCGTGGTCGCCGGCGTTGCCGCCTCGGCCCGTCAGGGCAGTTGGGGCGATACGGTGATTTCCACCCTTGCGCTGCTGTTCTACGCGACCCCTCTGTTCTGGGTTGCGCTGATGGCGGCGCTGGTGTTTTCCGTCTGGCTGGGCTGGCTGCCCGGGTTCGGCTATTCCACCATCGGCGCAGGTTATACCGGCATGGCGCATGTGCTGGACGTGGCCAAGCATCTGGTGCTGCCCGCCACCACGCTGGGGCTGTTTTTCACCGCCATCTACATGCGCATGACCCGCGCCTCGATGCTGGAGGTCTCCCGCCTCGATTTCGTCAAAACCGCCCGCGCCAAGGGGCTGAAACGCGGCGTGATCCAGCGCCGGCATATCCTGCGCAACGCGCTGCTGCCGGTCATCACGCTGGCCGGCCTGCAAGCGGGGCAGATCTTTGGCGGTGCGATCCTGACCGAGACGGTGTTTGCATGGCCCGGTATCGGCCGCCTGATGTTCGAGGCGATCAACCAGCGCGATTATAACGTGATCCTCGGCGTGTTTTACATCTCGGCGGCGATGGTGCTGCTGTTCAACCTGATCACCGATGTCGTCTACGTCATTGTCGACCCACGCATAAGGCTGACAACATGAGGGATTTCTGGAAACGTTTCCGCTATAACCGCGGCGCTGTCATCGGTCTGTTCATTCTGGCTATCGTCATCCTGACGGCCATCCTTGCGCCTTTCGTGTTCCCGCAAAGCCCTTGGAAAATGGTGCAGCGCCCGTTCCTGCCGCCCTTTACCGAGGACGGTCTGATGCTGGGCACCGATGCGCTGGGGCGCGACGTGCTGTCGGGCCTTGCGCATGGCGCATATGTCAGCCTGCTGGTCGGTCTTGTGTCGACCATCGTCGCGCTGGCCATCGGCGTGCCGGTGGGCGCCTGCGCAGGGTATTTCGCCGGGCGCATCGACGACGCGCTGATGCGCTTTACCGAGTTCTTCCAGACGATCCCCAGCTTTGCGCTGGCCATCGTGCTGCTGGCGATCTTCCAGCCCAGCCTGACATTCGTCATCATCGCCATCGCGGTGGTATCATGGCCCCCCGTCGCGCGCCTTGTGCGCGGCGAAGTCCTGTCGCTCAGAACCCGCGAATTCGTCGAGGCCGCGACCCTGTCGGGGCTTGGCAATACGCAGATCATCCTGCGCCACATCCTGCCGAACGCCCTGCCCCCGATCATCGTGCTGGCGTCCCTCATGATCGCGCAGGCGATCCTGCTGGAAAGCTCGCTGTCCTTTCTCGGCCTTGGCGATCCCAACATCATGTCATGGGGTTACATGATCGGCGCCGCGCGCACCGTCATTCGCACCGCATGGTGGCTCTCATTCCTGCCCGGCATGGCGATCCTCTTGACCGTGCTGGCGCTGAACCTGATCGGCGAGGGCCTGAATGACGCGCTCAACCCCCGTTTGACGAGGAAATCCGAATGAGCCTCTTGCAAATCCGCGACCTTGCCATCGCCCTGCCCGAAGGCGCCGACCGCGATTATGCGGCGCAGGACATAAATTTCGACCTTAACAAAGGCGAGATCCTGTGCATCGTCGGTGAATCCGGGTCGGGCAAATCCATGTCGGCCAACGCCGTCATGGGCCTGCTCCCGCAGGGGGTGAAACCCGTCAAAGGCACCATCACGTTCGACGGCAAACCCATCCTTGGCCTGTCCGAAAAAGAGATGCTCAAACTGCGCGGCAGCCGTATTTCGATGATCTTTCAGGAACCTCTCAGCGCGCTCAACCCGCTGATGCGCGTCGGCGGGCAGATCGCCGAAGTGTTCGAGGCCCACGGCGCGCTGAACAGCACCGAGCGGCGCGCCCGCGCCCTGCAACTGCTGGACGAGGTCGGCATCCCCGACCCGTCGGCGGCGATCCGCGCCTACCCTTTTCAGCTATCGGGTGGCCAGCGTCAGCGCGTGATGATCGCCATGGCCCTTGCGCTGGAACCCGACATCCTGATCGCGGACGAACCGACCACCGCGCTGGACGTCACCACACAGGCCCAGATCCTGAAACTGATCGAGGATCTGCGCCAATCGCGCGGCATGGCCGTCATTTTCATCACCCATGATTTCGGCGTCGTCGCCGACATTGCCGACCGCGTTATCGTCATGCAAACCGGCAAGATTATCGAATCTGGGACCGCCGATGAGGTGCTGCTGAAACCTCAGCACCCCTATACCCAGGCCCTGATTGCGGCGATCCCTCGCCTGACCGAACGCAAGGACGCGCCCGAACAAACCCGCGACCCCATCCTGACCGTCGAAGGGCTGACCAAGACATTTTCGACCGGCTCGGGCAGCTTTTTCGGCAAACGCCGGGTGGTCAAGGCGGTGCAGGACGTCAGTTTCCAGCTATTTGCAGGCGAAACCATCGGCATCGTCGGCGAATCCGGCTCGGGGAAATCCACCGTCGGGCGCTGTATCGTGCGCCTGCTCAATCCCGACGGCGGTCGTGTCATGGTGGACGGTGGCGATATCGCCCATATGTCCGGGTCCGAGCTGCGCGACAAACGCCGCAAGCTGCAGATGATTTTTCAGGACCCCTACTCGTCCCTGAACCCGCGTGCGCGCGTTTCGCGGATCCTGACCGAAGGGCTGATCGCCTACGGCACCCCCCGCCGCGAGGCGCAGGAAAAGGCGCGCGATCTGCTGGTCATGGTTGGGCTGGACGCATCCGCGATGAACCGTTTCCCGCATGAATTCTCCGGCGGTCAACGCCAGCGCATCGGCATTGCCCGCGCGCTGGCGCTGGACCCCAAGATCATCATTGCGGACGAGGCTGTGTCCGCCCTTGACGTTTCGATTCAGGCCCAGGTGCTGGACCTTCTTGCCGATCTCAAGACGCGGCTGGACCTGTCGATGCTGTTCATCACCCACGATCTGCGAGTGGCGGCACGCATCTGCGACCGCATCATCGTCATGCAGAAGGGCCGCATTGTTGAGGCCGGACCGGCGGGCAAGGTGCTGCACAGCCCCGATACTGAATATACCCAGTCACTGCTGGACGCGATTCCGGGGCAGGAATACGAGCGCGCACTGGAAAGTGCAGATCCTGCCTAAAATGCTATCGGTGGCAGGCGGTCAAACCACGGACGCGCCTGCTCCAGCTGGCCGGACAGGCGGAACAGGATATCCTCGCGCCCGAAATCCGCCGACAGCATGACGCCGATGGGCAGACCCTCGGACCAGTGCAGCGGCACTGACACGCTGGGCGCGCCGGTCATATTATGAAGCTGCGTGAACGGCGTGAAGTTGACCAGCGCGGCGTGATAGCCGTCAACATCGTCGGTATCGGTCCGCTGCACACCGAGTGCAGGCGGCGGGGTGGCCAGTGTCGGGCTGAGGATCACGTCATAGCGACTGTGCAGCTCGGCCATCCGGCGGCTTTGGGCGTGGATCTGGTAGAGCGCCTCGGCATAATCCTGCGCGGTCATGCTGGCCGCATCGCTGACCGCGCGCCATGTGACATTGTCGACATCGTTTTCGGTCACGATCTGATCGCGCTGCGCGCCGATGGCGCTGATGCTGCGCGCGACATTGCTGGCGACCAGCACCCAGATCGCCCGCTGCAACGGCTCGGCCCGGCCGGGCAGAGTGGTTTCCTCGACCTCATGGCCGAGCGAGGCGAGCAGTTTGGCCGCGTCCTCGGCGGCTTCGCGGCAGGGGGCGGCGACGTCTGCGCCGTTCATCGGGGGAATGTGCCAGCCGATGCGCAGGCGGCCCGGATCGGCGCGCACCTCTTCCGCGTAGGGGCGGATGCGGGGCGGGGCGCAATAGGGATCGCCGGGCGCCATGCCTTGGGTCGCGTCCAGCATCGCCGCGCTGTCGCGCACCGACCGGGTGAGGACATGCGCGCAGGACAGGCTGCCCCAGCCCTCGCCAATCAGCGGGCCAGCAGGGTTGCGCGCGCGCGACGGCTTCAGCCCGAAAAGGCCGCAGCAGGAGGCCGGGATGCGGATCGACCCGCCGCCATCGCTGCCATGGGCAGCAGGCACGATACCGGCCGCCACCACTGCCGCCGCGCCGCCGGATGATCCGCCAGCGGTCCGCGTTGTGTCCCACGGATTGCGCGTGGCGCCGGTCAGGCTGGTTTCGGTCGATGCCGCCAGCGAGAATTCGGGCGTCGTCGTGCGGCCAAAGATCACCAGACCGGCGGCCTTGTAGCGGGCAACCAGCGTAGAATCTGCCGTGGCCGGGGCGCCCTTTGCTAGCAGGCGGGCACCATTGGCAGTGACATGGCCTGCCAGTTCGCCCGACGCATCCTTCAGCAAAAACGGCACGCCGCGAAACGGGCCGTCGGGCAAGCCTGCGTCGATGGCTGCGCGGCCATGGTCATAGAGGCGTTGGGACACGGCATTGATGTCCGCGTCGCGCGCCTCGGCCCGCTCGATCGCGGCGTCCAGCAATTCGTGCGGCGACACCTCGCCTTGGGCAACCAATTCAGCGAGGGCAGTGGCGTCATGGGTCAGGTAATTTTTCATCGATTCCGTCATTCTGTCCAAGGGGCGGTCGCGTGAGACCAGATGATGTGGTGAGGCAGGGGGCCGCCGTCAACATACTCCGCAGATACCGGCGCCGCGCTCAGAAGAAAAGCGGGCCGAAGCCGATGATCAGATAAACGACGATCAGGATGCCAAGATAGGGCAGCACGGCGCGGGTGATCTTTTCGATCGGAAGGCTTGCGGTCGTCGAGGCAACAAAGAGGTTGATCGCAACGGGCGGCGTCACCATGCCGATGGCAAGGCCGACGACGATAATGATGCCGAAATGCACGGTGCCCAGCCCCAGTTGCAGCGCCAACGGCAGTAGCATCGGCGTCAGGATCACGAGGGCGGAAGCGGTCTCAAGGAACACGCCGGTGATCAGGATGATCAGCATGATGACCAAGAGCAGCATGTAAAGGTTGCTGGTCAGCGCCAGCGCATAATCGGCAATGGCGCCGGGTACTTGCCAGCTGCTCAGCGCCCAGCTGAGGACCGAGGAGGCGGAGATCACGAACATGATGACGGCTGTCGTCACGCCCGCGCGGATCACGATGCGGTAAAGCTGTTTCAGGGTCAGGTCGCGGTAGATGAACAGCGACACGAGGATCGCGTAGTTTACCGCGACAACGGCGGCCTCGGACGGGGTGAAGATGCCCGAGAAGATCCCGCCGAGGATGATCAGCGGCGCCATCAGGCCCCACATGGCGGACATCAGCGTGCGCCCGATGGTGGCCAGATTGAACGGCGTGCCGCGCGGATAGGCGCGGCGGTGGCCCTGGATCAGCGCAACGATGATCAGGCCGACGCCCATCGCGACACCGGGGATAAAGCCGTTAAGGAACAGCTTTGACACCGATTCCTGTGCGATGACCGCATAGATGATCATCGGAACCGAGGGCGGGATCACCACGCCGATTGTGCCCGAGGCCGCGATCAGAGATGCGGCGGCGGCGGGGTCATAGCCCTTGCGCTTGAGTTCGGGGACAAGGCTGGCGCCGACGGCAGCGGTCGTTGCCGCGCCCGAGCCGGAGATGGCGGCAAAGAACATGCCCGCCAGCACCGAGACGATACTGAGACCCCCCTTGATAAAGCCGAACATGGAATCGGCGAAGGCCACCAGGCGCTTGGAAATCTCGCCTTGCGCCATCACGTCGCCCGCCAGAACGAACATCGGGACAGCGACCAGCGCAAAGCTGTTGATCCCGGAAAACATCTGCTGCGGCACCACCATCAGCGGGACGCCCGACAGGTTCAGCGCGCCCATGGTCGCGGCGCCAAGGACGACGGCAATGGGAATACCCATCAGCAGGAACAGCACGAACAGACCGGCGAGGACGAGGCTCATTGAATTTCCGGCAAGCTGCTGGCGCTGCCGCGTGCAGGCCGCCCAGCGATCAGGCGGATCAGGTCAATGACCGACAGGCCTGCCATAAGCGCGGCGGCGATCGGCATGACAGCATAAACATAGCTCATCGACAGGCGCAGTGATGGCGATTTCTGGAAGCTTTGCACGTTCATGTAGCGGATGCCGATCACCGTCAGCGCAACCATGAAGGCGAGACTGACAAGGATCGCCGCGCCGGTGACGATCCGGCGCGAGCCATTCGGCAGGCTGTCCCGCAACAGCGATACCGCCAGATGCCGACCCTGTTGCCATGCCAGCGCGGCGCCCAGAAAGGTGATCCAGATCAGCAGGAAACGCGCGACTTCCTCGGTCCAGGCGACAGGCGTGAAGAAGACGCGCGAGACGATCTGCAGCGTGATGACCGCAGTCAGCGCGGCCATCCCGATGAAGACAACGGGCCTCAGGATATCGCCCAGCAGGCGGTCGATCCTATCTAGGCCCGACAGCATTTACTGCGCCGTCTGCTGGCTGATCTGCTCCTGAATGCGGGGCAGGTAGTTACCGAACTTGGCACCGTATTTCTCGTAGACCGGCTTGACCGCTTCGGCGAACACGGTGAGATCGGCGCTGTCGTTGATCGCCATGCCGGCATCGCGCAGGGCCTGCAATTGTGCCTCCTGCTCGCTGGCGTTCAGCGCGCGCTCAAATTCGGCGGCCTGCTGCGCGGCGTCCTTGATGATGGTCTGCGCCTCCTCGCCCAGCTTTTCCCAGACCGGCAGGCCCATGACGAAAATAGCGGGCGCGTAGCTGTGGCGCGTCATCGTCATGTTGGTCTGCGTCTCGTTCAGCTTGAAGGAATGGACGACGTTGACCGGATTTTCCTGCCCGTCGATGGTGCCCTGCTGCATTGCCGTCAGTGCCTCGGTCCAGGCCATCGGGACGGCGTCCGCGCCCAGTTCGCGGAAGGTGTCGATATAGACGGGGTTTTCCATAACGCGGATGCGCAGGCCCTGCATATCTTCGGGGGAGTTCACCGCGCGCTCGGAATTGGTGAGGTTGCGAAAGCCGCGCTCGGCATAGGCGAGGCCCTTGAGGTTGACCTCGGACAGGCGGTCCAGCAGCTCCTGACCGATCTCGCCGTCCAGCACGTCATAGGCCGCCTGCGAGGATGGGAACAGGAAGGGCAGTTCGAACACCGCCATGTCTTCGAGGAAATTGGACACCGGCCCGTTGGTAATCAGGCCCATGTCTACGGTGCCAATCTGCATCCCCTCCAGCAACGTGCGCTCATCGCCCAAGGTGGCGTTCGGGAACAGCTCGACCGTGATCGCGCCGCCGGAACGCTCATCCACCAGATCGCGGAACTTGGTGGCGGCGGCGTGAAATGCGTCCTGTTCGTTCACCACATGCGCAAGGCGCAGGGTGACGGGCGCGATTTCGGCCAGCGCAGGCAGGGGCGCTGAAAGGGCGGCAGCGACGGCTGCGAGTTTGAACAACGTTTTCATCTGGCATCTCCCAAAGGCTATGGCGCGCGGCGCGCAGTGATGCGCGCCATATGGCGCAAATGATCCGGGCGATGCAAGGGCGCGGGGTCAGCCGACGCGGACCCCGTCCATCTGAGACAGAACCTCTGCCGCGATGCGCACCGAACGCTGGCGCGCGGCCGGGTCGTGGATCTGGCTGGCAAGGATCATCTCATCGGGATTGTAGCGGTCCTTCAGCGCGGTCAGCGTTTTCCCGACACTTGCCTTGGAGCCGATGGCCGAGACACGCAGCGCTTGATTGACCGCGCGTGTCATATCAGCGCCGATGGCGGCCTCGAGGTCATCGACCGGCGCTGGCAGTTTGCCGGGCATGCCGGTGCGTAGCCGCGCGAAGGCCTGCTGCATAGACGTAGCAAGGCGGGCGCCCTCGGCATCGGTATCAGCCGCAAAGACATTCGCGGCCAGCATGAAATAAGGCCGGTCCAGATGCTGCGACGGCTCGAACCGTTCACGGTAGATCTGCACCGCCTGGTCCAGCGCATCGGGCGCAAAATGCGAGGCGAACGCATAGGGCAGACCCAGATGCGCGGCCAGTTGCGCACCATAGAGGCTGGAGCCGAGAATCCAGACCGGTACATGCGTGCCCATCCCGGGATGCGCCGCGACCGGCGCGCCGGGGCGCGGATCGCCCAGATAGCCGATCAATTCGACCACATCATCTGGGAAGCTGTCGCCGCCCATGCCGCGCCGCAGCGCGCGGGCCACTGCCATGTCGCCGCCCGGCGCGCGGCCAAGGCCGAGGTCGATGCGTTTGGGATGGATCGTTGCCAGCGTGCCGAATTGCTCGGCAATCGCCAGTGGTGCGTGGTTTGGCAGCATAATGCCGCCCGCTCCGACACGGATACGCTGGGTGGCGTCCGCGATATGGCCGATCAGCACCGAGGTGGCGGCGCTGGCGATGCCGGGCATGTTATGATGCTCGGCCAGCCAATAGCGGGTATAGCCGGTCGCTTCTGCCGTGCGGGCCAGATCGACGCTGCTGGCAATCGCTGTTGCGGTGTCTGTCCCCTCGGGCACCGGCGCGAGGTCTAGAATGGAATAGAGCATGTCGGCCCCTTTTATCTGCTAAAGCGTTTCGCCTTTAACCTGAGACATCAGACAAAAGCGAGGCGCGCGGAACGCTGGTATGGTGCACGCGTTCCGCGACAAGCTGTGAGTCAGGTTTTGCGCGAAACGCTTTAGCCCCTCATCTGGGGATTGGCGGCCCGGATCGCAACGGTAGCGGAAACCGCTCTGGAAAAAGGGACTGATGTAGACTAACGCTCCGACTTGGCCGGATCGGTCGCGGATGTATCGCTGCGCGGAACTGCGGGGGGTGACGAATGCTTGAAACAGGCGATCAGAACAAAAAGCCCATGACGGCGCAGCAAAGCCACGAAGAAATTCAGGAGGCTCTGCGAACTGAGATTGATGCCCTGCGAAAGGCGTTGAATGATCGGGCGGTTCAGACTGCGGCTGCAGGTCCAACGGCACAGGCTGAAGGCGCCCTTGCGGCTTCGCCCCTCGCGGCCGATGCACTGATGCGAAAGCACCGGCTGGAAATCACGCTGCTGCACACGATGTACGCCGTAGCACGAGGCGGCCCGATCCGCGGCGTGCCGCCGGTCCGCAAGCAGGTCGACCTTCTGATGCAAAGCGCGTTGTTCGATGCTGCGTGGTATCTTGGCGCATATGCAGATGCCGCCCAAGCCGACATGCCAGCAGCCGAGCAGTACGTCCGATCGGGGGCTTACGAAGGGCGCAATCCCGGACCTGATTTCGATAGCATGGCCTATTATCTAGCCAATCCGGATGTTGCCGAACATGGCTGGCCCGCGTTGGTACATTACGAGGCTTTCGGACGGGCGGAAGGCCGTGCGTTGACATGACCCGATGTCCGATTGCACGAATGCTCGGCCCATGACGCCGTCCAGGGAACTGCCTGCCCAACCGGACGATTTCGATCCGGTTTGGTATTTGGCGACCTACAGCGATGTGCGCGCGGCAGGTCTGGACCCATGGACCCATTACTGCGCGACCGGGCGCCGCGAAGGTCGCCAGACCGGGCGGATCCGGGCGTTGGAGTTGGACCACATGCTGTGGCGCGGCTTTGAAAACAGTGCCTACCCCGCCTTGCAGAGCCTGCTACAGAGCGGTCCGTCCAAGGAGCGGGCAGCGGCGGGTTGGGCATTGGCGCGCTGGGAGGCAGACCGCCAAAATTGGGCGGGCGCGCTCCGGGCCATTCAGATATTCCACGATCAGCCAGATGGCGTGGATGTCATCGCGCATCCCGGACCGTTTCTGTTGGCAGTGACGCTGGGGTTGCGTTGCAATGATATCAATTTTGCCGAGCATATTATGAGCGCCGCAGAGCGCCGGTTCGGGCATCTGCCTGATCTGGAACTTGCCGCGATGACATGCGCCAAGGCGCGCGGGCATGACGACTGGGAATTGTCATCCTACCTGACCCGCATCTATGTGTCGCAGGGTCTGGCGGCGGTCGCGCTGGCCGATGGTGTCGGCAGCCGGTTCGACCGGCTGAGCGCACCGGCCTATCCGCGATGTCACGCCTCGTCCCGGCCGTTGGTCAGCGCAGTGATGCCGGTGTTCAACGGGGCCGCGACGCTGCACACGGCGCTCAGGGGGCTGCAGGACCAGACGTGGCGCAATCTGGAAATCCTGGTGATCGATGACGGCTCGACCGATGGCAGCGCTGCTGTCGCGCGGGCGGTGGCGAAGGGCGATCCGCGTATGCGCGTGATCGAACAGGGCCGCAACCAAGGCGCCTATGCTGCGCGCAACACCGGCATGGCCGAGGCAAGTGGCGAATTCATCACTGTGCAGGATGCCGACGATTGGCCCCATCCTGAAAAGATCGCGCTGCAGGTCGAGGCTTTGATGAGCGATCGGGATCTCAAGGCAAGCGTGTCGCACGGGGTGCGGGTCAGCGACGATCTGGACATGATGCGCTGGCGCATGGAGCACGGGTGGATCTATCGCAACGTCAATTCGCTGATGATCCGGCGCGATCTGCGCGAGACACTGGGATATTGGGACCGCGTCAGGGTGAATGCGGATACGGAATATTACTACCGGATCATCCGTGCCTATGGCGCCGCCGCCATCAAGGAGGTCTGCCTTGGTATCCCACTGACGTTTCTGCGCACGTCCCCGGCATCGCTGACCGGGCGGGCCGAGACGCATCTGCGCACCGCCCTGCATGGCGTGCGGCGCGATTACATGGACGCGGCGCATTACTGGCACGAGCATGGCGCGCGGCCCGAAGATCTGTATCTGCCCAGATTCCCTGAAGCGCGGCCCTTTCGGGTCGTGGATGAGATCGGCCCGGCTGATGCGCCGGGGCCGGTGTCCGACTACGACGTACTGGCTGCATCGGCGCTTCTGGACCGGGCGTGGTACCGGCTGAGTTTTCCCGACGTACTGGCAGCGGATCTCTGCCCGATGCGTCACTACCTGAACAGTGGCGCCAGGGAGAACCGCGATCCCGGACCCGGTTTCAGTACCGGCGGGTATCGGCGGGCCCAGGGGCTGGGGGGCGACGCAAACCCGCTGATCGCATATGAAACCGTTGGACGGGCGAAAGGGGCCAGCCCCCTGCCGACGTTCCAGGGCGCATTATCAGATGCACCGTCCCGAACGCTTGTCTTTGCGCATAGTGCGGGCAAGACCCTGTTCGGGGCCGAACGCAGTTTGCTGGACGTCGTGGGACGCATGGCCGCGCGCGGTGAGGGTCCCGTCGTCGTTGTCCCGACGCTGCGCAACTTGGACTATCTGGAAAGGTTGCAAAAGATCACGGTTGCGGTCGAAGTCCTGCCACAGCTGTGGCGCAATGCCTTGCATCCGCCGCATGAAGCCACTGTCAGCGCAATCAGGACCCTCATCCGCAAACACGGCTCCAGAACGATCCATGTAAACACCGTCGTTCTGGACGCCCCGCTGATCGCCGCGCGCGCCGAAGGGTGCGAGGCGGTTGTGCATGTGCGCGAATTGCCTGCCGAAGATGATGTCCTGTGCCGGAATCTGGGGACGGATGCGGGCCGTCTGCGGGATGACCTGAAGACCCAGGCCGACCGTTTCATCGTCACTTCGCAGCCCGTGGCAAATTGGCTGGGATGTCCCGAACGCACCCGGATTCGGCCCAATTCGGTTGACGAGGCTCTGTTTGATCTGCCACTCGCACCGCAATCGCCGCTACGGGTGGGGCTGATCAGCAGCAACATTGCCAAGAAGGGCGTGGCGGATTTCATCGCCGTGGCGCGGCTGGTGCAGGTGGCCGGGCGCGACGTGCGGTTCCTGCTGATCGGTCCGCCGACGCGGGATCTGCATCTGCTAATGCCCCTGCCGGAGAACGTGGAATTCCGTGGATATGCGGCAACACCGACCGAGGCCGTCAGTCAAGCGGATGTCGTGCTGAGCCTGTCGCGATTTGCCGAAAGCTTCGGACGCACGGTGCTGGAGGCGATGGCGGCAGGCCGCCCGGTCGTCTGCTACGACAAGGGCGCCCCGCCAACATTGGTGCAAAGCGGGCAATCGGGATTCGTGGTGCCGGATGGCAGCCCGCAGGGGGCTGCCAATGCCGTGATGGCGCTGGATGCAGCGCGTGGCCAATTGATGAAAATGAGCGTAGGAGCGCGCAATCGTGCGCGTGCGTTGCAACGGCAAGCGCTGGAGCCGTGACGCACGCAAAGGGCGAGCAAGGCATCTCTTGAAGTCGGCGGCGGGTATGATAGGACACGGCAAATGGCGGAGGACTGCATCGCATCGCTGATGGTTCCGCTCTTTCATCTCGTCTGACAACCAGTTCCAGTGAAACTGGTGCACCAGAATTTCGGAGAGCATGGTCTTGAGCAGTCTTCGCGACAGTTCCGGTACGCAACTGCGGCTGCCTTCGGTAGCGATCCTGCTGGCCACATATAATGGGTCAGCGCGCCTGCGCGAGCAGTTGGACAGCTATCTTGCCCAGACGTGCCTGCCAACGTCGATCGTGATCAGCGACGATGGATCTGTGGATGGCACCCGGCAGATCGCCGAGGCGTTCATTGCGGCGAATCCCGGAATGGATATCACGCTGCATGACGGGCCGGGCTGCGGTGCAGCGGCGAATTTCCTCAGCCTGCTGCAGCGGGTGCCGGAGGGAACAACAATCGTTGCCTTTTCTGATCAGGATGACGTCTGGCTGCCGCAGAAAATAGAGCGCGGGGTTCAGGCGCTGAGCGAGGTCGGGCAAGGTGATACGCCTTTGCTTTATTGCGGATGCAGTTGGGAATGCGACGAAGATCTTGGCAACCGGCATCTGTCGCGCAAACTGAAAGTTCCTGCCGGATTCCGCCATGCTCTGGTCCAGAACGTTGCGGCAGGCAATACGATGATGCTGAACCGGGCCGCGTTGCAGCTGGTGCGGGATGCCAGCAGGGAAGTGGCAGAGGTGGTGGTTCATGACTGGTGGCTCTATCAGATCATCTCGGGGGCGGGCGGCCGGATCATCTTTGATGCCGCACCCCATTTGCTTTACCGACAACATGACGGCAATCTGATCGGTGCCAATCGCGGGCTGAGGGCCAAGATGAGACGTCTGAGCTGGTTGCTGTCGGGCGGATTTCGGAGTTGGAATACGATCAATATCCGAGCCTTGGAAGCGTCCAGAGATCGGCTTACGCCTGAAAACCGCCAGAAGTTGGACCATTTTGCGAGGAACCGAGATCGATCCGTGCTGGTGCGCCTGATGATGCTTCGCAAGCTCGGGCTGTATCGCCAAGGGGTCCATGGCAGTCTTTCGCTTTATCTGGCTGCCTTGCTGGGGCGGATCTGAAGGCGAAGCCTGATCCGCCTGGGCCATGGGGGGGGCAGGCTGCGCACGGTCGCTGCCGAGGGCGTTAATTATTGATCATCATAAATCTGCGCTGACACGTCCCAAGCACAGGAATTTTTGTGATGCCCGACACATCGCCCCGGTTGGGGCTACCCTACATGCAACCCTCGCAAGCTCAGAAGCACGTCACCCACAACGAAGCGCTTCACATGCTGGACGCTGTGGTACAGCTCACCGTGATCCGTATCGGCGCGACCACCCCGCCCACGAACCCTGCGCCTGGTGACGTCCATGCACTGGGGCTGGACCCGACGGGCATCTGGGCAGGACAGGGCGGGCATCTGGCGTTCTGGGATAATGCGGCCTGGCAGTTCATTCCCGCACGCGATGGATGGCGGGCCTGGGATCTGAACAGCGACCGGCCACATGTGTTCACTGCCGGGATATGGAGGGCCGAGGTCACCGGCCTCGATAATCTCGAAGGGGTCGGAATCGGAACCAGTGCCGACGCGGTTAACCGTCTGGCGGTCGCATCGGATGCCACGCTGCTGACCCATGCCGGCGGCGGGCATCAGGTAAAAGTGAACAAGGCCGTAAATACCGACACCGCCTCTGTCCTGTTTCAGACCGGTTATGACGGCCGCGCGGAACTAGGCCTTGCCGGTGACGATGCCTTTGCAATCAAGACGCGCGCACCCTCGGGAAATTGGGCCGAGGCGCTGCGGCTGGATCCTGCTGCCCAATCGGTGACATTGGCAACTGGCGGCGGCATAGAGGCCCGGCTGACTCAGGCGGGACTGGCGCTGAACACGGCACCGGGCGGCGTTGAAGACTGGCGGGACGTTTACAGCCAGGGGAATGTGCTGGGCACGGTATCGCACACGGCGGGGCAGGCCACCGGCGCGCTCATCGAACGAGGAAGCAACGCCAACGGCAATTATGTGAAATTTGCCGATGGCACGCTGATCTGCACGGTCCGCGATTTTGATCTGGCCTATCTCAACAGCAGCACGCTGCGCGCGGACTGGACGTTTCCCCATGCTTTCGCGTCAGATGGGCGCGTGATGAGTTTCGTGCTTCAGCGCCGGTCCGGCGTACCGCCCGTGACCAACTACAAGACGGGAATCTGCTTCGACGACACCAGCGGCGTCGATCCGGCAGTGACGGGGCGTATCGCGATCATTTCGAATGGCGCCTTTTCGGACAACGGCCCGCTGAGTGTGCGCGCCACCGCTATCGGCAGATGGTTCTGAGGAATTGAGTATGCATATCACCCTGACCCCCCAACGCCGCGATACAAAGCTGCGTCTTGAACGCTATGACGACACGTTGACTATCAATGGCGAACGATTCGATTTTTCCGCGATTTCAGACGGGGCTGTATTGCCGCGCGATGCAGTGGTCTGCGACTGGCTGGCATCGGATATCGAACGCAAGGATGGCGCCCTGCATCTGACATTGATCCTGCCGCACGGACCGGCCGCGCCGCACCAGACCCTGTTCCCGGCGGCATTGCACCTGATCGAAGACGGCCCCGTTGCCCTGGCCCCTTATGGAGATGTGAAATGAGCAATATCGACATGTCCAGACTGGTCCCCGCAGACACCCGCGCCACAACCGCCGCCGAGTTGCGCGCGCAGACGCTGAAAACCGCGTGCAGCGCGCGCATCCTTGAGGTCGCCGACCAGATCGCCCAGACCAATCTGGCGGCCGCTTTGGCCGCAGGCAGGATGAGCAAGAACGACGCCGAGAGCTACCGCCAGTTGCTGGACTGGATCGCAGCGATGCGTAGAGCGTGCAGGATGCAGATCGAGGCCGACGCGCCGCATGGGGCGGATACTTATGCTTGGCCGGATCTGCCTGCTTCGGTTGCCGATATCGCCGACAGGTTCTGACGGGCAGGTTTCTGTCTGGCGCATCACAAAAAAATCGGCCCGCGTTCGCGCGGGCTTTTTAGTGTCGGGAGGTTGGCTCATAGCAACCTTTGGCAGATGAACCATGGTTCTTTGCCCGCAATGCGGGTAATACCATCTGATGATTCATCTGCTTGCATGCGCACACAGACGCGCACGTGGTCGCATGTCAGCCTGTAGTGCCAGCGTGTCCGCAATAGCCAGTACCTGACGTAAAACGCCTCAGAGATTAAAGATATGACAATTGACGAGCTTCCAAAGGAATTCGATCCCGACCTTTACAGCCAGGCTTACCCCGATGTGGCACTGAGCGGTCTCGACCCCCGAACTCACTATCTGAAATACGGAAAACTCTTTGGCCGCGCCCCGAATCCCGACGCGAATGCGCGACGTGCGGCCTGTGCCAAAACCGACCCGGCGCTGCTGGATCTGCGATATGCGCAAGGCATCTTGCCAAGATCCGAGCCTGTCCGGCATGCCGAGCTGGTGTCCATCCTGATGCCCAGTCATAACAATGAGCAGTGGTTGACGCGCGCAATTCACGCCGCGCTGTCGCAACAGGGAGTCGAGGTCGAGGTCATCCTGATTGATGACGGATCAACTGACGGATCGGTCAGGCTGGCCCGCCAGATTGCGAACCGTGCCCCCAACCTCAAGGTCATTTCGCTTTTACGTAATTTCGGCTGCTATTATGCGCGCAATATCGGCGTGATGAACGCCAAAGGGGCCTTTGTCACCATCCTCGACACCGACGACATCATGGCCCCGGACCGTATCGCGCGGCAGCTGGACGCACTGAAGGCCGTGCCGGAAGCTGTGGCCTGCCACTGCCAACAGCGGCGGTGGACGCCGGATTACACTGCGCCTGTCAGTCAGAAAAAATATGGTGAAAACAGCCTGATCTGGCGACGGGAGGTGATCGGGCGGATCGGTTTCTATGACACCGTGCGCTATAGCGGCGATGGTGAGTTTCGCATGAGACTGGAGGCGATCTACGGTTCGAATGCCATTCTCCAGATGCCGGATGAATTGTACTTTACCCGCACCTTGGAGGGATCGTTGACCACAAGCGTCACAAGCAGGGTGTTTACCCTTCAGGAGGGTCAACTGGCGGTCACGATGTCCCCATCCAGAAAGGCTTACCGCGATCAGTTCAGAAGCTGGCACAAGACCCGGGCAAACCTGACGGCCCCATTCCCGCTCGTCAGCCGCCAGTTTGAATTGGGCGCTGATGAGCAGAACGCATCTCCATCATTGGGGCAGCGGCGCATCGGCACGATGGCCAGCTTTGCCGCCCGGCGCGAAAGTCTGAAAGCAGTTTTGGCACGCATCCTGCCACAGCTCGACGAGTTGCGGCTCTATCTGAATGACTACGACGAGATTCCCGATTTTGCCCTTAATCCGGCAATTCGTGTTGTTCTGGGCAAAGACGCCGCAGGCGATTTGCGCGACAATGGTAAATTCCACGATCTGCCGATAGAGGGAGATTGTTACGTTTTTACGCTCGACGACGATCTGCACTATCCTCACGACTACGTCGCGCGCATGATTCACAATATCGAGATGCTGGGCCGGACCTGCGTCGTGGGCGCGCATGGAGTGATTTTCCCGCGCGGCGAATTCAGCAATCTGGACCAGCGCGAAGTGGACACTTTCAGCGAACCATCACCCGGCCATTTCGTGGATCTCCTGGGAACCGGCACGACAGCTTGGCACAGTTCGATTCTTCACCCATGCCTGAACGAGTTCGCCTCCAAAGGTCAGTGTGACCTTTGGTTCGCGGCTGCCGCGTCAAGGCGGGGCGTGGCTCTTTTTTCCGTTCAACGTGAACAGGATTGGCTGACCGAGCATATCCGCCATGATGACAGCCTCTATCGCGAGGCTGTCGACAGGCCCGATGGATATTTCCAGACATATCACAGCGCGATCGCACCGGTTCTGCAAAAAGGACGGGTGCGCCGGGAGATGACCGCACATCTGGGCCGCTGTTATGACAGCGACACGTTGGCCGCCGCTGGCATTGCAATACCCGACAATGACGCGTTCATGGCGGGTGATCTCGTCTCGGCTCGTCGGCCGACCACGCATTTTGCCCCCCTGCCGACATCGGGGCAGAGACCGGCGCAGACGCCATCACGGGATCGGTTGCATTTCCATATCGTCGTCAACGGGTGGAACTGCCGCGAATACCTGACGCCCTGCCTGCGTTCCATCGCGCAGCAGATGCGCGCCAACTACAGCTTTGACGTTACGCTGATCGACGATCATTCCACCGATGGCACCTATGAGGATCTGACCCGCACGGCCATCCTGCCCCGCGCCGAGCTGATCCGCATTGCCGGCAACACCGGCCCCGCCCATGCCCGCCATGTCGGCATTCAGACGATCAAGGATCCGGACACCATCGTCGTGCTGCTGGACATGGACGACGCGCTGGAGCCGCACGCATTGCGCACCGTCGCGGAGTGCTATCGCGCCAATCCGGACTGCCTGCTGACCATCGGCAACTGGCACGATCAGGACGGCAAGAAGAACCCGCAGGATTTCTACACCGCCGACGAGATCGACAACCAGCGCATCCGCGAGATCGAGCTGTTCAACGCCACCCATCTGCGCACCTTCCGCCGCCGCCTCTATGACGCGGTCGAGGCATCCGATCTGCTGGACCATGAGGGCAATTGGCTGGAGACCTGCACCGACGTGGCGCTGATGTATCCCCTGGTGGACCAGTGCCGCTCGCACGAGGTGGTCTTTATCGACGATCCGATTTACCGCTACACCCGCAAGCACGGGTCAGGCACGCTGGCGCGCTTCGGCAAGCCCCACAAGGTCGAGCGGCTGAACTGGCTGAAGGGCAAGGTGCCGAAGGCACGGCTGGCCGCAAACCGAAAGGCGGGATGATGGGAACGGCGGAAATCTGCGACATACCGACGCTTTCGCATCTTCGTGCCATGCTGGACCTGATCGACATAGGCGGGACTGGGCGAGCAAGTCAAAGCTCGCTCTCTAAATGGTCACGTCCAGATGATGCGCAAAACGCGGTCGGTGACGTCGATCGCGATTATGCGTTTCACACGGGCGCCGAGGATGCGCCGTGGTGGTCGCTGACATTTGAACAGCCTCAGTCCCTGCAATATCTGGTGCTGGAAAACCGGCGCAACGTGCGGTTTCGCCACCTTGCCGATCGCCTAACCATAGAAGCAGAGATCGCCGACAAAACGGTGACGCTGCATGACGCGGTTCAAAGGTTCGGGACCGCGCATGACGATAGCGCATTGGTGATACCGCTTGCCGATGTGCCGCCGGTCGCGCGGATCACAATCACCGCCCACACCGGCGGAGGGTATTTTCACCTCTCGCGCGTCCATGCGTTTGCCACGGGCGCCCCGGCCAATGCACAGCGCAGCAAGGGCGCTCAGGACGAACCGCTGTATTTCATCGCCAACCGGACGGATGGCTTCGGCGAAAGATTGCGCGCCGTGTTGAACGCGATGGTCGCTGCCGATCATTTTGACGGCAAGATGCTGCTGGGCTGGCAAACCCGCAAAGGGGAAGAAGTCGCTTTTCATGCAATCAACCATGCAGAACAGACCTTTGCGCCATCTTTTCTGCAAGATCGCCTGTCCAGCGCGAAGGCGATTGAACGTCTCGGCAAGATCACCGCTGACGCCGTAACCTTTGGTCTGGATGGGCGCATCGATCGAAGACCCGACATGGATGCTATCGTGTTGGATCAGCATCCCATAGGTCGACAGCTTGGCGCTCTTGCCCATGTGTCGCCGAAACCGCGCTATCGCAAAGCCTTCGACGAAATTCGGTTTACTCCGGCACTGGAAATGGCGCGCAGCATGGCGCGCGATGCAAGTATCGGCGATGATTGCATCGCCGTGCATCTCAGAGCCGGAGATATCATCTACGGGAAGTACCGCACTACCGGCGGCTTCACCAGCAAGGCCATTGCCTATCCATTGGTTGACGCCTTGATCGCGAAAACGTGCGAGGCCGGCGGAAATGTGATCATATTTGGGCAGGACGCTGCGCTGTGCCAGCATTTGTCAGCGCGCGACGGTGTCCGTATGGCGGCCGATTATGCAATAGACGGCGCACTGGACGACCTTCAAAGCGTTCTTTTTGAAATCTGCCTGATGTCACGCTGTCGCCAAATCTATTCAGGTAGCAGCGGTTTTGCCGTTCTCGCAAGTTGGATCGGTGAGGCCCAAGCGATGACGATCAACAGGGCATTTAGCGATCGTGAAATTGTCGATATCATCTTGACCGGCACGGACGCGATAGCTGATGGCCTGTCCGATTTGCAAAAAGCATATGCAAACTTCTACGCCTTGCATCGCTATCCGAACCGGATGTCCGATGCTGAGAGGCGCATCGCCATTGATCGCTGCTTGGCTTTTGACCCTGAAAACGTCCTCTACAGGATCATTGACGCCGCGCATCTCTACTCCGAAGGCCAGGAAGCCGAGGCCGAGGCTCGCCTCGACTCGTTCAGCCGGGTGGATGTGGGGCATGATCTGGGTTGGAGCTTGGCGCGGACTGTCCATTTCAACATGATCCGCCACCACCTGCCCGCCTTCAAGGCCCCCGCCGAGGCAGGATATCCGATGGCGACCCTATGCCTTGCCCTGCGCGAGCAGGCGCTTGGCAACATGGGTGAGGCGGCGCGCTATGCCGCGCTCTACCGTGGGAACAAGGGCAATCTCGATACCCCGCTGGAGGCGCGGCTGGCAGTGTGAGGCGCGGCCCCCCGCCTAGGGCGTGATCGCAAACGCCTCGCGCCCTTCCACCTTCCCGTGGCGCAGGTAATGCACAAGGGCAGTCATCTTGTGCGCGGCAACCTCGGGGTTGGTCATGTGGTATTTCATCGAGTCAAAGCGCGGGCCCGGATTGCGGCCCTCATAGGCACCCGAGCGCACAAAATGTTCGACCGGCGACAGCGACGATGTGGCGATGTCGGGGTAGGTCTGACGATACCATGCGGCGTCGAAAAGGCCGGATTGCTCAATCTCGGCCACCTGCTTGTCCAGTTCCGAGCGCATATTGCGGTAGCGGCCCGACACGCGGCGCCCGTGCAACGTAATCAGGATCTCTTCCTTGACCGCAACCAGTTGCATGGCCGTGTGGTGATGAAGTTGCTCGCGCTGAATCAGCGCGCGCGCCTGATCCAGATCCTGCGCGGCCTTGTCCAGGGCCCGCACGTCCTGTTCCGGCGGCTTGTCGAGACTGGACAGGGCCTCTGACTGTGCCGCAATCTGGCCGTCACGCTCCTCCAGCATCCGGGCCATTGTGCTCAGCTCCCTGAACCGATGATCCGTATCCTCTCGCACTGACTCAAGGGCTGCCTTCAGCGCGTCGTTCTCGTTCCGCAGATCCTCGGCTACGGCATTCTTTTTGGCCTGTGTCTCTTTCACCTGCCCGAGGCTTTGACGCAATGTGTCGATGTCGGCCCGCTGCTGCAATGTCCGGGCCTCCAGCGCGTCGCGCTGCTGCCGTATTTCCTCCGATGTGGCCGTATGTTCCTCATGCAAGATTACGAGCTGTGCCAGTTCCCTGTGACACTGCGAGGCGGTGGCGATCGCTTCGCCGCGCGCGCGCGCGGTCTCCGCCCGCTCCAGCGCATCTTGCTTCTGCGCCTCGTCCTGGCGCGACACCACCGCCCGCAGATCTTCTGCGGTCCGAGCGATACGCTCACGCTCGGCCTCCAGCGCATCACGCTGATGGCGCATGTCCTGCAAAACGCGGTCCTGTTCCTCGTACAGCTTCGAGAGTTTGGCCAATTCGCACCCGGCCAGTTCGGCGCGGGCAGCAGCAGCATCGCGCTCGGCCTCCAGCGCCACCTCTGCCGCCTTGCCTTCCGTCTGCGCCGTCTCCAGACCCGCCACCCTTTGGCGCAAATCCTCCGCCGACGCGGCGCTTGCGGCCAGTTCAGAGGCCAGCCTGTCGCGCTCGCTCACCAACGCCATCCCTGCCGCCTTGCCCTCCGTCTGCGCCGTCTCCAGACCCGCCACCCTTCGGCGCAAACCCTCCGCCGACGCGGCGCTTGCGGCCAGTTCAGAGGCCAGCCTGTCGCGTTCGGCCTCCAGCGCCGCCTCTGCCGCCTTCCCGTCGAACACCACGGACCGCATTGCGGCAACCTGGCCGGCGGTCATCTTGAGCTGGTCCGTGACCTGCGCCAACCGCGCATTCCGGTCGGCCAACAGCTTGTCCTTGTCTTCCACCTCCCTGATCGCCTTGTCCCGCTGCTTGCGGGTGTTGCCCAGATTGCTGGTGATGCGGTCCATCTCGAACGAGGCGCGGTGCAATTCGCCCATCCGCGCAAACACGTTCCTCACGCTCATGTATCCCGGCTTGCCCGGCTTCAGACGCGCGAGGCGCATCAGACGCTCGTCATGCTGGTCACCGCGAAGGACAAGGCGGACGCCCCGGGCAGCGTCTACAATGAAAACGCCCCCGTCCAGGGCGATGCGGTCGGCATATTTCGGCAACAGCGCCGGATCGCCGCCCTTTGCGAACAGCACCAACGCGCAGTCCGACAGCAATGGCAACCAGTTCTGGTCGATCTCGTCAACCAGTGCCTGCGTCACGGGCTGGTTCACGATGAGAAGGTCAATCTCTGTGCTTTGCAGCCTCTGCGACACTTCAGTACGATTACCGATGACGATTTCGGAAAAGTCCGGATAGTGCAGGGAGTTATGGGCCATCACCGGGCCAAGATCGGCCGAACTGTCGGCTTCGATGCCGAAACAGACTGCCTCCACGTTCAGCTTGTCGAGCGCCTGGCAAGTCGCGAAGTAGGGTACGGCATCGGCCATCCCCAAAGAGACGACCATGCCGGGCCGGGCGTTTTCGACAACCCAGAACAGCAGCGGCACATGATCAAGAAACGTCGACTTGGCGACATACCCTGCCCGCCAGAACAATGCGCGGCTGGATAGCGGCGCCAGTGCGTCGAAACTGCTGGCGGGCGCATTGCGCGCTGCGTTTTGCACTATGTCCTGGGTCATTTTCTACTCCTCGACGGCTTTCGTGCATGCATCACGATCCGCGCGCTGCGATGGCAGGTTTTCTTCGTAAAAGGATGTCGTATCGCCCGACAGGGACATGGTCGAAAACAGGGAAATCATGAAGCCCATGTCGGATCTGCCCACCATGTCCGGCACCACGTCGAACCGCGCCATGCGCCCGACGACCTTGCTTGGCGCGATCAGGCGCTCGACCTCGTGATACATCGGGCGGGGGGCGTAATCGTCGAACAGCACCGTGACGGGCCGGTCAGTGTACATCATGACCGTCGCAAGGCACGCCATCCGCAGCCGTCCGTCGATCAACACGACATCGGGCGCTCGAAAGAATGGCTCGTCCCAGATATCCAGCGCATATCCGGGAAACCGGCGCCAGTTGGCCCCCGTCAGAATGGGACGGCCCCATTCGCCGGTCTCGCCGATATCGCTGTGATAGACTGTGACCGGCGAGGCTGCCTGACCCTCATCCAACTCGCGTTGCAGGTTCAACGCCCAGATCAGATCGCTTTCGACGCTGAAGATCAGTTTGCCCGGCATCCGGGCGGCGACCCGCGTCGTTCCGCCCGATCCATATTCCAGTATGACACGGCCGGAGCGATAGGTTTCGGTCACAAGGGCCGTTTCCTCGTCAGGCATGGTGGGCGCGGTGGAGACGGGCATGGACAGCTTCGCGTTGGCCTGCGCTGCAGCATCGCAGATCACAGGGATTGTTTTACAGGCGGTGGCGGTTCCGGCGACAGGATTCAGCCGCGATGCGGACTGAAATGACGCACGTTGGCGGCCCCCGAACCTCTCTTAGCCTACAATCACAGATTGAACAAACCCGACTTGGCCACACGCTTTGGTATCATGAAGGGTTCGCCATCAGTCCGATCAGTCAGCGCCCCACAGATCGCGCGTGAAAATCTTGGCCTCGCAGTCGCGAATATCGTCTGTCACCCGGTTCGCCACGATGATGTCCGATTGCTGTTTGAACCCGTCCAGGTCGCGCAAGACCTGCGAGCCAAAGAATGTATCCTCGCGCAAGGCCGGCTCGAACACGATCACCTCGACCCCTTTGGCCTTGATCCGCTTCATGATCCCCTGCACCGACGATTGGCGGAAATTGTCGCTGCCCGCCTTCATGACCAGACGGTAGATGCCCACCACCTTGGGTGCCCGCGCTATGATCTGGTCAGACAGGAAATCCTTGCGCGTGCGGTTCGCATCGACAATGGCGCGGATCAGGTTCTGCGGCACTTCGGAATAGTTCGCCAGCAGCTGTTTGGTGTCCTTGGGCAGGCAATAGCCGCCATATCCGAAGGATGGGTTGTTGTAGTGATCGCCAATGCGCGGGTCCAGCCCGATCCCCTGAATGATCTGGCGCGTGTCCATGCTGCCGGCCATCGCGTAGCTGTCCAGTTCGTTGAAGAAGGCAACGCGCATGGCAAGATAGGTGTTCGCGAACAGCTTGATCGCCTCGGCCTCGCCGGGATCGGTGAACAGCACCGGCACGTCCTTGTCGATCGCGCCTTCCAGCAGAAGATCGGCAAAGACGCGGGCGCGGTCGCTGCGTTCCCCGACGATGATCCTGCTGGGGTGAAGGTTGTCATGCAGCGCGCGCCCCTCGCGCAGGAATTCCGGCGAGAATATCACCTGATCCGTCCCCAGCTGCGCGCGGATCTCCTGCACAAAACCGACGGGGACGGTCGATTTGATGACAATGGTCGCATCGGGATTCACGGCGATCACGTCGCGGATCACCCGTTCGACCGAGGAAGTATCGAAATAATTGGACTGCGGGTCATAGTTCGTGGGCGTCGCCACGATCACGAAATCCGCCTCCGTATAGGCCGCCGCCGCATCGGTGGTGGCTGTCAGGCGAAGGGGTTTGGTGGCCAGATACGTTTCGATATCAGGGTCTACGATGGGGCTTTGGCCCGCATTCACCATCTCGGCCCGTTCCGGCGAGATGTCGACCACAGTCACGTCATGCGCAGCAGCAAGAAGCACCGCATTCGACAATCCGACATAGCCGATCCCGGCAACCGCAATTTTCATGATATCGCCCGTCTTTGTTGATTGGATTTCGGTAAACATTCCTGCCGCAGAACACGAACCGGGAATACGCCATCGCGCCCCGAAGCGATACCATTTCAACTCACAATAGGCTAAGTTTGACCGTAGCACGTTGAGAGTGTTGTCATAAAGCTTATGCGGCAATGCGTTTTTTTGACTAGGCTCAGTTTTGCGGTGAAGCGTTATGAAAATGAAGGGCATTCGATGATACATCCCATTCTCCTGTGCGGCGGCTCCGGCACGCGTCTGTGGCCCCTGTCGCGCAAGTCGTATCCCAAGCAATTTGCCCGCCTCATGGGCGACGAAAGCCTGTTTCAAGCGTCGGCCCGGCGGCTGTCCGGCGACGGCTTTGCCGCGCCGCTGATCGTGACAGGCGATCCGTTCCGCTTTATCGTTACCGAGCAGTTGGCGCAGGCTCAGCAGGCGCCGCAGGGCATCCTGACCGAGCCGGAGGGGCGCACCCCCGCCCCCGCCGTGCTGGCCGCCGCGCTGTGGCTGGCCGAACGGGACGCGGACGCGCTGATGCTGGTCGCCCCGTCCGATCACGTCATACCGGATGCGGACGCCTTCCGGGGCGCCATTGCGGCCGCGACGCCGCGCGCGCAGGCGGGCGATCTGGTGACCTTTGGCATCACCCCGGACCGGCCCGAGACGGGCTATGGCTATCTGGAACTGGCCGAGGGCGCCGCGCCGGACGCGGATTCGCCTCAAAGCCTTGCCCGTTTCGTCGAAAAGCCCGACGAGGCGCGGGCGCAGCAGATGCTGGCCGCAGGTAATTTCCTGTGGAACGCGGGGATCTTCCTTTTTACCGCCGGGGCGGTGATCGACGCCTACCGCCAACATGCGCCGGACATGCTGGACGCGGTCGCGGCTGCGCTGAAGGACGCGGATTGCGATCTGGGGTTCACCCGGCTCAGCCCCGAACCCTGGGCCAAGGCCGATGACATCTCCATCGATTACGCGATCATGGAAAAGGCGGGCAATCTGGCCGTCATGCCTTATGCCGCCGGGTGGTCTGACTTGGGCGGCTGGGACGCCGTCTGGCTGGAATCCGGGCCGGACGAACAGGGCAACGTCTGCTCGGACCACGCCACCGCGATTTCCTGCGAGGATACGCTGCTGCGGTCGGAAACGCCGGGGCTCGAACTGGTCGGGATCGGGCTGACCGATATTGTCGCCATCGCCATGAACGACGCAGTGCTGGTCGCGCACAAATCCCAGGCGCAGCGCGTCAAGGAGGCGGTCACCGCGCTGAAGGCGCGCGGCGCCTCGCAGGCTGTACAACTTCCGCGCGACTACCGCCCCTGGGGCTGGTACGAAAGCCTCGTCATTGGCGGGCGGTTTCAGGTCAAGCGGATCGTGGTGAATCCCGGCGCTGCACTGAGCCTGCAAAGCCATCACCACCGGTCCGAGCACTGGATCGTGGTCGAAGGCACAGCGCGAGTCACTGTCGGCGAAGACGTCCGCCTGCTGACCGAGAACCAGTCGGTCTATATCCCCCTCGGCGCCGTTCACCGGATGGAGAACCCCGGCAAGCTGCCGATGGTCCTGATCGAGGTGCAGACCGGCAGCTATCTGGAAGAGGATGACATCATCCGTTACGAGGACGTTTATGCGCGCGGGTAACGTTCTGCCCGTGTAGCCGACCGATAAGGTTTGCCCCTGCATGCCTTGCATGGGACGATGGGGTGTCCTATTGGGCTGTGGGCGCTTTGGGATATGTTTACTTGCCGCCCGGGCGGCGAGGGAAACGGAGACGATGATGAAGAAGGCTTTTGTGACCGGCACCACCGGGCAGGACGGGTCCTATCTGGTCGAGCTTTTGCTGGACAAGGGCTACGAGGTGCACGGGCTGAAACGCCGGGCGTCGTCATTCAACACCCAGCGGGTCGATCACCTGTTCCGCGACATCCACGAAGAGCCGCGCTTTCGCTTGCATTACGGCGATCTGACCGACACATCGAACCTGACGCGCCTTTTATCCGAGATCCAGCCCGACGAGATCTACAACCTGGGCGCGCAAAGCCACGTCGCCGTCAGTTTCGAGGCGCCGGAATATACCGCCGACGTCGATGCCATCGGCACGCTGCGCCTGCTGGAGGCGATGCGCTTTCTGGGGATGGAGAAGACCTGCCGTTTCTATCAGGCCTCTACCTCCGAGCTATACGGCCTCGTGCAGGAAACGCCGCAGAGCGAGACGACGCCGTTCCACCCGCGCAGTCCTTACGGCGTGGCCAAGCTTTACGCCTACTGGATCGCGGTCAATTATCGCGAGGCCTACGGGATCTATGCCTGCAACGGGATCCTCTTTAACCACGAAAGCCCGCGCCGGGGCGAGACGTTCGTGACGCGCAAGATCACCCGCGGGCTGGCCAATATCGCTCAAGGGCTGCAGGATACGCTCTACATGGGCAATATCGACAGCTTGCGCGACTGGGGCCATGCCAAGGATTACGTGCGCATGCAGTGGATGATGCTGCAGCAGGACACCCCCGAGGATTTCGTGATCGCCACCGGCGTGCAGCATTCGGTGCGCGATTTCATCACTTGGGCGGCTGCCGATCTGGGCGTCACGCTCGGGTTCGAGGGCACCGGTCTGGACGAGGTCGCCATTGTGCGGCAGGTCGACGGGGATGACGCGCCCGCGCTCAAGCCCGGGCAGGTGATCATGCGCATCGACCCGCGCTATTTCCGCCCCGCCGAGGTGGAAACGCTCTTGGGCGATCCGTCCAAGGCCAAGGCCCGACTGGGCTGGCAGCCCGAGATCACCGCGCGCGAGATGTGCGCCGAGATGGTGGCAAGCGATCTGCGCGCCGCGCGCCGCGAAGCCCTGCTGAACGCGCATGGCTATGACAGCGCGCCCGGACACGACGCATGAGCCAAGGCAATCCACATCGCGGCACGATGCTTCTGACCGGCGGAGGCGGCATGGTGGGCCGTAACATCCTTGAGCACGGCCGCGCGGCGGACTGGACCATTCTCGCGCCTTCCAGCCGTGAACTGGACCTGACCGACGCCGCCGCGACCGACGCCTATCTGGTGGCCAAGAAGCCCGATATCGTCATCCACGCGGCCGGCAAGGTCGGCGGTATTCAGGCCAACATGGCGCATCCGGTTGCCTTTCTGGACATCAACGCCACTATCGGGCGCAATGTCATCATGGCCGCGCGCAGCGCAGGCGTGCGCCGCCTGATCAACCTCGCCTCGACCTGCATCTACCCGCGCGCCGCGCCCAATCCGCTGGCCGAGGAGGCGGTGCTGACCGGCCCGCTGGAGCCGACGAACGAGGGCTATGCGCTGGCCAAGATCATGGCGCTACGCCTGTGCCAGTATATCCGGCAGGAAACGCCCGATCTGCTGTATAAAACGCTGATCCCCTGCAACCTCTATGGCCGCCATGACAGCTTCGATGCGGCCACTTCGCATATGGTGCCAGCGGTGATCGCCAAGATCCACGCTGCGCGCGCCGCAGGCCAGGGCACGGTCGACATCTGGGGCGACGGCACCGCGCGGCGCGAGTTCATGTATGCGGGCGATCTGGCCGATGCCGTCCTGCGCGCCGCCGCCGATATGGACGCCCTGCCCGATCTGATGAATGTCGGCGTGGGCCATGACCACTCGGTCACCGACTATTACACTGCCGCCGCCGATGTGGTCGGCTGGCAGGGCAGTTTCACCCATGATCTGACCAAACCCACCGGCATGAAGCAAAAGCTGTGCGATACCGCGCGCCAGACCGCATGGGGCTGGACGCCGCAGACGGGTCTGCGCGCGGGCATGGCCGCCACCTATCAATTCTACCTCGAAAGGCAGTCCTCATGAGCGCCCGTTTCCCCCTTGCCACCTCGTCCTGGGATCAGGCCGAGCAAGACGCGCTGCAGCGCGTCATCGCCTCGGACCGCTTCACCATGGGCGCCGAGGTGGCCGAGTTCGAGCGCCAGTTCGCCGCACATTTCGGCAGCAAGTTCGCCGTCATGGTCAACTCGGGATCCTCAGCCAATCTGCTGATGGTGGCGGCATTGGCCTACACGTCAAACGACGATCTGCGGCTGAAGCCCGGCGACGAGGTGATCGTGCCGGCCGTATCGTGGTCCACCACCTACTACCCGCTGCACCAATACGGGCTGAAATTGAAATTCGTCGATATCGACGCCGAGACGCTGAACTACGATCTTGACGCGCTGAAGGACGCCGTGAGCGACCGCACCCGCGCGCTGATGGTGGTCAACCTCTTGGGCAACCCCAATGATTTCGATGCCATCGCACAGATTACGGCGGGGCGCGGCATCGTGATGATCGAGGATAATTGCGAATCCATGGGCGCACGCTTCGGCGGCAAGCAATGCGGCACCTTCGGCGTCATGGGCACATTCTCCACATTCTTCTCGCACCACATTTCAACCATGGAGGGCGGTGTCATCGTCACCGATGACGAGGAGCTTTACCACGTCATGCTCAGCCTGCGCGCCCATGGCTGGACCCGCAACCTGCCACGCGAAAACCACGTCACCGGCACGAAAAGCGATGATGCCTTCGAGGAAAGCTTCCGCTTCGTGCTGCCCGGCTACAACCTGCGCCCGCTGGAGATGTCGGGCGCGCTGGGGATTGCGCAGCTGGCCAAGCTGGACGGGCTGATCGCCGGGCGGCGCGCCAATGGCGCGGCCTTTACGGCGGCGATGCAGGACCATCCGAAATTCACCATCCAGCGCGAGATCAGCGACAGCAGCTGGTTCGGCTTCAGCCTGATGCTACGTCCCGACTTGCCCGATAGCCGCGCCGACGTGGTCCGCGGGCTGGAGGCGCTCGGCTTTGAATGTCGCCCCATCGTCGCGGGAAATTTCGCGCGCAAGGAGATCGTCAAGCATTTCGACTTTGACATCCACGGCGACCTGCCCAACGCCGACTACCTCGACAAACGCGGCCTTTTCGTGGGAAACCACCATTACCCCATAGATGAGGCAATCACGCAACTGGCCGCCTTCTGAACGGGACTTGACGAACGCAGACCTCTCAGCCGCCCTTGCGCTGCGTCAGACGCGCGATCAGCGCGAAGAACAACGGCACGAACAAGACGCCCAGAATCGTCCCGGTGATCGTTCCCGACAGAACACCCGAACCGATCGCGGTGCGCCCGCCCGATCCGGCGCCAGAGCTTAGCACCAGCGGCAGAACGCCCAGCGAGAAGGCCATCGACGTCATGATGATGGGCCGGAACCGCTGCCGCGCGGCATCGACTGCCGCCTCGAATATCGTCTCGCCCGCCTCGCGTTTGTCGCGGGCGAATTCGACGATCAGGATCGCGTTCTTGCCCGTCAGGCCGATAACCGTCAGCAGGCCGACCTGAAAGAAGACACCGTTTTCGAACCCACCGAAATACGCGCCGCCCAGCGCGCCCAGCACGCCGATGGGCATGGCCAGCATCACGGCAAACGGAATCGACCACGATTCGTAGAGCGCCGCCAGCGCAAGGAAGATCGCGGCGAGCGACAGTGCATAGAGCAGCGGTGCCTGACTGCCCGATTCCTGTTCTTCCAGCGAAAGGCCGGTCAGCGAAATCTGGAAGCCGGGCGGAAGCTGTTCGGCCAGTCGATAGATCTCATCGATCGCCTCGCCGGTGGACACGTCCGGCGCAGGCGATCCCTGGATCTGCATCGACGGCACGCCATTATAGCGGTCCACGCCCTGAGCGCCCTGCGTCCAGCTTGCAGTGACAAAGTTCGAGAACGGAACCAGCCCACCATTGGCATTGCGCACACGCCATTTTTCGATGTCCGATGGGACGCTGCGCGCGTCCGCCTCGCCCTGCACATAGACCCGCTTGATCCGGCCCTCGTCCACGAAATCGTTCACGTAGGTGCCCGCCCACGCGGTACCCAGCAGTCCGCCGACATCCGTGGCAGACACGCCCATCGCGCCTGCGCGGCGCCAGTCGATATCGAGGTTGAACTGTGCGGCATCCTCCAGCCCACTGGGCCGCGCGCTGGCAATCAGCGGGCTTTCGGCGGCCATGCCCAGCATCTGGTTGCGCGCTTGCAGCAGTTGCTCGTGGCTTTGGCCGCCCCGCGCCTGAACGTAGAAATCAAAGCCGGACACGTTGCCCAACTCAATCACCGAGGGCGGCACGATGGGGAACACCATCGCGCCTTTGATCTGGCTGAACGCGCCAAAGGCCCGCCCGGCCAGCGCCTGAACGCTTAGCGCCGCCTCTTCGCGCTTGCTCCAATCCTTGAGCCGCACGAATGCGAGGCCCATGTTCTGGCCCTGCCCGGCAAAGCTGAATCCGACGACGCCGAACACGGATTCAACCATATCGGATTCCTGCGTCAGGTAATAGTTTTCGACCTGCTTCAGGACATCCAGCGTCTGCTCGGCCGTGGTGCCGGTCGGGCCCTGGATCAGAGTAAACATGATGCCCTGATCCTCTTCGGGCAGGAACCCTTCGGGCGTGCGCAGGAACAGGCCCACCATCACGGCGACAATGGCCAGATAGATGATGCCCAGCCGCACGGGCCGCTTGACGATCCAGCTCACCGTACCTGCATAACCGCCCAGCAGCCGCTCGAACCCGCGGTTGAACAGACCGAACGGGCCGCGCTGGGTGGCATCGCCATGCTTGGCCTTCAGCAGCGTTGCGCACAAAGCCGGCGTCAGCGTCAGCGCCACCAGCACCGATAGCCCCATGGCCGAGATGATCGTGACCGAGAACTGCTGGTAGATCACGCCCGTGGAGCCGGGAAAGAAGGCCATCGGCACATACACCGCCGACAGAACCACACCGATGCCGATCAGCGCACCGGTGATCTGGTCCATCGACTTGCGCGTCGCTTCCTTGGGGCTGAGGCCTTCCTGCTCCATGATGCGTTCGACGTTTTCGACCACCACGATGGCGTCATCGACCAAAAGGCCGATCGCCAGCACCATCGCCAGCATGGTCAACGTGTTGATCGAATACCCCAGCAGCGACAGAATGCCGAACGTGCCCAAGAGGACAACCGGCACCGCCAGCGTCGGGATCAGTGTCGCGCGCAGGTTCTGCAGGAACAGATACATCACGAGGAACACCAGAAAAATGGCCTCGACCAGCGTCTTGATCACCTCTTCGATGGAAATCTCGACGAAGGGCGTCGTGTCGTAGGGGATCACATATTCGATGCCCTCGGGAAAGAATTCGGCCAGTTCCTCGACCCGCGCCTCGACCGCCTTGGCGGTGTCCAGCGCGTTCGCACCCGATGCCAGACTGATTGCCATGCCTGTCGCGGCCTGCTGATTATACCGCGAAATCGTGCCGTAATTTTCCGCTCCGATCTCGACCCGCGCGACATCGTTGACCAAAACAAGGCCACCATCGGTTTCGGCGCGGATGACGATCTGCCGGAAATCCTCGGGCGTGGTCAGCAGCGACTGCGCAGTGATGGTCGCGTTCAGCACCTGCCCATCGACCGCCGGGCGCGATCCGAACTCACCTGCCGAGATTTGCGCATTCTGCGCGCGCACAGCATTGACCACATCCTGCGGCGACAACTCGAACGCGGCCAGCTTGGCCGGGTCCAGCCAGATGCGCATCGCATATTGCGCGCCAAAGACCTGCACGTTGCCGACACCTTCGACACGGCTCAACTCGTTCACCATGTTGGTGCTGAGGTAATCGCCCAGATCGGTTGCGTCGTAATCGCCGTTTTCGGCAATCAGCGCGATCACCATCAGGAATCCCGAGGAAGATTTGCGCACCGTAACGCCTTGGCGCTGCACCGGTTCGGGCAGTAGGGGGGTCGCCTGCGCCAGTTTGTTCTGGACCTGAACCTGCGCGATATCGGCATCCGTTCCCGTCTCGAATGTCAGGCTGATGCTGGCGCCGCCCGCGCTGGTGGAACTGGAGGAGATGTATCGCATCCCGTCCAGCCCCGTCATCTGCTGCTCAATGACCTGCGTGACGGTATTGGCCACCGTTTCGGCGCTGGCGCCGGGGTAGGACGCGTTTATCGACACTGTCGGCGGCGCGATTTCGGGGTATTGCGCGACAGGCAGGGTGACGATCGACAGGATGCCGATTCCCATGATGAAGATCGAAATGACCCAGGCAAAGATCGGTCGGTCGATGAAAAAACGTGCCATGCTGGGGCGCTCCGGTCAGGTCGGGTTCAGATGTGCATCAGGGGTCTGATGCAAAGATCGGGAAGTTATTCTGCTGGCTGGTCCGCTGCTGGCTGGTCGGCTTCGGCACCAGCGGGGGCATCGCCATCCTGCGCCGCCGCACCATTTTCGGCTGTGGCGCGCTCTTCAGGTGTGACCTTGGCGCCCGGGGATGCCTTTTGCAGACCATCGACGATGATCCGGTCGCCATCTTCCAGCCCATCCGTGACGACCCAGTCAAGGTCCAGATCCTGCTGCACCGTCAGCACGCGCTGCTCGACAGTGCCGTCCTGCGCCACGATCATCGCGGTCGGTTGGCCCCGCCGGTTGCGGGATACGCCCTCCTGAGGGACCAGAAACGCCCCCTTTGCCTGCCCACTGGGCATTTCGGCCTGCACATACATGCCTGGCAGCAGCAGTTTTTCGGGATTGGCAAATGTGATGCGCAACACGACAACGCCGGTCAGCGGATTGACCACAGGCTCGGCCGCCGTCAGCTGTCCGGTCTGTCCGAAAACCGTACCATCGGCCAGCGTCAGCTTGACCTCTTGCGGGCCGTCCTTGGGCCGCGAATCGCGGTTGGCACGGCGAAAGTCGAGGATTTCCGCCGCCGATTGCGTCACGTCCACATAGACCGGATCAATGTTGCGGACCGTGGCCAGAGGGCTTTGCTGGCTGGCGGTGACCAGCGCGCCGGGGCTGACCATGGATCGGCCGATCTCGCCCGACAGGCGCGCGCGGATCAGTGTGCGGTCCTGTTCGATCACGGCCGTTTGCAACTGCGCCTCGGCGGCCTGAAGGCTGGCGATGGCGCCATCACGATCGGCAATGGCCGAATCCAAGGACTGTTCGCTAACGACATTGCGCTGCGACAGCGTCTGCAGCCGGTCGGCCTCGCGGCGGCTGGCCTTGACCTGCGCCTCCGCTTGGGCGACGGCGGCCTTGGCCTGCGCGACGGCGGCATCGTAGCTGGCGGGATCAATCTTGTAGAGGATATCACCGGCCTCGACGCGCCCGCCCTCGTTAAACAGGCGCTCGGTTATGATGCCCGCTACTTGAGGGCGCACCTCAGCCTCTGCCGAGGCGACAACGCGGCCCGGCAAGGTGGTGGTCAGATCCACGTCCTGCGCCTTGACCGTGACCACCGTCACGGCGGGCGGCGGCATGTCGCCCTGCTGCGCCAACGCCGGGATTGCCATAAGGAGCGGCGCGATCAGCAGCGCCGCCCGGCGCGCGAGAGGGAGAATATGGGTCATGTTTTCAGAGTCCAGATAAGAAGTCGTGGATGGTCAACCGTTGGGATCATAGTCCAAATGGCATGAGCAACAAGTGCCAGAGACGTACCGATGCGTGAAGCCGGATCGTTTCGGGGCCAAATCGCTGAACGTCGGGCCGGGGGCCACCTTCGGCCTGCCCGACCACTTTGTCGCTGCAACCCCGGCGCCTGATCAGCGCAGGCCCTTCGATGCGATCTCGCGCGCCAGTTGGCGCATGGCGGCGCCGCGTGCCGCGGCGATGTCCTGTGCGCTGAAGGTGCCGCCGATCGGCACGACCAGTGCAAAGAGGTTCGCACGATCACGGCCGTTTTCCGGTGCGACAAAATATTGGCCCGACAGGCGGAAGGTGCCATCGGCATAGGCCAGCATCTCCTCGATCCGCAGTTCCAGTTCGGCCTGCGGGCGATCCAGAAACGGCCACGGCTCGGACGCGACGCGGGCACCGGTGATCTGCGCCAGATAGCGGGTCAGCTCCAGCGTGATCGCCCGCTCCGGCTCATCGGCCCAAAGCAGACCTTCGCCGGGGCTGATGACGCCGCCCGGACCGGAGATGTAGATCTCCTCGGACGCGGCATAGGTGGGCAGCGACACGCTGCGCAGGGACACCGTGCCATAGGAAATGCGCTGGCTCTGGCCCGGATCGGCGCGCGGCACGGCGACGCGCGCATCGGGGGTGCCGCCGCACGCCGCAAGTAGGGTGGTGGCGGCCAGAATGGCGAGTGGTCCTGTTTTCAGCATGGCATCACTTTCCTGTCAGGAGGGAATTCGGATTGCGTTCGATCGCGCGTGCCAGCGACGAAACCGCCTGCGCGGCGCGCTGCACTTCGCGCAGCGTGTCGCGCGCATCCCGGCCAAGGCCATTATTGGCCTGATAGCCTTCGATGGTAGTGCCGGCCTGCGCCAGAACCCGACGGGCCTGTTCGATCAGCTTGGGCAAATCAGCGCTGGAGGCGGCAAAGGTATCGGCCGCATTGCTGGCTGAATTCAGCGTGTTCTTGGCCGTCTCGACCACGCCGGCCTCGCGCAGCTGGGTCAGAACGGCGCTGAGTTCGGTCAGCGACGTATTCAGGCTGGCCGGCAACTCGCGGGTGCTGGACTGGTTCAGATAGCTGTCGACGGTGGTCAGCAGTTCGGTCATCTGATCGGCCATCTTGTCGATGGCGACCTCTTCGACATTGGCGGCAACCGCGTTGATGCGGGCGACCAGATCCGGCACGCCCTCGACCGCGGCATTGACGCCGCCCGCCGCCTCGGCCGCATCATCCAGCGCCTTGCCCAGACGGCTGGCCAGTTCCTGACTGTTGAAGCCGTCGATCAGCGTGCCGAGTTGGTCGATCACGCCGCTCAGCTGGCCGGGCAGCGCCTTGATGTCGTCCGAGGCGATGACGCCGCGCGCGTCGTCCAGCAGGCTGTTGAGCGTCTCGGGCGCGTTCCGCACGCCCTCGCTGGTGACCAGCGCGTTGATGTTCCCCAGAAGGGTGATCGCCTGATCCATGATTTCTTCGACGGGCAAATTGTTGATGCGATTGAACACACCCTCGGCGGTGGCGGACACGTCCGAAATTTCGCTTTCGGTGGTGGGAATGCGCGCGCCGCCTTCTGCCATCGGCTCGATCCGGGCGGGGGGCGCATCGGGAACCTCGGTCAGTTCCACCTTCAGGCCGCCCGTCAGGATCGACGTCGTCGCCAGCCGCGCGCGCAGCCCGTCCTGCACCCGTGCGGCAAGGAACTCCATCGCTGCCGCGTCATCCTTTTCGCCCTCAAGCCCCAGCAGTGCAGGCCGGATCGACAAGGTCGCGACCAGACGAACGCGGTTGTCGCCAAAGGTTTCGGGATCGACCAGACCGTTCAGCGCGGAAACACGCCCGATTTTCAGCCCGGCCATTTCAACGGGGGCGTCGACGGCTAGCCCGGCGATGTTTTCTTCGAACACCGCCGACAGGGTCAGCGTCTTGCCTTCGTCGCCCGAGAAGACCGCCGCGCGCGCCGACGCCTCGTCGGGGTAGATCGACATGACGGCGCCCTGCTCCAGCGGGACGCCACCCGATACCATCGTGGCAAAGGTCACGCCGCCCGAGATCAGCGAGGCGATGGACGAAAAATCCAGCGCCGCGCCGCCCGGCCCCAGCGTGAACGAGAAACCCGACGTATCCCAGAACCGCGTCGCGCTGTCGATCAGCCGGTCATGCGGCTCGAATATGATCGCCTGCGCTTCGGAGGTGGTGCCGTCCTCGGAAATCGACGTCTTGCCGATCTGGCCGACGGTGATGCCCTGATAGATGACTGGCGCACCCTCGGTCAGGGACGCCTTGCCGGCCGCACGCAGTGTCAGCAGCAGGCCCTTCTGGTTCAACCGTTCCAGCGGGGCATCTGTCAGGCCGTCAAATCTGGTTTGCAATCCGCCAGCTTTGCTGTCCCACAACCCTTCAATGAAAACACCCGACAGCACGGTATCCAGCCCGGACACCCCTTGGGCCGTCACTTGCGGGCGCACGACAAAGAATTTGGCATCCGCGTCGACGAAATCGGCCACGTCCTTGTTCAGGCGGACCGATACCAGCACGCGGTCCAGCCCGTCGGTGAATCCGATCTTTTCGACCATGCCGACGGTCACGTCCCGGTAATGCAGCTCTGTCGATCCCGCCGATATACCCGAGGCGTTGTCAAAGGCGACTTCGATCACCGGGCCCCGGTCGAGATACGTACTGACAGCCACGCCGATAACTGCGATCAGCGCGATCGCCGGGATGATCCAGACGGCCGACAACCGCCGGAACGGGCTGGATCCGGCAGGTTTCACCGGCGGAAGGGGTGGGTTCTGATTGGCTTGCGTCACGCGGAGCGTTCCTTATGTGCCGAAGGTTCGGGCGGCAGGTCGGGTTTGGGCGTCTTGCCCGTATCCCAGATCAGTCGGCTGTCGAAGCTTTGTGCAGATATCATGGTGAAGATGACGGACAAGGCGAAAAAGATACTCGCGCGTCCCGGCGATATATTTACCAGTGTTTGCAACTGGACCAGCGCGGACAGCACCGCCACCACGAAAACGTCGATCATCGACCAGCGGCCGATATATTCGACGATCTCATACAGGCGCTGGCGCAGCCCGTCCGAGATTTGCGGCCCGTTGCGGACGCCGATGACAAGGCCGAGAATGATCACGAACTTGGCCATCGGAATGACGGCGCTGGCGATCAGGATGATGATTGCGACGCCCCAGTTGCCATGCTGGGCCAGCTCGACCGCGCCGCCGATGATGGTATTGCTCTGGGTCGAGACCAGCGTTTTCGTCTCCAGCATCGGATAGAGGTTGCCGGGGATGTAGCAGGCCACGCCCAGCACCCACCACGCCATCACCTTTTGCAGCGACATCGGATCGCGCGACTGCACCTTGCCGCCGCAGCGCGGGCAGATTTCGGTCCCGGCAGGGGACACGCGCGTACAGCGCTGGCAGCCGATCAGGCCCATTTCGCGCGCTGTTTTCATGGCTCCAGCGATTTCCAGATCGAATAGCGGCACATCAGGCTGTCTGTCAGCACGAAGATGATCATCAGAACGGCGAACATCCACGCGGCGGGGCCCAGGCTGACCTCGGCCAGATCGCTGAGTTTCACCAGTGCGACGGCGCAGCCGATGGCGAAAATCTCGGCCATGGACCATGGGGTGAGGTCTTCGGCCAGACGGAAGGCCTGGCGCGCCAGTGGCGCCGGTGGCTTGTCCTGAATGACCGGCACCAGCACGTAGATCAGCAGGATCAGACGCGCCATCGGGATGATAACGATAAACGCCAGAATGGCCGGCGTCAGAATTGCCAGCATCCCCTCGAAGGCAAGGCTGGTCTGCACAATGGATGTGCCGTGACTAAGCCCTCCTGCCCCGATCGACAGAAACGGAAAAAACAGCGCGCCGGTGATCAGAATCAAGATGCTGGACGCCAGCGCGATCAGCCGCTTGCCGGCCTTGCGGCGTGGCGCAATCAGAACAGTGTGGCATCTGTGGCAATAGGCGCGCTCATTCCGCGCCACCTGCGGCACGGAATACACAAGGTCGCAATGCGGGCAGGCAATAAGCCGGTCCAGTTCATTGAGTCTAGGGTCTGCCTGAGTTGCGCGCATTTGTTCCATCTAGGCGCATTGTCGCCTGTGTCAACGACAACCGCAAGCTGGCGTGATTCAGGGCACCGCCGGGCGAATGGAGCTACAAAGCACTCAAAGGTGAGGCTTTGGTTTTACTCTGGATAATCGGATTATCACGTCTTTAATCGTGTCTATAGGTAGGGTGCCCGCCGACAAAACTTGTTCGGGCCGGTCAGGCGCTGGCCCATAGCGCCCATGACATCGGGGGCCTTTACGCAGTCGAATCACACGATGGCGGGATTGCAGCGGCGGCAGGCCCATCTGATACCGGAATCGCTACAGCCGCTCATGCGCATCCAGCCAATCCTTGATGATCTGGCGATGGCGCTCCGCGCCGTAGCTGGGAAAGTGGCCGCCATGCACGACCTGCACCGGCAGATCATACAGCCGCACCATCGAGCGGTGATAATCGGCAGCGTCCGCATGATAGGTGTCCTCGATCAGCGGGCCGTCATAGACGATATCGCCGGAAAACAGGATGCCGGTCCGGGTCTCCCACAGGGCGATGCCGCCGGGGGAATGGCCGGGGGTATGGATCACCTCAAAGCTGCGGTCGCCGAGGTCGATAACGTCGCCATCGGTCAGAATACGGGTCGCCGGTGCGGATTTGAGCCTGTAATCGGCGGATACATAGGGCAGTGGCGGCAACTGTGTGAAAATCTCGTCGGTGACGTAGGGATCGGCCAGCGTCGCGGTGTTGGTCGGGTCTGCGAGGATATGCGCCTCGGCCTCATGCACGCAGCGATCGGCAAATTCGTGATGGCAGCCGATATGGTCGAAATGGGTGTGGCTGGCCACCGCCGTCAGCGCCCGTTCGGTCACCAGCGGCACCCATTCGCGCAAGCTGACGACACCCATCCCGCTATCGACCAGCATGTCGCGGTCGCGGCCGCGGACATGCCACATGTTGCAGCGGTAAAACTCCTCGATATGCGGCTCGCAAATATAGGTGACGCCGTCGCTGCGTTTCTCTGTGCGATACCAGTGCTCGGGCTTTGCGCGCTTCATGTCGTGGCCTTGAAAATAGACAGATCGGCAGGATCGGCGGACAGAGTGACGAGGCTGCCAGCTTCTGGTCGGGCATTAGGCGGCAGATGGGCGATCAGCGCAAGGTCCGGCGCAGCCTCGGGCGCCAAGTGGCAGCGGAAATGCGTGCCGAAGAAAGCCGCATCTATGATCCGCGCCTGCCCCATGTCCCAGCCGCCGCGGCCCATGCCGATCTGCTCGGGACGCAAGCACAGAGTCAGGGCGCCCCCGGGCGCCCCGTGCGGGGCGGGCAACGGGCCGATAGCAGTTTCTATCAAGCTGCCTTTGCGGGTTCCGGGGATACGGTTCATCTCACCCATGAAGGTGGCGGCGAACAGCGATCCGGGCTGGCGGTAGACCCGATCAGGCGGGCCGCAATCCTCGACCCTGCCGCCGTTCATCACGACGATCCGGTCGGCGATTGCCATCGCCTCCTCCTGATCGTGGGTGACGTGGACGAAGGTCGTGCCGATCTTGCGCTGGATCTGCTTCAATTCGTCCTGCATGGCGCGGCGCAGGCTGAGGTCCAGCGCGCCGAGCGGTTCGTCCAGCAGCAGCACGTCGGGATCGACGGCAAGGCTGCGGGCAAGGGCAACACGCTGGCGCTGGCCACCCGACAGCGCGTAGGGGCGCTTTTTCGCGGCAGCCTTCAACCCGACAAGGTCCAGCAGTTCGTCTGCCTTGGCGTTGCGCGCAGCCTTGCCCGCCCCGGCCATGCGCGGGCCAAAGCCGACATTGTCGCGCAGGCTCATATGCGGAAACAGGGCATAGTCCTGAAACATCGTGGTGGTGGGCCGCTTGGCCGGGGCCACGCCGGTCATGTCGCGGCCTCCGATCAGGACGGTGCCGTGCCCCGGCTCCAGAAACCCGCCAAGGACCGACAGCAGGGTCGTCTTGCCGCAGCCCGAGGGGCCAAGAAGCACGATGTATTCGCCTGCCTCGATATCGAGGTTGATATCGTCCAAGGCGCGAAAATCGCCGAAATCGTGACTGATACCGGACAGGGAAATTGGGGCGGTCAACGACGTTTCCTTCCAAAGATGAAGAGTTCCAGCCCGACCACCAACGCGACCGAGACGAGGAAGACGAGACTGCCAATGGCATTGGTGCGCGGCGAGAGGCCCGAGCGCAGGAGGCTCCAGATCTCGACCGGTAGGGTCACATCGAAGCGGGTCATCAAGAAGGCGATGATGAATTCGTCCCAGCTAAGCGTGAGGCAGAGGAAAAATGCGGCGAGGATCGCGGGTGCCAGCATCGGGATCGTCACCAGCGCCACTACGCGACCTTCGCTGGCGCCCAGATCGCGCGCCGCGCGCTCGGCATTTTCCTGTTGCGCCCCCATGGAGGCATAGATGATCGCGAAGGCCAGCGGCAAATTGATGACGACATGGCCGACGCCCGCAGCCCAGAGCGACGGGCCGGGGCCGTAATTGTTGAACACGATCAGCAGACCAAGGCCGATGATCAGGTAGCTGACCGTCATCGGCGCGATCAGCAGGCCGCGCAGGAACAGCGTGCCGGGCAGGACATGCCGGGCCAGCCCGTAAGCCGCGAGGAAGCCCAAGCCGCAGGACATCGCGGCAGAACCCATACCGACCAGCAGAGAATTCAGCAGCGCCGACATCAGGCGGGAATCGCCCAGTACATCCACATACCATTTCAGCGTCGGCCCGTTGAAGGGTGGCACCGGCAAGCGACCGTCCTGAAAGGAAAACAGCACCAGCGTCACCACCGGCAGGAAGATGAACGCATAGGCCAGCGCCATATAGACCCAAGGGACCGCGCGCCTCATAGCCGGTCCAGCCGTAGCCAGCGGGAGGCGGCCAGGTAAGCCAGCGTCACCAGCGCCATCAGCACGATAGACATGGCGGCGGCCAGCGGGAAATTGGCACCGCGGCCAAGCTGGACCATGATGATCTGCGGGCCGGTCAGCTCGTTATTGCCGCCCAGAATTTGCGGCGTGATATAGTCGCCGATGCACAGCACAAACGTCAGGAAGGCACCGGTCGCGATGCCGGGCATGGTCAGGGGCAGCACGACATGGCGGAAGGCCTGCCAGCTGCTGGCGCCCAGATCGACGGCGGCGCGGCGGTAGTTGGCAGGCAGTTGGATTAGGTTGGCGTAGATCGTCAGCGTCAGCAGCATGACGAAGAAATGCACGAAGCCGGTGACAGTGGCAAAACGCGTAGAGGCCAGTGTCAGCGGCTCGGATATCACGCCCAGCCCGATCAGCGCCTGATTGATGACCCCCTCGCGCGACAGCACCAGCAGCCACGCGTAGGAGCGCACGACATAGGACGTCCAGAACGGCAGGATCGCCAGCAAGAGGGCCAGTCTCTGCCAGCGGGCGGGCACGCGGTAAGCGATGATCCATGCCAGCGGATAGGCGAGGGCAATCGACACTATCGTGACAGTCAGAGTGATTTCCAGCGAGACCACGATGGCGCGCAGAAGGTAGCTTTGCCCGAAGAGACGGGTGTAGTTCTCTAGCGAAAACCCCCAGATCAATTCGCGCCCGTCGAGGGTGGCAAGGCTCATCGCCGCCATGATGCCGAACGGCACGACGAAGAACGCCAGCGTCCAGATCAGGGCCGGGGCGACGAAGCCCCAGCCGCGTATTGTCTCAGGTTTCGCCATCAATGCTGAAGCATTTCCAGCCAGACATCCTGCATCTGACCGTCCAGTTCGGCATCAGGCGACGGGTATAGCTGCGCGCGCTTCAGGTAGTCCGGCTGGTCATCCCAGCGCAGCACCTTTTTCTGCGCGTCGCTCAGATGCTCGCCCGCCTTTTGGTTCGCGGGCATCCCCCAGTAGCAGGACGACGTGGCCAGCCGCGCCTGCCCCTCGGGGCCGGTGATGTATTTGACGAATTCGACGGCCAGATCCTTGTTCTCGCTCGCCTCCAGCACGCCGATGGATTGCGCCCAGCGGACGGCGCCCTGATCGGGGATGGTCCAGGTCAGCTCGGGCTGCTCCTCGGCCAGCACGGCGGTCAGCCATTCGCCGCCGCCGATGACGATATCGACCTCGCCGGTGGCCAGCGCGGTCTGGCTGGCGACGACCTCGCCTACGGAGCGGGCGTTGTCCTTCATCGTGAACAGGGTTTCTTTCAGCTTGGGCAGATCATCGGCGGACAGGTTTGCCGTCTCGATACCGTTCGCAATCGCGGCGAGGCCCATGACGGGCAGGTAATAGTCATAGACGGCGATACGGTCCTTGTACTTGTCGCTCCATACGGTCGCCAGATCCTGCATATCGGCGGCGTCGACTTTGTCCGCGTTGAAGGAAATGGTATTGTAGCCGAATTTTTCGGTCACGGCGTATGTCTTGCCATCGACCTGTGTCTGACCCGCCATTGCGACGCCAGGCCAGAAATCGGCGGTCGGCAATTGATCAGTGGGCAGTTCGGCCATCAGCCCCGCATCGACAGCGCGGGGCACGTCGATGGCGTCGATCACCAGAACGTCCCAGTCGCCGGGGCGGGATTGCTCCAGCAGGGCCAGCGCGGTTGCGGTGCCCTCGTATTCGCGCAGGTTGACGCGGATGCCATGCTCCTGCTCGAAGGGCTCGATCAGGGCGGGGTCGGTGTGATCGCACCAGACCAGCGCATTGAGGTCTTCGGCGGCTGTGCCGGCGGCGGGCAGCGCCAGTATCGCGATGCTGCTCATCAAAGCGCGGCGCAGGGGGGGATGGGTCATGTCGGTCTCTCCTTGTTGGGGTGGGGCGACTGGCGCGCCTCTTGGATGAAAAAATGAGTTGCTTCAATTTTGAAGTCAACTGTAAAAATGAACCGGAACTGCGAAGGGGACAGCACATGACCGGACTGCGCGCCAGACACAAGGCGGACCGGCAGGCCCGGATCCTGCACGCGGCGGTCACGCTCTTTCGCCGCGACGGATACCGCGCCGCGCGGATTGAGGATCTGGCCGGGATGGCAGAGGTGTCGCCGGGCACCGTTTACAACTACTACGGCACCAAGGGCGACATCCTGATCGCCACCGTCGCGATGGAGGTCGAGGAGGTGCTGAGCGCCGGCGCGGCCATCGTTGCAGACCCGCCCAAGGGCGTGCAAAAGGCGATAATCGCGCTAATTAGTGTCTATTACGATCACTCCCTGAAATATCTGAGCAAGGAAATGTGGCGCACCGCGATGGCCCTGTCGGTCGAGGCGCCTCATACTCCGAACGGTGCCCGGTATTCGGAACTGGACCGCGCATTGAGCGCGCAGGTGGTGGCGCTGATCGCGGGCTTGCAGCAGCGCGGCGAAGTGGAGGCCGGGCTGGACGTGCAGGCCTTGGGCGAAATTGTTTTCAACAATCTCAACGCGATGTTCACGGATTTCGTCAGGGATGACGCGATGACGCCCCAGACGCTGAAGGCCAATGTCGCGCGCCAGACAATTGCTCTGTCGCAGTTGATCGCCAGCAAGGATGAGGCGCCCGGCCCGCCGCAGGCTGCGATGCCTTAAGCTGCCCTTAAGGCCGGTGCGATCCACCCTTTGTGCAAAGACAAAGCAGAAAGGAAAAATCATGACAAATCGCATGACGCGCCGCGGTGCGCTGATGTCGGGTCTGGCGATGGCCGGAGGGCTGGCGATGCCGTCAGTGCTGCGGGCCGAAGAATTCACTCGTCGCAATGCCTCCAGTTTTAGCGTGCAGAATTGGCAGGACCATTTCGATACGCTGGGCGTTGCCACGATCGTGTCCGACACCCAGTCGCGCGCCCTGCATTTCTGGAGCGGCGACGGCAAGGATTACCGCGTCTATCCCACCTCCGTCCCGATCAGCGAGGACCTGACCAAGCGCGGCTATACGAAAATCGTGCGCAAGAAGGTCGGCCCCGACTGGACGCCGACCGCATCAATGATGGAGCGGTTTCCCGAATATCACTACATGCCGCCCGGTCCCGACAACCCGTTGGGAACCCATGCGATGTATCTGAGCTGGCCCGCCTATCTGATCCACGGCACGCATGACACGCGGAAAATCGGGCGCAAGTCGTCGGACGGGTGCATTGGTCTCTATAACGCCAAGATCGAAGAGCTGTTCGCGCTCTGCCCCGTGGGCACGCAGGTGCGTTTGATCTGACTGTGCTGGCGGCGCCCGATTGCGGCGCCGCCTTAGCTGCGTTTCTGGAACGCGATCAGGATCAGCGCCAGCAGGGACGATCCCAGCATCAGCAGCAGCGACACCGCGTTCAGCAGCGGGGTCGAGCCCTCCTTCAGCCGGTCGAACATCGCGATGGTCAGCGGCGCGTCCGAGCCGACGAGCATCAGCGTGGTGTTGAAATTCTCGAAACTCATCAGGAAGGCCACTACTGCCGCGCCGACGATGGCGGGCATCAGGAACGGGATGGTGATGGTGCGCACCGCCGTCAGGCGGCTGGCGCCGAGGTTCAGCGCCGCCTCCTCCAACGTGGTATCGAATTTCTGCAAACGGGCCGAAATGACCAGTGTCGCAATCGTCGTAATGAAAGAAAACTGTCCCAGCACCACCAGCACCAAACCGGGGCGCAGGAATTCGGCGTCGATCCTCGCCGCGTCCCATAGCTGGTTCGCGACGTTTGATGAGAACACCAGGATCGAAATGCCCAGCACGATCCCCGGCACCACCAGCGGCAGCAGCATCAGCACATAGAGCAGGCCGCGCCCGCGGAATTTGTAGCGGTTGAAGAGGAACGCGTTCGATGTGCCGACCGCGACCGACAGGATCGCCACGCAAGCCCCGACAACGGCCGATGTGCCGATGGCGCCGAGGATCGCATTCTCGTGAAAGACGCCGATCTTAGGCGCGTTGGAGCCGAAAAACCAGTCCAGCGTGAAGCCCTGCCACGGCAGCGACGGGAACTGGCTGTCGTTGAAGGCGAACACTGCGACGACCGCTAAGGGCAGCGTCAGGTAGATGAAGAACAGCGCGACATAGCCGGTCCAGATGATCGTCAGCGCGCGGGGGGTGGGGATGGTGGGAATCATCAGCCCATCGTCCTTTCCAGCGTTTGACCGGTCAGACGCAGCATCGCCCAGATGATGAAGGACGACAGGAACAGAAGCATGAAGCCGAAGGCCGCGCCCAGTTCCCAGTTGAATCTGACGATGAACTGCGAATAGATCATTTCGGTGAACCACAGGCTGTCCTTGCCGCCCAGCATGGTGGGCGTCAGGTAGTTGCCAAGGCTCAGCATGAACACCACGATGCAGCCCGACACGATGCCGGGCACGGCATGGGGGATAACAATCTCGCGCATCACAGACCAGCCCGATCCGCCCAGATCATAGCCCGCCTCGATCACCGCATCGTCAAGGCTGTCCAGCGTCGTGACCAGCGGGACGACCATGAACAGCATCGACGTATAGACGAGGCCGGTCATGATGGCCGCGTCGTTATACAGCATCTCGACCGGGCCCGACACGATGCCGGACCATTGCAGGAATTGCGAGATCACGCCGGTTTCGCGCAAGAGGATCATCCAGCCGAAGGTGCGCACCAACTCGGACACCCAGAAAGGGATGAGGCACAGCAGGAACAGGACCGATCGGGCGCGGCCGCGCACCATTTTTGCGATGTAGTATGACACCGGGAAGGCGATCAGCAGCGTGATCAGCGTTGCCATGATCGACATGACCGCCGTGCGCATGAAGGTCCGCATATAAAGCGGTTCGGTCAGGACCGTTTTGTAATTGGCGATGCTGGTCTGATATTCGCCGACGCCGACACGCTCGCGCAGGGACAGCATCAGCATGTCGACATGCGGGATGATGATCAGCAGCGTCAGCCACAGCAGCAGCGGCATCAAGAGCAGGATGAATCCAAGGCGGGCGCTGGCGACCATGCCCTAACCCTCGCCTGCGGCAAAGCAGTTTGCTTGGCTCGCGGACCAGCCGATGTGGACAGGGGCGCCGCGCTTGAGATCGGCGAACTCGCCCGATTGCGGCAGGGTGACTTCGACCTCGCCACCGGTTTCATCGCTTTGCACAAGGATACGGCTGGCCGCGCCATTGAACAAAAGGCTACCGACCGTGCCGGATATGTGATTATCGAACTGCGCCAGATCGGCGGCATCGCGGCCAAGGCGGATCGCCTCGGGGCGCACGAATATGTCGACGCTCGCGCCCTTGGCCGCCTGCCCCTTGGCGGCGGCGCGCATGGTCAGGCCGGTGTCGGTGCGCAATTCCACGGTATCACCCTCGATCCGCTCAACCGTGCCGCGCCAGCGATTACTCTCGCCGACAAAACTGGCGACGAAAGGTGTTTCGGGCCGGTAATAAAGGTCCTGACCACTGCCGACCTGCTCGAACCTGCCCTTGTTCATCACGGCGATATGGTCTGACATCACCAGCGCCTCGGACTGATCGTGGGTGATGTAGACGAAGGTCGTGTCAAACTCGGCTTGCAGCGATTTCAGCTCGATCTTCATGCGCTCGCGCAGTTTCAGATCCAGCGCGCCAAGCGGCTCGTCCAGCAGCAGCACATCCGGCTCCAGCACCATGCAGCGGGCGATGGCGATACGCTGGCGCTGGCCGCCGGATAGCTCGTCAACCTTTCGCTTGCCCACGCCGGGCAGGCCGATACGGTCCAGCACCTCATCCACCTTGCGGGCAATCTCGGGTTTGGACATGCCCGCGCGGCGCAGGCCATAGCCGATGTTCGCCTCGATATTCATCATTGGGAACAGCGCCAGATGCTGGAACACCATGTTCACCGGCCGTTTGTTCGGCGGCACATCAAGGACCGAGCGGCCCTTGATCTGGATATCGCCGGAGGTGGGTTCGAGAAACCCCGCGATCATGCGCATGATCGTCGTCTTGCCACAGCCCGACGGGCCGAGGATCGAGAAGAACGACCCGGCAGGCACCGAGAAAGAGACATCGTCGACCGCCAGCGTCTCGCCAAAGCGGCGTGTCAGGGCGGTGCATTCCAGATCGGGGGTCATGGGAATTCCGTCTTGTGGGGTGGCGGGCGGCCCTATCGCAAGACCGCCCGCCATTTGCAGATTATTGCGCGGCTTTGACGCGGTCGAGGATGCCACCCTCGATCGCTTCCAGACCGGCAGGGACGGGCGGATACCACTTGATGTTGTCCACAGCCTCTGGCGGGAAACTGCCCTGATACTGCGCCTTCAGCGCGTCCGAGGCGAATTCATCCGCGCCCTTGGAGGCGGTGAAATTGCCCGCGGATTCGGTGATCATCGCGGCAACTTCCGGCTGCATCACGAAATTGATGTAGTCATAGGCGGCCTGATCGGCCTTGCCCTTGGCGGGCAGCACGAAAGTATCAATCCAGCCCAGCGCGCCCGAGGTGGGGGCGACAAAGTTGATGTCGGGATTGTCGCTGTTCAGCTTCCAGCCACCGGTGTCCCATGCCATCGCGGCCACGACTTCGCCCGAGCGCACGAGGTTCAGCAACTCGTCACCGCCAGACCAGTAGGTTTTGACGACCGGCTTGCATTCGACCAGCTTGGCCTCGACCTGATCCATGATCTCGGTGTACGCGGCCTCGTCGCCATAGGCGGCGAAGGGGTCCAGCCCCATCGCAAAGGCAAAGCCGATCAGCGTCGGGCGCTTCAGGCGGTAGGACACCTTGCCCTCCAGTGCGGGATCGCACAGGTCGGTGTAATCCTTGACGCCTTCGGCCTCGGCGGTGTTCACGATCAGGCCGCTGGTGCCCCAGATATGCGGCACGGCGTAAACCTCGCCATCGACGGTCGAGTTCGTCTTGGTCGCGTCCAGCATCGAGGGCACGAACAGCTCGGTTTTGATCTGGCTCATGTCGAGCGGCTTGTAGATGCCGAATTCCTTTTGCGGGCCTTCGATGCGGTCTTGGCTGGGCTGAGCAAGGTCGAACCCGCCGCCGCCAGTGGCCCGCAGCTTGGCGATCATTTCCTCGTTGTTGGACATCGTGACTTCTACGGTATGGCCGGTCTCGGCCTCGAATTTCTCGATGACGTTCTCGGGGGCGTAGCCGCCCCATGTCAGCAGGCGCAGGGTTTCGGCCTGCGCGGCGCCGACCAGCAGCGCCGTGCCCGCGACCCCTGCGGTCAGTATCGTCAGAAGGTTTTTCATTTCTTTCTCCCTAATGGCAGTCATGGAAAATCGTCCGCGCCCCCAGGTCTATTTACCAAGCAAGGGTATCAAGGCGCGCAGCCACCGCCCCGCCAATCCGGCGCAGACGGCTTTTGCCACCGTCACTAGGCCCAACTTCGGGCAAGGCGTCAACAGAGGACGGCAGGAGCAACGCGAAAAATTTAACCTTTGGTAAAATTTCGGAGGCGACGTGTGACATCAAACCGTCCGCCGCCGCGCGATGCGCGCCGGTCGCTGCCGCCATGCGGATCACGATCATCATGGACAGCCCGCAAGTTCGCATCGTAGCTGTTGAACCGGACAGGCGACACTATAGCGCGCAAAGCGAGATAGTACGCAAAGCGGGCGCAATCGTGCGGCCCAGAATATTATCCCGATCGCGCCTTCATATGCAGAACGACATCCCGCGTTCGGAAATCACGCCCGCATGATGGACCTTTCATACGCGCCTGCGTTGTGCATCCAATGGCAAATGTTATCTGCGGCCCATCACACACAGACACAAGACCAAAGGCATATCACATGACACGCACCTTCGCTGCCACTGCACTGGCCACCGCCCTCACCCTCGCCGCGCCCATCGCGCAGGCCGGCACGTGGGATGTCGGCATGTCCGGTGGGTATTTTCCCTTCACCTTCGTGAAATTGGACGAGCTTCAGGGATTCGAGGTGGATTTCATCAATGCGCTTGCCGAGGAAACCGGCAATGACGTGAATTTCGTCACCATGGCGTTCTCGGGCCTCATCGGCGCGCTGCAATCGGGCCGCATCGACACGATCGCCAACCAGATCACCATTACGCCCGAGCGCGAGGCGAAATTCACCTTTTCGCAACCTTACGTCTTTGACGGCGCACAGGTCGTGGTCAAACAGGGCAACGAGGGTACCATCAGCGGCCCTGCGGATCTGTCGGGCAAGACGGTCGCGGTCAATCTCGGCTCCAATTTCGAGCAGTTGCTGAATGATCTGCCCAACGCGGGCGAGATTGAAATCAAGACGTATGAGAGCAACATCGCGCAGGATACCGCGCTGGGCCGCGTCGATGCCTTTGTGATGGACCGCGTTTCATCGGCGCAGCTGATCGCAGAAAGCCCCCTGCCCCTGGCGCTGGCCGGCAAGCCCTTCAGCGAGATCCGCAACGCCCTGCCCTTCCGCGACGACGCCGAAGGCCGCGCGCTACGGGACGAGATCGACGCCGCCATCACCACGCTGAAGAAGAACGGCACGCTGGCCGACATCTCGCAAAAGTGGTTCGGCAGCGACATCACCTCGGCGGAGTAACCCATGCGCGCGCTCGATATGGACTACATGCTCAGCCTGATCCCGGTTCTTCTGGGCTATGTTCCGCTGACGCTTTTCATGGCGGTGCTGGGCATGGTGTTTGCATTGGTCCTGGCCGCGCTGATGGCGGTCGAGCGCGTGGCGCGCGTGCCCGTGCTTGACTGGTTCGTGCGCCTCTTCATCAGCTTCTTCCGGGGCACGCCGCTGCTGGTGCAGCTGTTCCTGTTCTATTTCGGACTGCCGCAGATCCTGTCCTTTCTCACCACGATCAACGGGGTGACGGCAACGATCATGGGCCTGACGCTGCATTTCTCGGCCTACATGGCTGAAAGCATCCGCGCCGCCATCCTTGGCGTCGATCGCAGCCAGTGGGAGGCGAGCCTGGCCATCGGCATGACGCAAGGCCAGCTGATGCGCCGCATCATACTGCCGCAGGCGGCGCGCGTCGCGGCGCCGACGCTGGTCAATTACTTCATCGACATGGTCAAGGGCACGTCACTTGCCTTCACCCTTGGCGTGACCGAGCTGATGGGCGCGGCGCAAAAGGAGGCGGCGGGCAGCTTCCTTTATTTCGAGGCGTTCCTCGTGGTCGCCGCAATCTACTGGATTCTGGTCGAGGCGCTGTCATGGGGGCAGCGTTGGCTGGAGACATGGCTGAACAAGGCACACGCACGATGATCCGCATCGAGAACCTCACCAAACGTTTTGGCAGCAACACTGTGCTGGACGACATAAGCCTGACCATCCAGCCGGGCGAGCGCATCGTCGTCATCGGCCCCTCGGGCACCGGGAAATCCACGCTGCTCCGCTGCCTGAATTTCCTCGATACGCCCGATGCGGGGCAGATCACCATTGACGATCTGACGGTGGATGCGGCGAATGCTACCAAGAAAGACATTCTTGGCCTGCGGCGTCGTACCGGGTTTGTCTTTCAGAACTATGCGCTTTTCGCCAACAAGACGGCGTTGCAGAACATCACGGAAGCGCTGATCACCGTCAAGGGCCAGTCCCGCGCCGTGGCCGAGAAACGCGCGCGACAGATCCTGCGCGAGACGGGGCTGGAGGCCAAATCAGACGCCTATCCTGCCGCGCTTTCGGGCGGGCAGCAACAGCGCGTCGGCATCGGCCGGGCAATGGCACTGGACGCCGAACTGCTGCTCTTTGACGAGCCGACAAGCGCGCTTGATCCGGAATGGGTGGGTGAGGTGCTGGACCTCATGCGCGCACTGGCCGAGACGCGCCAGACGATGCTGATCGTCACCCACGAGATGCAGTTCGCGCGCGAGATCGCGGATCGCATCCTGTTCATGGATGGCGGCCGCATCGTCGAGCAGGGTCCGCCTGAGCAACTGCTCGGCAATCCACAGGACGATCGGACGCGCGCCTTTCTGCGGCGCGTCGCGTGATCGAGCTTTCTCGCAATCGCCTTGGAACATACCGGCCCCGGCGCAGTTAATCCGCTGCAAGAGGGACGCCGCCCAGATGACTGACCAGACCAGAAAACAGCCGCGTGTCTGCGTGTTGATGAATGCCGGCTCGGGCAAGGAGGACGCCGACCGCGACCGCGACCGCATTGACGCCGCCTTTCGCGGCGCCGGCCAGCCCGCCCAGATCCGTCTGATGGACAACGGCGATCAGATCCAGGACATGGCACGCACCGCGCTTGAGGACGGCTTTGGTATCATCGTCGCGGCGGGCGGCGACGGGACCATCGCAGGTATCGCGGGCGTTCTGCGCGGGCAAGGCACGCCGATGGGCATCATCCCGCTAGGCACGTTCAACTACTTCGCCCGCTCACTCGACATCCCCGAAGAGATCGAAGAGGCCGCCCACCTCATTGTCAGCGGCGCGCGGCGCCCGGTGCGCATCGGCACGATCAATGGCCGCACGTTTCTGAACAATGCCAGCCTTGGTGCCTACCCCGCCATCCTGCGCACGCGCGAGCAGACCTACCGCAAATGGGGCCGCAGCCGTATTGCCGCCTACTGGTCGGTGCTGATCACGCTGGTCACTTTGCGCCGTCCGCTGAAACTGCGGATCGAGGCGAACGGGCAGATGACCCGGCACCGCACGCCGCTGGCCTTTGCGGTCAACAACGCATTCCAACTGGAGCAAATGGGCCTTGAGGGGCGCGAGAACATAGCCAGGGGGCAGATCGCGCTCTTCGTCGCGCCCGATACCGGCCGCTGGGGGATGCTGCGCAACGCGCTGGCGCTGGCATTGGGCCGCGCGCAGCGCGACATCGCATTTCGCCTGATCGCCGCCGACCGCATTGACATCGAAATGAACCGGCGCGGTTGCGACGTGGCCTGCGATGGCGAGCGGGCGCGGATGCGGGCGCCCTTCGGCCTGAAGGTCGTCGAGGATGAGTTGGCCGTGATCGTCCCCGAAGAGCGGCAGGCAGATACCCGATGAGCCGCATCCTGCACCTCTCCGACCTGCACTTTGGCCGGGCGCGCCCCGAATTGCTGGCCCCGCTGACCCGGCAGATCAACACACTGGCCCCCGACCTCGTGGCGATCTCGGGCGATCTGACCCAGCGCGCACGCTCGACCCAGTTTCGCGAGGCGCAAGGCTTTATCGACGCGCTGGACGCGCCCGTGCTGGTCGTGCCGGGCAATCACGACATTCCGCTGCATGACCCGGTCGCGCGCATCCTGCACCCGTGGCGCAACTACCGCCGCATCATCTCGGCAGATCTGGAGCCCGAACATATCGACAATCGGATGGTCGTCCTGGGGGTCAACACGGTCAATCGCTTTGCCCATCAAAGCGGCCGCTTCACCCGCTCGGCGCTGGCCCGGATCGAGCGCACGTTCGGGGATGCCGGCTTGCGCACGCGCGTGATTGTCGCGCATCACCCTCTGGAGCATCGCGCGACCGACACCAAAAAGCCGATGCGCGGGGCGGACCACGCGGCAAACCGGCTGGCGGAACTGGGCGTCGATTTGATCCTGACGGGCCATCTGCATAGCTGGCGCGCGGCCCCATTCGCCTACCGGGACGGACGGCGCGCGGTTCTGCAGGTGCATGCGGGCACGGGCCTGTCGACCCGGCTGCGCGGCGAGGAAAACGATTTCAACCTGATCGAGGCGACCCCCGAGGCGATCACCGTCACACGCTACGCCGCCGGACTTGGGGACAAGGATTTTGGCCCTGTCGACATCCGCCGGTTCGGCGCGGGGCAGACCGGCTGGAGCCGCATGCCGGACCCCGCCCCTGAGACGTAGCCTCAACCGCCCGGGCACCCCGCCCCGGCATCAATCCATGCCTGCGTCAAGGCGCCAAAGCGTTCCTGACTGCCCGGCGCGGGCTCGCGGCCCTCGCCCGGCTTCCAGCCCCAGCCGACCAGTCCGTCATTGGCGTTGTGGTCCTGCAACTCGGCCAGGGTCTTGCCGCCATTGCGTTCGGGGTCTTTGATCTGCGCGCAGATCTCCGGCAGGGTCAGACCGATCCAGCCCATCGACAGCGGGGCCAGATGCCACGGCTCGTGTCCCGGCACCGACCCTGTGGCGCCGACATAGGTAACATTCTCTGCCCCGTGGCACGTGATGCACCGCATCCCCGGCGCGCCAAATCCGGTTTCGCCGCCGCGCACGACGGGGGGCTCATGCACCTCCATATCATCCCCTTGCCGGGGCGTGCCGTCGACAGGATGGCAGTTCAGGCAGCGCTGATGCTGAAGCACCTTGCCCATCTCGGCAAAGATCGCGGCGGACCGCTCCGCATCGCTCTCGATCCCGGCAAAGCTGTCGGGCGCTGCCAGATCCTCGGCCAGCGCGGGCAGCGCCAGACATGGCAGGGCGATCAGGGCAGGTTTCAACATGTCGAATATCCTCATCACACTGCCCCCCGCGCAAAGGGAAGCCGGTAGGGCATCTTGCCCGTCAGCGCCCGCCACGCATTGGCCACCGCGGGCGCAATGGGCGGCGTGCCCGGCTCGCCCACCCCCGTGGGGTCCGTATCGCTGGCGATGATCGACACTTCGATCTGCGGCATCTCGCCGATGCGCAGCATGGGGTAGCCATCGTAGTTGGCCTGCCGCACGCGGCCGCCCTCATCCAGCGTGATCTCATCATGCAGGATGGCGCCAAGGCCAAAGCCGATGCCCCCCTCCATCTGCGCGCGCACCACGTCGGGCGTCACCGCCACGCCGCAATCCACCGCGCACCAGACGCGGGTGACATGCGGGCTGCCATCGCGGTCCTCGACCTCGGCGATCTGCGCGACATAGCTGCCAAAGCTGCGCACGACGGCAACGCCCAGCCGCTTCTCGCCCATGCCGGGGCCGGACCATCCGGCCATCTCGGCGACGCGGCTCAGCACGGCGGCGTCGCGGGGCCGGTCCTCGCGCATGAGCGCCAAGCGCCCTTCGACGGGATCGCGCCCGCCGGCCTCCAACACCTGGTCCAGAAACGTCTCTACCGCGTAGGCCGTATGTGTATGCCCGACCGAGCGCCACCAGAGCGTCGGCACCCCCGCCTGCATCTGCGCCCAGCTGAGCCGGGTGTTGGGCAGGTCATATGCCAGATCGTTCGAGCCTTCATAGGCGGTCGGATCCAGCCCGTCCTTCATCATCATGGCAAAGGGCGTGTCGGCGATGATCGACTGGTTCGCAACCGTGTTCAGCCAGGCGGTGATATTACCCTCCGCATCCAGCCCCGCCTTGAGGTGATGCGCCGTGAGCGGGCGGTAGTATCCCGCCTGCATGTCATTCTCGCGGGTGTAGACCAACTTGTAGGCCCCCGGCCCCGCGACCTTGGCCACCTGCGCCAGTTCGGCGGCGAAATGGCTGTCCGGCGTCGCGCGGCGGCCAAAACTGCCGCCGGCGAACATGGTGTGAATGTCGATCATGCCCGGCTCCATGCCCAGGACGCCGCCCATCGTCTGGCGGCTGATCGTCGGGATCTGCTCGCCGGCCCAAACCTCGGCGCCGCCTTCGCGCAGCTCGATCACGCCGTCGAGCGGCTCCAGTGCGGCATGGGCGAGGTAGGGGAAGATATAATCGGCCTCGATCACCTCGGCGGCATTTTCCAGCGCCGTATCCACATCGCCCGCCGCCTCGGCCACCTTGGCGGTTTGGCGCGTGGCCTCGGCAAAGACGCGGGCCATCTCGTCAGAGGACCGCGTCTCGGCGCCGCTGTCGTCCCACTCCACCGTCACCGCATCGCGACCCTTGAAGGCGGCGAAGGTATTTTCGGCATAGACGGCGATGCCCGACGGCACCTGCCGCACAGCGGTGACACCGGCGACCTCCATGGCCGCGCTGCCATCGAACGACGCCACCACCGCGCCGAATTTCGGCGGATGGACCATGGCGACCACCTGCATCCCCTCGCGGTAGACGTCGATGGAGAACTGTGCGCTGCCGTTCGACTTGGCCTTGGCGTCCAGCCGTGTCACCCCTTCGCCACCGATCAGGGTGAACTGCGACGGATCCTTCAGCTGGGGGTTTTCCGGCACCGCCATCCCTGCCGCTGCGTCGGCCAGCGCGCCGAAACCCGAGGACTTGCCGCTATTCACATGCGCCACGGTTCCGTTCGAGACCGTGATCTCGCCCGCTGGCACACCCCACTGCTCGGCCGCCGCAGCGACCAGCATCGCACGCGCCGCTGCGCCGGCCTGACGCATCGTCATGTAGCTGTTGGACAACCCGGTCGAGCCGCCAGTGCCCTGCACGCCGAAGGCGGTATTCACGTAACGGCTGGGATCGACCGGCGCTTGCTCGGCCCGCATCTGCGACCAGTCCGCATCCATTTCTTCGGCTACGAGGATCGGCAGGCCGGTGTTGGCCCCCTGCCCGATCTCGATATGCTTGACCAGAACGGTCACGGTGTCATCGGGTGCGATGCGGATGAACGCATTGGGCGCGAAACTCTCTTCTGCGGCGCTCGCCCGCGCCTTCGGCGCTAGATAGAGGCCCAGAACCAGCCCGGCGGACCCGGCCAGAAAACCGCGCCGGGTGGGGCGCGGGGTTGCTATCGCCTTGATGCTCGGACGCATGTTCTAGCCCTCCAGACTGTCTGAGGCCTGGCGGATCGCCTGGCGGATGCGGGCATAGGTCGCGCAGCGGCAGATGTTTCCGGCCATCGCGTTGTCTATGTCTTCGTCACTGGGTTTCGGCAACTCGCGCAAAAGCGCCGTGGCAGCCACCACCTGCCCCGATTGGCAATAACCGCATTGCGGCACGTTGATCGCGACCCAGGCGGTCTGCACTGCCTCGGCCTCGGGGCCGTCCAGCGCCTCGATGGTGCGCACGTCCGCGCCCTCCAGCGTGCCGATAGGGGTGACGCAGGATCGGCGGGTCATGCCGTTCAGCATCACGGTGCAGGCTCCGCATTGTGCGATGCCGCAGCCGAACTTCGTGCCGGTCAGGCGCAACTCATCGCGCAGCGCCCACAGCAGGGGCATCTCGGGGTCAGCGTCCAATGTCACGGGCGCGCCGTTGACGGTCAGCGTTATGGCCATCGGGCTATCTCCTTTTGCGTGTGCGACGAAACGTAGCACGCCGCGAGGCGATGGCGAGGGGACGGGGAGTCAAAACGAGGGCGCGGCGCAGGTAACCCCCTGCCCGGATGGCTCTTTTCGTTGCCTGCCATCCGCGCGATCCTCGCAGAGAGGGCGGTACCAAGCGCAGGCCTGACCAAGCCACTGCCTTGAACTACACCGAATACCTCTGGCTGCCGGTCTTGAAGTAATGGCTGCACGACCCCGACACCTTTGTCTGCTCAACCGATCACTCAGCGGAGCCTTGCAAGCTTCGTTGCCGCTCGGTCCCGGCGGGCGGTGCAGGCCCGACTGTCACTGCGACAGCCTGCCGACGACCGGTCCTTGCGAGCGGGATCAGCAATGCAGCGGTGCCCGGCGTCTAGCCGCCCGGCAGGCAATAGGGCGCGATGCGCTGGCGCAGGAATTCCTGCATCAGCACGCCGCCCTGCGCGGGCGGGTGATCGCGGGACGTGATCATTGCGGTCTCGTGTCGGATCAGCGGCGCAAAGGGGCGCCATACCACTCCATCCCGCAGGGCGGCGTGCGCGTTGATCGGATCGATGATGGCCAGCCCGCCACCCGCCGCGACCATGCCGCGCGCGATGGCATAGTAATAGCTGAACGCGCGATAGCGCAGGGGCATACCCGCCTCGACCATCAGACGTTTCAACTGGCGGTCCGTGACGTGATCCCCATTGACCCCGATCATGCCACGCCCCGCGAGATGCGCAGGGCTGATGACCTTCTCTGCGGTCAGCCGGTCGCTATTTTGCATGATGCATACACATTCCATGCCAAACACCTCGGCCTGAAGCCCGCCGACCGGTACGGGCGTGTCGATCAGCCCGATATCGACCTGACCGCTGGCCGTCCAGTCGGCGATCTGGCGGGAGGAATGCACGCGCAGCGCGACATGGGTGCCGGGATGCCCGGCCTGGAAATCCGCGATGAGCGCGGGCAGGAAATTCATCGCCAGCGCGCCATTGGTCGCGATGCTGAGCCCGCCGGCCCACCCTTGGCGGATGTCATCAGCCCGCTGCTCGACACGGGCCAGTGCCATCAGGCCCTGGCTGATTTCGTCGCGCAGCTGCATCGCCTCGCCGGTAGGCGCAAAGAACCCCCGGCTGCGGTGAAAGAGGCGAAAGCCCAACTCTTCCTCAAGATTGCCAAGCGCGATGCTGACGGCGGGCTGGGTCAGGTTGAGGCGCTGCGCCGCGTTGCTGACGGATCCGGCCTCGAACAGGGCGTTGAATACTTCGAGATGGCGAATTTTCAGGGGCATGAGCGGTGCGTAGCCTCGCATATATAAGTGAATCGAAATTAACTATTACCCATATTGAATTGCTAAATTCAATGCCACTTCATAACCTTGGCCTGGATGGACCGGACCCGGGAACCAAACAGTATGAGCGGCAAGGCGGATCTGTGGATGACGGACTGGTCCGGCACCTCCTACTGGCTGGACGGGTTGCGCCCGCCCGATGTGCTGCAGACCGATCTGCCGAGCAAGGTGGATGTGGTGATCGTCGGGTCGGGCTATACCGGCCTGAACGCGGCAATCGAAACGGCGCGGGGCGGGCGCAGCACGCTGGTGCTGGAGGCCGAGACGCCGGGCTGGGGGTGCAGCAGCCGCAATGGCGGGCAGATCAGCACCTCGATCAAGCCGACGCTGGAGAAGCTGGCAGCGCGCCACGGGATAGAGCGCGCGCAGGCGATCCGCGCCGAGGGTCGCGCGGCGCTGGCCTGGATCGGCGAGCGGATCGAGGCCGAGGGCATAGACTGCGATTTTCGCCGGGCCGGGCGCGTTCACGCGGCCCACACCCCCGCCGCCTACGAAGAACTGGCCCGCGATACCGAGGGACTGCGGCGCACCGAGGGCATCGAGGTAGAGATGATCCCGCAGGCCGAGCAGCGGCGAGAGCTGGGCACCGATGTCTATCACGGCGCCGCTATGTTCCCGGCCCATGCGGCGGTAAACCCAGCGCTCTATGTGCATGGCTTGATCCGCAGCGCAATCGCCGCAGGCGCGCAGGTCAAGGGGCAGACGCCGGTCACCGCCATTGCATCCGGCCCCACGGGCCATGAGGTGCACACCCCGCGCGGCACCGTGCGCGCACGCGACGTGATCGTGGCAACCAACGGCTATACCACCGCCGCGACACCCTGGCAGCGGCGCCGCGTGATTCCGATCGGCAGCTACATCATAGCGACCGAGCCCGTGTCCAAGGATCTCATCGACCGGCTTTTTCCGACCGACCGGATCGCCAGCGATACCTGCAAGGTGGTCTATTATTACCGTGCCTCACCGGACCGCACGCGGATCCTCTTTGGTGGCCGCGTTTCGGCGGGCGAGGCGGACACCGCCGTCAGCGGCCCGCGGCTGCATGACGACATGTGCCGCATCTTCCCCGAGCTGAAGAGTACCCGCATCAGCCATAGCTGGATGGGCACCGTCGCCTATACCTTTGACGAATTGGCCCATACCGGCACGCATGAGGGAGTGCATTACGCACTGGGCTATTGCGGCTCGGGCGTGTCAATGGCGAGCTATCTGGGCATGCGCATGGGGCAAAAGGTGCTGGGCCTGGCCGAGGGGCGGACGGCCTTCGACGACCTGCGCTTTCCGACGCGACCTTTCTATACTGGGCGTCCATGGTTCCTGCCCGCTGCCGTTGCCTGGTATCGCTGGAACGATGCGCGACAGAGGAATCGCGCGATGGCGGGATAAGACGAACCCCAACGGCCACCGGAATACCGGGGCCATTCAACCAACAGAGGAGAGAAACATGAAACGCAAGATCGCATTGACCGTGGCGGCGGGGCTGATGGCCACCACCGCGCTTGCCCCCATGGCAAACGCCCAAGGCAAGGAATTGACCGTGGCCAGTTGGGGCGGCTCGTATCAGGAGGCGCAGAGCAAGGCATTGTTCGAGCCCTACGAGGCCGCGACCGGCAACACCGTCAAGCAAGAGACGTATGGCGGCATGTCGGATGTGCGCCTTCAAGTGTCGTCGGGCCAAGTGACGCTGGACGTAGTGGCCAGCGGATCAGGATCGGCGGCGCGCGCCGGAGCAGAGGGCCTGCTGGAGCCACTGGATTATGGTCTCATCGACGTCAGTAACTTCCCCGATGCGTTCTACAGCGAATATTGCGTCGGCGGCGATGTCTTTTCGGTCGTGCCCGCGTTCAGCACCGCCAAGTTCGGCGACGATGGTCCGCGCGGCTGGGCCGATTTCTGGGACACCGAAAAATTCCCCGGCAGCCGCGCCTATCGCGGCACCGTCTCGGGCGCTTTGGAGCCTGCGATGATGGCGCTGGGCGTGGCCCCCGAGGATGTCTATACCGAGCTGAGCAGCGAGGAGGGTATCGAGCGGGCGCTGGACAAGATCCGCGAGCTGAAGCCGAATATCGCCGTCTTCTGGACCTCGGGCGCGCAGCAGGCGCAGCTGATGAAAGATGGCGAGGTGGACATGACGACCGGCTGGAACGGACGGTTCGACAATGCCGCCGCAGATGGGGCCGAAGTGTCTTATTACTTTGATCAGGGCCTTCTGGATTACGACTGCTTTGCCATTCCCAAGGGCGCCCCGAACAAGGATCTGGCGATGGAATTCATCGCAGAGATCTCGAAGCCTGAATATCAGGACGATCTGCCCAAATATATCACCTATGGCCCCACCAACTCGGCCGCCTACGACACCGGCGAAATCAGCGACGAGGTGGCGGCCAGTCTGCCCTCGGCGCCAGAAAACATGGCCAAGCAACTGGCCATTTCACTGGAATGGTATGCCGAGTGGGAGCAGACCGCGGCCGAGATGTATCACGAAATGCTGACCGAGTGATGTGGCACCGCGACGCGCGGGCGGCACGATCCGCCCGCGCATCCGATGACAAGACGAGGGAGCAAGATTTTGACCACCAAGCCCGAGGCCCTGCCCATCACCGTGCGCGGCGTGACCAAGACTTATGGCCGCATTCATGCGCTGGATGATGTGTCCCTGGATGTGCGCAGTGGCGAATTCCTGACGCTATTGGGGCCGTCGGGATCTGGCAAGACGACGCTGCTGATGGTGTTGGCGGGCTTTACCCGGCCCGATCGCGGCAGCCTGAAATTCGGCGAGGACGAGATGATCCGCACCGCACCGCATTTGCGCGGCGTCGGCATGGTGTTCCAGAACTATGCGCTGTTCCCGCACATGACCGTGGCCGGGAATGTGGGGTACCCCCTGCGCCTGCGCGGCGTATCAAAGGCCGACCAGACCGAACGGATCGAACGCGCGCTGGCGCTGGTGCAGTTGGGCGGCTTTGGCGATCGCGGGATCGAGCAGCTGTCGGGCGGCCAGAAACAGCGCGTGGCGCTGGCCCGCTCGATCGTGTTCGAGCCAAGAATCCTGCTGATGGATGAGCCGCTTTCGGCGCTGGACAAGAAACTGCGCGACCGCATGCAGATCGAGCTGCGCCACCTGCACGAACAGCTGGGCATGACCACCGTCTATGTCACCCACGACCAACGCGAGGCGCTGACTATGTCCGACCGGATCGCCGTGGTGAATCATGGCCGCATCATGCAACTGGCGGAGCCGCAGCGCCTCTATGACCGGCCCGAGAACAAATTTGTCGCGGATTTCATCGGCGATTCCAGCTTCCTGCCTGTCACGCGGGATGGGGCGGGCATCAAGTTCGGCGGCATGGCCCTGCAGATGGATGGCGCCGTGCCGGGGGCCAAGGCGCTGCTCTTGATGGTGCGCCCCGAGCGCGCCCGGCTGTTGGTGGGCGAGGCGCCCGAGGATACCAACGTCTTTGACGCCACCGTGACCGAACTGGTCTATCAGGGCGAAAGCTATCTGCTTTATGCGCGGTTGAAGGACGGCAGCGAGATTGCCGTGCGCGGTGCGATCCGCGAAGGCACGTTTGAGCGGTTGCCGCGCGCCGGTGACACGGTGAAGCTGGGACTGCACAAGGCCGATACGGTCGTCATAGCGGATGGGGGGCAGCTAGATGGCAGTCACTGATATTCCGGGCGACATGCATGCGGCCGGTCTGCGCCGCGACGAGCGGATGGAACGGTGGAAGCTGTTCGGCCTCGGCTCGCCCGCGCTGCTGCTGGTCCTCGTGATCCTTGTGATCCCGGTGGGCTGGCTTTTCTACGTGTCCTTTGTGGGGGCCGACGGTAATTTTTCGCTTGAAAATTACGAGCGGATGGTATCGCGGAAATCTTATTCGCGCATCTTTGTCACGACCTTTCAGGTCAGCCTGCTAACCACGGCGCTCTGTATCATGATCGGCTATCCGTTGGCCTATTTCATGTCTCAGCTGCCCACAAAATGGGCCAATCTGTGCCTTGTTACCGTGCTTTTGCCGTTCTGGACCTCGCTCCTGGTGCGGACCTATGCGTGGCTGGTGCTGTTGCAGAAACAGGGTCTGGTGAACCAATGGGCGATCAGTCTGGGTCTCTGGGACGAGCCGCTGAAGTTCGTGCATAACATGACCGGCACGCTGATCGGCATGGTGCATATCATGCTGCCTTTCCTGATCCTGCCGGTCTACGGCGCGATGCGGGCCATTGATGCCGACTATCTCAAGGCCGCGTCCAACCTTGGCGCCAGCCCCAAGCGGGCCTTCTGGACCGTTTTCTTTCCGCTCTCGACGCCGGGGTTGTTCGCGGGATCGTTGATGGTCTTCGTCCTCTGCCTCGGGTTCTTCGTCACGCCTGCGGTGCTGGGCGGCGGGCGCGTGATCATGGTGTCGATGAAGATCGTCTCCAACATCGAGCTTTTCGTGAACTGGGGCGCGGCCAGTGCTCTGGGCGTGGTCCTTCTGGTGATAACCGCGATCATCCTCTGGATCGCATCGCGGTTCCTGAGGCTCGAGCAAATGACAGGCGGGGGGCACTGATGCTGAATTGGCTCAAATCCCCTGCTTCAGAGACGCAAGTGACCCACGGCCAGCGGCTTTGGCTATATGTCTTTGCGGTGATCGCCATGACGCTTTTGGTGTTGCCGACGCTGATCGTGATCCCGATGTCGTTTTCGGATTCGCAATATCTAGAATTCCCCCCCGAGACGTGGTCGCTGCGCTGGTATCGGCACTATTTCGGGTCAGAAGAGTGGATGAACGCCACCTGGACCTCGCTGAAGGCGGCGGTGCTGACGATGCTGGTGGCGACCCCCATCGGGGTGCTGGCGGCCTATGCGCTGCATGCGTCGAAACTGCCCTATATCCGCGCGGCCTTCGTCATGCTCATCACGCCGATGATGGTGCCGGTGGTGCTGATCGCGGTGGGTGCCTTTTACGCCTACGTCAAGTTGCAGATCCTCTACACGATCACGGGGCTGGTACTGGCGCACAGCCTGCTGGCGATCCCGCTGGTAGTCATTGTGACCGGATCGGCGCTGAAAGGATTCGACATGAACCTCGAGAATGCAGCGCGATCCCTGGGGGCGCCAAGGTGGCGGGCGTTTCTCACCATTACCCTGCCGCAGATCCGGTTCGCGGTGGTCACGTCGATGCTGCTGTCCTTCCTTGCCTCCTTTGACGAGGTGGTGATCGCCATGTTCATCTCGGGCGGGGACAACCCGACGTTGACGCGCAACATGTTCAACGCGCTGCGCGATCAGATCGACCCGACGATCGCCGCCATTTCAACCATCATGATCCTGGTGACGACACTGATGATGGTCCTTGCTCAACTGTTTGGCCGTGGTAAGTCCTGAGCTTGATGGAACGCTATGAATACATCGTCGTCGGCGCCGGATCGGCTGGTGCGGCACTGGCTGCCAAGCTGGCTGAGTTGGGCAAATCCGTCCTGCTGCTGGAGGCGGGCGGCACCGGGCGGCATCCTTGGGTCAATATCCCGCTGGGCTATGGAAAGGTGTTCCACGACGCGCGCTTCAACTGGAAGTACATGACCGAGGCCGAACCCGAACTGAACGGGCGGTGCATCTACTGGCCGCGCGGCAAGGTTCTGGGCGGCTCGTCCGCGATAAACGCGATGGTCTGGGTGCGCGGACACCCCAATGATTATGCCGAATGGGGCGCCGCCGCACCCGGCTGGGGCTGGCAGGATGTTGCGCCCATATTTCGCCGGCTGGAGAAATGGACCGGCGGCGCGTGCGAGCATCGCGGCGGCGACGGACCGCTGAGCGTAACGGACATGGACGGCTGGGTGCATCCGCTGACGCGCGCCTACGTCAAGGCGGCGGCGGAGGCTGGGATCGCTACTAACAGAGACTATAATGGCGCGGCACTGGAAGGCGCGTGTTTCTACCAGATTTCCACCGCCGGCGGTCGCCGCGCGTCTACCGCACAAGCCTATCTGCGGTCGGCGCGGAAGCTCAGGAACTTTCGGATCGCGACGGGCGCGATGGCGACGCGCGTCCTGATGGAGGGGCGGCGCGCGACCGGTATCGAATACCTGCAGCGCGGCAAGACGAAGCGCGCTCATGGCACAGAGATCATCCTCAGCGGCGGAGCCATCAACACACCGCAACTGATGATGCTGTCGGGCATCGGGCCTGCCGCGCATCTGCGCGAGCACGGTATCGACGTGGTGCGGGACGCCCCGCATGTGGGCCAGAACCTGATGGATCACCTCGGCAGCGATCATCTATTCCGCACCAACCAGGCGAGCCTGAACCAGGTGCTGCGCCCCTGGTGGGGCAAGGCGCTGGCCGGTCTGCAATATGTGCTGACCCAGAAAGGCCCGCTGGCCATGAGCCTGAATCAAGGCGGCGGTTTCACCCGTCTGGCCAAAGGGGACGGCCCGCCCGACACGCAGCTTTATTTTTCGCCGCTGAGCTATTCCAGCGCGCCCACTGGCAAGCGGCCCCTGATGAGCCCCGATCCCTTTCCTGCGGTGCGCATCGGCTTCAACCCCGCCAAGCCGACCAGCCGGGGCAGCATTACCCTGCGCAGCGCCGATCCGATGGCACCGCCCGTCATGCGAGGCGGCTATCTGACCACGCAGCATGACCGCGATCTGATGGTTCGCGGCACGCGTGAAGTGCGGCGCATTGCGTCGATGCCTGCCCTGCAACGCGTGATCGCGGCCGAGCTCGATCCCGGGCCCGATTGCCAGAGCGATGACGAAATCCTCGATTTCGCGCGCCGCGACGCATGGACCGTCTTTCACCAATGCGGCACCTGCCGGATGGGGCAGGATGCGGCGACCTCCGTGGTCGATCCCAAGCTGCGCGTGCATGGCATAGCCGGGCTACGGATCGCCGATGCGTCGATCTTTCCCACCATCCCCACTGGTAACACCAATGCCCCCGCCGTGATGGTGGGAGAGCGGGCGTTCGACCTGATTACCCAAGGATAGAGCCACATGAAAATCACCCGTATCGAGACCTTCACCACGGAATTCATCGGTTTTGTCCGCCTGACGGTGGAGGATGGCAGCACCGGATGGGGGCAGGTCTCGGCCTATCATTCGGACATCACCTGCAAGGTGCTGCACAGGCAAGTGGTTCCGCATGTGATGGGCCGCGATATAGCCGATCTGGACGATCTGATGGACCTGATCGTCGAGCGCGAGCATAAATTTCCCGGCTCCTACTTGCGCCGAGCGATGTCGGGCGTCGATACGGCGATCTGGGACCTGCGCGGGAAGGCGGCCGACAAACCGGTTGCCCAACTGCTGGGCGGAACACCGGGGCGCATCCGTGCCTATGCCAGCTCGATGAAGCGCGACATCACGCCCAAGGACGAGGCCGACCGGATGAAGCGATTGCGCGACGCCCACGGCTTTGACGCGTTCAAGGTGCGCGCCGGGGCCGAGGTAGGCCGTGGGCGCGACGAATGGCCAGGCCGGACCGAAGAAATCATCCCCATCATGCGCCGCGAGATGGGCGATGACGCCGCACTGCTGATCGACGCGAACAGCTGCTACGCGCCCGCGCAGGCGATCAAGGTGGGGCGGATGCTGGAGGATCACGGTTTTACCCATTTTGAAGAGCCGTGCCCCTATTGGGAATTGGAGCAGACCAAGGAAGTCACGGATGCGCTGGATATCGACGTGACCGGCGGCGAGCAAGATTGCGACCTGCCCACGTGGAAGCGGATGATCGACATGCGCGCCGTCGATATCGTGCAGCCCGATATCCTCTACCTGGGCGGTATCGCGCGCACGCTGCGCGTGGTAAAGTTGGCCGAGGCGGCAAATCTGCCCGTCACGCCCCACTGCGCCAACCTGTCACTGGTCACGCTTTTCACTATGCACCTTCTGCGCGCCATTCCGAATGCCGGAAAATACCTGGAGTTTTCCATAGAAGGCCCCGATTACTATCCGTGGCAGCAGGGCCTGTTCACCTCGAACCCTTATGAAATCGTGGATGGCCACGCCACCGTGACAGACGTCCCCGGCTGGGGCATCGACATCGCGCCGGAATGGCTGGCGCGATCGCACTACAATGTCTCAAACGCAGATTAGAGACCAATTCAGGGAGATTGCAGAATGATCAGCCTCGACAGTTTTGGCGACGTGTCCACCGTCGACATTGGCGAATTCAAGCCCAAGCCAACCACCCTGACCGAAGGCCAGACGGAGGCCGCGAACACCCTTTGGTCCTCGCCCGATGGTCTGACCAATATCGGCGTCTGGGAATGCACCGAGGGCCGGTTTACCGCTGATCGCACGTCGGCGGGCGAATACTGCCACATCCTTGCAGGCCGGGCCACTGTGGTGAACGCCGATGGCTCGAACCCCCGCAACATCGGGCCGGGCGATCTGCTGATCTTGCCGCAGGGATGGAAAGGCGAGTGGACAATTCACGAGCATATGCGCAAGCTCTACGTTATCAGCCCTTCCGGATAGTGCACCGACCCGGCCAGAAAAATCGGTGATTTCCGCCAAGCGACGTTGAACATGCTGCAAAAAGCATGCAACCAGAAACTCATGCTTGAGTGAAACCTTATTTTGCGGTGAGAGCATCGCGGAGATGAAGGGTATTCGATGTTGCAGTCCACGCCCATATGCCGCTGCTTTGACATGCGGCCCTGCGCGCTATCGCGCGGGCCAGACAAGCGCCGGGCCGGAACCCGTCCGGGCAGGGACGACTTGCACGATCCTGATGGTTATTCCGAGCAAAGGCGGTACCAATGAAGCTGGCGCTGACCGACATCGCCCAGTTGGCCGCTTTGCCTGTCGATACGCTGATCGACGCCCGCTCGCCGGCCGAGTATGCGGAGGATCATCTGCCCGGTGCCATCAATCTGCCCAGTCTCAGCGACGCCGAGCGCGCCGAAGTTGGCACGATCTATGTGCAGGAGGACCGCTTCAAGGCGCGGCGCATCGGTGCCGCGCTAGTTGCGCGCAACGTCGCGGCGCATATTGAGGGGCCGCTTTCCGCCAAGGACGGCAGTTGGCGGCCCTTGGTCTATTGCTGGCGCGGGGGGCAGCGATCAGGTTCGTTCGCGTCGATCCTGGAGCAGATCGGCTGGCGGGTGTCGCTGCTGGATGGCGGTTATCGTGCCTATCGACGGCTTGTGGTTCAGATGCTCTATGAGGCGCCTTTGGCTGTAAAACCGGTGCTATTGGACGGCAACACCGGCACGGCCAAGACGCGCCTGCTTGAGCTGCTGGGGGAGGAGGGCATGCAGGTCATTGACCTTGAAGGGATTGCCAATCACCGTGGCTCGGCGCTTGGGGCGCGGTCGGGCGGGCAACCCTCGCAAAAGCTGTTCGATGGACGGCTGGCACAGCGTATCGCGGCGCTGGATCCGGGCCGTCCTGTTGTGATCGAGGCCGAGTCGCACAAGGTGGGGACGCGCATCGTGCCGCCCAGCCTGTGGTCCGCGATGAAAGCGGCGCCGTCCGTGCGCGTCACTGCCCCGGTGGCGGCGCGTGCGGCCTATCTGGCCGAGGCGTATGGGGACATGACAGAGCGTCCCAGCCTGCTGAAAGACAGCCTTGATTTGCTGCGTCATCTGCGCGGACACGAGATGGTCGATCATTGGCAGCAGATGGTCGATGCGCGTGATTTCAAAGCGCTGGCTGCCGAACTGATCGTGCAGCACTACGATCCCGGCTATGAGCGGGCGCGCGCACGGCATGACATGGCAGAGCCTGAAACGGTCGATCTGCGTGCGCTGGACAATGCGGCGCTGAAAGCGGCGCTGCCGGCTTTGATCACTGCTATAGAGCGCGCGGCAGGCTCTAACGCAGGGTGATGCGCGGCGGGCCGTCCAGAATTCCACCAATATGCACGGCAGGCACGCCATGCGCCCGCATTTGAGCTACGGCCTTTTCCGCAGCCTGTGGCGCCAGCGCCGCCAAAAACCCGCCCGCAGTCTGGGGATCGAACAGGATCTCACTGCGCCCGGCAATGTCCAGGCCCTCGATATCCGCCGCTACCCAAGCGCGATTGGCCTCATGCAGCGACGACCTGTACCCCGCCTCCAGCAGCGCCTGCGCGCCGTCCAGCAGGGGTAGCGCCCCCATGTCCACTGCCGCGCCACAGCCGCTGGCGCGGCAGATCGCCAACAGGTGCCCGGCGAGGCCAAAGCCGGTGACATCGGTCATCGCGTGGGCCGACATCAGGCTATGTGCGGCGGCTTGGGGGCTGGTTGCCATATGGTCCAGCGCGCCGCGCACCACGTCGCCATCGCTATCGCCGCGCATGTCGGCGGCCAGGATCACGCCGGTGCCCAGCGCGCCCGTCAGGATCAGGTGGTCGCCAGGTTGCGCACCGCCGACACCGATGGGGGCGCGACCTTCGGGCATCAGGCCGGTGACGGTGAAGCCGATAGTCATCTCGGCGCCCTGAGTCGTATGGCCGCCGATGATCTCGGCACCCGCCTCGGCCATGACATCCTGCGCGGCGGACATGATCTCGGCCAGCGTTCGAGCCTGAAGCGGGCCGCTCATCCGGGGGAGTACGAGATTGGCGAGTGCCGCCTGCGGCGCGGCGCCCATCGCCCAGACGTCGCCCAGCGCATGCAGCGCCGTGATGCGCGTCATCTGCCACGGATCGGCAGTGAACGCGCGCAGATGGTCGGTGCTGATGACTTGCACCTGCCCGCCGATGCGCAGCGCGCCGGCATCATCGCCGGGGCGGATGAGCACATCATCGCGCTGGCCGGTGCGCGCGCCTGCAAGGGCGGTGCTGAGCGCCTCGGGGCCGACCTTGGCGCCACATCCGCCGCAGATCATCGGATGGTCCGACAGCTCCTGCCGGGCGCCTTGGGCGATCTCGCGCGGCAGGGG